>DATAZE010000065.1:0-61316 GCA_036272195.1 Verrucomicrobiia bacterium | reverse complement strand
TGCACCTGCGCGACGTCCTGCAGTTCAATCGTGGCGCCGTTGATCACCTTGACCGGAATACGATTGAGATCGTTGACCAAACCGATGGTTCCGTTGACGCTGATGTCGTATTCCGTCGGACCCACCTTGGCCGTTCCACCGGGCAAAATGATGTTTTGGGCGCTGATGGCGTTGACGACATCCAGCGGCGCGAGGTTTTTCGCTTTCAATGCCGTCAAATTCAGGTCGACAGAAATCACGGGGGTTTTGCCGCCGTAAGGCCACGGAATCAACGCGCCGCGGGTGGTGGCCATGCCGACGCGGACCTGGTTGGCAACGACGTCGAACATTTCCTGCTCGGACAATTTCGGGCTGCTGAAGGCGTATTGGAGAATGGGAACCGTGGAGGCGCTGTATTGGATGATGAGAGGCGGCTGGGTGCCGGGCGGCATCGTGCGCACGACGGTTGAAGCGATGGAGGTGATTTGCGCAATTGCTGCGGGAACCGAGGCACTGGGATGTAGAAAGACCTTAATGACGCCAATGCCATTGTAGGACGTGGACTCGATGTGCTCGATGTCATTGACGGTGATGCTGAGAGCGCGTTCGTGGTTGTAGACGATGCGTTGCTCGATTTCCTGGGCGCTCATGCCGGCGTATTGCCAGACAATGCTCACGACGGGGATGTTGATGTTCGGAAAGATGTCGGTGGGCGTGCGTGAAAGAATGAACGGTGTAATCAATAAAAGCAGCAACGCGGCCACCACGAACGTGAGTGGCCGGCGCAAAGCCAGGCGAACAATCCACATAAATCAGTAACTTTCCACTAAACGAGCGCCTCACATCTTTATCCATGACGGGAAAGAAATCCCGGGCGGGGGCGACCGCATCCACTAATGGATTGAAATGGGGAGATTGCCCAATACAAACTTGCGCGATTATTGATAGCTATTTAATATCAGTCCCGTTGGATTGTTATGGAACTAAGACATTTACGATACTTCGTCGCGGTGGCTGAAGAATTAAATTTCCGGCGGGCGGCGGAACGCCTGCGCGTGGCCCAGCCTGCGCTCAGCGCGCAAATCAAAAACCTGGAAGAAGAACTGGGGGTGCGTCTTTTTGAACGCACCACCCGCTCTGTCCTTCTGACGCAGACCGGCCAGGTTTTTTTAAGTGAGGCGCGAGGTATTCTGGGAGCCGCGACGCATGCCGAACAGTTGGTGAAGAAAGCGGAGCACGGGCTGGTGGGAACCTTGCGAGTAGGAGTCATTACGCCGGCCACCGGCCCGCTGCTGGCAAAAGTTTTGCGACATTTTCATCAAAAATTTCCCGGAGTGCAGCTCTCGTTATCCGCCCTGACCAGCGCGGAACAATTGCGCCGCCTGCGCGCGGGCGAATTGGACGCGGGACTGTTGCGACCGCCGGTCAATTTTCCCGAACTGGAGACGCGGTTCGTCGAGCAGGCTCCCTACATGCTGGCAGCGCCCGCGGGACATCGCCTCGCAAAAAAACGCCGGCTGGAATGGAAGGATTTCAACGGTGAAGGGCTGGTGATGATTCATCCCGACCAACAACATAGTTTTTACGATCCATTTATTGGCGCGTGTGTGAAAGCCGGCGCCAAGACGCACGTGGCGCAATACGCCCAGGATGTCCAAATCAAAATGTGGCTGATTTCAGCCGGGTTCGGCATCGCGCCCGTGACGGCCACGCTGGTGGAGATAAGGCGTCCGGGAGTGGTCTTTCGTCCGTTGCCAGCGGGTTTGCCTCCGGTCCAGACGGTCCTCGTGTGGCGGCGTCTGGATGCATCGCCCGTGGTGAGAAATTTTCTGGATTGCTTCAGCGCGGTTAAATGCCAGAAGCCAGGCGCTTAAATCGCGAGGCAGACCGTCACTTTTTCTGGCAAGTCGGACAATAAAAGGTGCTGCGCGCGCCTTGAACGATCCGCTTGATCGGACTGCCACAGGTCACGCACGGCTTTCCGGCGCGGTCATAGACCCGCAAACGTTCCTCATAAAAATCCGGCGCGCCCGGAGCGCTGCCGAAATAAAAAAGACCGTCGCGGTTGCCATCGCCGGAAAAACTCAAGGGCACGGTGCTGCCGCGTTCGATGGCTTCAGTGAGCGTGTCGCGGATGGATTGGCGAAGCCGTGCGACTTGCTCCGGCTTTAGGCGTCGCGCGGGCAATTGCGGCGCGATGCCGGCGCGAAACAAAGCTTCGCTGGCGTAAATGTTGCCCACTCCCGCCACGAGCGATTGGTCGAGCAATTTAATTTTGACAGGCTGAGCGGAGCGTTGGAGCGCGCGCGAAAAGTATTCGACAGTGAAATCGTCACCCAATGGTTCCGGTCCGAGCACTTCCACAGCGCTGGCATCTAATGTGAGACGTCCGAAATAGCGCGTGTCCTCGAAAACAAAGTTTTCCGGGCCGAGGTTGAGCACGACCGCCGCATGTTTCGGCAAGACGATTTTTACCGGCAATAAATACATTCTGCCGGTCATGCCCAAGTGGCCGATTAATAAAAATGGAGCGCCGCGCCGGCCACGCAATTCAAACAGGAGGTATTTGCCGCGGCGCGAGAGTTGAATAAATGTCGCGTCGCGAAGCTTTCGCGAAAACTCTTTAACGGTTGTCGGCGAGACGATCCGCTCGCGCCGGACATCAACGCTCTGGATCTTACGGTTTTCGACCAGCGGCGCCAAATGCCGCACTAGAACTTCCACTTCAGGCAACTCAGGCATAGATGCAACCTAAGGCAAAAACAGCTGTTGGGAAATTTTTCGTAGCACGCTGGTGAGACGGACAACTCAGGACATTTGTTACAGTGGGGTTAAGGCCAAGCCGTTTATTTGCGCGAGGAATCATCCGGGCGGCAGTTGCTTGCGGAAGCAGGTGGGTGATGCTTTATTCAGCCATGGCAAATTCCTATCCAACGATCATTCCCGGGCTGCGCAGCCCTTTCGATCAAATTAAAGGCATTGTTCATTTTGGGCGCATGTTGGACAAAATGCGGCTGGCGACGGCCGGCAAACTTCCGCCGGAATGGGAGGCGTCGCGGGGAGTAAAATCGCCAACCAGCTTTGATTCGTTCTGCTGCAAATTTCTCCAAATTAGTTACGAAAGGTTGGAGGCGGAGGCACTCAAGGGCGACAGGGGCGACGAGCAACTGCTCGAATGGGCGTTTCAACATGGCCACAAACCAACCGAGGGGGAAATCGAGATTTGGAATGGGTACATGACCAAGCGGGGTTGGCGCGATTCGGCAACGAAGCGCCTGAACGAGCGTCTGGCCCAAATTGGCGTCGCTCCCGGAACTGTGCAAACCATGTTCGAGTTTATCGATCTCGATGAGGGGCGCCGGACGGTTTAGGAAATGCCCTGTTGATGCGCGTGCTCAGCGCGGAGCAGGTCCAGGACTTCGTCATCGCTGGTTTGAGGAAACCTTTCGTAGTAAGCGCCGACCGCTTCGAAACCGGGATCGGTAATCAGCACAAAAACAGAGTCCGCCACGTGTTCCAACTTCAGCACGGCGGTGGTTGAAGCCACCGGTACCGCCACAACAACTTTTCTGGGTCCCTGTTTTTTGGCCGATAACACCGCGGCTTCCATGGTCGCGCCAGTGGCTAGGCCGTCGTCAACCAACACCACCGCTTTACCACTAAAATCAAATTTTCGCGGGTGGTGAAATTTCAACTGATACTGCCAGAGGCGTTCTTTTTCTTCCGCGATGACCTCCTGCAGTTTTGCGCGGGTCATCTCGTTTGATCCGATCGTTTTGTCATCGAGCAGAACGATGTCGTTTTCGGCCAAAGCGCCAACCGCGAATTCTCGATGCAAGGGGTGTCCAATTTTCCGCACGACCAGCGTTTCAAGGGGAAGATGCAATAGATGAGAAACCTCCGCCGCGACCACGACCCCGCCGCGAGGCAAACCAACGACAACATCCGCCTCCACGCCTTCATTCTGCAAAAGGCGTCCAAGCTTTTGTCCCGCATCCTGACGTGACGCGAATGACATAAAGCATTCATCGTCCGTTTCAGGAAAAAAATCAACTACGGAAAACCCGCAGGCCTAACTAACCAGCGTGCCGACTTTTTCGCCCATGACCACGCGCTTGAGGTTGTGTGAGCGGAACAAATCAAAAACGATAATCGGCATTTTGTTGTCCATGCACAACGAGAACGCCGTGGAATCCATTACTTTGAGCTGCTTCTGCAACGCATCCAGATAAGTGATTTGTGAAAACCGTTTGGCAGTGGGATTTTTCTTTGGGTCCGAATCGTAGATGCCGTCCACCTTCGTGGCTTTCAAGATTACTTCCGCGCCAATTTCGTTGGCGCGCAATGCCGCTGCTGTGTCCGTGGAAAAATAAGGATTGCCGGTGCCGCCGCCGAAGATGACCACCCTGCCCTTTTCCAAATGCCGCACAGCGCGCCGGCGGATGAACGGCTCGGCCACCTGGGACATCGTGATCGCGGATTGCACGCGCGTAGCCACGCCGAGTTTTTCCAACGCGTCCTGCAGCGCCAGGGAATTGATGATGGTCGCCAGCATGCCCATGTAATCGCCGGTGGCGCGTTCGATGCCGCGCTCGCTGCCGGTCAGGCCGCGAAAAATATTTCCACCGCCGATGACAATCACGACCTGAACGCCCAACTCGCGTACTTCGCGAATTTGTTCCGCCATGCTTTGCACCGCAGTGGCGGAAATGCTCACGCCCGCTTCGCCACCCAGCGCCTCGCCGCTCAGTTTCAGCAAAATCCGTCCGTATTTGGGAGCATCTTTTTTCATGTGTATGGACACCGCCAACCGCGCAGGGTTTTAACAGCCCGGCCGGGGAAGGTCAAATGAAAGCCAGATAGAATAGTGGCACGGAATACGTTGCCAATTTTCGCAATTCAGTTTTCATTCCGCGATTCTTCATTAAACTCCCTGCGTGCATTGGCTCCAAACAGTGGATGTGGGCGTGTTCCGTTTCATCAACGGGACACTGAGTAATCCTGTTTTTGACGTGGTGATGCCGTTCGCGAGCGGCAATCGTTTCTTTTTTCCTGTGCTCGCGCTCGTCGGAATGTTGCTGCTCTGGAAAGGCGGAAAGCGCGGCTGGCTTTGCGCGCTGATGCTGGCGCTGATTCTATGGCCGGGCGATTCGTTCATTTGCAATACCATCAAGCACGCCGTCGCGCGGCCGCGCCCATTCGTCACGCTGCCGGACGTGAACCAGCCGGCGGTAACCATTAAAAATCGCGCGGCGCACGTGCCACGAATGGAGCGTTGGCAAAGCGATTTCGGCTCGCCCGCCGGCGAACCCAATCACAATTCAATGCCGTCCTCTCATGCCGCAAACTGGTTTGCCGCCACCATGATTTGCTACGTGTTTTATCGCCGAAGCTGGAGATTCATGCTTCCGCTGGCGTGCCTGGTGGCATTCTCACGGCTGTATAATGGAGTGCATTATCCCAGCGACGTGCTCGCCGGGGCGATTCTAGGAGCGGGCTATGCCATCGCGGGAATGTGGGCGATTGAATCATTTTGGCGTTTTGTGGGCCGGAAATGGTTTCCGTTATGGTGGGAAAAACTGCCCTCGCTGATAAACGTTCCGCCGCGGACGAGCGAACCGGTGCTTGAGGAAGAAGAGGCGCCGCCGTCACTCGACACCCGGCACGCAAGCCTTGACGCTCACTGGCTTCGCCTCGGTTATATTTTCATCGCCGCCTCGCTATTCGCGAATCTGGTGTATCTCAAAAGCGGCCTGATCGGATTGAGCGAGGACGAGGCCTATCAGTGGATATGGTCAAAGCATCCGGCGCTTTCGTATTACAGCAAGCCGCCGCTTATCGCCTACACTCAATGGCTCGGGACGCACTTATGGGGCGATAACGGGTTCGGCGTCCGGTTTTTCTCACCAGTCATCGGAGCGATGCTGGGATTCCTGCTGCTCCGTTTTTTCGCGCGGATAGCCAACGCTCGCGCGGGATTTTTTCTCGCGTTAATCATCAGCTCGACGCCGTTGCTGGCGTTGGGCTCGATTCTGATGACCATTGATCCACTATCGGTTTTATTCTGGACCGCCGCGATGATTGCCGGCTGGCGAGCCGCCCAACCAGACGCGAAAATCTCTGCATGGCTTTGGACAGGGCTTTGGCTGGGGCTGGGCTTTCTGAGCAAATACACTGAATTGCTTCAACTGGTCTGCTGGGTGGCGTTCTTTATTCTTTGGAAACCGGCGCGGGTCCATTTGCGCAAACCGGGTCCGTATCTCGCGCTGCTCGTGAATATTATCTGCGCAACTCCCGTGCTGGTCTGGAACCAGCAGCATCATTGGATCACCGTGACGCACGTGGAGAGCAACGCCGGGGCGAACAAGCCGTGGCACCCATCGTTAAGCCACCTGGCCGATACGGCGAGTTTTATCGGCGTCGAAGGTCTGCTGTTGAACCCTATATTTTTTGTCGCCGCTGTTTGGGCCTGCATTGCTTTCTGGCGGCGAGCGCGACACGATCCGCGCCTGGTTTATCTTTTCAGCATGGGAGCGCCGCTGTTTCTCATTTACTTTTTTTACACCATTCATTCCGGCGTTTTGCCGAATTGGATTGCGCCCTCGGTGCTGCCGATTTTTTGTGTCATGGTCATTTACTGGGACACACGATGGCGACTGGGAGTGCGCGCGCTCAAGGGCTGGCTGATTGCCGGCCTGGCTATTGGTTTCGTCATGATTGTATTTATGCACGAAACAGATTTGGTGCAGCATTTTGCCGGCAAGCCGCTGCCGCCAAAAGTTGATCCGCTGACCCGGGTTCGTGGTTATCGGGAAATGGCCGCAACCGTGGCGGACGCGCGCGATAAGTTGCTGGTCGAAGGCAAACCGGTCTTCATCATTGGCGACCATTACGGAACAACCGGCGAGTTGAGTTTCTATATGCCCGAAGCGCGCACGAATGTTGTCACGGACCCTCTGGTTTACTTCCTGACGAGCAGCAACGCCGTCAATCAATTCTATTTTTGGCCGGGTTACAAAGAAAGCCGCTCGGGCCAGAATGCGATCTTTGTGAGAGAGGTGCATGTTCCGAGGCTAGTCAAAGGAACGCTCCAAAATTTCTTTATGGACGGCTGGGTTGGGCGGTGGCTGAAAGGTGAGCCCATGGAAAATCTCACGCTTCCAGAACCGGAACCTCCACCCGCGCCGAAGAGCCTGATGGATGAGTTTGATTCCGTAAAGGATTTGGGAGTCCATAATGTCTATTATCGTGGCCGCGTCTTTCACTGCATCCAACTCTTCGAGTGCCGCAACCTGCACTGAACGCGAAATGTCGATCACGTTTCCCATTCGTGACTATGACCTCGCCGCGACGCTCGAATCCGGCCAGGCGTTTCGTTGGAAATTCATCGATGGCGGCTGGAATGGTGTCCTTGGAAATCACTGGGTGCGTTTGCGCGCGGATGAGTTCTCGATCACTGCTGAAACCGCAGCGCCGGTTTCCGACTGGCACTGGCTCACACATTATCTGCAGATCGAATTGGATCTGAGCGTCGTGGTCGCGACTTTTCCCGATGACGAGCCGATCCGCGCGGCGTTGACCGCCTGCCGCGGCTTGCGGCTCCTGCGGCAGGACCCGTGGGAATGCCTGGCGTCATTCATCCTCTCGTCGACCAAACAAATTGTTCAAATCCGGCAAATCGTTTCATTGCTCTGCGAGCGATTCGGCGAACCGATTCCAGCAGGATCGCCTTACGGTCCGGCCTTCGCGTTTCCGTCCCCTGCCCGCCTGGCGCGCGCGACCGAGGCGGATTTGCGGGCGTGCAAAATGGGTTTTCGCGCGCCTTACCTGCTCGAAACTGCACGGTCAGTCGTCGAAGGAAAAATCGATCTCGAACGGCTGCGGGAATTGCCGGTGGAGATTGCCCGAGGCGAACTAATTAATTTACCGGGCGTGGGCCGAAAAATTGCTGACTGCGTGCTGCTGTTTGCGTACGGGTTTCAATCCGCCTTTCCCGTGGACGTGTGGGTCATCAAGGCATTGCAAAGGCTTTATTTCCCGCGCCGCCGCGCTTCCGCCAAGCGCCTGCGTCATTTTTCGGAAACGCACTTCGGCACTAATGCCGGCTATGCGCAACAATACCTGTTTCATTACATGCGAACGAAACATGGAAGGCTGTAGCGCCGGTCCACCGGCCACCACATCTTTAAACGAATGAGAAATCTCGACGTCCTCTTCACTCCCGCGGATTTCGCGGCCCTTAAAAGCCGCTCGCTCGACGATACGCTCTGCGTTATTTTTGACGTGTTCCGCGCGACGAGTTCCATGGTCACGGCGCTGGCGAATGGAGCTGAGGCAATCATTCCGGTTGGCGATATTCCTGAAGCGCTCGACATCAAAGGCCGGATGCCGCAGGTCCTGCTCGCCGGCGAACGGGACGGCGTTCGCATTCGGGCAGCGCTAGCGAATGGCACGGATTTCGATCTCGGCAATTCCCCGCGTGAATTTACGAAAGAAAAAATTGCCGGTCGCACGATCGTGATGACCACCACGAACGGCACGCGTGCCTTGCGCTCCTGCGCTCACGCGAAAATGGTCCTGGTGGGTTCGTTTCTGAATCTTCGCGCCACGGCGGAGTTTGTTTCGCGCGCGGCGGTCGAAAATGCGCTGTTAATTTGCAGCGGCACCTATGAGCAGGCTGCGTATGAGGACGCGCTGGGCGCAGGCGCGTTGTGTGATTTATTGTGGACCAGCCTTGATCCCGGCGGCGTTTCCGATTCTGCAAAAATGGCGCGGCAGGTTTACTCCGACTCCAAGAACGATCTCTTGGCAGCCGCGTCACAATCTCGCAATGGATTGCGATTGAGCGCGATGCCGGAATTGCGGGAGGACGTGGCGTTTTGTCTTCACCGTGACGTTTTTAATTTCGTGGCGGCCCTGGGCTCAGACCGGAAGGTCACCCAAGTTTAGCGTAGTGGCATGGGCGTCTCGCCCCCGTGATTCTAATCCGTCACCTATGGTTGATTCGGAACTCACGGGCGAGACGCCCGTGCCACTATCACGCGCCCTGCCGGTAACTGGCTACGACCCAATCGCTCAAAACCTTGTCGGGTGATTCCACGGCGTCGCGGTCAATTACGAATTCCTGGGGGCCCGAATTCTGCGTGATGAGCTTCAGCCCAAACTGAAAATCCTTGAACCGTTTGGCGCAAAGGTCGCGCACGGGCTGTTTTTTCTCCAACGCCTCGTTGACCAGCAAATCCGCGGCAGCATCGGTGAAACGGATTTGGAGGCCGTGATTTTCCTGGAAGCGGCGCGCAAATTCATCGACCAGTTGCCGCGCCACGATTCGCTCCTCGTTCTTTGGGTCGGTCAAAATCTTTTTGAGTTCCGCGGCCGGATTTTCAACCAGTTGCGGCGTCACCACAAAGCGCTTCACGGTGGTGGAGGGTAACTCGAATTTGATTTCCCGAAAAACGCGTTCGCAAACGGTCATTAGGCCGCGCGCGCCGGTTTTTTCGCTGCTCGCGCGTTCCGCGATCTTCCGCAATCCTTCGTCCGAAAATAAAATTTCGATATCGTAAGCCGCGAAATCCTGTTCGTACTGGCGAATGATGCTGCCCTCGGAACTTTTCAGAATCTGGAATAAATCGTCCGTGTTCAATGAGTGACACACTACGCGCACCGGCAATCGCCCGATAAATTCCGGCTCGAAACCAAACTCGATGAAGTCACGGGTTTGCGCCGCGGAAAGAACTTCCTCCGCGGCCTGGGAATGTTGATCTTTGGCTGCGAAACCGATGGAGGCATCGTGCAGCCGTTTGCGGGAGATCTTTTCCAACCCATCAAATGCGCCGCTGACGATGAAAAGAATGTGTTTGGTGTTGATGGTGCTGGGCGCTTTGCGGCCGCGTTGCATCTCCATCATCGCCTGGATTTGTCCCGCGATATCGTTGGGCGAACGCGAGGGCACCTCTGTTTCCTCCATCAGCTTCAGCAGATTGGTTTGCACTCCACGCCCGCTGACGTCACGACCGCTGCCATTGCTCGCTGCCGCGATCTTGTCAATTTCATCGATGTAAATAATCCCGTATTGGGCGCGATGGACATCGCCATCGGCCAAACGCACGAGATCGCGTACCATGTCCTCCACGTCGCCGCCGACGTAGCCGGTCTCGGAAAATTTTGTGGCGTCAGCTTTGACGAACGGCACGCCGATCAATTCCGCCGCGCTGCGAATCAAATAGGTTTTGCCCACGCCCGTCGGCCCGATCAAAATCACGTTTTGCTTGGCGTAATTCGGAGATTCCCTGCCCTCCAGCGCGAGGCGCACGTGATGATAATGGTCGCACAATGCAACGCTCAGAACCTTTTTCGCCTCGTCCTGCTTGATGACGAAACGGTCGAGATATTCCTTCACCTCGCGCGGCTTGTGTTTGAATTCGAAATCCTCCGATTTCATTTCGCGCGATTCCGTTTCACCACCGCCGGGTTCGTCGGCCGGCGCGGCATCGGTGCGCGCGGTTTTGGAGGTGTTTTGAAAATGTTGCCGGACGAAATCAGTCAATTGCCGCTGGAATTCCTCCGGCGACAGCGGCGTGTTCGAAGTTGAAACATTCATGGTCGATCGATTGAAATCGGTTTCCGAATCACCTTGTCACCATAAGTCAGTTTTGCAATAAGACCAGTGCTTGAGTCCAGAATTTCAACCAGCAGACCGGGCGCGGTTCGATGCGGCGACGCGCCGTTTCGACGAGGAGAATTCGCGCGACCCGAATTCCGAGATGATCAACAACGAGCCGCTTCCGCGAGAACTCGTCTACGCCCAGTGGCTGACGGGCTGGGTCGTGAAGCTTTCTCCCGACGCCTCGGAGGAACTGCGCCTGGCGGCGCACGCCCAGCATTTGTGCCGTTGGAAAATCCCCCGCGATTCCTACCCGATGACGCGTCCGGGCTATCTCAAGTGGCGCGAAGACCTGAAACGATTTCATGCGGAACGCGCCGGTGAAATTCTCCGCGAGGCGGGCTATCCCGATTCCACGATTGCGCGCGTGCAGGAACTTAATCTGAAAAAGAATTTCCCGAACGATCCGGAAGGGCGGATTTTGGAAGACGCATTGTGCCTGGTTTTTCTCGAACGCCAGCTTGCCGACTTTGCCGCCAAAACCGCCGATGACAAGGTCATCACCGCGCTGCAAAAATCGTGGCAGAAAATGACGCCGGCGGCGCATGCGGAGGCGCTGAAGCTTTCTTATGGGTCACGCGAAAGGGCTTTGATTGAGCGGGCGTTAAAGCCTGCGTAAACTTCCGCTGCCGGTTGTCGCGTACTGGTCGAGGCCCTGTTCACACCTGGTTTTTCCAGAGCGAAGGACTTCATCCAATCTTGCCTTATTCGCGTCGAAATGCGGGCGTGGCATGATGGGATGATCCAAGTGATACACCAGGGCGCGACCGTAGACGAATTTGCGCGCACGCCCCAGATTATAGATCCTGCTGCCGAGGTCGGAATCGGCGCCCATGCCACGGCCCTGATAGGATTCATCAAAACCATTTACGGCGACAATGTCATTTCGCCAGTAAGCGATGTTGCAGCCAAGAATTCCGCGCTGGCCCCGATCGCGGCGAATGATGGGAAACGGAAGACGAACGCTTTTGGCGGGGCGCGCGATACGTCCCCGTAATGCCCATTGCCAGGGCGAAGTTGTTCCTGGAATAAATTGCGCAACGAACGGCTCGCGCACAAAACAGCGACGCCCTTGCACCCAGAAGCCGGGTTCGGCGAGCGCACGATGGTCCGCGACGAATTTCGGGTGTGGCACGCAATCGCCATCGAGAAACACCAGGTATTCGCCGGTGGTGGCGGCCACGGATTTGTTGAGGATGGTCGTCTTGCGGAATCCGTCGTCGGGATGCCAAAAATGTTGGACGGGCGCGAACATTTTGGTCCGCCATTGGTTAATCAATTCCTCCGTGCCGTCGGTCGAACCATCATCTGCAATGAGGATTTCATCAAGCGGGCTGTTTTGCAGCGATAAACCGCGAAGGATTTTTTCCAATGATTCGCGCTGGTTGTAGGCGCTGACGATGAGGGAAAGTTTCACGGTACTTTTCGAGTTCGCACCAGGAGATTTTTCCACGGGCGGTGCTTCTGTAATGTTCCGTTGCCGATACGGACAGACCCGCCGCCGTCGCTGTCAATGGCGCGGAGGCCGGCGAGATAATTTTCCCAGGACAACTTCAGGCTCGCAGTGCGGGCGGCGGAGGGATGTTCATTCTGGGGAGTTACATAGGGGTTGGTGTTGATTTCATATACCTGGATACGCCCGCGATAGAGGCCGAAATCAACGCGACCGTATTCAATGCCGGCAATATCGAAAACTTTCTTCAAATGCCCGGCGTAAGGATTGTTTTGCAGCAGGGCGTATTCTTCCTGATAAACGTCTTCCATGTCATCGAATCTGCGGCCGTATTTTACGAGCCATACGGTGTCGTGGACGGAAATGTGCGGGATGATGGCATTGCCCATGCGGAAGGCGGACAATTTGCGGAACAGACCTGGACGCAGTGGCTCGGCGGCAAATTCGACGATGAGCAAATTTTCCCTGGGAGTGCCCCCGGCGATGGCGGCGTCGAGGACCTTCAGCAATTCCGCTTTCGTTTGCAAAAGATCGCTCAGTGGCTCGCGGTGCCCGTGCACTTTGCGGACAAAAACCGGGTAATGCTCAATCGTTTCCAACTCGTCCACGCGATAAACATTGAAATCGTTCAATCCGGCCGCGCGGAGCGCCCGCAACAACGGATAACGAGACCGAACCACGGCGGGATTATTCAACACGCGCAGGCCGGCATTTTTCATTTGCAGATAAAGATGGCTGACGTGTTCCAGGTCCCAGAACCCGAGCCGGTCCAAATCCGTGAAGAGATAAGTGGCGCGGCGGAGACTTCGAGCACGAATGAAAGCGTCATAATTTATGACGTCGATGGCCGGGGCATCCCGCGCCTGTCGAACTGATTTTACCGTGTAGCCATGGCCGCGAGATTGAAGAAAGCGAATCATGCGGAACGCTCAATAATTCCGCAAAACAACGCAGTGATGTCGACCATTAAAGACACGCTTGACAATAATTTTGCTAATGCTAGAAGAGTGTCTAAATGAAATCCACAAATAAGCACTTCCAATTGGTTGGGAGCAGATTGGTGGATTTTATTCAGATAAAAACCTGTCGGTGTGGGTGGACCGAATCCGCCAACTAATAAATAAATCTATGAAAACTTCCAACAAACGCGTGAAACTGGATTGGAGCCGGCTCATCGGTTTTAACCAAGTACGTTCGCAGCAAAGCGAAAAGGCCAAAAAGATGCTCGCCGCGAAAATCGGCGGTAAAGGTGGCGGCGCCGGCGCTTAAGAAGAATTACGACCTGGACGTTTTTTCTGATTAAACCGCAGGAAAATTTGCACGCGTTCGCGCCTAGCGCCGAACGCGTTTTTTTCTCGACCAGCGCATGCGATCACGGCTGGCGGACAGCCTAGGCTACATTTTTGAGCAGGCCAACGGACAATTGGAGGTCACGGATAATCGCGTGGAGGACTTTCTCACGCGCCTGCGGAACAAGCCAATATCGCCTCTCGCGTTCAGCTTTTACAGTGATGCCGTCATAGCGATTGAAGAGGACGATATTGAAGGCGCTTCCCGGATTCTGGGGGAACTCATCACCTTGCCCTCCCGCAACGGCGACCTGGAAATTTCCGCGCTGGCCGACCCCAAGGATAATTCGGTCGCGCAACGTTATGCGCGTTTTCTGAACACAGACTCTTCGATCACTTTCGAGATTTATCCGCCTTCAAAGGAAGCCTTCCTCAGTTGCCAGCGGCAAATTCACGACGCTTTGGCGCTTCTCGATTCGGGCGACCCCGAGCTTGCTGGTGAAATTCGCGCGTTGCTGCGGGAGATTGTTTTGGCGTCCGGCACGAAAGACCCAACGGCATATACCTTCGATGGCGCGTCTTCGTTCATGCTGTGGGGTGCGATCATCATCAATGCCGATCGCAACGATGGCGCGATTGGCATGGTGCAAATGCTCGCGCATGAATCCGCGCATAATTTGCTTTTTGGTTTTAGCGCAGATGAGGCGTTGGTGGAAAATTCTCCCGACGAACTTTTTTCTTCGCCGCTACGCAAAGATCCGCGACCCATGGACGGCATCTATCACGCCACGTTTGTGACGGCCCGCATGTACCGGGTCGTTCATCAATTGATCGAGAGCGGAGTTCTGGATGCCGCGTCAAAAGCGAAGGCTCAAAAAGACATGGCGGAAAATACGCAATTATTCAAACAGGGAATTGAAACCGTCCAACGATTTGGAAAATTATCCGCTCTGGGAGAAAATGTCATGCGCGGCGCTATTGACTATATGGCCGCAGCCACTTAGGAGGTTTGAGGGGTTTGACCCATTGAATCCGAGATGGACATTTTGAATCTTTTTAGGGAAACAGCGTCCAAGAAAATATAATATGAAATGCGATTTTTTCCGAAAATTGTCAGCCGCCAGTGTTTTTGCAGCCGCAGTATTGAGCCTCAGTGCCGTCAGCGCGCAATCTTTGCCCCCGGGAGTGCAAGATATTGTCAAAATGAAAGAAGCCGGCCTGTCCGACGACGTCATGCTGGCTCAAATCAAAAATTCCGGCGCAACGTATAACCTGACGGCGGATCAAATCATTTCGCTTAAACAGGCGGGCGTTTCGGAACCGGTCATCAGGGCTTTGATTTCCGGCAACGGCAGCGCGGTGGCTCCCGCCGCTCCCGCGCCAACGATGGCTGCTCCGCCACCAGCACCACCTGTCACCCCTCCGCTCACGCCGGCCCCACCCATGGCTTCATCGCCGATGACGCCTCCTCCCGGAGGGCCGCCGGTGAGTTTTGATGCATTTCAAGCGCAACTTTCGCCATACGGAAGCTGGGCTCAAGTTCCCGGTTACGGATTGTGCTGGCAGCCGGCGGTGGCTGTGAGTGATCCGCTTTGGCGGCCTTATCTTGATTCAGGCCATTGGATTTACACGGACGCGGGCTGGTCGTGGCAATCGGATTATCCGTGGGGCAACATCGCTTTTCATTACGGCCGCTGGCTTCGTCATGATGGAATTTGGGCGTGGGTGCCGGGCTATGATTGGGCGCCAGCATGGGTCACCTGGCGTGAAGCGGATGGTTATAGCGGCTGGGCGCCGCTGCCGCCCGCGGCAGTTTACCGGGCCGGGCTTGGACTTTATTACAATGGCGATGTGGCGGCGGATGTGGATTTTGGTCTTGGCCCCGACGATTTCACGTTTGTTCCTTATGACCATTTTTGGGATTTCCACCTCCGTCCGTTTTTTGTGCCGCACGACCGCATGCTGGTGTTTTTCCATCACAGCCGGATTATGAACGGTTACCACATGGATCACGGACGGTTTGTGGTTGAAGGCTTGGGACACGATCACGTTTTTGCCGTCACGCATCATGAAGTCAGAATTGAACACGAGTCGCATGGCCGATTTGATCCACATGAGGGGCACGACCGCGACGGACGTGATCATGATGGGCGTGATCGCCGGTGATAAACTGCGTTCCTCTGAGCGAGGACTGGAGAAGCCAGGGGATTCGGATCCCTGGCCTTCGCATTGAGAAGGGACCGCTTATTCAAGATTCCTGCGAAAGGCAAGTGCAGGGAAATCACTGGAGATACCGCGGGAAAATGAACATTTCCAAAGGAATGGTGGTGGTGGAGCCGACAGGATTCGAACCTGCGACCTTCTCATTGCGAACGAGACGCTCTACCAACTGAGCTACGACCCCGTGCACCAGACCCGAAAATAGTTACAACGTCTCTGACAAATCGCAAGAACCAATTCTTTATCCTCAAAAAAATCCCACATCCCGTGTTTTTAAAAAATGGCCTCAGTTTGAGAATGCGGCGGGTTTGGCACCCTTGGTTAAATCATCGTAAGCCTTTGAAACGGACGGCTGCAAAGTCGCCCGAATCCCGCCATCGCGGAACTGGAAAGCCTGCGCTACGGGGCCGTGATTTTCGGTTGAACCGTTTCGATTCGGGAATTAACTTTGCGCCATGGATCATTCACCTGGATTTTTAAAGCTCGTTGATGAAGCCCGTTCGCAGGTCAGAGAAATTACCATTGACCAGGCGCGGGAACGGCTGGCGCAGAATCCGAAGGCGGTGCTGATGGATGTGCGCGAGGACCATGAGTGGGAAAAGCAACACGCGGAACAGGCGATCCACCTTGGCAAAGGTATCCTGGAACGCGATCTGGAGAATATGTTTCCGGATACGAACACGGAGATCCTGATGTATTGCGGGGGCGGTTATCGTTCGGCGCTTACGGCGGACGCGGCGCAGAAAATGGGATATCGGAATGTCTTCTCGGTGATGGGCGGCTTCAAAGGGTTGGTGAAAGCGAACTGGCCGATGAAGAGCGGCGCGTAGATTGTTTCCCTGACAAGCTGATCTGCAGGCAAGATGCCGGAAGCACATTTTCGATTCACACGGGCGAGACGCCCGTGCCACTAGAGAGCTTCCGCGGCTACATCCAAGGCGATTTTTCCGCGCCGGCCGCTTTCCTGAGCGCGGGCGTAGGCTTCAGTGGCGTCGGCCAATGAATAAACGGCGTCGACAAAAACACGGAGTTCACCGGAATCGATCATTTTACCAAGTTGCGCGAGTTGGCGGCCGTCCGCGCGAACGAGCATGAAGGCTTCGCGCGAGCGTTGGTCGGGGGCATCTTCCGCGCCCACGATGGTAATCAACTTGCCGCCGGGCTTGAGCACACTCCAGGAGCGCTTCAATGTATCACCGCCGACGCCGTCCAACACGACATCGACATCGCAAATTACTTCTTCGAACCGGGTGGTGTGGTAATCAATGATAGCGTCGGCGCCCAGCGCGCGGACGAATTCGGTGTTGATTGGACTGGCGGTGACGGTGACGTGAGCGCCGCGCCAACGGGCCAATTGCACCGCGAACGTTCCCACGCCGCCGGCCGCGCCGTGAATCAAGACGCGCTGGTTGCGCTCCAATTGTCCTTTCTCAATAAGCGCCTGCCAGGCGGTCAACGCGGAAATGGGCACCACCGCTGCCTCAGCGTAATCGAGCGATTTTGGTTTCCGCGCCAACGAACTGACCGCCGCCACGCAATATTCGGCCTGTGCGCCGTTGGTGAACCAGTCGTTAAGCCCGAAGACTTCGTCACCGGGTTTGAAATCGGTGACCTTCGGGCCAACCGATTCGACGACCCCGGAAAATTCGTGGCTCAGCACAATGGGAAACGGACGCGGCGCGCCGGATGGCTGGTTGAATGTCGGCTCCCAATTCAACTCGGTGGGCATGACGGCAGTGGCGTAGACCTTGATTAAGACCTCGCCCGCGTTCGGGGTCGGGCGCGGAATTTCACCCAGGACCAGGGCTTCCGGTCCCGCCTTCTTTCCCAGATATATCGCGTTCATTCAGCAGATTCTGTCAGTGCGGTAAAGAGAGCGGCTGCATCCAGCGAACCGTCATAGCGCTCGCCGTTGATAAAAAATGTGGGTGTGCCGTTGACGCCGTTGCGAACGCCGCCGCGAAAATCCTCCCGGATGCGGGTGGTGTGCGCGCCACTGGACACTTCCTGCATCAGGCGTTTGGAATCGAGCTTCAGGGCTTCGGCATACTGTGCAATATCCTGGTCCTCCAGCGCGTTTTGGTTTTCGAACAGCACATCGTGCATCTCCCAAAAACGGCCTTGAGCAGCGGCGGCTTCGGCAGCTTCGGCAGCGTGTTCGGCGTGGGGATGCATGTTGGCGAGCGGAAAATTCCGGAAGGCGAAACACAGGCGTTCACCGAGGCGCTCCTGGATGGCTTTGACGATGGGATACGCTTCGCCGCAATACGGGCATTGGTAATCGCCGTACTCAACCAGCACGATGGGCGCATCGATGCGGCCCTGGATGTGATCACGTCCCGCAACGGGAAGCGTAGCTTTGGAAGTGGTGGTGCTCATTGTCAGGTTTCGTTCTTTTTATTTTGCAACTCCTCAAGTGCCGTAATGATTCCCGCAGCGCCGGGATTCACGCCGACCGGTGAGATATAGCTCCAATGAATCATGCCGTCCGCATCGATAACGAAAAGTGCCCGCTCGCTGGTGCCGTCGCTTTCGCGATAAACGCCGTAGAGACGGGAAACTTCCCCCTTGGGCTCGAAATCGGCCAGCAACGGGAAATGCAATTTTCGATCCTTGGAAAATGCTGCGTGACACCAGGCGCTATCGACGGAGATGCCGATAATTTCAGCGTTGAGCGCCTGAAATTCGGAAAGCATTTCGTTGTAAAGCGCCATTTGATCGCCGCAAACCGGGCTCCAATCCGCGGGATAAAAAGCGAGAACGATCGGCTGACCGCGAAATTCGCTGAGCCGGACGCCCTGGTCGGGTGTGCTCCGCAGGCTGAAGTCCGGCGCGGCAGTGCCGTGCGGCAATGCCCTGGAACTGCGAGTTTGCGAGGCATCCAGAGAAATCACTTTTGAACCGCTGTTCATAAATATCCTGCGTTTATTTCGACGCTTGAGTATGAGCTTCGACAAACCAGAGCCATTTATCTATGCCACGCGAAACCTCGGTAAAGATGTCGGCGGTATCGGCGTCGTCAAACGCGTTAGTCTCGTCGATCGTCATGCGCGCCTCGCGGCCGAAAGTGGACAGCGCGCGGGCGACGGCTTCAACGTGCGCCATGCCATCCGCGATGTCCAGAGGGTATTCATCCAGGCGCGACCGGCTGGCGGCCACGCGGACGGTGCCCTGGGCGATGCCGCCCAATTGCACGACGCGCTCGGCGATCATGTCGACATACTTTTCCACGTCTTCGGCAATTTCATCGAAGAGTTCGTGCAGGCCGATGAAGTGAGGGCCTTTGACATTCCAGTGCGCCTGTTTGAGTTGCGCCTGAAGATCGATCGCGTCGGCGAGGCGTTGATTGATCAATTCATTTAAAGAAGCGCGGGTATTTTTCGGGATGTCATTTTCCGTCTCATACATGGTTGGGGCGGCTTCCGGTGCGTTTTTTCGAGATCCGTTTTTCATTTTTGTTGGTCCTTTCATAGATTGAAGTTTGTGGCGTGGTTGCGAATTTGAGACTCAGGACTGGATAAAGGCAAGAAGGTCCACGTTGACCTTGTCTTTAAGCGTCGTACACATGCCGTGCGGGGCGCCGGGATAGATTTTCAGCGTGGCGTTTTTGATTATTTTGGACGACAGAAGTGCCGCATCACCAATCGGCACAATCTGATCGTCGTCTCCGTGAAGAACGAGCGTGGGCACGTCGAATTTTTTCAAATCTTCGGTCATGTCCGTCTCGGAAAAGGCTTTGATGCAGAAATACGAGGCGGGAAATCCGGCCATCATGCCTTGCAGCCAGAATGATTCGCGGACGCCTTCGGAAATTTTTGCGTTGGGACAGTTGTATCCGTAAAACGGCAGGCTGAGGTCTTTCCAGAATTGCGAGCGGTCGCCTGCGACGGCCGAACGAAGCTGGTCGAAGACTTCCATGGGCAAACCGCCGGGATTGGCAGGGGTCTTGAGCATAGTGGGCGGCACAGCGCTAATCAATACGGCCTTCGCCACCCGTTTCGTGCCGTGACGGCCAATGTAACGCGCCACTTCGCCGCCGCCGGTGGAATGACCGACGTGGATGGCATTTTTCAAATCGAGCTTTTCGACCAGCGCCGCGAGGTCGTCCGCATAGGTGTCCATGTCGTTGCCCTGCCAAGGCTGGCTGGAACGACCATGACCACGGCGATCATGCGCGATACAGCGGTAGCCTTTGGACGCCAGAAAAAACATCTGGTCTTCAAACGCGTCCCCACTCAAGGGCCAACCGTGGCTGAAAACCACCGGCTGACCTGTGCCCCAGTCTTTAAAATAAATTTCTGTTCCGTCCCGGGTTGTAATTGTGCTCATCAGTTCTTTCCTTCCAACGGTTCATGCCGCGGCGAAAAATTTTGCCGCGATATATTACTAATCAAATGTTTACGGGGCTGGTCTGTCAAGAATGCGCAAATAATTTTTGGACACAGCCACAGTGATTGCATCTCTTTTTACGTCGATCGTCCGAAACCTGAAAATGGAAACAAACCAGGTTTTGTTTTTCCCTTCCTAATCCCGCTTTGCTTTTCCGGGAAAGGACCACAGCGCCATGCGATGCAGCAGCCGGTCGCGAATGACCAGGGTATGGAACAGCACCGCGCTGAGGTGGCCGAGAAAAGTGGCGAACAGCAGATACGCGAAGACCGTGTGTGTTTTGCGAAGAATTGCGTAAAGCAACGGATTTGCCGGAAGAATCGGCGGCAGATGCACGGGGCCGAACATGACGATAGGATAATGTCCGGCCGATAACATCCCCCACCCCACCAGGGGAAGCGCGATCATCAGGGCGTATAATAATTTCTCGGAGGCCGAGGCGATACGACGTTCCCACGGGGACATGGTAGGCGGAAATGGCGGCAGCGTGGTGAACATGCGGTTGATCAGCCGGACGATCGCTAAAATCAAAATCATGATTCCCAGCGGCCGGTGAATTGCGACGAGTTTATGATAATCACCCAGTGAGGCGACCATCGTGACCCCGATGAACAACATGGCCAGGAGCATGGCGGCCATCAGCCAGTGAAGAATCCGTGATTGATAGGCAAATTGTGGCGGATTTTCGGCCATGGGTTACTTTTTGGTTTCGGCGGGGGAGATTGCGCTGGGGTTTTTGTGTTCGCCTTCGCGTCGCGTGAATGATTGCGAATAGACCGCCGAGCGCGCGCTCAATAGCGGGTCGTCGGAGGACGCGATTCCGCTCGGCAATACCAGCGGGTCAAAATTAATGGCTCGCGCCGTGCCGACATCGTCGCTCTCGATGCCGTCAATGGTGAGCGTGCCGACTTCCACCTGCCGCCGGTCGGGTGGCCAGGGAACGGTGGCGTCATCGATCGCGTCGCTGGGTTGCGCGATGGTGATGATTAATTTCCACTGCAACGGATGGCGATGGATGCTGGCAATCAAGGAATCGAACAACTGATTTTTATTGGTTTGCCCAACGTCCGCAGTATTGACGGGCCCGGATGACGCGCCCGGCACAAACGACCAACGGACCGACGTTATCGCACCGGTGGCATTTTCGAAATGGAAGGCGTTCAGACTGTTGAAGGTGGTGCTCTCAAACCCAGACGGCTTGAGTTGGGTGTGGATCAATTGAAACGCCTTGGCGGATTCCGGGTATTTAGCGAGGAACATCTGCATTTTAGCGGGATCCGGTTTACCGGTGGCGGAATCCGGGGCGGTGGTGAGCAATTGTTCGTAAAATGCCTGCGGTGTTCTCACCGGAAATACAGGAAGATTAATCATGGCGGTGCGCCATTCTTCGCCGTTCGGAAGTTGGAAGCGGATTCCCAAGCCGCGGACGGGGCTTGAAGCATCGTCGGTGTAAGGCTGACCGCCCGGCAGGGAAAATCTTCCGAGAACGGGCACCTGGCCGGGCTGAAAGATGGACGCTTTGGAAAAAGAGACTCCCTGGCCGTTGCTATCGAAATGGCCGGTGACGTCGACGCCTTTGGCGTGATTACGGCGAAAGCCAGGATGCGGGCCACCGTTCACTTGCTCGAAAGTATCTGCGATTCGTTTCGGCGTGAGCGCGTGCGGTGTGAGCCAGTCTCCTGCGTAAGCGAATAATCCGGCAACGCCGATAATTATCACAGCGATCAAGATGAGGCGCGGGATTGAACTCGTTTTGGGGGATTGATCGGGATTGGTTGAGGTTGTGATGATCGAGGATGCTTTCTGAGTTGCCTCCGGGACGGCGGCGCTGCCAGGGACGGGCTGTGCGTCTTTCACTGCTTTAGCGGCAATTTCGCTGAGGGCGTGACTGAGCGTGGCGACCACGCGTTCCGCGCCTTCGATGCCGTGCCGATGAGCGAGCCAGGCGGGGTCGTTGTAAGAAAGCCAGGTTTTTCCAGCGACATCCTGCCAAACGAGCGCTTTTAGCGGGAGGTCAATGCCGATGGTTTGGTTTGCCTGCATGAGCGGAGTGCCGCCACGCGGATTGCCGAAGAGAATGACTTCGGTCGGCCACAACACCAACCCGGCCTGCTCCGCCAACGCAGAATGATTAACGCGAGCAAAGACGGTCAGGCCGCGCGCATTGATTTCGGCCTCGAGCTGGCCCAGTGTTTCGGCCGGGCCGAAATCGCTTTGAATGGTTATCAATCCTTCCATGGTTAAACTTTCACGTGCGCGCCGGCACGCTGGCAAAAAGGAAAACGAGTCCTTCCGCAATGGTTGGATGCGTAAAAACGGCATCGCGAATCGCGGTGTAGGGCATTGCGCCGAGCATCGCGGTTTGCACGACGGCCGCCGTTTCACCCGCCTCCGTTCCAAACGCGGTGAATCCCAAAATCCGGTCGTCATCACCGATCGATGCCTTTAGGAAACCGCGCGTTTCGGAAAGGGTGCGCGCGCGCAAGACGGATTTCATGGGCATCTTAGCGAGGCGATAAGAAATCCCGCGCGCTTTGGCTTCGGATTCATGCAATCCCACGTGGGCCAGTTCCGGATCAGTGAATAAACAATAAGGAATGAGACGATCGCAAGTCGTGCGATTTTTACCGGCCAGGTTGTCGCGGACGATCCGAAAATCGTCGTAGGCGACATGAGTGAACTGCGGACTGCCAGCGCATTCGCCCATGGCCCAGACACCCGGCGCGGTCGTTTCGAGTTTTTCATTCACGCGAAGGTAACCGCGGGCATCCAGTTCGATGCCGGCTTTTTCCACGGCCAGGCGATTCGTGTTGGGTGTTCTTCCGGCAGCCACGAGAATATCCGAGGCGTTGATGGCGCGAGCGATGTTTTCGGTGCGCAGGTCGAGTTGCAGGCTTTCGCCCGATTGGCCGGTGACTTTCAGGACCTCGGTGTTCAACAAGACTTCAATTCCTTCATCCTGCATCAATTGCAAGAGCGCTTCGGTCACGTCGGGGTCTTCGCGTTGAAGAAGTTTTGGGCCGTGTTGAATGACAGTCACGCGGCTGCCGAAACGGCGCATGGCTTGAGCGAACTCGAGGCCGACGTAGCCTCCGCCCAGAATGACCAGATGCGACGGCAGGCGCTGGAGATTCAAGGCTTCGATGTGTGTCATCGGATGAGCGTCCGCGAGGCCGGGCACATTCGGAATGGTGGCGTGCGTGCCTACATTCAGAAACACTCTCTCGCCGCGCAGGCTGCGAGCGCTGCCATCGTTCAAGGTCACTTGCACGATCTTCGGTTCGGTGAATGTGGCAGTGCCCATCACCAATTCAGCGCCGCTGGCGCGATAATTATCCAGATGCACCTGAATCAATCCGTCGACCATCGCTTTTTTTCGGCGAAACACGCCCGCCATATCGACTGTGACGGGGCCGGTGACGACGCCGAATTCCGCGGCTCTTTGGACGAACGAAGCCACCTTGGCGCTGTGGATGACGTTCTTGCTCGGTAAACAAGCGATGTTGGGGCATGAGCCGCCAATCAACGACCGTTCGACGACGATGGTTTTTTGACCAAGCTTCGCGAGGGTCCAGGCAAGGTATTTGCCGGACTCGCCACTACCGATGATAAGATTTTGACAGGATTCGGAGACCATAGTTGCCGTAGTTCGGCCGCCGGAATAATTTATATTCCGGCGAAGAACGGCCAGCACAAATTCGCGCCGGCGATTGTGCCGTTTTGAAAATGCCTTAGCGCTTGTTTTGTTCCTTGAACGGGATGAATTGCTTGGAGACGGCGATATAGGTGTCGTCCGAACCGCAAGTGTCGCACTTTTTGGCGACGTAGTCATAGACACCCTTGCCGGATTTATCCACGCGTATCAATGTCACGCCGCCGCACGCGCGGCAGACTTTGACGATGGTATCGCCCTCTTTCAGGTCGTTGAGTTCCTTGTCAGATTTTATGGGAGTGAATTGAGCGATCGATTGCCCTTGATTGCCGCCGGCACGGCTGAGGGACGGAGTAACGAGCACCAGTCCCAACACGAGGGCCAGGCAGCTTTGCTGGATCATTTTGATATTCATAATTCGATTTCGTTTTAGTTGCTGTGGGGTGTTTCTACCATGCATTACGTCGGACCGAATAAGACTGAAAGCGCCGTCTCTGATTTAACCGCGTCCCGACGACTGGTTGTGCCACGCAATGCCACAATAGAACATGCAGAAAAGAGTGATGATAAAAAGTGCGGACATAATTGGGTTCTTTCAGCGCACGCAAAATGCGTGCATTTATGATTACTCCGGCCAGCGAGAAGCTGAAAACGAATGAGCGGTGATGTTGAAAAGGGCCGGCTAGAGCATTTTCAAAAATGCTCTATTTCTTCATTCCATCGACCACGGTGCGGCCGATGACATAGCCACCAATTGGGGGAAGCAAATCCAATCGCGAATGAGCATCATAACCCGGACGCACCAGCAAGGCGGCGTAGCTGGAGCCGGTATGCGTCCAACTGGTCCAAGTGTTGTCCGGGCGGATGGGGAGCAACGTCTCGGCGGCGGGCTGGATGTACCAGGTGTCGCCCGCGCGGGCGTAGACGACAATTCTGTAATCGGAAGCCGATTTGCCATCGATGCTGCCTGCGATGTCCGCATGAGTATCGGCCCCGCCCTGGGGATGGTACGGGGGAATGTTGGTGATCTCGACTTTGACGCCAATGACACGCTCCGTCTCCACCCGCAGTCGATCTTCATCCAACGTCACATTGAGATCGTTTCGAGCGATCATTTTTCCGTTCCGCCACAATTCGACCGAGATACGGTCTCGTCCGGTATTTTCGGAAAACTTGAACGTGGTCATGGGCGAGTCGGTTTCCTGCGGCTCACAGGCGCCGGAAACGGAGAACCATTTGTAACGCAATCCCGACAGCGGTCCGGCGACCTGCGCCTGTATTTCCACGCGGAGCAAATCTTCGCCGGGTGAAGGGCGGGAGGATAATTTCACGTGCACGCCGTTTGGGTCGCCGCAGCCGGTGACGAAAAGAGCAAGAATAAAAGCCGCGAAGCAGCGCAAAAGGAACGATTGATTGAAAAAATTATTCATGACCGAGACGAGTCAGGTAAGCCAGCGAGTAACATCCCACGCGTTCACCGGCGGCATACTCGCGAGTCAGAAACTGTAAGCGGCGTTCGACCCAGATGGTCGCGTCGTCTTCCCGTCCCGTGGGCGTGGGCAGCCGGTGCAAAAGAATTTCCGCTCGCGCGGGCACATTGGCAGCCCGTTGCGGGAGGACTCGGACGCGGCGGTTGGACCAGAATTCCGATTCCAGCACGACCTGGAAACGCGCAGGGGCTTTGGTATCGAGACTCACCCATAGGTAATAAGGCGAGGTGGAGGAAGGCGCGACAGCAACCGGCGCCGGCGGCGGCACAAGAATGGAACGCAAATCCGGCAGAGCCAGGAGCATCGCGCAACTGACCAGGACCGCGAGAGCACTAATCGCTTTCTGCCATTTGCTGTGGAACCCGCCAAAAACCATCAATGCCTGCGCGACATGACGACAGCGATGGCTTTGCAGCCGCGGCTCTTCGGCGGCGAAACCCCATCCAGCGCGCAGGGCTGACGATTTGATCGGAGCAGGTGCAATCGGCGACACTGCCTTGACCATGAGATCGACCGATTTCCGGGTGGCGTCGCGCTGGTTTGGGGTGAGGATATGATCGATGTCAGGCCGCTGGAGGCAGGCGCGAAGTTTTGGTTGAAGCACGACTGATTTGAGCCGGCCATCAGCAGTGATGACGCCGGTTGCCGCCCAGGAACCGGCCTGCGTGCAAAGCCGGCGAAAAAGCCGCCGCCACAACCACGATCGCTGGGCCAATTGGGAATCCGCACGGTAAAGTGAAAGGAGTGTGTTGAGCGAAAAGGCCAATCCCGCCGACTCGCCTTTCAAGGTCAATCCGCCGTCCATGCGCAGGCGCACTTCGCTTCGTTGCAGCCGTTCGCCGCATAGTTTCCCGGCTTGCCAGGCGCGAATCACCTGCGTGCAAATCATTCCGACAGCGAACAAAGTCAAGGCGCTCCAAAGCGAAACCAAGGTTGCGCTGAGCGCGACCAAATGTTCGCCTGCGTCCGGTCCGAAAAGCAGATACAGGATGAGCCCGGCAACGGTCGCCCAGCCGAGTCCGACGAGAATTTTGAGCCAGCGCGCATAAGGCCGGTCTCCGCCGGCCGTCCATAACGCGAGAAAATAAAGAAGGCCTTTGCCGCGAAACACGCTGAAGGCGGCTTGCCGGGAAACTTCCAGTTCGGCGGAGTCAGCCTGAAAACCTTCGGGAACAATCGAGGAGTTGGAGTCTGACGGCAGGGCCAGAGCCTCCAGACGGCGAACGTCATCGGCTTCGCCCTTGCTTTCCGCGCTGAGCACGACGGCGGAAATTCCCCGCGCGCCGTATTGCTCGCGATATTTATCGAATGCAGTCCAGCGGTTGAAGGGTGGCAGATGCGCTAATTGCCCGAGCACAAAACGCGGGACCATGCGGTTTTCCCGCCAGTTTGTTTCCCGCGCCCAGTGGCGGAAGAACCAGGCGATGAATTGCCGTTGCGAGGATTCCGTGCGGCCGGTTTCTTCAATGGCCCGGAGGTCACTCGCGGAAGCTTCGTGGCGAAACCATTCGTCCCAATGGCCGCCGATTCCCTGGATGGGACTACGCAATAGAAAACCATCCTGGAAGCCTTCCTTGCTCCAGTGCCAAAAAGTCCAAAACCAGACAAACTGCATGGTGCTCCGTGCCGAGAATGAAACGTGGTTCAGTGATCACTTATACTCGAAGCTGAACGAAGAAGCAAACGGAAGGGCATGCGATCGGTAACCTTTAAATTTCCCCATTCGCGCGCGAGTTCCTCCGACACCTGGAGATCGACGCGATATTCGTTATCGACCGAACGCGCCGCGGAAGCGGACAGCACCGGGGTCATTTTTCCGTCGGTGATAAAAGTGACTTCGAAACTTTCCACCGCCGGCTGGATGTTCGCATTCAAGTGGAAACGAAAACAAAACCGGCGGTCGCGAAGGCTCAAGTACAAGACACGCGCGGAGGTCTCCGTTTCCTCTCCGGCATGTTCCACCAATGTCGTCACCGGAAAGCCCGTACGCACGTGGCTGGCGTCGGTCATGGCATGGCCGAAGGCAACATCCATGTGGCTCAACCGCTCGACCAGCGCCTGGAAGCGCTCGGGCCAGGTGTCCCACCACGGCTGTGTTTGTGCGAGCAAACGGGCGGCGCGCGGCGGCGGCGGGGCTTGATTCTCCAACTGGGCGAGATGCCAGCGCAAGAGTAGTGGGATGTTGGTTTTCATTGATCGTCTTGAAAAAGGGAGGGGTGGGCGGAGTCGCGCAGATAATCTTTCATTTCCCGAAGCGCCTGGCGCACCCAGCCGCTGATGGTTTGCTCTGTGCGGCGATAACGTTTTCCAATTTCGGCACAGGATTCGCCGGAGATGAAGCGGGAAATTATCACGTCACGCATGACGTGGTTCAGCCGCCCGAGTGCCTGATCGATATCGAGCGCCAGGCGTTTTTCTTCGTCGACCTGCAGCGATTTCAAATCCGGCAAAATATCAGACAGGGTCCCGGAGTTTTCGTCCTCAGATGTTCGAAGAGCGTCCAGCGATTCGACGCGTGATTCAGCCATCGGTCCGGCGCGCAAGGCAGTTCGATGAACGTCCCGCCAGAGATTGGTGGCGATGGTCGCGAGGTAGCCGGGAAAATTACCGCCCGGCTTGAGATTCTGACGCCCCCGCAGGACCCGGCGCCACACTTCCTGGGCGAGGTCTTTTGCCTTCTCGTGGTTCAGAGTCAAAACGTGACAACGCGCGAACAGTGATTTCCAATGCCGGGCGACGAGGGTATCAAGGGCGGCCTCGTCCGGCGGTTCGCGGCGGACGGCGGCCACGAGCCAATGATCGGGCCATTCGGAAATATCGCGGAGTTGCTTCCACTGACTGGCGTCGGTTGCGGAAGGGTCCGCCGCTGCCGCTTCCACCATCAAGCGCCGGGCATCGGTGACATTGCCGAATTCGAGCGCCAGAAGGGCGGCGGTTTGGAGAATTTCAGTGCGAGCGGGATCGGACTTGCGGGCATTCGCCAGCCGAGCGGCATCCATCGCCAGGCCGAGCGCGGTGCGGAAAGATTTTTCCGCCGCCGCTTCATTGCCCTGACGGCGAGCCGTGGCACCGGCCGAAGCCAGGCGGTTGGCCCGCTGCATCAAATTGTTAATTTCGTCCATAGTCCCGCTCGACCCGTTCATTGGATGGAATCGTCGAAATTCCGGCAAAATGCTGATGACGATCCGCAGTGATTCGCCGGCACTATAGCGTCGAGGCTTCTTTCCGGCAACTGGCGGGGGATTTTGAATTCGGGGATAGCAGCACAGGCTGCAAACGATTGCATTGTCCGATGACGAGGCAGATACAGAGCCGTGGCCGGAGGGCTTTTGAGGGCTTGCATCCTTGACCGGGTCATTGGCGGTATGAACCATTACCTTGATTTACGCCACAGACTTAAAAGTTGAAAATAGGGCGACACAGCGGAGAAATCCGTCTGTTCCAACAAAAACGGAGCGCGGAATGACTTTCGTGCTCCTTTCGAGGGTGTCCTTAATAAGGAAGCCAGAATTATTTTTCCAAATAGCGGATGACCGCTTCGGTGCGGGTGCGCACTTTGAGTTCCTCAAAAATTCTTTTGATATGTCCGTGCACGGTCCAGACGCTGATGCCCATGGCGTGCGCGATTTCCTTATCGACACACCCTTTGCTCAGGAGGGCGAGCACTTCGCGTTCGCGGCGGGTCAACTTGGAGATTGCAGAGTTGTCGTGGCCGGTGTGCAATTGCAACAATTCCTGAAAATAATATTTTACGCGCAGCAACAGGTCCTCGGTCATCAATTCCGAACGGCTGGTGACGTTCAAGATCGGCTCGAGAATGCGATCGGGCTTTACGCGTTTCACGAGATATCCCCCTGCCCCGCCGGGCGTGGACACGAACATTTGATCGCCGTCCACGTGGACCGAATAGGTCAAGGCGGGCACGCCCGGTTGAATAGGCGCGATGGTGCCTATGGATTTGAAACCGGCGCGCCCGGCGAGATTGCGGTTCATGAGGACCATACGGGGTTTGTGGCGGTCCAGGGCCTGCGCGAAGGCTTCCACTGAGTCGCAGGGAATGCTGTCAAATCCGGGCTGGTGATCGATGCTCCAACAAAGGGCGCGCCGGATGCCCGCGTCCAATTCGGCCACGAGCACGCATTGGCGGTTGGGATTGGCGGGCACGGAATCGGATGCCGTAACTGCCGGTTTTCCCACGAGGGTATGAATGGTGGTGTAAGTCCACAAAACCGGGTTCATGCACCATTCGAAACTGATAATCAGTTCGCGCGTGAACTGAGGGAAAACGCTGTTCCAACCCTTTTTGACCACGATTTGGTGAATTTCGGCCGCTCGGCTCGCGGCGAGTTCCAGGTCCGGGGTTCCCAACGGAAAAAAATAGCCCACGCCGGCGTGTTCAATGCGCGCGGCCAAATCGAGATCCGACGCGCCGGAGGCGGGAAAACAATAACGACGAACAAGCAGACGGTCCTTCCAAGCGGAACCGTTGGCCTTGCTAGTTGGCTCACTACTCACAAAAACTGCAACACTTTTGCAAATGAAAGGGCTTTTGCCCGCTGCCGTCAACTCACAAGCGGCGAGACCGCGCGTTTAATTCCCGGATAAATATTGGAACTTGTGACGAATTGCGAATGTCAGGAATGGGAAAAGTTCCAAGCGAAAACAATGTCCATCATCCTTCATTGAATGAGATCGGAGGCGGCGGCGATGGTTTTTTTGTTGGTCGGTGCGGCATGGATCCGATTGTTCGCTGCCGGGAATGAGGCGTCGCGGAAGGGAGCCCATTCGGGTTCATTTTCAAAAAGCCAGCGATGATATTCCGGCTCCTTTAATTTGCCGGCGGCGGCTTCATCAAGAACCAGGATGCAATGGGGGTGCATTTGCAAGGCAGTGGCGGAAATCATGCTGGTGATCGGGCCTTCGACCGCTTTGGCAACAATCGCCGCCTTGTCCGTGCCGGTCGCGAGCAAAATGCAGCGGCGGCAATCAAGGATGGAACCGACGCCCATCGTGATGGCGCGCTGGGGCACTTGATCGGGTCCGGAAAAAAGCGGCGCATTTTGGGCACGGGTCGCGTGCGACAGAACGGTAACGCGCGTGCGGGAACGGAACGCGGAAAGGGGTTCGTTAAAACCGAGATGGCCGTTCTGGCCGATGCCGAGCAATTGAAGATCGATGCCGCCCTGGCTGGCAATGAGCCGTTCGTAATTCGCGCATTCAGAAGCGAGGTCCGACGCCATCCCGTCCGGCAAATACGTGTTTTGCAAATTAATGTTCACCCGCAAAAACAAATGGTGATTCATGTAATGCCGGTAGGAATTCGTGTGGTTGACGGAGAGACCAACGTATTCATCGAGGTTGAACGTCCGGCAGGCAGAAAAATCCAACCCTTCCCCGCGGTGCATCTGCACGAGGCGGGCATAAACGGATTCCATGGTGTTCCCGCTGGCCAACCCCATCACCGTGCGGGGGTTTTCCCGGATTTCACGCGCAATAATACGCGCCACCAGGTCGGAGGCGGCTTCAGCGGTTGGTCGAATTACAACTTCCATACAATTCCGTGTTTGTTCATAAAGGAACCAGAAGGAATGGTCTCGCTTGAGAAATTAGCAAAGCGTTCGCTGGCAACAACCCCCTGAATTGGGGGTTGTCGCGCTGGTTACTTCGCTTAAAACTGGCGCGGTAATGACCCCCGAATTTCCACCACAGACTGCCCAAATCCCATAATGAAAACCACGATTGCCAGTTTGATATTCGCGTTATTGACCGCCGCGGCTTTTGGGGATGGGACGAAAACCGTTGCCATCATTCCGCTTCCGCAAAAAATGGAATTGCGCGATGGAATGTTCAATCTCACTGCGGAAACCAGCGTTTATGTGGATTCGGCCTCGCGCGTGTCCGGGGAATATTTGGCGGATCACTTGCGACCGGCGACCGGTTATCCCGCCAGAGTCAGCACAAAAATCCCAGCCGGCGAAGGCGCGCCCAAAGGGATTCTGCTGACGACCAAAAACGTGAGCACGAACCTGGGCCCCGAAGGTTACGAACTTACTGTGGCTCCCGATTCCGTGGTGATTCGCGCGCCAACGCAGGCGGGAATTTTCTACGGCGTGCAGACCTTGTTGCAAATGCTGCCACCGGAGATTTTTTCCTCGAACCGCGTTGAGAATGTGAGCTGGCAAATTCCCTGCGCGCGCATCCAGGACTGGCCGCGCTTCAAGTGGCGCGGGATTTTGCTCGATGTGAGCCGGCATTTTTTCACGAAGCCGGAAGTGAAAACGGTTATCGATGCAATGGCGGTGCAGAAATTGAACACGTTGCACTGGCATCTCACCGACGACCATGGATGGCGGATTGAAATCAAAAAATATCCGAAGCTCACCGAGGTTGGCGCATGGCGCGCGAATGCCGGTTTCGGCTTCGATCCCAAATCATCCACTGCCTACGGGCCGGATGGGCGTTATGGCGGATTTTACACGCAAGAGGACATCCGTGAGGTGGTCAAGTATGCCGCGGCGCGACACATCACAATTGTGCCGGAAATCGAGATGCCCGGCCATTCCTCGGCGGCGCTCGCGGCTTATCCGCAATTCAGTTCCACGCCCGGGCCTTTGGAAACGGTGACGAACGCGGGCGTTTTCTATGGCATTTACAATCCAGCGAATGAGGAGACGTTTAAATTTCTTGGCGATGTGCTGATGGAAGTGGGGCAATTGTTTCCCGGGCAGTATATCCACATTGGCGGGGATGAAGTGCCGAAGGACACCTGGAAGACTAATGCCGATTGCCAGGCGTTGATCAAGCGCGAGGGTTTGAAAAACGAGGAGGAATTACAAAGCTGGTTTATCCGGCGCATTGAAAAAATGGTCAACGCGAGCGGGCACTCGATGATCGGTTGGAGCGAAATCCTGCAGGGCGGCCTCGCCAAGAACGCCGCGGTCATGGATTGGATCGGCGGCGGCAAGGAAGCGGCCAGCACCGGCCATTATGTTGTGATGACGCCGACGGCATATTGTTATTTCGATTTTTATCAGTCGACCAATAAGGCCGCCGAGCCTGAAGCTGCCGGTTGGGGCGGACCGCTGACATTGAACAAGATGTATGCCTTCGATCCCATCCCGACCAATCTTCCGCCGGAATTGGATTCATTTGTCCTCGGTGCACAGGGAAATCTGTGGTCAGAGCGCATTCCAAACCTCCGGCATGCCGAGTATATGCTTTTCCCGCGCGCCTGCGCTCTCGCCGAAGTCACGTGGTCAGCGCGGGACGCGCGCGACTGGGATGATTTCATGCGGCGATTGAAGATTCAAGCACGTCGCCTCGATGAACTGAATATCAATTATCGCCACGGAGCGGTGGACATACAGGAGCCGAATTTATTGAAGTGATTGCGGATTGAGGCGGAGATGGGCCAAAAGCCCATCTGATGGGAAGAACGTGATCACGATCCGGGGATTTGAATGCCGAAGCCTGAATTCGGCCGCGGGTCCTTCATGCATAAACATGCGATTACCTCTTTGCCCGGCTTTGCGGTATTTTCGTCGTCTTGAGAATGATGACGAACTCATTCGGCTTTGCATCCCGCGACGATTGCTCGCGACGGCGCTTGATTTTCTTTGCGCTTGCGCTCGCGATTTTTTTCGCCGCCTTGCCAACTTCCGCTCAGAATGCAGGCAATAACCTTTGGCAGCGCCAAAGCATTTACCAGATCATCACCGACCGTTTTTTCAACGGTGATCCGTCGAACGATAATGCGGATGGCAATTATGATCCCGCCGGGCACCGCGGCAATTCTGTTCACGGAGGTGATTTCAAGGGCATCGAGGAAAAATTGGATTACATCCAATCGTTGGGCGCCACGGCGATTTGGATTTCTCCCGTCGTGCTCAATGCGCGCGGTGAATTTCACGGCTACGCGGGGCTGGATTTTTACAAGGTGGACCCGCATTGGGGGACGCTGGCCGACTTGCAACATCTCGTCCGGGCAGCGCACAAGCGCGGCATCCTGGTCATCGACGACATCGTGGTGAATCACGGCGGCAACCTGATTGACAGCGGCGATGCGGGCTATCCGGCGTTCAAATATCCGCCAGACGGATATCATCTGCGGTTTCATGACCCGGCGCGACAATACCCGCCGCCGTTCGATCTCAACACAGAGCATCCCGCGCTCACGAATCTTTTTCACAACAACGGCTTTATTCAGAACTACGATGATACGACCCAGCTTGAGTCGGGCGAATTGATGAGCCTGGATGATTTTCGAACGGAGACTCCCTACGTGCGGGAGCAGATGGCGAAGATTTATCAGTTTTGGATCGAGCAGGCGGGTTTCGACGGGTTCCGCATCGATACGGTCAAGCACGTTGAGATGGGATTCTGGCAGGAGTGGTGTCCGGCGATTCACGAATTTGCCGCGGCTCATGGGAAGACAAATTTTTTCATGTTCGGCGAAGTGCCGCACGGGGCCGACGCGAAATGCGGCTCCTACACGGGCACGATGGGCGGCGGGAGTTTCAAGCTGGATTCGGTTTTGGATTACACGCTCTATTTCAAAATAAATTCCCTTTTTGCTGAGGCGCGGTCCAGCACGAAACAAATTGCGGACCATTACGAGGCCATCGCGGCCAATTACGATCCCGCCGCGCAAAATCAACTCGTCACGTTTCTCGACAATCACGATCAGCCGAGGTTTTTGAGCATCAAAGGCGCCACCACCGACCGGCTCAAGGCGGGGTTGGTGTTTCTTTACACGACGCGCGGCGTGCCCTGTTTATATTATGGGACCGAACAGGAATTCAACGGCGGCAAGGATCCCTGGGACCGTGAGGACATGTTCGCCGGTCAATTCGAATGGGGGCCGTCGCACGGCGACAATTTCAACATGACGCATCCGTTGTTTCAATTGGTCGCGAAGTTGAATAACTTTCGGAGGCTTTATCCGGAGCTGCAAACCGGAGCGCAATCGAATCTTTGGAGCAACGCAAACGGTCCCGGATTGTTCGCCTTTGCCCGACGGCTTGGCACACAGGAAGTTTTTGTGGTTTTGAACACAGCAACCACCAACGAATTGCTACCGCCCTGCCCCACGATTTATCCGGCGGGAACCAAAATGCTAAACACGCTCGATGAAAAAGAAAGTGTGACCGTGGGCGCGAATGGACGAATTCCCTCGCTTACGGTCCCGGGCACATCGGCAAAAATATTTGTCGCTGAATCGCAATTTCGTCCATTGGATCCGGTGGTGACCGAGATTTCTCCCGGGCACGATGCGCAAGAAATTCCGGCAGGCGCAGCCATTGTCGTTCATTTCAGCAAACCGATGGATACTGCCAGTGCGGAGCCGGCGTTCTCGACCATTCCGCCGGCGAAAGGGGTATTTTCCTGGTCTGCAGCGCGCGACGAAATGACCTTCACGCCGAGCAATCCGGGATTTCCGGCGCAATCGATGATCGCCGTGCGCATCGACGACAGCGCGCGCGACGGAGTTTCTGGGCGGACTTTTTATGCCGGGTTCGAATCACATTACCGCTGCGCGAGTCCTGGCTCCTATACTAAAAAATAAAGAATGCCGACTCTGCCAACCACTCGATCAACAATGAAAAACCAACGAAATCGAAACCGATTATATTCTCAATTTTCGAAACGCTGCGCCACAGCCCTGGCCCTGGCACTAGGGTTGGCTTGGGGGAGCCCGGGAACGAATTTAGCGGCGGAGACACCATCTTCAGTCTGGCAATCATTAGGCGCGATGCCGGCGCCGAAATGGGACGGTAAAACGCTGCTGTTTCAAAGCGAACAATGCGCCCTCGCCATCATGCCGATTTCGGACGACGTTATTCGCGTTCGCTTCACGCCGACGAAAACATTTGGACGCGACCACTCTTACGCAGTTGTCGCCCAGGACGGGAATGCGCCGACGGCGAAAGTTGAAACCAGCGGCGAAACCACCCTGCTCACGACGGCATCGCTTCGGGTCACCATTCAGCACACACCTCTGCGGATCTCCGTTGCCAATGCGGCGGGAGAAATTCTCGATTCTGAGGATGCGCAAGGCGGGATTTCCTTTGCGGGCAACGGCAGAGTGCAGGTGGCGGAACAACTTCGCGACAATGAACACGTTTACGGTTTGGGCGAAAAAAACGGGCACCTCGACAAACGCGGCTGGCAACTCGGCGGGAACGAATACGTGATGTGGAATTCGGACACGTACAGCTATGATTCGAGCACGGACCCGATTTATGTTTCTGTTCCATTTTGCATGGTGACACGCGATGGCCGCGCGCATGGAATTTTTCTCGACAATACCTGGCGCAGTTTTTTCGATATCGGGCATCGCACGCCCGGTTCGTTGACCTTTGGCGCGGAGGGCGGCGAATTGAATTATTATTTCATCAACGGTCCCACGCCCAAAGAGGTGATTGGGCGTTACACCGCGCTCACGGGTCGGATGCCGCTGCCGCCACTTTGGTCGCTCGGTTATAATCAATGCCGCTATAGCTACTATCCCGAATCGCGCGTGCGGCTGCTGGCGGACACTTTCCGCGAGAAGAAGGTTCCGGGGGACGTCATCTGGCTCGACATCCATTACCAGGACAACTACAAGCCTTTCACATGGAACCACGACCGTTTTCCGAATCCGAAGAAAATGATTTCTGATTTGCGCGCGCAACATTTCCATGTCGTGACGATCGTAGATGGGCATCCGAAGGCGGAAAAAGGTTACGCGCCTTACGACGAAGGCCTGGCGGGAAATTATTTCGCCAAAAATCCGGATGGCTCGGTTTTTGAAGGCCCGGTCTGGCCGGCGCAGGCGGAGCAGAATCCAGGTCCCAGTGTTTTTCCGGATTTTACCAAACCTGCGGCGCGCATGTGGTGGGGCTCGCTTTTCAAAGGGTTCATGGACGACGGCGTGAGCGGCATCTGGAACGATATGGACGAACCGGCGCTATTTGATACGCCGACCGGGACGCTGCCGTTGGACGTGGTTTTTGACAACGAGGGGCAGCCGACCACGCATCGGGAAGTTCACAATGTCTACGGCCAATTGATGAGCCGGGCCACCTACGAGGGCCTTTCGAGCTTGCGTCCGAATGAACGCCCGTTCGTGCTAACCCGCGCGACATTCGCGGGCGGGCAGCGTTATGCAGCCGTATGGACGGGAGACAGCCAGACGGATTGGGCGGCGTTGCGTCAATCCGTTTCCATGCTGCTCGGATTGGGCGTGTCGGGATTTCCGTTTGTGGGCAGCGACATCAGCGGTTTCACCGGGCCGGCCACACCGGAATTGTATGCGCGCTGGCTGCAAGCAGGCGCTTTCTTTCCGTTCATGCGCTCGCATACGACGTTCGGAACGCCGGACAAGGAACCGTGGGCGTTTGGCTCGCAGTATGAAGACGTCAACCGAAAAACCATCGAGCTGCGTTATGAATTGCTGCCTTATATTTATAACGTGATGCGAGAAGCGAGTGAAACCGGCCTGCCCGCGATGCGCCCGTTATTCCTCGAATTCCCAGAAGATAAAAGTGTGACCGGCACGGATGACGAATTTCTTTTTGGGCCTGACTTGCTCGTCGCGCCGGTTTTGTGGGAAGATACAACAGGACGGGAAGTTTATCTACCCAAGGGCGAGTGGTTTGATTACTGGACCGGGAAACAGGAGACCGGCGGCAAGTCGGTTCATGTACCAGTAACGATTGATTCGATCCCCATGTTCGTGCGCGGGGGCGGGTTTATTTTCCGCCAACCGGTGGTCCAGGACACGGATGAAATGCCAGGAAAACCCTTAAGCGTACTGGTGGCTCCCGCTGCCGATTCCAAATCGGCGCTGTATGAGGATGACGGAAAAACCCCGGATTATCGCAAAGGCAATTTCATAACGCGCCAGTTTCATCAAACGCGCAATGACGGAGAAATCACCGTGGACGTTTCCGCGCCGGAAGGAACGTTTCACCCGGCGGCGCGCGAGTTGGTCGTGGAAACGTGGAGTGAACGCGCGCCGAAAAATATTTCGGTGAAAACCGGCGATGCGGCGGCGACTCCCCTTCCCCAAGTGGAAGCGGCGGCGTTTGAGAAATCAGCGCGCGGGTGGACGTTTACCGAGGGACTGCTGAAGGCAAAGACCGCAGATGCCTTTGAGGCGATTAGGTTCACGATTGAACGGTAGCTCTCACCCGTGTTCTAACCGTAGAGAGGGGACGAGAAAAGCTTAATGCCGCGTTTAAGGGAACGCGGTGAAAAGGGACAATTGTCCGTTGGTTGCGGCCTCGTTTGCAATTAATGGTGAAACCGTTTTGGCACTTCCTTGTAATCGACCTATCCACGTTTCCGAAGAAGGATCAACCCGATCCTTTACCGAAGCCTCGCCAAAACTCAAACATCTTCGCTCGGAAATGGGCACACACTTTTTCAAACGCTCTAATGGCCCAACATCCATGGACGCTTGCGTTTTATTGATGTCTCGAATTTGCCGACTTTTCCAAGATCCACCTGGCGTGTCGATTTGCGAGAGTTTCCTTTTGTCGAGCCGCAGCCGCAGCCTGAGGCGCAGCGATGGCGAGTTTTAACACCGGGCTCGTGCTGGCTTTTCTCGTTCCGCGCAAAGGCGTTTCGTCGTCCCGCCGACATTAGACTTAAATTAGGAGCAGTCACGGCGCGGATCGATTCGCCGTGGCATTCCGGGCAGGGAACAGGGAGATCACGATCGGTAATGCTGCGAGACATTGAGAATTCACCACAGGATTCGCAGATGTAATCGTAAAACGGCATATTATTTTGGAAATTTTTGTCCAAGAACTGCCGGCATCGGTGCGGAAATGCGCGTAGATGCCAGTTGGCTAGTTTCTGATTTTATGGTTCTGTTCACTTCGCCTTGGCCAGATCCTTTCCGCCGACCATTTTCTTCGGGCCATTTGCGTTGGGCAGAATGTCGAAGGAGAAAATTTCCGACGGCACATAGAGCGTTGCGCAGGCGTTGGGGATATCCACGATGCCGCTGATGTGGCCTTGAACGGGGGCGGTGCCGAGAATGGCGTAGGCCTGCTCGCCGGTGTAACCGAATTTTTTCAGATACTCGATGGCGTTCAAGCAGGCGCGCCGGTAGGCCACATGAACATCGAGATAATGCTGCTTGCCGGCTTCATCGACCGAGATGCCTTCAAAGATGAGATAGCGATTATAGTTCGGCTCAACCGGACTGGGCTGGAAGATGGGGTTGACGATGCCGTATTTCTTCATGCCGCCCTTGATGATGCTAACGCGCAGATCGAGGTAGCCTGCCATTTCAATCGCGCCACAGAACGTAATTTCGCCGTCGCCTTGCGAGAAGTGAATATCCCCCATCGAAAGGCCGCCGCCTTTGATATAAACGGGAAAGAATATTTTGGAACCGCGACTGAGATTTTTGATGTCGCAATTGCCCCCGTGTTCGCGTGGCGGGACGGTGCGCACGGCTTCCTTCATCGCTGCCTTGGCGGCAGCTGGTTTCATGGTGCCCATGTGGGCGTTTTCGGGATTCGGCAACGCGCACAAGGGAGGCACGCGCTCCGGGTTGGTATCAAACAATTCTTTTTCGCGTTTGTTCCAAGTGTCGAGCAGTTCGCGCGAAGGGAGGCAGCCGATCAATCCAGGATGTGTGATGCCGGCGAATTCCACGCCGGGAATGTGCCGCGAATGGGCAAACAGCCCGCTGAATTCCCAACACGCTTTGCGCGCGTCGGGATAATGGTCCACGAGAAATCCCCCGCCGTTTTCCTTTGCGAAAATTCCAGTAAATCCCCACGCCGATTCCGGCATCACTCCAACATCCAGCAGATCCACCACGAGCAAATCGCCCGGCTCGGCGCCTTTGACTCCAATGGGACCGCTGAGGTAATGCACCTTGGTTAGCGCCACGTCGCGGACGTCTGCCGCGTTGTCGTTATCATGAATTTGTCCGCCGGTCCAATCGATGCATTCGATGCGAAACTCGTCGCCGGGTTTGACCCACGCAATAATCGGGATTTCCGGGTGCCAGCGATTATGAAGGTACGGCTGTTTTTCGGGTGGCGTCTTGAAGTCAACTTGGATTAATGGTTTCGGCATTTTAGGGTTTCTTTCTTTTTCAGGTTTTCAATGAATCACACACACAGGAGAGCTTTCACTTTTTCCGCGTCGAGGTTTTCGCGAGGCGCTTCATGGACGAACCGGCCGCGTTCGATGACCAGCGCGCGGTCGCAGACGTCCATCATGAAACTGACGACTTGCTCGGTGACGATGATGGCAAGCTTGCGCATCTGGCGGATTTCCTTCAGCGCGCGGGCGATGTCCTTGATAATCGAAGGCTGGATACCTTCGGTGGGCTCGTCGAGCACGAGGACTTTCGGATTGCCTACCAGAGCGCGGGCAATTGCGAGTTGCTGCTGCTGGCCGCCGGAGAGATTGCCGCCTTTGCGATGGCGCATGTCGCGGAGGACGGGAAAAAGGGAGTAAATTTCATCCCAGGCGCTGCGCTCGATCGTTTTGCGCGCGCCGGTGAGAATATTTTCCGTGACAGTGAGCATCGGAAAGATCATGCGGCCCTGCGGGACGTAGGCGATTCCGCTGCGGACGCGTTCGTGCGTGGCCAGCCGGGAAATTTCCTGATCGCCCAATTCGATGGAGCCGGATTTGGACGGCAAAATCCCGATGAGCGATTTGAGCAAAGTGGTTTTGCCCATGCCGTTGCGGCCCATGATGGCGAGAATTTCCTCTCCACCGAGGGAGAAGTTCAGATCGTGAATGACTTTGCTTTGGCCGTAACCAACCTCGAGATTATTGATGGCGAGCATAATGTGATTTCAATGTCCGAGATACACGTCCACGACTTTTGGGTTGTTGCGGATTTCGTCCATGCTGCCTTCCGCGAGAATTTTTCCGAGATGCAGCACGGTGACCTTGTGAGCGATGCGCGAAACAAATTCCATGTCATGCTCGATGACGATGATGCAGCGGCCTTTGCAGATGCGCTTGATCAACGCGGCGGTCTGCTCGCGTTCAGGAGGGCTCATGCCAGCCACCGGTTCATCGAGCATCACGAGTTCCGGCTCCTGCATGAGCAACATACCGATTTCGAGCCATTGTTTCTGGCCGTGACTCAGAAACGCGCCTTCGATATCGAGATAATCCTTAAGCGAGATTTCCTCCGCGATTTTGTGGATGCGCTCCACGACCTCGGCGGTTCGCTTGAAGGCGACGCAGCCCATGACGGTGTGGCCTTTGGGATAGGAGACTTCCAGATTTTCAAAGACCGTGAGGTTTTCGTAGATCGAAGGAGTTTGGAATTTTCGGCCGACTCCTTCGTGAACGATGCGATGCTCGGCCATGCCGATCAATTCGCGGTTCTTGAATTTGATACTGCCGCCGGTGGGCCGAGTTTTACCGCAGATCATGTCGAGCACCGTGGTCTTGCCCGCGCCGTTGGGGCCGATGATGACCCGCAGTTCGTCTTTTTCGATGTATAAATTGAGGGAGTCCACCGCCCGGAAACCATCGAACGAAACGGTTAAATCTTCGATGGCTAAAAGGAAATCGGTATTGCTACTCATGGTTGGTCTCCTTTGGCGACGGTTCCGGGAAGGCCAACGGGCAATGATGGTTTATTGCGCATTTTTTCAAGCATGGGTTTCAATTTTTTGCGGAGAAGTTCGATGACACCCGCGAGGCCGTCGGGGAAGAGAACGACCACGGCGATGAACAACCCGCCCATGGCGAAAAGCCAGAGTTGCGGGAAGGTTTCCGAAAACAAACTCTTGCCGGTGTTGACGAGCAACGTTCCGTAAATCGCGCCATACAAGGATGTGCGCCCCCCGACTGCGCAAAAGATGACCATTTCAATCGACGGAACGATTCCGACGAGCGATGGCGAGATGAATCCAACCTGCAATACAAACAGCGCTCCGCCCACACCGCTCAGTGCCGCCGCGAAACAAAACGTGGCCACTTTGAACATGGAGACGTCGTAGCCGGAAAAGCGCACGCGGTCTTCGCGGTCCCGCATCGCCAGCAGCATTTTGCCGGTCTTACCGGAGAGCAACCATTGGGAAAACAAAATGCAGAGCAACAACAGCACGCAGGTCGTGAAATAAAGAATGTATTGCGCGTGATGGGTGCGAATATCCCAGCCCCACATGGTTTTCAGGTCGGTGATGCCATTGCGGCCACCGGTGTAGCCCTGCCGGCTATCGATGGCGAGCGAGAGAATCAGTGCGAGTGCCTGGGTGATGACCGCGAAATAAACGCCACCGACCCGGCGTTTGAACATGGCCAGGCCAACAATGAACGCCACTAGGGTCGGCACGGCGAGAACGGCGAACAAACTGAAAGGCAGGCTTTTGAATGGAACCCAAAAGGCGGGTAGATGCGTGATTTGGTTCCAGTCCATGAAATCGGGAATGCCGGGAGTGGATTGAATTTTAGTGCTGACCGGATCGGACGCTTCCAATTTCAGGAACATGGCCATGCAATAGCCGCCGAGTCCGAAGAACATTCCCTGGCCGAGACTGAGCACGCCGGCTTTGCCCCAAAGCAGCACAAGACCGAGTGCTACGAAGGCATAGGTGAGGTATTTACCGACCATGTTCAGCCGGAAGATGTCCAATGACACCGGGAGCACAAATAACAGCAGGACGGCGAGCAGGCCGAGATTGATCAAGCCGTTATTCCCTCTAAATACCCGCGTGTAAATATTTTTCACAATTTTATTAATAGATGATTACGCGGCGCGGACTTTGCCGGGGAATAAACCTTTGGGACGAATCATCAACACGATGACAATCGTGAGCAGGATCGCGACTTTGCCAGCGGTGCCTTCGAGAAAAAATTCCAAGATGGATTGGCCCTGAGCGATTCCAAACGCGGAGGCGATTGTTCCGAACAAACTCGCGGCGCCGCCGAAAACCACCACGAGAAAGGTGTCTACGATATAGCGCGAACCGCTGTCCGGGCCGGTGGAGCCGATGGTGGTAAACGCCGCTCCGGCCACTCCCGCGATGCCGCAGCCGAGGCTGAAGGTGAATCGATCGACGAGTTTGGTATTAATGCCGACCGCGCCGCTCATGGAGCGATTCTGGACGGTGGCGCGCATTTGGAGGCCGATGCGCGAGCGATACATGAACAGCCACACTCCGAAAGCGAGCAGCAAGGTGAGACCCATCACGAAGACACCGTTGATGGGAATATCGATGTTGGGCGTCGGCTTGAAGGAACCCATCAGCCATTCGGGCAAGGTGGGTGTGACTTCGCGCGCTCCGAAGATGGAACGGAAGGATTGTTGCATGATGAGACTTAATCCCCAGGTGGCGAGCAAGGTATCGAGCGGGCGTTTGTAAAGGAAACGGATGAGAGACCATTCCACGAGAAGGCCGGCCAGTGCTGAAACAATGAACGCCACAAAAATGGCGATGACGAAGTAGTAAGGTTGCAGCGCCGGGGCGTGATTTGAAACCAGTGTGGAACAGAGATAAACGGTGTAGGCACCGAGGGCCATGAATTCGCCATGCGCAAGATTCACCACGCCCATCTGACCGAAGATGATCGCCAAACCCAACGCCATGAGCAGCAACACGCTGAACAGGCTTAACCCGGCGAAGCCTTGCATCACGAAGATTGACCACAACTCGGATGGTGTATAGGCAAACAGCATAATTTTAAATCGATTCTTGGTTCGTCGTTCGGTTCCGCTTTCCGTACCAGCAGCATTACTTTTAATTCGCGGCTGGCAGCGTCTCCTGAACGCCGCCAGCCGCAGCCAACTCAGGTCATTGATAACCCTTCGGGAAAGGATTGGGTTCGATCAGCTCCGATTCATAGAGAACCTTGGCCTGGCCGTCAGGCTGCCATTGGCCGATGCGCAACTTGCTCCAAAGATGGTGGTTCGAATCGTGGATGCGAACGTAACCTTCCGGCGCGCCTTTGAATTCAATACCGGAAGAGGCGGCGGCCACTTTGTCGATGTCGAAGCTGCCGCATTTTTCCACGGTCAATTTCCAAAGCCACGGTCCGAGGTAGGCCGCTTGGGTGACGTCACCGATCACGGCTTTCTCGCCATACTTCGCCTTGAATGCTTTCACGAATGCGTTGTTGTTCGGATTGTCGAGGCTTTGGAAGTATTTCATGGCGGAGTAAAAGCCGGCGATGTTCTCGCCGCCGATGCCGAGCACTTCATCCTCGGTTGAAGAAATGGTCAGCAACGTCCATTTATCGCTGGTGATGCCCGCCGCCTTGAGTTGCTTGTAGAAGGCCACGTTGCTGCCTCCGACGATGATCGCGTAGATGACATCCGGCTTCTTGAGTTTGATTTTGTTAATCAGCGAGCCGAAGCTTGTGCTGCCAAGAGCGTAGTATTCCTCGCCTACGACGGTGCCGTGCAAAACATTTTCAATATGTTTGCGCGCGATTTTATTCGACGTGCGCGGCCAGATATAGTCAGAGCCGATGAGGTAAAACGTTTTCGCTTTCTTCTCTTTCGCGATCCAATCCAGTCCGGCGAGAATCTGCTGCGTCGCTTCCTGGCCGGTGTAGATGACGTTTTTGGATTGCTCCAATCCCTCGTAGAAAGTGGGATAATAAAGCATGCCATTATCCTTTTCGAACACCGGCAACACGGCTTTGCGCGAGGCGGAAGTCCAGCAGCCGAAGACTGAGGCCACGTGGTCGCTTTCCAAAAGCTTTTTGGCTTTTTCCGCGAACGTGGGCCAGTCGCTGGCACCGTCTTCCTGGATGACTTTGATTTTGCGACCGAGCACGCCGCCCTGGGCGTTGATCTGGTCGATCGCGAGTTGTTCGGCTTCGATGGAGCCGGTTTCGCTGATCGCCATGGTGCCGGTAGCGGAGTGCAATTGGCCGACAGTGACGGTGTCATCCGTAACCGCCAGACCGGTGGTATTCACCTGGGCCGTTGGAAAATCAGCCGCAGGCAGCGTGCTGGTTATCATGCCGACAGCCGCGAGCGCGGCGGTGAGTTTGCCGAGTTTTCGGTGAAGGGTGGATTTTAACTTCGGAATAGGTTTCATGTTTTCAGGTTCAGTTTGATTTGGTTTTGATTTGGTTCATGAACAAAAGGAAACGGAGGCGGTTTGCGATCCGGCATTGAGCGGCACGACAGCAGCGGGGAAAATTGTTTCAGGTGTTTCCATTCGAGGAGCGGCGGGAACGAGAGGTGATTCCGGAAGAAAAAAGGGGGAAACCCGGTCGGAGGCGTGATTTTTGTGGCTCCCGTTTCCGACCAACCGCGCGGCCTTGCGGAAAATGTCTTCCCGAAAAACTTTCCCGATGATTTCGCTGCGTAAAGCCGGGTTGGAACCGTTGCCGCCAATTTTTTGCACCAGATCAAAGACCCATTTCCCCTTGGCTCTGGTGGGCGCGCCGACCTGGCTGGAATCGTAAATCACAAAATCTTTTATATTGCGGCGTCCCCGGCCGGACTCAAATGGACCCACGAGTGCGTTAGTCAAAAGAGCCCGGTCGAGGTCAAAGTATTGCGGCTGAGAAAGCATTCGGGCCAGTTCCGGACGGTTTTCGACCTTATCACAAAATCGGCTGGCTTCGATGAGCGCCGCGATCATGCGCAGGTGCTCTTCTTCACGACGTTCGGCGAAATCCTGAAGGACCAGCAGAACTTTTTCCGGATGATCGGGCTCGATTTCACTGGTGGCGGCTACAATCCAACCGCTGCCATCCATCGCCGCGGCGGAGTTCCACGGTTCAGCCACGCAATAGCCATCCAGATGCCCGGCGCGAAACGTGTCGTGGACCAGCGCGGAGGGAACCACCACGGTGCGCACATCGCGATCAGGGTCGAGGCCGCCGGCGCACAGCCATTTGCGAAGGTTGAGATTTTGTGAAGAAAGCTCAAGAACCACGCCGAAGGTAAAAGTGCGTTTGCCTTTCAGCTTGCGGATGACTTCAGCGAGCGTTGTGGCATCGCGCACGCCCAGGTCCCATAATTCTTTCGACAGGGTAATGGCGCTTCCGTTGAAGCCGAGCAGCAACCCGGTGAGGCATGCGCGGCGCACGGTGCCAATGCCGCAATAAATCGAGAACAACATGCTGGCGTGCGCGGCGGCGGCATCCAGTTCCTCGTGCAACAGCTTTTCCCGAATGGTGGCCCAACCGACTTCCCGACGGAGCCGCACAGTCAACCCGAATTTGCGGAACAGTCCGAGTTCCTGGGCGGCGATCAAAATAGCGCAATCAATCGTGGCGGCAAAACCGACATTCAACCAGCTTGCGCTTTTATGACGTGCTCGGATTTTGGTTTTGGCAAACCGCATGTTTGGCCTTTAGCACCAGCCATGCCATCAAGTGGGCCCATTCAATGTTGAGGTTTTATGAATGCAGCATCAAATTTTACTCAACATTCCTCTTGGCTGGCCTTTCGCGATTGGCTAATTTGACTTCAACCCATTGCGACACGGATGAAAGGAAATCTTAAAACGCATATTGATAGCGCCCAGTTGCTGGTGTTCGTAACGCTCGCGCACACCATGAACATGAGCCGCGCGGCGGAGGAGTTGCACATGACGGCCTCGGGTATCAGTCATTGTTTGAAGGCATTGGAAACGGACCTTGGTTGCAGGCTTTTTGAACGGACTTCGCGCAAATTCGAGATCTCCGCTGTTGGCCAGGAGTTCCTTGCGGAAGCGGAACAAGTTCTGGATCAAATGAAAGCGGCGCGGACGAAGATCCGCGCGTGGAATGACTGGCGGCAGGGGCAGTTGTTGATCGGCGCGAACGGCACAGCGTGCGAGTTTTTATTGCCCGCGTCGTTGCGGGAATTTCGCGAGAGTTTTCCCAGTTTCGCCATTAAAATCGAGCAATGTACATCGCGGCAGGCGATTTCGCTGCTGCTGGAAAATAAACTCGACTTCGCTCTGCTCACGGAACCGGCGGAGCATTCGCCTGACATCCAGTTTGATTTGATCGGTGAAGACGATTTGCAATTCATCGTCAATCCGCTGCATCCCTGGGCCGTGAAACGCAAAGCGCAACGCGAGGATATCCCGAATCGAAAGTTGATTCTTCCCGAGCGCGGCGGCAACACCTATCGATTGATTGAATCCTATTTTCGCGATGAAAACATCAGCATCCAGCCCTTTATTGAGATTGCGAACGAGCAGGCGATCAAGGAGTTCGTGCGATTGGACATGGGCGTGGGCATCCTGCCGCGATGGCTGGTGGCGGAAGATCTCGAGCAAGGCTCACTGGCCGCGCTGCCGCTGGGTCGCAGGAGATTGAAGCGCCGTTGGGGTGTTCTCTATACGAGCGCCCGCAAGTTGAGCCTGGCCGATGATTTGTTCATTAAAATTTCTCGGAGCGTATTCCGCACACTCATCGAATCCTCAGCAACCTGAATTCTTTGCCGGATGGCATTCAAAGGGACGGTTTGCAGAGCAACAAGAATGGAATTTTAGATTCGTGGAAGGTGAACATAAAAAAAGAGAATGTCTTTGCCCCCTCACATTGCTCATTTTTGTTCAGCCATGCGTTCTTTTGACCGCACACCCATGAAAAACTTTCACGGAATCGATGCACGAATTGCCTCGGGAATAGAAAAATAACTTTTCGCGAGACCGTAAATTTAAATGAACTTGTACAAGCCACCAAAACACAGAGCGCCACTGGAATAAGCTTTGGGGTCCGCGTCTCGCCCGAACGAATTGAAACGCATGGGCGGGACGGCCGTGCCACTATCACTGTGCTGCTTTGACCGCATAAATATGCGGTGGAGGCGGCGAGTTGCGGATGATAATTTTGTCGGCTTGGAAATTAGAATGCATTAATACGCCGCTTTTCGTGAATTTTTTCCCCGCTTTGAAACACCTTTCGCGCTACGCCATCCGTTTGCTTCTGTGTTTTTGCCTGGTTTACGGCGGCGTCGCCCGCGGCGAGGCGATGCTGGAGTTATTCAATGTCAATTGGGCCGATTTGACGACGAAGATGCCGGAAATCGCCGAGGCGGGTTACGACAGTCTTTGGCTGCCGAACCCGGCCAAGGGAAATAGTGGCGCGTTTTCCTACGGCTACGACCAATTCGATCCCTTTGACCTCGGCAGCACCAACCAGCAAGGGACCGTGGCGACGCGCTGGGGCACGAAGGATCAACTCATTCAAATGGTGCAGACAGCGCATCGGTTTGGCATTCGCGTTTATTTCGACAACGTGACGAACCATCGGTCGAGCACGGTGCCGGGTTATCCCGGATCGGGCACGGCGACGAATTATTATCCGGGATTGATTCCGCAGGATTTTCACCTGCAGACCGTGAACGGCGGTTACCAGAACTGGCCCTCCATCGGCGATCCGTATTGGTGCACCACGTCGGTGGTGCAGAACCAGCCGTTGCTAGGGTTGTGCGATCTGGCGCAGGAACCGGGCACGATCAATTTGAATTTCGGTAACAACATCGGCAATACCATTCCCAAGCCACATTTTATCCGCTTCCCCGGCCGGGCGGATTTATACATGGATACCAATGGCCCGAGCCTCGGCGGCAATTGGCATTCGTTTGACGGCAGCGGCCAGCCGGTGACGGAATACGTACAGGATTATTTGACACGCGCGGCGATGTGGACGCTTTACACGACCAAGTGCGACGGCTTCCGGCTGGATGCGGTAAAGCACGTGCCGGTGGGATTTTTCGGCGCGGAAACGGGCCAGGCGGATGATCCGTCGTTCGCGGGTTACACCGGCGGCATCCAGGCGATGTATGATTATACCCACGGCTATGGAAGCAACGTCACCGCCAACGGCTACGTGGAAAAGGACGGCAATCGCAATAGTCTTTTCAACACGGAAGCGACGCGCAACGACGCGATGATTTTCGGCGAGCATATTGCGCCCGCACCGCCGTTTTACGATTACCTGCAATCCGGGATGCGGCTGCAAAATCAACCGCTCTACTCGCAAATGAACAATGCGTTCAACGGCGGGGCGTCGCTCTCGGGCATGGACGGGCGCGATTATCAGCCGAATTTTTCGAACTGCGACGGCTCGGGAAATTTCAGCGCGGCGCAGGCCGTGAATTTTCCGTTGAACCAGGATTACGGTTTTTACGCGAATTTAGGATTGGAAGACGCCTACCTCTTCATGCGCGAAGGCCTGCCGATGGTTTATTCCGATGGATTCAATCACAATTCCTCAAGCGGCACGCCGGTCGTCAGTTACGCGAACTATCTCGGGGAATTTTCCGACAACACGATTCCGGAAACGATGTATTTGCACAATCAACTCTCGCGCGGCGGCACCTGGTCGCGCTGGAGCGACAATAACATCATCGCGTTTGAGCGTTATGATTATCGCGAGGGCAACAGCCCATCGGACCAGGATGTTGCCTTGTTCGTGTTGAACACCAAAACGAGTTTTCCCGGCGACATTGCGTTCGACGACGGCGTCAGCCGCACGAGCGATGGATATTACGGCGGTTTCGTGGTTTCCAATTCGCGGAATCTGGGGCTGGCGGTTGGATTTCCACCCGGCTCGGTGCTGGTGCAGTTGTCGGGTTCCTCGCCAACGGGCGGACGGGCATGCAAAAAATTGCTCGTGCACGGTGCGACGTCGAGTTTGTCCGCAGCGCAATCCAGCGCCAACGCGAGCGATCCAACGCAACGGTTGATTTATGTCGGCGCGCAGACAGTCCCATCAGGCGGCGGCGCGATTGAATTGAATGTTCCGGACGGCAGTTGGGTGATGTATGGCTATCAATGGCCGGAAGCGAGCCGCGCGAATCTGTCGACCAACGCGATTGTTTTGCGCCAGGGAGGCGCCGAAGCGCCGCGCATCACGGCGTATCGCCACGACGGCGCGAATGGCGATACGAATTACAACCCGCTTTTTCCGTTCCTGATGCGCGGCAGCGTGGATGCCCACGGCAATGTGATCGGCGGCGTGCATGTCTCGAACCTGACTTACGCGATCGACGTGCCGGTGGTAACGAATGGGGATTTCGATATTCTCGTGCGCTGCGACGCCTCGTGCGGCAACGCACTGGTGAAGCTGGATGGCGGCATTGATTTGAATAGCGCGATGGGGCTGGGGCCGTTGACGTTCGACGGCACCGCGCCGACGAATTTTCTGGATTTACGCGACAACAAACCGGGGTACGCGACCGACGTGTTTCTGGGCTACGAACAAACCGCGTTTCAATTTCGCAACGGTCCGGAAAAATTCGCGGCGCGGAATATCGCGAGCAACAATATTGTCTCGGTCGGCGCGGAGACGTATTCCTACGTTGTCGGAGGAACGAGCAATGTCATTTCCGGCGCGGGCTACGGCGCGAGCATCACGAATCAGACCGCGACGTGGGTCTATCACGATCCTGCCGCGACCAACACTGCGCTCTCGCCGAATAACTCAGTGACGCAGCGAGTGCCCTTAAGCCCGGCGGATGGCCAATCGGCAGACATCCATGTGAAGGTCGGCTACCAATTTCAAATCGATACTGCGTTCATTTATTACACGACGGACGGCTCGATGCCCGACGGTGCATTCGGCATTGGCAAAGGCACGACGCAGGTGACGCCGGCGTATTTCGTCAATCACGACAGCGCGCAAAGCAATATTGACTGGTGGCAGGGCACGATTCCAGCACAGGCCAACGGGACGCAGGTGCGTTACAAGGTCGGGTTGTTTTCGGGCGGCAGCGCGGGCGGGTCAAATATTCCGGCGATATCCAATGCAGAGCCGCAAGGTTCCAAGCTTTATGGCCTGACGCAGTGGGCGATCACGAATTTCAATCCTGCGACGGCCATGGTCTGGCTGCACAATGATTTGAATCCTGCGAACACCCAGACGGGCTTGCAATCCGGTTTTCACATTCTCCGCGCGCGCGCGTTTTTGCCGCGCACTAATCAGTCGTCGGTGTACAACACATTTTTGCAGACGTTTTATTACGATGGAGCGTTGCCCGGCGGCGCGGTAGTTTTTCCAGCCAATAACGGTGACACGATTTCCAGCCAGACTTACACGATTGTCATCCGGGCGGATAATTTGGCAACCGAGGCGGACGTGAATATCCAGGACAGCGATCCCAACAATGACGACCTGCACACTGGCCAAGTGAATAGCAACGGCAACGACACCAACGGCAATCCGATTTTTATCGCCGCTCCATCCGTCACACCCAATGCCGGTTTGAACGCGGTGTGGACGAACTATCCGCAGGAGTTTCGCATTACTTATACAAAGGTGCCGAGCAGCGGCGCTGCCACGATCACCGTGCGGCTCAAAGAATATGGCACGAGCGTTTACACGAACCGTTTCGCAACCTTGACGCGCACCGTCAATACGGCGGCTCCGGTGCAGGTGGTGCAGATTTCCAGCCCGGCGACCAACGGCACGGTTTTGAGTTACTCGACCAACACTACTTATGTCGTGCAGGCATGTTTCAGTTCTTCGCTGGCGTCCGCTACTAATAATTTTACGGTGCTGATCAATGGCGTGCTTCAACCGCAGACGGCTTATATTCTGCGCCCGTTGAACGGTGTCAGCGCCTGCCCGGGAATGAAAAGCCTGAGTTACAATTGGAACAATCCCACCCCAGGCACCAATATCATCCAGGTGATTTATACGAATGCGATTTCGCCCATCGGTGACACGCGCAGTATCATTGTCGCGCCGCCGTTGAGAATTTCCGGATTGTCGGACAATAACCAATTGGTCGTGTGGGACAGCGCGCCGGGCATCAATTATCAAGTGCTGGCCACAACCAATTTGTTGCAGCCGTTCCAACCCATCAGCGATGTGATTCCCGGCTCCGGCTCCTCGACTTATTTTTACGATCCCAATCCCGCACAGCAGAAATTCTACGAAATCCTGATCGTGCCCTGAAGGCCACGGGCGCTCTGCCGTGCGACTCGATGGCTCCGCACAAACATGCGGTAGAAGCGGGATAAGCCGCCAGTGTAAGGTCAATCGTCTCTTGAACCAACCGCATTGACCCTTGAAAAGCATGAGCCTCAAAAATATTCCCTATCGGCGCCTGGCAACAATTTTGGTATGCGCAGCGGGTTTGGCCACAGCGCGCGCGGCCAGCACCTTGGTGACTTTCAGCGTGGACATGGCCACTAACATTGCGGCGGGAACGTTTGTTCCGGGGACCGATACCATTGAATCCCACGGGACCTTTAACGGCTGGGGCGCGCTGTCGCTGATTCAGCAAGGCGTCAGCACCATTTACACCAACACAATCAACGACACGACGGATACCAACGGCGGAAAATTGGAATACAAATTCGTCATCAACGGCAGCAACTACGAGAATCCCGCCACTGCCCAGAACCGGGCGGCGCGACTGCCTACCGATACTGGAGCCAGCCTGGTCCTGCCGACGGCATTCTTCGGCGATGCGGGCGCGCCGGTGACGAATAATATCGGCTTTCAGGTGGACGCGTCGCAGCAGATTGCCCTGGGTAATTTTCATCCGGGCACCGACCAGTTGGTGGTGCGCGGGATGCTCAACGGATGGGCGGGAAACGATTTCGCTTTGACAAACGATCCAAGCATCGCCCGCACAAACCAATTTGGATTGGTGACATCGAACGTTTGGGTGGGGAATTTCCCCGTCTCAGGTTCGCCGGGCGGCGCGCAGGCGTATAAATACGTTCTGGCGACGACGGGAGGAGACAATTGGGACTCACCGTCTCCCGTCAACGCGGACGGTGGCGGCAACCGATATTTCGCCAACGTGGCCCAAACCCTGCCGGTGTCGGATTTCTCGGATGCTCCCTTCGCGCCGGTGGCCACGCTTACGTTCAGCGTCGATATGTCGGTCGTGGCGCTGACCGACACGAATTACAATTCGGGCACGGTAGTGATGTGGGGTGATTTCAACGGATGGAGTGGCGGCCTCGTCATGACCAACAATCCTTCCGCAGCGAACACCAATATTTATACGATTAACGCGCCGATTTCGTCCGGTGACGGTGCGACCATCAACTATCAATTCCGTTACAATCAATTCAGCACTGGAAATACGGTTTACGATCATTTAAACGGCGCGAACGGCGGCAATGACAATCGTCATTATGCGGTCGTCAATACCACCAATGTGGCGCCGGTGTTTTTCAATGACGCCGAATTGGATGACTTCCTCACGCAAGCCACGCCGGTGTTTTTCAGTGTGGACATGACGGGAGCAATCGGCACGGACGGGCACACCTTTGACCCAAGCCAGGACAATGTTTATATCAACGGCCAATTTGCCAATTGGTACGCCTGGGCCAGCGGAATTAATCCCGCCAGCGCCCCATCCGGCTATCAACTAATTGAACAAGGTCAGGGCAACATTTACACCAACACAATCATGATTCCGGCGGGCACCGCGGTATCTTTCTTTTACAAATACGGCATCGATGAGTTCGCCTTCAATGGCGGACCGGGGGACAATGAAGCTGGATTTGGGCTGAACCATTTCCGGGTCGTTCGTTCAACGGCAACAAACTTGTACATGATGCCAATCGACAAATTCAGCAACATGTATAATGAGCCCTTTTTTAGCAGCGGCAGCCCTGGCGGCGCGCATTTGAGTGTTGGTGCGCTGTCCGGCAGCACAGTGCCGGTGACCTGGCTGGGACGCCCGGGCGCTCATTTGCAGGTGACGACAAGCATCGGCGGGGCCTGGCAGGACCTGATGGCGACAGACGGGGCGACCTGGGTTTCGGGTTACAATGACCCGACCAACGGATTCGTCAGCCAGACCAATTGGCCGACCAGCGGCAGCGCGTTTTTCCGACTGGTGAAGCCATAACTTTTGTTGTTGAGATTTTGAATACCAACTTTATGAAGTTCCGCCGTGCGGGATTCACGTTGATCGAATTGCTGGTGGTCATTGCCATCATCGCCATCCTCGCCGCGATGCTGCTGCCGGCGTTGAGCAGGGCCAAGGCGACCGCGCTGGCAGCCTCGTGCATGAACGACAAACGACAACTCACCCTTGCCTGGGTCATGTATGCCGGGGACAACAGCGATCGGCTGGCGATCAATAGCGATCCTCACGTCAATAACACCACTTTTTACCCGCTAGGTTCTCAAAATCCCTCGTGGATCACTGGGACAATCGATTGGAGCACCGGTCAGAACAATACCAACACGGCTTTTCTCGTCACCGACAGATATGCGTTGCTGGGAAGTTATTTGGGGGCAAATTACAAAGTATTTGCCTGTCCCACTGCAAACTTTGTGAGTCCGCCCCAAGCCGCCGTGGGATGGGACCATCGCGTTCGCAGTGTGGCCATGAACGGCGCGGTCGGAAACGGTGACAAATACCAGCAACCGGGATATCCTTTCGGCTGGACGCAATGGTATACGGCGAAAAAGACCACTGATTTTCACAACCCCGGCCCGACGGAGTGCTGGGTCTTTACGGATGAACACCCCGACAGTGTGGACGACGCATTACTTTACACGGCGTCCTATGCAGTCAATCAATTCACCGAACTGCCGGGCAATCAGCATGGCGGCGCCGCGGGCGTCAGCTTTGCCGATGGCCATGCGGAAATTCATAAGTGGACGGACGTGGTCATGAGCAACGCCCGACGGGTCACTTATACGACCGTCCAACGAGTCGCTTGCAGCCTGGGCGACCGGGACATGAACTGGCTCGCGGATCACACGCCGCGAAACTAATAGTGGCACGGGCGTCTCGCCCGTGAGTTCCTGACTAGGCATTTGAAACGCACGGGCGAGACGCCCGTGCCACTACCGCCAGTAATCCCGCGGCTTGTTTCAACGGCAAAAGAATTGCATCATCCGTCCATGCCCAGCCGTAAATCGGCAACCGTTCTGGTCGTGTGCGCGGCGTTGATGCAGGCAGCCGCTGCTCATGCTGTGATCCTGTGGAGCGACGCGGGGGCGCGGGTCGTCCGCAATACTGGTACGGGGGAAGATAACCTGGGCGGAAAGGTGAAACGGGATGACAAGTCCAACGACGAGCTTTATTTCACGTTCCATGTCAACCCGCTTTCAGACGTGGCTTCGGAGGCGTACTCGGCTGGTTTTCAATTATACGAGGGTGATGAGGCGCATCTGGGCGTAGGCAATGCGGAGGAAGCCTGGGGTTATTCGGCATTTAACACGTCAGAGATTGGTCCTTCAAATAAGCTCGCCGATGATGGTGGGGAATTTAATCTCAAATCCGCGCATCCCGAACCAGCGCACCTCGGCTTGTTCTGGCCGTACGAAGTCGTGCACCAGGGGGTCGAGCGAACGATTGTATTCAAGATCCAATACGTTTCCGGTGGCGATGATTTAATCACGGTGTGGTTGGATCCCAATTTGACGCACGGGGCGACGGCGGACAATCAGCCGCAAAATATCACCACGAAATTCAAGGCCAACGCTTCCTTCGATCAAATTCGCCTTCGGCATAACGGCGGGGGCAACGGCTGGATTTTCAGCAAAATGGCGGTAGCGACGTCATTCAACGATTTTGTAGTGGTGCGTTTCTGGCAGACCTGGTGGTTTGTGGCCTCGGCTTCGGTATTCGTCCTGGCGGCGGTGGGAGCGACCGTGCGCATCGTGGAAAAACGTCGGTATCAGTTCCGGCTGCAAGTGGCCGAGCGGCAGAACGCGCTCGAGCAGGAGCGCGCGCGCATCGCGCAGGATCTGCACGATGAACTTGGTTCGCTGCTCACGCGCATCTCGCTGCTGGGCGGCCTGCTCAAGGCGGACAAGGACAGCCCGGAACAGATTGAGGTACACGCGGGAAAAATTTCACAATCTGCCGACCAAACCGTGCGCGCGTTGGAGGAAATCGTATGGGCCGTTCATCCGGGCAGCGATACCCTGCAAAGTCTGGCCGATTATATCGCGCATTTCGCAACCGAACTTTTTGACGGCAATAATACTCGTTGCCGGCTGGATTTGCCGAATAATTTGCCGGCGTTGCCATTGCCGCCGGACATGCGCCATAATATTTTTCTCATCGTCAAGGAAGCGCTGACGAACGCGCTCAAACATTCGGGCGCGCGCGAAGTCCAGGTGCAATTAAAAATTTCCGGCAAGACGCTGGAAATCCTGGTGCAGGACGATGGCAAGGGTTTTGACCCGGCATCACTGGCCGATGAACGGCGCAATGGATTGCGAAATATGCGCCGCCGCGCGGAAGCGATCGGAGGCAAGCTGGATTTGCAAAGCACACCCGGAACAGCGGTAAAACTGCTGGTGGATTTGCAAAATGGAATGGAAAGCGGGACAGTTTGAAGGTGAATTCTGCCGCATGATTGTGCGGTAGCAAACCAGCCACGTTTCAGGCATCAGTGAGACGTGGTTGCAACCATTGCCCAGGACATGCAAATCAAGGTAGCCATCGTGGACGATGACGAAGGCATCCGCACCAGCCTCGCGGCGCTCATTCGCCGCTCGCCCAATTTCAAATTGATCGGCGATTACGCGAACGCTGAAATTGCTTTGAAGGAGATTCCGCGCCATCCGCCCGATGTGGTGCTCATGGACATCAATCTGCCGGGCATGAAAGGCGTGGAATGTGTCCGCCAACTGAAGGCGGCCAAACCTGAAGTGCAATTTCTCATGCTGACCGTTTATGAGGACAGCGATTCGCTTTTTAATTCACTCAAGGCCGGTGCGAGCGGTTACCTGCTCAAACGTACCGCGTCGGCGCGTTTGCTCGAGGCCATCCGTGATGTCCATGCGGGCGGTTCGCCGATGACGCCGCAATTAGCACGCCGGGTGGTGCAATTTTTTGCCAAGCCGGGCGAAGGCACCTCTTCGCTTGCGACGTTAACGCCAGGCGAACGCGAATTTCTGGACCAGCTCGCCAACGGCTACGCTTACAAGGAAATCGCCGACCGAATGAAAATCAGCATCGATACGGTGCGGAGTTATGTGCGGACGGTTTACGAGAAATTGCACGTCCATTCCAGGACGGAAGCGGTGGTGAAATATCTGCGAGGGTGAACGGAGCGCGGACTTCAGTCCGCGTTTTTGTTGGAGATCAGCAACACGCGGACTGAAGTCCGTGCTCCGTCTCTCTAGGTTCTAAAAAATGGGTTGTGCCCTCCCCACCCGATGGAAATGAAGAAGTTGTTCCTGCGTCTCTATCTCGTCCGGGCGCGCGTCGGAGAACGGGCCGGCGGGACGCCGGTGCTCCCAGGGATTACTGACTAACCTCAGTGGTCTTCGAACCAACTTCGTTTTTCGTATCGATAATCACACCGTTTCCGGCGCGAGCGCGTTTCTGGTAATAGTTTTGGAGAACGTAAAATGCTTTCTTCTTCTCGCCAGTGCTGGAGATGAGGCCTTTGCGATTGAACCCGTCTTCGATGCCGGGCAGCACGCGGCGCGGCGACCGAAAATCAACCAGTATCCACGGCGAAAAACCAGCTAGGCCATCGATCGTGTCGAGCATTGGCAAGGTCTGACGATAAAGGTCCTCCTGATATTCTTCGGTCCAGCGCTGGTCTTTGCCGCCGTGATATCCGAGCCGCGCGTCACCACCAAATTCACTGACGAACACCGGCTTGTTGTAAGGAATTTCCCATGTCACTTTGCCGCATTTTTCCGGAAGGCCATCATACCAACCAATGTATTCGTTGAAGGCGAGGACGTCCACGACGTCGGCGAGCGGGTCTTGCACGCAACTGACATTTTCCGCGCCGGGCTTGGAATGCTTTTCCATGGCGGCGCTCAGCAAGCGCGTGCGGTCCAGCGAACGCGCCCGCGCGGCGAGTTGGGAAAGAAATTTCGTGCGCGCCTCACTCACGGGCGTTTCATTCGCCAGCGACCAGATAATGATACTGGCGCGGTTGCCGTCGCGCTGGATGTTATCGGAAAGCTGACTTTGCGCATTTTCGTATGTCGCCGTGTTCGTCCAATCAATAGTCCAATACACCGGCACCTCGGACCACACGAGCACTCCTAATTCGTCCGCGAGGCGGGTCATCGCTTCGCTGTGGGGATAATGCGCCAGGCGGACGAAGTTGCAGCCCAATTCTTTCGCCCATAACAAAAGTTGTTTCGCCTGTTCCGGAGTTTTGACACGACCGTTGCCGTTGAGAGGAAATTCCTCGTGGATGCAAATGCCGCGCAGGAAAATCGGTTTGCCGTTCAGCAGAATTTGTTTGCCTTGCGTGCGCACGGTGCGAAATCCGATGCGTTCGGTGACCGAATCGCTGCCGAACGAGATATGCACGTCATACAACTTCGGCGTTTCCGGGCTCCAGAGCTGCAGTTGGGCCGGAACAAATTGAAACACGGCGCGTCCGAAGGTATCGGTTTTCGCGGACAGTTCTTCGCCTAGTTCTGGAATGGAGAGCTTCACGGTCTCGCCCCTGGCCGCGCCCTGGCATTGGACCAAGCCCGTAATCTGACGCGTGGTTTCCGATTCCAGCGCGAATCGATGGTCGGCGATGAATTTTCCGGGCACAGTGACAAGTTTTACCTGGCGCGTGATGCCGCCGTAATTCCACCAATCCGTGGCCAATGTCGGCACCGCGTCCTGGGAGCGTTTATTGTCCACTTTGACCACCAGCGAGTTTGCGCCTTTCTTTAGGTTTTGAGTCGCCTCAAAAGTAAATGGCGTGAAACCGCCGACGTGCGTGCCAAGCTTTTTCCCATTGAGATAAACGTCCGCGCGATAATTCACCGCGCCGAAACGCAGAAACACTCGTTGGTCCCCTGCCCCGGCAAAATCAAATTTCCGGCGATACCAAACACTGCCTTCGTAGTACAGCAATTCGGGACGCTGGGTATTCCAGTCCCCGGGCACTTCGAGCGAGGGCGATGTGTCGAAGTCGTATTCAATCCGTTCACCCGGATCGATGGGTTTGGCATCGAGATAAAATGTTTCCGAGCGGGATGGATTGGCGCTCAAATCACGCTGGTCGTGGCGATAGTCGTAGAAACCGCTTTCATACGGATCAATAATGATCTTCCACTCGCCGTTCAGCGAGAGGCCATCGTGCAAAAACAAATCGGGGATATTATCGGCACGCGACACCGCGGCGCTGAGGATGGCCACCACTCCAATAAATCCACTCAATAGCAGTCTCAATTTCATTTCAAATTGCGCCGCGAGTTCGGAAAGATCTGCGGAACCGCAAAGATAATAGACTACTGATAAGTCCTTTACACCCCACAAAGGAGGGGGTGCTTTTGTCTTTGAGAAACATTAGTCATTGGCGTCACGACCGTCATCAATTCCGCCCGCTGAACGCGGGAGGGGACGCCGCAACGCGGCATCCTTACCTGGCATTTGCTATTTCTTTGTGGTTTGCCGGCCGGATGATAACAATTTGCGCCATGCTGATTGCGTTCAACAAACCGTACGGGGTGATTTCGCAATTCACGCCGGACGGTTCGCCGAATCGCACGCTAGCGGAGTTTGGGTTTCCAAAGGGCGTTTACCCGATTGGCCGGCTCGATGCTGATTCGGAAGGGCTGCTTTTGCTGAGCGACGAGGCGGATCTGAATCAAAGGTTGTTGCACCCGAAACAGGCGCACGAACGCGAGTATTGGGTGCAGGTGGAACGCATTCCCTCCGCGGAGTCGCTACGAGAGTTGGCGAAAGGAGTCCTCTTGCAGGGGCGCAAGACACTTCCGTGCCGCGCGCGAATGCTCGAGCCGCAGCCGGAAATGCCACCACGCGAGCCGCCGATTCGTTTTCGCAAAACCGTGCCGGCATGCTGGCTGGGGTTGGAATTAATCGAAGGAAAAAACCGCCAGGTCCGGCGAATGACGGCGGCCATTGGGCATCCGACGTTGCGACTGGTGCGCGTGAGGATTGGACGATTTGAATTGGGCGGGCTTGAGCCGGGGAAGCGGAAAGAGCTTTCACCCGAGGAACGGCGACGCGTGCTCGCTCAGTAATTTTTCTTGAGCCAAAAAATAGCCGCGATGGTCGCGATGCTAAAGAGGGACATGCCCACCGCTGAAGTGGCAAAAAAATAGGAACCGGCAATCAGCGCGATTCCGCCGAACAAGGGTATCATGGCCTTCTGCTTCCAACCGTAAATTGCGAAGCCAGTGCCTACCGCGCCCCAGATGATGGAGGCGATAATCGAGTTTGTATCTCCGATCAAGCCTTTGGTGAAGTCAGTAGGCGGCATGAGAAAGTATAGCCGCCGCAGTGATACGGGGCGAGGATTCGTTTGAGGTTAGATAATCCATGCGGCATTATCTCGAGAAATACTTGCCGATAGGTTTGAGAACGCCAGTTTTAATCAGGACAACAATCAGGGCCGTGTAAAGAAGCGAAACGACCACATCCTTCAACAACGCGCGGCGGGAATATTTTTTTTCTTCGTCCGATAAAACCTGTTGCGCGCCTTTGTGCATTAGAACGAATCCGAGGACGTTCGTCAGCCAATAGCCAAGAATCACGGCCGCGTTAAAAGCAGTGCTGTCGGGCTCGGCCACCGGGCGATAAACCAGACCGACAAGGGTGGCAAAAATCAATGCCAGCGGCAGATTGACGACGGCGTCGTTCCACCACGAGAGCGGCGAAAGCATGAAACCAATCACGCCCAAAATTCCCCCGGTTACTTTTCGTTTCCAGGCCATGGATGCGCGAAGTGTGTTGGCTTTGCACGCGGATGCAAGCGGGAAGTAGAACGTGATGCGTGATGCGTGACTTCGGCAAGACGCTCAACCTGTGTTCACGTAACACGCACCACGCGCCACGCAACATGTAACCCGTTTCACGGTTTCAAAACAATTTTTCCGGCGAGCGCTCCCGTTTTCTTGATGGTGCTCTCTTCCTGCAGCCGGTGCGCTTCAGCGGCCTGAGATAGCGGCAGGACGCGATCGATTTGAGCTTTCAGTTTTCCCGCGCTCGTCCAATGGTTGATGTCCTCGGCCGAAGCACGAAGGTCTTCTTCCGTCTCATTCAAAATCATGAAGCCGAACAACGAAGCGTTTTTGGAATAGAACGGCCCGACGGGAAAGAGAGGCCGGGCATCGCGGCCGGCCATCACAATCATGCGACCGCGCACAGCCAGCAGCGAAAAGGTCTTTTCAAAATCAGGTTCGCGCAGTGTTTCCCACCAGACATTCACGCCGTTGGGAGCGGCTCTTTTAACGGCTTCGGCGACATTTTCTGTTTTGTAATTGATGACCACGTCCGCGCCGAGCTCGCGCGCTTTGGCCACTTTTTCATCGCTGCCGACGGTCGTAATTACGCGCGCGCCCAGTATCTTTGCCATTTGAACCACGCTGGAACCGACGCCGCCAGTGCCGCCGTTGACGAATAAAATTTCGCCCGCCTGCACATTTGCTTTCCGGACCAATCCCACATGCGCCGTAATTCCGACGAGTGAAATGGCGACGATGTCTTCATCCGTGACGTTGCCGGGGATGGGATTCAACCAGTCCTCGTCCACCGCGGCCAATTCCGCAAAGGTTCCTGGCCGCCCTTCCCAGCCCTGGCCGGTCGCCCAAACGCGGTCACCGACTTTAAAGCGTTTCACCGCACTACCAGTGGCGACCACTTTTCCCGCCAAATCACGGCCAAGGATATAGGGAAAATTCAATTTCGCGGGCACTCCTCCGCTGCGAACGTAGATGTCCAGGGGGTTGACATCCACGGCGGTTACTTTGACGAGGCATTGGTTGGGATCTGGTTTAGGGTCCGGCAAATCGCCGAAGATAATGTTTTCCGGCCCGCCGGTTTGGTTGATGTAAGCCGCTTTCATTCGCGGCAATTTCGTTTGCGGAATTAAAATGTCAATTCAATGAGAGGCATTATGCGGGACCGCTTAAAGCCGGAACTACAAACGCACTGTCTGAATGCGCCACTCTTCGGCACTTGCCCGGAACGGATTTTTGCGCTTCATTGGAAGGGTGGCGCGAAACGTTTTTGACGCATTGATTATTGGCGGCGGTCCGGGCGGAAGCGCCGCGGCCACTTACCTTGCCCGCGCGGGCAAGCGCGTGATGGTGCTTGAGAAGGAGCATTTCCCGCGTTTCCACATCGGGGAATCGTTGCTGCCGTACAATCAACCGATCTTCGAAGAGATGGGCGTGCTGCCCACGCTGGAAGCGGCGGGATTCACGCGAAAACTTGGCGCGCAATTTCATCTGGGCAACTCAAGCAAACAAATCAAGCTGACGTTCACCAACGGCAAGTTCACACGCGCGCAGGAAGCTTTTCAGGTTGAGCGGGCCAAGTTTGATGACATCCTGTTGAAACATGCCCGCACGTCCGGGGCCGAAG
>DATAZE010000064.1:0-19497 GCA_036272195.1 Verrucomicrobiia bacterium | reverse complement strand
TACTCCGGCCTCTAATGAGAACAACTTCAAATCCATTTATCATTTTCGATGCGGCGCCGCAGTTCTACGCCTTACTTCACACACGATCACCTGCATTTCTGCATCTCAACGACGTCATTACCATACCCGAACCCCTGTCCCCCGTAAGTCACCAGTTATGGGGACACGGCCAAAAATCGCCGTTTCGACCTGGCGTCCCGATTCTCCTCAAAAAAGTCTTCATTCCTCTGCTGATCATTCCCCTGCTAAATTGCTCACTTCGAGTTGTTTCCGTGAACAACGAAACCATTTCGCATTTCCGATAAACCTCATTTTCATTCCTATTTTCCTGCTTTCCTTATTTATAAACCACTGCCCCATAATTTCTTACTTCGAAAAACATTACCGTAAGTTTTTCCTGCTCCCTGAAATCTGAAAAAATCCGCCGAGTGAAGACAGAATTCTGTCCCAGCGGTGCGGATAGAAGGCACTACGTTGCCTTCTGTCCAACAAATCAGGGCAAGCCCACCTCCGACCTTATCCGGGTAAATCTGGCTAAATCCGGCTAAATCCCGGTCAAAAAATAAAAACATCATTCCAATATCAAAACCGTCGAACGTTGGTTTCCGCTTTCCCCCTTCCGCCTTCCGCTTTTCTGCTCATTCCAACCCTTGCAACCCCTTTCGGGGGGGGAATCCAAATGAACCGAGAAAAAAAAATCGCTTTTCCCCTCCGAACTTGGCATTCAATCGGGGTCGTGCGTCTGGAAATTCGCGGTGAACCATTCCCGCCGGCCCATGGACGCGGGCTTGGCGGCACAAGATGAGCAATAAAAAATTACGTTTTGGTCTGCCCAAAGGCAGCTTGCAGGAGGCCACCATCGAAAAGATGGCCAAGGCTGGCTTCAATATTTCCGTCAGCAGCCGTTCCTACGTCCCCTATGTGGATGATGAGGAACTCGAAATCCGCCTGATCCGCGCGCAGGAAATCAGCCGTTACGTCGAGCACGGTTATCTCGATTGCGGCATCACCGGTTACGATTGGATCCAGGAGAACGGCTCCAAGGTTCACGAAGTCGGCGAGTTCCTGTTCAGCAAAGTGTCCCGCCGTCCCGCGCGCTGGGTGTTGTGCGTGCCCGAGGATTCCCCGGTGAAATCCGTCAAGGACCTCCAGGGCAAACGCATCGCCACGGAAGTCGTGAATCTCACCAAAAAATATTTGCGGAAAAACAACGTGCAGGCGGAAGTCGAATTTTCCTGGGGTGCCACTGAAGTCAAAGCCCACGAACTCGTCGATGCCATCGTGGAAGTCACCGAAACCGGTTCTTCGCTTAAGGCTAATAAATTGCGCATCGTGGACGAATTACTCAGTTCCACGCCGCGTTTGATTGCCAACCATGCCTCGTGGAACGACGACTGGAAGCGCAGAAAAATCGAGATCATGGCCATGCTTCTCAAGGGCGCTCTGGAGGCCGAGACCAAGGTGGGCTTGAAAATGAATATTGCGGAAAAAAATCTCGCATCGTTGCTCAAAAGCCTGCCCGCATTGCGCAACCCCACCATTTCCAACCTCAGCCTCAAAGGCTGGGTGGCCGTTGAAACAATCATCGATGAACACGTCGTCCGTGAATTAATTCCGCAATTGAAAGCTGCGGGCGCGGAAGGCATCATCGAATACCCACTAAACAAAGTGGTTTACTGAGAAGAGTCGGAAGTGTAATAAAAAACCTATGGGTTCCATTAAAAAACGCCGTAAGGCGAAAATCAACAAACACAAGCGGCGCAAGAAGCTGCGCTTGAATCGTCATAAGAAGCGCACCTGGCAGAAATAAGCTGCCGGCTTCAGTCACCGTGGCGCAACTCGTGAATGCGAGTTGCGCCGCTTTGAGCTATTATACCGGCATGCTGTTTCGTTGTTTTGCCACTATTTTGATCGCTGGCAGTGTGTTGGTCGCGGGTTGCCGCGGGCCGCAGGGCCGCGCCGCGAATTCCTCCGGCAAGCACGCTGTGGCGTTCAACCACGCATCGGCCGCCGGCTCGCTGGATTCGGACTCCACACTGGCCATCTCGCCCGAGGATTCATCCAACAACGTCGGTCTGCAAAACCAGATCGATGCCCACGCGCATTTCGCCGCCGGTATCGTCCACGAAATGAATCTCGATCCCGAGTCCGCGCTCGAGGATTACTACAACGCCGCCCTTTTGGATTCCACGAACGAGGCGCTCGTGCTGGACATTGCGCAGCAATTTCTCCAGGCCAAACGCCCCGAAAAAGCGCTCGACCTTCTGAGCCGCGCGTCCACCAACCCCGGCGCTTCCGGCGCGCTCTTTGCAGAAATGGGATTCGTTTATTCCAAGCTTGGCCGCACCAACGAAGCCGTCGCCGCTGACCGCGCTGCCATTCGCAAAGACCCGCGTTCGCTCGCCGGTTACCAGAGCCTCTTCCTGGATTTCTCGCAGAACAAGCAAACGGCGCAGGTTTGGTCGTTGCTGGATGAAGCCTCGCGGGTCAAGGGCGCTGGCGCCGAATTTCTCATTGGCCTGGCTGAACTTTATTTTCGGGTTGGAATCGACATGCCACAGGAAAAGGCCACAACCAGCGCGCGCGCCCTGGCGATACTGCAACGCGCCGAGAAGATGAATCCCACGGAGTTGCGCCTGCAAATGCGCCTCGCCGAGGGTTTTGATCGCCTCGGCAAAACAGACTCCGCCGCACGGGCCTACGAAACCGTCGTCAAACAATTGCCGGATTCTGCGCCCCAGTACGATGCCGTCCACGAACAGTTGGCGAATATCTACCTGCAAAATCACGACACCCAGCGCGCCGCCAAACAACTCGAAATCATCGTGCGCGACAACCCAACCGACGCTCAGACGTATTACAAACTCGGCGGTATCGCGTATGAGGAGACAAATTACGTCAAGGCGGTGGATTATTTCCGCAACGCCATTTTGTTCAGCCCGGATTTTGAATCGGCCTATTACAACCTCGCCACCGCGCAGATGGGCGGCAACAAAACCGCGGACGCCCTGGAAACGCTCGGTCGCGCGCGCCGAAGATTCTCGCAGAATTTCATGGTCGAATATCTTTCCGGGATGGCTTGCAGCCAGCAGAAGGACTACACCAACGCGATCCAACATTTTACCACGGCGGAAATCCTGGCCAAAAACACCGATCCTTCGCGGCTCACGGACTCATTTTATTTTCAACTCGGCGCTGCCTGCGAGCGCATGGGTGATTATGTCAGGGCGGAAAAATATTTCTCAAGCTGCCTGCAACTCGCGCCGGACTCTGCCGAGGCGCTGAATTATCTCGGTTACATGTGGGCCGATCGCGGCGAAAAACTGGATAAAGCCCACGATCTGATCACCAAGGCATTGAAGTCCGACCCTAAGAACGCCGCTTACCTCGACAGCATGGCCTGGGTGCTTTACAAACTGCATCAACCCAAACCGGCGCTTGATTACGAGCTAAAAGCCATTCAATTCTCGGAAGAAGAGGATGCAACCGTCTACGATCATTTGGGCGACATTTACGGTGCCCTCGGCCAGAAAGACAAGGCCCGGCAGGCCTGGAACAAATCGTTGTCGCTCGAGGCAAGCGATACCGTCCGCAAAAAAATCGACTCCGTCGGTAACTAGCACTTTTCACTGATGGCACACCATTTCACCAGGCATTACACACGCGAGGAGGCCAAGGCGCTGCTGCCGCAGGTGCGCAAATGGCTGCGGCAGGTTGAGGAAGCGCGCGATCATTTGCTCAAATACGACAAACGCCTCAGCGCGCTCATGGAGCCCGGACGCGATGCCGGCGGCGATCTGGTCAACAGTTGGGCGCGCACCATGGCCGATTTCCGCGACGCTATGGATGAATTTCAGCGGCGCGAAATTCAGATCAAGGACATCGACCGCGGCCTGCTGGACTTTCCCGCCATCATCGGCGGCAAGGAAGTTTTTTTGTGTTGGGAAAAGGATGAGGACGACATCGAGTTCTGGCACGACCTCGACACCGGCTACGCCGGCCGCGAAAAGCTTTGACCCAAGCCTCGTAGCAGCCGACGTAAGGAGGCTCCAAATACATCAATCCGAAGTTTAATAATCCCAACTTCGGTAAATCTCATAAATATCCACCCGCCCACCCGGCCAGTAGTCGTTTCCCGGAAACGTGAACGTCCGGCTTGCCCGATCGAACGTCAACGTCTTTGGACTGTCCGGCTTGTTCGGGTCATACACCGAGAACAGGATTTCCTTGTCCGTCTCCTTCGCGTCAAACAACAGCACCGAATGATTGATCGTGAGCTGCGGAAAACGCACCACGTGCACGACCGGTGGCCGGTTTTCCTTCAAATCAGCGAGCAACTGTTCCACCGTGCGTTTCTGGTGCGCGCGGCTGAAAGGAAACACCATCCTCCAATGCCCGCGTTGGAAATAACTCTGCCACGCACCGCCGCAATCCGCTTTCAAAATCATTTCCTGCGCCGCGCTGAAATCCCGCAGATTCGCATAGCCGGGAATCACGATTTTTTTTGCCTCGGGCAGAGGATGCGACGGATCCACCGAAACTACGCGCCGAATCAGCCGACCGTAAGCCTCTTCCGAAGCGACTGGCTGCGCGGGATCGAACCGCGCGTTCTCGAAAAATTGCCGTGCCGACCGCGCCACCACGAAACAATGATGCGTATAATCCGGCTCCGGTTCGTGGCGTTGATGCACCCATTTGCCATGGTCGTCAAAATGGTAATCCCAGACCAGGGCGTTGGGATATGCAAACGTGTCCTTCTGAAAATCAAACGGCCTTTCCCCAATAAAGGGCCGATTTCCAGCGCAGCCACACAACACCGAATAAATCATTGTAAAAAATGCAAAATAAAGAACGCGACCAATTCGTTCATTCCGCATTCGGCATTCGGCAATTCTTTTCATTCTAGCTTGCCCCAAAAGCTATTCGTGTATTTCTTAAGGTGTGCAAGCAAAATCATTTTGGCAGAATGACCAGAAAAGTTTTAATCAGCCTCCCGTGATCATACAAAAGAATTCGAAGGAGCATATGCGGAATTTCAATGTTGTATTTCTGCTCTGTATGCTCTTGCCCCTGGGGTGCGCATCGGAGAGCGGCGCGCGTAATGGCCGTTTGGCAGGGAATTATCAGCCAACGTATCCACTTTCTTCTTCTGCATTTCCTGAATCCAGGGTTTATTTAGTTCAGCCGGGCGATGATGCTGCTCTGATCGCACGACACCTCTGCTTGTCACTGGGGCAGCTTTTGGCCCTGAATCCCGGCACCGATTGGCCGCGTTTGAAGATCGGACAAAGACTTTATTATTCCCCTCCAGACAACGCTCCTTATCCGCCTCCCTGATAAGGTGTGGGCTACCTAACTGGCAATGCTTTACGAACGATGGCTTAAAATCGCGCGCACTTGCCCGGGAAAAGTTGCCTTGCGCGATCTGCCTTCCGGCCGTCAATGGACTTTTCATGAATTGGAAATTGCGGCTGACGCGTCGCGCGACGAATCGCAAAAAATCGCCTTTCCCACCGGGCTTTCCGCTGAATTTATTTTGAGCGTTCTGCGCGCGTGGCGCGCGGGAAAAATCATTTGCCCCGTCGAAGCCGACCAGCGAATGCCGGAGATTCCGCCGGACCTGCCCCCGGAAATCGTTCACTTGAAAATGACTTCGGGCACGACCGCCGCGCCGCGCTTTGTCGCTTTCACCGCGCCTCAACTGATGGCTGACGCCGAAAATATCGTCGTCACCATGGGCCTGCGGCCAGATTGGCCGAACCTCGGCGTCATTTCACTCGCACATTCCTACGGATTTTCCAACCTTGTCCTGCCGCTGCTGCTTCACGGCATTCCGCTCGTCCTTGCCGGCGCCCCGTTGCCGGAAATCGTCCTGCGCGCCGCAAAGACGGAACCAGCCATTACACTCGCCGCCGTTCCCGCGCTCTGGCGCGCGTGGCATGATGCCGATGCCATCCCGCGCAACATCCGCCTCGCCATTTCTGCCGGCGCACCGCTGCCCGTGTCTCTTGAGCAAAAAGTCTTTGCGGCCCGCGGTTTGAAAATCCACAATTTTTACGGCAGCAGCGAATGCGGCGGCATCGCCTACGACGCCAGCGTCGGCCCACGTCTGGACGATTCCTGCGCTGGCGCACCCATGAGCAATGTCAGCCTCATTGTCGGTGACGATGGCTGCCTCGAAGTGCGTAGCCAGGCTGTCGGCCAGACCTATTGGCCGGAGCCGGGTGCGCGATTGGCTGGCGGCGTCTTCCGCACCAACGATCTCGCGGAAATTTCCCGCGGGCTGGTTTATTTTCGCGGACGGGCAGGGGACCAGATGAACGTGGCCGGCAGGAAAGTTTCGCCCGAAAGCATCGAGAAAATTCTGCTCACCCATCCGGGCGTGCGCGAATGCGTGGTGTTTGGCGTGCCGAGTCCGGACGACAAGCGTGGCGAAACCATTGTGGCTTGCGTGGCGGCGACTACGAGCGTGGCCGGTGAAACATTGAAACAATTTATGCTCGCGCAACTACCCGCTTGGCAAGTCCCGCGCGAATGGTGGCTGGTCGAATCACTTTTCGCCAGCCAACGCGGAAAACTCTCCCGCGTCGAATGGCGAAAACGTTATCTGGAAAAAAAGTAACTGTCTGGGAGCGCCGGCCTCTCGCCGGCAAGTCTCAAATATTTTACACGGCAGTCTTTTGCTCCCCACTCAACGTCAATTCCCCCTGCATCACTGTCTGTCCATTCACGCTCGCGCTCACTTGCGCCTGGACCAAATTCCCCAGCCGGTTAAGAACTTTTGCCTCCAACTGAATCACTTCACCGGGCCGCGCCGTTCCTAAAATCTTAATACCACGCATCGCCGTCAACTTCACGCCTGCCATTGGCGGAATTTGCGGATCGCTCTGCGCCACAGTTCCGGCAAGTTGCGCCGCTGCTTCCACCAGCAACACGCCGGGAAAAATCGGCTGCCCCGGGAAGTGCCCGCGCAAAAATGGCTCGTCGCCTCGCACTGTGTATTCGCCTGCGCCACTTTTTCCCGGTTCGAGCTTGAGCAGCCGGTCAACGAAACGAAATTCCGGCCCGTGAGGCAATGACTTCAACGCGTCGTTCATTTGCGTACGTAGCGGCGGTCTGTGACCGCCGTAATTATTGTTTAAACGGCTCGGAGATCTTGTAGTCACTCTCCAATTTTGGCGTAAACAAAGAATCATCAAGCTTCGGATTCAATTCCGGGTTTTTGAAATCATTCCGCATGATTGAACCGTCCGCAAATTGAAGTTCGGTTGAACGCAGCGAGAAATCCTTTGTCGAAAACCCGATTTTAATTTGCGGCATCATCTTTCGGGCTGTGGTGGATTTCGGTTGCAGTGTCAGTTCGCAAACGTCATCCACCACCCGTTGCGCGAGAATGTTATATTGCGCTTCCATTTCGGCCTGGCTGCGCGGGAATCCCGCTTCGAGCAGTTTCATCACGTCGCGCCATTGACCTGCCTGGTCGCCGGCCAGGGAATAACGCTCGGCATGTTTCAAGCGCGGATAAATCACCAGCATTTCCTCCGGCCCGCGCACGGCGATCGTTTGCGGCGGATGGCCAAGCTCCCAACGAAATCGGTTTGGCGCTGCGAACCAGACGTGTCCTGCGGCTGTGAGCGGCTGCGTCAATGATTTCAAAATACGCGTCTGCGTGAAATCCGCCGACCACGTGTGAATGTCGGATTGCTTATTGAGCCAGGTGGAGAGAACGGAGTTGGTATCAACGGCATGTGCGCTGAAACTCCAAATTCCAAGCACCAAGCTCCAGAGAAGCACCAAGCCCCAAATCCTTGCAAGACCCGAATGAGTAGCACTGTTCAAGCTTGAATGTTGGAGCTTCATTGGAACTTGGAGCTTGGAATTTGGGGCTTTTACCGCTGCCATACTGGAATGAATTGGTACCATTGTTCGACGTGTTGTTGGATGACAGGTTCGAAGACTGTCACGATGTTTTGAGTGAGTTGTTGCCGCGCTGCGGCGTCGCGCAGAGCAGCGCGTTCGTAGGAAATTTCCGGAAGCACATGCGCTTCATAGGTATCTCCGCGTCGAGGTAAATAAACCGGCAGCAACACGCAACCCGAGGCGCGCGCCAGTTCAGCTGCGGCGGTCGAAGCCGCAAAAGGTTTCCCAAAAAGATTGACTGTCGCCGAAGTCGTCGGCAGCGGACGATCAATCAACAGTGCGATCACCGCGCCTGCTTCCAGCCGTCGAATGATTTCCACAAACGCAAATGGATCGGTGCCAATGACGAGCGTCTCGATGTTCCATCGCGCGCGCGATGCCTGTCGAAGTTGCGTGAAATTCCGGCCCGGCTCCGCCATCGTGATGACCTGCAGCGTGATTCCTTTTTGCGTGAGCCACGGCCCGCCAAATTCCCAATTGCCCAGGTGCGGCGTCAGCAGCAGCACGCCCCGTTTTTGCGCCAGCGCATTTTCAAAACGCTCCCAACCGGTCCCGTGGCCGAAGGTATTCTCAATGGGTAGGCCCGCCTCGTATCGCCAGAGGTCGACGACTTTGATCGCGAACCCGTGAATGAGCTCCTTGGCCTTCTTTGTTGCCGCCACACGGTCATTGTTCACCGCCGGTAAAAGATTTTGGATCACCACCTGGCGCCGTCGGGGAGCCAGCAGCCAATAAAGATTCGCCAGCACGCGTCCGAACCGCACGCAGACGCTCCTGGGAACGAAATGAACGAATCCCAAACCCATACGCCAGAATTCAGCGCGATAAAGCGACGATGGCGCTTCGAGTTGGTGTTTCGGAATGGAATCGGCAGAAGGCATCAGAGTGCAGTATTGTGTTTTTTATTTCTTAACGCGGCCCACCAGATCGGCAGCAGGAAAACCGAGATTAACATATTGCTGGCGATGCCGACAGCGCAAACCTGTCCCAGGCTGGCCATTCCCGCATTGCTCGAAAATGTCAGCGCGCCAAAACCGGCGGCGGCAGTTGCTCCACACAGTAACAACGCGCGGCCCACCGCCCGATGCGCCATGTGCAAATCGCCGCGATAACGTCGCAACGCCAGTTGCATGAAAATACTGTAATCAACACCCGTTCCCAAAATCAGCGGCAGCCCCATCAGGTTGAGCAAATTCCACGACCAACCGGTGAACCGCATCACGGACAATAGAATCAGTCCACTGAGAATTAGAATTGCGAGACTGAGCAAAATTTCCGTCGGTCGCCGAAAGGCCAGCCACAGTGAAAGGAACACCAAGCCAACCATCGGCACCACCAGCTTCCAAAGGTTTTTCATCACGCTGCCCAGGACCGCGCGGCCAAGCAATTGCCAGCCGGAAAGCCACACATCGTTTTCAGTTTCGAGTTGCTGCTCCATTTGAGAAATTCCCGCTTCGGAATTGGTTGCGCTGGGATACATAAAGCCAAGCGCATAAAAATTCGTCGAGGTGCGCGCCACAAGTTTTTCGAATATCCAGCGGTCCAAATCATTCGTCGGCCAAAAAACGCCGGGCGCCTGCGCCGCACGTCGCCACGTATCGAGAATGCCTCCGCCGAGGCCAAAGGCGGTTTCGGTGAAGCCGTTGGTCAAAATCGCGGAGTGAATGGCATCCCGTTCATTGGAAATTTTTAGCGCCGTCGACCGGTTCGCCGCCTGAAATTCCGGCCGTGGCCAAATGGCGCTGGCGAGCGTGAAACCGGTGAGCACGTGATTGCTCACCGCCTGATCGAGAATCGGTTTCGCCGCGTCCAGCTTTCGCTCAACTTCAATTTCGTTTGCCCCGGCCACGAGCAGCCAGAGCGGCTCCTGTTTTTGTCCCAATTCATGTTGGATACGGTCCAGCGCCGCGTAAGCCTTGCTGTTGCGCGGCCGCAACGCATTAGCCGTGGAATCCATTTTGGGAATACCCGAAAGCAAAACGCCTGCCGAAAACAAAATCACGCCGGCCGTGATCGAAAATACTAACCGCCTCTTGTTTCCAGGTTGGGTAGGGCGCGCCACTCCGTGCGCGCCTTCGTCACTGCCACCCGCTGGAACAATTTCTCCCTCGCTCATTTGATGTGAGAGGGTAGGGATGGGGCTCGGCCTCGCCTTCCGCCGCTCCGGAAACAATGGCGGCAAAAACGCAAAAATCATGATGAACGCCGACAGCGCCACGCCCACACCCACGAGCGTGCCCAACTGCCCCAGCCCCGGGAGCCCGCCGAAATTTAAAACCAAAAATGCGCAGATCGTCGTGGTTGCTGCCCAAAAAATACTTGGCGCAATCGCGCTGCGAATTTCCGGCACGGACAATTCCGGATGTGCCAGCGCCTCCTGGTAATGCACCACCGCGTAATCCACCGCCAGCCCCAACAAAATCGCCGCGAAGCCCATGCTGACCACGTTGATGTTCCCGTAAATGAGTCCTCCCAACGCGAGTGTGCCGGCGAGAATCAGCGCGAGCAGCGTCAGCAACCACAGCATCGGCTTCACTCGCCGGTGGGCCAGCCAGAATAAAATGGCAATAATGACCGACGTGCCGCCCACCGAAATCGTGATGTCATGCTCCATGCCGCGCGCGATTTCGGAAACGAACGCTGGCCGCCCTGTATATTCCACCGTCACGTCCGAAGCAAAATGGTTTTCGGTGCGCGCGGTTTCCACGTGGGCTTTAATCGCCTGCAGCCACGCATAACATTCCTTGTAGGTGGCCAGCGGAGTATTGGCCTCAATGAAAATGATGCGAAAGTTTCCGTCGCGCGAGCTGAATAAATCCTGCCCCTGCGCAAAATTCGGCGCGGCTTTGGCGGCGCTTTCCGGCAATTGCGTCAGCCGCAACGGATCGTAACTCAGGCGTGCGATGGCATCCGGAGTCATCGAGCCTGCAAGCTCATCACGCACCTCCGCGAGCGCGGTTGGGATATTTGCCGGTGCGAGGCGATTGGTGAGTTGACTGAAATCTGCCGGCGGCTGGTTCAACCACAAATAGCCAATTAACTCCGCAGTCTGCCCGGGATTTTCCAGCCACGGCGGCTGCCACGTCGCGCTCGTGACCAGGTTTGTTTGGCCGCGCAGTCGTTCAGCAATCGCCCGCGCCGCATTTTCCGTTTGCGCGGCATCGCCAGAGCGGACCGTGATGATGAGTTCGCGCGCGTTGGAGAAATGTTGCTGGTAAAGTTTCAGGCCCTCGACCGCGCGATTGTTCAAAGGCAACAAGTCGAGCACCTCGACATCGAAATGCAGCCGTGCCACGCCGATGGCGATCAGCACCGGCAGAACAATCCACATCCCAATGATAACTCGCCGGGGAAGTGTCATTGAGTGAAGTAACCTTCCAATGACTCGCCCGAGGAGGAATTTTTCAACCGCCAGTTCGTGTCGGAGTTGCTCCAGGTCCAGCCTTTGGCCACCGGTCTTTCCAGTAGCGCATTGGCGAGCTGAAACCAAACAATTCGGGCCGGTGGGGAGCCGGGCGCGGCAAAATGTTTGTTCTGCGGTGGGAATTCAATCTGCCAACCGCGGGGCGACATCTGCGCAATGGCAAAAGGGAAGGGTGTCTTCGTAAACTGCACGAATGCCGACCCGTCCGCGCGCGTCGCCGCCAGAACTTCGCCCGCGATGTCCGGCGCATCTTTTTTCGTGCGCCACACAGCCTGTCCCTGGCGAATGTTCCAGCCGGGTTCGGACAGGTTCACTTTAGGCAGCGGCGGCCCGGTCAAACAACCACCAAGCACCATTGATAAAAGCAGTGTGAAACCGTAAAAGAACGGCTTGAAATGAGGGAAAAAGGAATCTTTCGACCGAACTGTGGAAGACAATTTCAAAAAAAAATTGAACATCATTGAAAGATTTTTTTCCAAAAGTAACAAATGTAAGCGGGAATGTATGCAAATCCGCTGCCAAAAACAATGGCGGTGAAAAACCCGTTTACTTTTCTTACGGGAATCGCTATTTCGAGCGGTCGTTCGCGGTAAGATTCGGCGCGCTGCGCCTCGCTAATATGATTAACGTTCAAAGTCTGGTAAAAATTTTCGGGACCAAACGGGCGGTCGACGGCATTTCTTTTTCGGTCGAACGCGGTGAAGTGCTCGGGTTTCTCGGCCCCAACGGCGCCGGCAAATCCACCAGCATGAGAATGATCACCGGCTTCATCCCGCCCACCGAAGGCGCCATTACCGTCGGCGGCTTCGACATGGTCACGAATCCCATCCCGGCCAAACGCCTGATCGGTTACCTGCCGGAAAACGCCCCCGCTTACACCGACATGACCGTCACCGGCTTTTTGACTTTCGCCGCTGAATTGCGCGGCCTTCGTGGCGATGCGAAGAAAAAGGCCGTCGCGCGCGCCATTGAAATGTGCTTCCTCGAAGCCGTGCAGTATCAAAGCGTCGAGACTCTTTCCAAAGGTTACCGCCATCGCACTTGTTTTGCTCAATCCATCATTCACGATCCTGACGTGCTCGTGCTCGACGAGCCAACCGACGGCCTCGATCCAAATCAGAAGCACGAAATCCGCAACCTCATTCGCCGCATGGGCGAAAAGAAGGCCATTATTTTCTCCACGCACATTTTGGAGGAAGTCGACGCCGTCTGCTCGCGCGCTATCATCATCGACCGCGGTAAAATCGTGGCGAACGGCACGCCCGCCGAGTTGCGGCAGAGATCCGAATGGGCCGGTGCGGTGACCTTGCGCGTCACGGGAGTGACCGGCGCAATCGTCAGCCAGAAATTGACTCAGGTCAGCGCCGTCAAACGCGCCGTCATTCTGAAGGAGGACGCCACTGGCGTCACCGCTCGTGCATTTCCCAAACCGGGCGCTAACGGCGCTCTCGCGCACAACATCGCCGATGCGGCACAAGGCTGGCGCATTGAGGAATTGCACACGGAGGAGGGCCGGCTCGACGAAGTTTTCCGGAGCATTACCATGCCCGACACTGCGAAGGAGGAGAAGCAATGAACGCTTTGGCAAATATCAAAACCATTACGAAACGCGAACTCGCCAGCTATTTCACATCGCCGCTGGCGTACGTCTTCATCGTTATTTTTCTGCTCGTCTCGGGCATCTTCGTTTTCATGTTCGGCGGTTTCTTTGAACAGCCCGAAGCCTCGCTCACCAATCCCGTTTTCATGTGGCACCCGTGGTTCTATCTGTTCCTGGTGCCGGCGGTCGGCATGAGATTGTGGGCGGAAGAGCGTCGAGTCGGAACCATCGAACTCTTACTCACCATGCCCATCACCGCGTGGCAGGCCATCGTCGGCAAATTCCTCGCCTCGTGGCTCTTCCTCGGCGTCGCACTCGTGTTGACCTTTCCCATCTGGATCACGGTCAACTACCTCGGCCTCCCGGACAACGGCGTGATTTTCGCGGCTTACGTCGGCAGTTGGCTGATGGCCGGCGCGTATCTCGCGGTGAGTTGCATCACCTCGGCCATGACTCGCACGCAGGTGGTCAGTTTCATCATGGCTGTTGTCGTCTGCCTCGTGCTGTTGCTTGCTGGCCTCCCGCGTGTGACCGGCTTTTTGTCCGGCCTTATCGGCACCAAAGGCGCGGACTTCGTCAGCGCCTTTGGTTTTCTGACCCACTTCGACGGTTTCCAAAAAGGCGTCCTCGACACGCGCGATATTATTTTCTTCCTCTCGATCATTGTATTCTCGCTGTTTACCACGAGCGTCATCCTGCGCGGACATCGGGCGGGCTAAGAAAGGAATTTTCATGCAGAAAAAATCGTTCGAAACAATTCTCTACTCCATCGCCGGCGTCATCATCATGGCGGCGATTTTAATCGGCTTCAATGTCCTCACCAGCGCCGTGCACGACCGCGTCGACCTGACCAGGGAAAAGGCCTACACGCTCTCTGACGGCACCAAAGCCATCCTGGGAAAACTTGATGCTCCCGTAAAAATCCGGTTCTACTGCACGCAAGCGGATAATGCCACGCCTCTCGCCGTTTTCTTGAAATCCTATTCGAAAAAAGTCGAAGACCTCCTCGAGGAATATCGTCAGGCCGGACACGGCAAGGTCGTGATTCAAAAAATTGATCCCCAGCCCGATTCGGACGCCGAAGATTCCGCGCGTCTGGATGGCATCGATGCTCAGAACCTTCCCGATGGCGAACGGTTTTATCTCGGCGTCGCCGTCAGTCAGGGACTGGACTCCAAACAGGCCATTCCGTTTCTTTCACCCGACCGCGAGCGCCAATTGGAATATGATATTTCCCGGGCCATCACCCGTGCCGTGACGCCCGATAAACCCATCATCGGCGTCATGAGTCCGTTGCCTGTCTTCGGAGCTGAAGCCAACCCGATGATGCAACAGATGGGCCAGCCGGGCGGGCAGCAACCGCCGTGGGAGTTGGTCACCGAATTGCAAAATGACTTCACTGTGAAACGCGTCGCCATGGACGCGGCTGGCATCGATGACGACATCAAAGTGCTTATCGTGATTCATCCGCGCGATATTTCCGATGCCGCGCAATACGCCCTCGACCAATTTGTGATGCGTGGCGGAAAACTCATCGCCTTCCTCGACGCCTCGTCCCAGATGGATAACCACAATCAGAACCCCATGATGGGCCAGATGCCCGGTAGCGGTTCCTCGCTCGACAAATTGCTCAAGGCTTGGGGCCTTCAGTTTGATACCAGCAAAGTCGTGGCTGACCGCAATTTTACCATGAACCTTGGTGAAGAGGGCGACACGACGCAGCAACATCCCGTCTGGCTCGCTTTGACGCCCGAGGGCATCAATTCCAACGACATCGCCACGGCGGAACTGGACAACGTCTGGTATTTTTCCGGCGGCGCCTTCACCGGTACGCCCACTGCGGGCCTGAATGAAACCGTTTTGTTGCACAGCACGACCGACTCGCAATTGGTGGACGGCATGCTCGCGAATCTTTCCGGCGAAAATATCCTCAAGGATTTCAAGCCTTCCGGAGTCGAATACACGCTCGCGGTGCGGTTGACCGGCAAATTCAAAACCGCCTTCCCCGATGGCAGGCCCGTGGAGAAAAAAGACGACGCCAAGGACAAGACCGCGGAAAAGAAGCCGGATGCCTCCCTCAAGGAAAGCAAAGATAACAACACCGTCGTTCTCGTTGGCGATTCCGATATGATTTATGACGGCTTCGCCCTCCGGCGGGTCAATACCCCGTTCGGCAACATGGCCTCGGCGATGAACGGCAATTTAAATTTTGCCCAAAACCTCGTCGAACAGCTTTCCGGTGATAACAACTTGATCGCGGTACGCAGCCGCGCCGTGCTCGAGCATCCCTTTACCCGCGTGAAGAAAATTGAGGCCGCGGCCCAGGCGCGCTTCATGGATAAAATCAAGGAATTGCAGGACAGCCGCGACAAAGCCAACGCGCGTCTCAACGAATTGCAGCAGCAAAAAAGCCAGAACCAACGGTTCATTCTTTCGCCTGAGCAGCAGGCGGAAATCGATAACCTGAAAAAGACCGAGGCGAAAATCAGCACCGATTTGCGCACCGTCCAAAAGGATTTGCGGCGGGACGTCGTCTCACTTCAGCACCGCATGGAATGGATTAACATCGCCGCGATGCCCCTGGCGGTCACCCTCGCGGGAATCGGACTGGCAGTTTTCAAACGCAAACGCACTTCGGCAAAATGAATCTGAAACAACTCGGAATTCTAATCGTCATTGTCATCGTCATCGGCGGCGCGGGCCTGGTCTTGCATAATCACCAAAGAGCCTCCTGGGCGGAAACCAACGCCGAAGCCGGCAAGAAATTGCTGGGCGATTTTCCCTTCAACGATGTCGCCCAAATTTCCATCCGTCATGGAACAAATGAATTACACCTCGAAAAGAAAAACGACCTCTGGCGCGTGCGCGAGCGCGGCGATTATCCGGCCAATTTTTCTCAAATCAGCGGGTTCCTACTCAAGATGCGCGATTTGAAAATCGTCCAATCCGAACAGGCTGGCGCGTCCGAGTTGTCGCGGGTGAACCTCGCGGCGGGGCAGGGGAGCAATTCGGCGACGGTGGTCGAATTCCTGGACCAGAATAACAAATCAATTCGCACCTTGTTGGTCGGCAAAAAGCACATGAAGAAGTCCGCGGCGCCGTCTCAGCCTGAAGGCGACGAAGGTTTTCCCGATGGTCGCTTCGTAAAAGCCGGCGCCGACTCCGCCAACGTCGCACTCATCTCCGATCCGCTGGACAACGTCGATAGCGCTGCTGAGCAATGGCTCGATAAGGATTTCATCCACGTCGAAAAGCCCAAATCCATCGAAGCCATTTTCCCTGCGGCGACCTATTCGTGGAAACTCACCCGGCAATCCGAATCCGGCGAATGGCAACTGGTCGGTGCCAAATCCGGTGAGGAACTCGATTCTTCCAAGACCTCGGGTGTGACTAGCCCCTTCGGTTCCGCGAGCTTCACCGATGTGCTGCCGCAGTCGAAGTCGGATCAACCTGAAACGAATAAACCCACCGTCCTGAAAATCGAGACGTTCGATGACTTCAGTTACACGTTCAACATCGGCGCGAAGACCAATGACGATTACCTTGTAACGCTTTCCGTCGCCGGCGACTTCCCTCCTCGGCCCATTGGCGCAAACGAAAAACCGGAAGACAAGCCGAAGATCGACAAAATTTACAATGATGCCCAGCAGAAGCTTAAAGATAAATTTGCGCAGGAGCAAAAGTGCCAGGGCTGGACCTATCTTATACCGAGTTGGGGAGTGGATTCGCTGCTGAAGCCGAGATCAGAATTGCTCGCCGGAAAGAAAGAAGAATCCAAGCCGTCCGAGAATTCCCCCGGTACCAACCAAGTGCAGTTAATGGAGCCGGCCGCCGGGAAGTGACGCCGGAGCGTCCGGTGTCTTGCCCGCACGATCGGAGGTGCGACCTTCTGTGTCCGCCTTGGACTTATTCGTCGTTGTCGTGATCTTCGCCGACAGTCTCATTGTCACCCGGCGCGAACAGATGGTCGTCAACAGCAGCGGCCAATAATTGCTCAAAGTCAGTCGTTGTTTCGGTTGTAAGCAGCTTGCCAAGGTCGCCCGCTGGTCTGGTGGCAGCCTCATGGATATCTGAGGGTGAAACATTCGCCTCTTGCAAATGCTCGCAAATAGTCCGGGCGAATTCAGAAGCGAATGCGCGGTCCTTTTCTGTCGGTGCTTGATAGGTTTTCATAATGGTCTGGTTACTGAAAACCTGTCGCCCATACCCATTATTCTGTCAACTTAAGACACGCCTTCAATTCCGAGGCAGAGGGAGGGCTAACTTTTCTCGTGGTTGGTCGGCTGAACAATCGGCAATTCCAGCCTGAAAGTTGCCCCCAGTCCGATTCCCGCGCTCTCCGCACTGACCTCACCGTCGAGGTCCTTCGCCGCCAGCGCGCCGCTGTGCAGCCCGAATCCGTGCCCGCCCTTGCGCGTCGTGAAGCCCTGCGAAAAAATGCGCGTTAAATTTTCCGGCGCGATGCCAATCCCGTTGTCCGCCACTTCGATCTTTACCCGGTTCTCGCTGAGGCGCTTGATTCGCACCGTAACCGTTTTCTGCTCCTTCCCGCCGGCGTCGCACGCGTACTTGGCGTTGGCTAGAAAATTAATCACGATTTGCATCACCTTGTGCTTGTCCACCGACGTCTGCGGAATCGGGTCGTATTGGCGAATCAGCTTGATGCCGTGGCGTTCATAAGCGCCTCCGTGGATCTTGATCGCGTCTTCCAGCACATTCGACAAGTCGACCACTTCCGCCACTCCCAGCACGCGCGCGTAGTTCTGCTGCGTGGAGACAATTTCTTTGATATGCTCGACGTTCATCACCAACTCGTTCAACTCCCGGCGCATGTCCGCCTGCTCTTTTTCCAGGTGCTCGGAAAGTTGCTGAAGATAAGCGGGCACCGTGCGGCCGCGCTCGTCCGTCGATAAAAATTCTCCCAGGTTTCCCTGACGCTCCACGAGCAGCTTGGAAAGCTTCGTCACGCTCGATGATTTCGAATGGTTCAATCGGTCGGAAAGAACGCCCGCGGCGACATTCACGCTGTTGAGCACGTTGCCTACATTATGCAACACGCCGGTGGCCACCTCCGCCATGCCGGCCTGCCGCGAGGCATCGCGCAATTCTCGATTGATGCTTTCAATCTTCTGTTCGGCCGCTTTTAAATCGGTGATATCGCGATTGATGCCCACGATGCCGACCACCACGCCCCTTCGATTGCGCAACGGCACTTTGGTCGTGGAAGTCCAGGCCGTCGTCCCGTTCGGCAGGATTTTTCTTTCGATTTTATTGATCAGCGGTTCGCCGGTTTGGAGGATCGTCTGTTCGTCCTCGAAATACTCGCGCGCCATATCGGGCGCGTTAAAATCAAAATCGGTTTTGCCAATGGCCTCATCCGGATTGGACAGTCCCAGCCGGTCCGCCAACGCTTTGTTGATTTTAAGAAATCGGGATTGGGAGTCCTTGAAATAAATCCGGTCGGGGATGTTGTCCAGCATCGCCTCGAACAGCATCCGTGTGTCGAGGGAGTTTATTTTCGACAGGTCGGGTGAAAGCAGGGAGATCGGCTGATCGCCTTGCCGGTTGCTCGCGTTTCGTGCGGTTGAGTCCATTCAATAATTTCCTCGAGTGGCTGTGAATTCGCTGCTTTCGCATCGAGGCGCTCCAGCCTGATTTCTGCAAAATACCCGGTGTGTCACGTCCTTTTGACAGCAATCGAAGTGCCATTTTTGGCGGCAAATGAATATTTAAACCAAAGAATGGCAAGAACTTAAGCCTTATCCGCAAAAGAAATCCCCGGAACCAAAGGCCGCCGGCCATGTATTTTAACCAGCCAGAAGAATAGCTTTCGCCGCCAATCCAGCTTCCAACCGCCCTCCAATTCACCGGCCAGAATCGCGACAATGGCGTCCGGCAATTGGAATTTGTCGCGCGGCTCCATGAATAATTCCATGAACGAACGAGTGTAAAACCCCTGGATCATTTCCCAATAAAGATCCATCGCGCTGAAGATTGTCTTTTCGTAGTGTTTGAATCGGCGATGGCCATCATCGCCTGCGGCCAGTGAGTCCAGAATCGCGCGCGCGGCCAGCTTTCCCGAGTGCATCGCGATATAAACACCTGAAGAGAAAACCGGGTCCATGAAGCCCGCCGCGTCGCCCACCCGTAGCAGCCGCGGCCCCACGAGCCGCCGATTGCGATACGAAAAATCTCCCGTCGCCTGGATGGGACTGACCAACTTGGAATTCTTCATCCGCTCGCGCATTTCCGAGCTGGATTGCCAGATGCGCGTGAAAATTTCCGCCGGCGTTTGTTTCGCACGCGTGAAATCCGCATGGTCGACCACGCAACCGATGCTGACTTTTTTGGGCGACAGCGGAATCAGCCAGAACCAGGCGTCCTCCAGGCGCACGATGAGAATGTCACCCGCTTTCGGGCCTTCATCCATTTTGACATCTTCAAAATGTCCGAATATCGCGAACTTCTTCAGACTCTTATCAATGACCTTCATTCCTTCCTGGTTGCCGGTCAGGTTGTTTCGTCCGCTCGCATCGATTAAAAACGAACCGCG
>DATAZE010000063.1:0-22296 GCA_036272195.1 Verrucomicrobiia bacterium | reverse complement strand
CTGCCTTCACTGACATCGCAACTATTCGCCAGGTGCGCAATAGCCTCGGTCGTTTTTCCCTTGGCTCCCGCGACTTGAACGATATGAAGATTAGTATCGGTCAGCGTGTGGTACACCTTGGTGCGACCGCTGGTGGAGTACAGGATTTGGGCAGTATTGGCGGTACTATGGTCTATGATTAGATAAAGGCTCGAGTTGAGTTTCTCACTTGCTCCCTGCCCCAACGCGCTCTGCTTTAAGGTTCCTTTATAAATGAGTAATTGCGCCGAAACCGGCGTACCGGTGCAAACCAGGACCGCCGTTGTGAACAAAAATAATAGAACTTTCATTGGATGACCGTTTCCAGTCCCTATTTCATGGCCTTGATGAGTCCGAATGTTATGCATTTAATTTACGTTAACTAAAGATTCTCCCTATCGTATTAAGCAGTTTCCGGGCCGAAATCAGCGGGCGAGTAGCCTTGTGAAAGGCACTTAGAACGCGAAAGATTATTGATTCGTTATCAGGCGAAAAAATTCTGTCGGCCCGGAAAGGGGATTCGTGTAGGGATTGGTCGCGCTTGGGAGGGTGGTGAAGGGTCCTGAAAGAGAAGTTGCAGATTGAAGCAGATAGGAGGGGTTGGTCCATGAAAGCACTGTTTCATTTCCAGCTCTTCCGATATTCAGAGAGGGCGGCGGTGGTAACAGAGTGACGGTGAAGGTGTGATTCGTCTGCTGTGCCGCCGAGTGGATCAAAATATCTTCAGCTTGCAGCTCCGCTTCGCGATCCGACATCAACCCAATGTAAGGATCCATACCCGCATTCGTCGGCCAGCGGGCTGAGGCGTAGGCTTCGTAATCGACCATCAATTGATTATCGCCGGGATGAGCGTGGGTTGAAGCGTCCGAGCGCAGAAAATCAGCCATGTCGCACATCAACCCGAGGATCTCTTTCTTTTGCGCCCAAAACGGCCCGCTGTAGTTGGTGAAACTATTGTATCCGGCGGCGAATTGCGCGGACGAAACCGTCACCACGTTGCTGCCATCCATATTGAGCGCGTAATTTCCCGCAGGAAGATTGGTTATTCTCAGAATTTCGCAGAACTGATTGCCGAGCGAAGGCATCAAGGTGAAAGCGCCGCGACAGTCATTGGTGATGTCGCCATCCGGAACATAAAACCCGGGCGCCATTCGATCCGCGTGGAAAGTGAACGAGATGCTGTTCTCGTTGCGCGCGAGGGCTGTGACGGTGCAATGATTGGTAGACGACACGGTCGCTCCATTGAAATCAATGACGGCGGTGTACGTGTTCGTGTCCACACCCAGGCTCCGTAACGTGGTCAAAGTCCAGAGAAGGTGCAGTTCATTTGCCGGATGATCGAACGCCGGAGCATTGAACCAAAGATTGGGGCCGTTGAAATAAGCGTTGGTGACAACGCTCAGGAGATTGGACCACGTATCCACAAACGGAACGCCATCCTCGATAGCCGCATTGCGTCCGCCATTGGAATAATCGCGAGCAGCGGGGTAACCGTCGAGTTTGTGGTACGGAATATCTCCAATCACCACGCTTTGATACAGCGCTTGCGGGTTCGGCTGGCTCCAGTCATTGGTCAGTAATCCAAAGCGATTATAGGTGTTGGTTGGATATTGGAGCAGGCCCTTAAAAAAACCATAAATCGAATTGGAATCGTAGGAATCATCCATATCGTTATCGCCATTCCCACTCACGTAGAAAATATTCAAGCTGTTGGTTTTTCCGTGGGATGCCCCGGCATCCGGGATGCCGTACTTTTGCAGGCGGTTGGTCAGCATTTCGAGATTCGAAGCTCCGCCCCGGCTGTGGTCGCGATAAGAAATAAAATATTGCGGATAGTAATTGATAAAAAAACTCCCGAGGAAAAAATTCTGCCTCTGGCCATAAGCCTCCCGGCTGAACGAATCAGACCACGTCGTTACCATCGTGTCATTGGTGAGGACCAGATCGGCTGAGGCCCGTAAGGTGAATAAGAGCGCCGCCGCCGAAAGAAAAAGCGGCAAAATTCTGAAGAAGATGGAAAACGCCGTCTTATTCATGATTTTAATATGCTCACGTTTCATCGGTGAGTAAATGTGCCACTAATCCGGCGCCGAAAGCCAATTATCGTGTTTTCGCGAATAGAAAATTCCAGATGCCATCAGCGCTCAGCAAAAATTTTCCGATGGGCGTTCGCAGCACGGGCGAAAACATCAGCCATTGCAAACGGTGCGCCCACGCCAACCGCTCAGCGAAGGCGGCGTCACAGGCGCGAGCGATAGCCTCGCGAGCTTCCGCCCAATTGATTTCGCCGCGGCTGTAGCGCGCGAGCGGATCGATGGCCAGTTCGGCGGATTCGAAAGCCATGGACATCCCATTTCCGGTGACCGGCGGAATCATGGTGATGGAATCTCCGATGCAACATTCCGTTTTGTCCGCCGCACGACGAGGTTTTAGCGAAAGTCCGGCCACGGAGCAAAGCGAGCTTTTATCAAATCGCGCAGACGCCAGCCGTTCGCCCAATGGAGAATCTGGTTTGCCGTGTAGCAAATCAAATCCTGCTTCGGGTGCCTGGCCGGTGCGTTGACGGAAAAGTCCGCAGATGTTTACTTCGCCGTTGTTGATTCGATTGACGCCGATGTAGTTGTCCGCCGAAATGTGCATCTCAAGGTCCGCCGACAATTCCATGTTTGTGGCGTGGCCTTTGAGGCCGAACCAGCGCCAGCCATTTTCGGTGGGTTGCGGCTGCCGACCGGTGGCCCGCACCGTGCCTTCGGAACCGTTGGAACCGGCTGAAGCCTGAACTCCGGCGGAATTCCAGCGGGAGCCGGTGTGCAACTCGCCGCCGAGCCGTTGGAATTCTTCCGCGAGCGCGGCGTCCAATTTATAACGCGAGAGACCGAGCGCCGTCGATGGCAGCTGGCGCACGGGAGAACGGTTCGGGCCGGAAACAAAAGCGGCGCTGGCCAGGCTGACGGCGCCGGCCGCATCGAGCAATGGGCGCAAGCCGAGCCGATCCAATACTTCAAGGCCGTTTCCGCTGATGAATTCGCCGCAAACGCGATGCCGCGGATATTCGCCCGCTTCCCAGACGGTGGCAGGGACGCCGCGTTGGCGCAGGCCGATGCCGAGGGTCAGGCCTGCCAGTCCGCCACCCACAATCGTGATGGGTCCGGTCGAAGCCATACTCAAATTTTTCGCCGCGCGACGAACAGGTGGCTGAAGAGACCGGCCCGGCGTTCGACCAATTCCCACTGGCCATCCACCGGCCAGAGTGCGGAAAGTTCGCGACCGATGAATCCGGCGCGGACGCTGACGGGCGCATCATGACAGGTGATCGGGTTGCAGCCGATGACGGAAAGATAGTTCGTGCAAAACAATGGCCAACGGCTGCGCCGCGGTTCCACGGCTATGAAGGCCGAGGCTTTCTTAGCTGCTTCCTCGAATAGATTGGTCAATTGCGCATCGCTGAAATGATGCAGAACGAGGTTGCCTATAACGACATCGGTTTTTTCACCGGCAGTGTCGTTCAGCCATTGAAAAATGTCGCCCTTCACGGAATGAACTCCCCAACTCAACGCGGCAAAATCAGCCTTGGTTTTGTCGCGCAGCAGTTCGTGAAAATCGACGAAGGTGACGTCCACGTCATGCCAGGAGGGGGCCAGGCGTCGCGCTACTCGCAGGAGGACTTCGCCATCACCTGCGCCGATTTCGACCATGCGTGAAGCAGGTTGATTGGGAAAAGCTTTCTTGAGCGAGCGAGTAATAATTCCGGCATGGCCCATTAGCGTGTTGAGGCGGCGCAGGTCGCGGCGAGTCTGAATAGCGCCCGGGTGTTCCGGGGGCAATTCGTCGACAAATTCGCGATGAAGACTGCGGACCATTTCAGCCGACCTCCAAGAGCGCGCCGTGGCAACTGAACCCCGCGCCGAACGAACTCATCCACCATAGGCCGGGTGGCACGCTGTCGTTCAGCGCATGTTGCAAAACGAAATAAACCGAGGAACTGCTCACGTTGCCGTATTCGCGCAGCACGGCTTCGCTCCAGCGCACATCGTGGTCATTCAAACCCAACGCGTCGCGCAGGGCCGTGAGTACATCGCGCCCGCCAGGATGCAGGACCCAGCCGGCGACCTGCGAGCGATCCACATCGGCGCGCGCGAGAGTGTCGGTGAACAATTTTCCGGCGTGTTGTGCGGCGAGGGCGGGCACCTGCGGCGCGAGAATATTGCGGAGCATCCCGCTTTTTTGCTCGAATCGCAGGAGGTCACGGTCGGTAGGCTCGGTGAACGAGCCCCCGATTTTCCATTTCACGGAGCGATGGCTGCCAGGTTCGTGGGAAAGCACTGCGGCCCCCGCACCGTCTCCAAAAAGACAGGCGCTGATGAGAACGCCGACGTCGTCGTCGAGATACATGGCCGCGCTGCAAATTTCGACGCACACAGACAGAACGCGCTCGGCGCGTCCGGAAGCCAGCAGGGCGTCCGCCACCCGAAGATTCGGCAACGCCGCGCCGCAGCCTTGCCCGACCAGATCGAAAGTCATCACGTCTTTGCGCAAGCCGAGCCGCTCGCCGACATAACTGGTGAGTCCGGGGCAGAGATAACCCGTGCAGGTGCTGGCGACAATGGCGTCGATTTCCGAGGGCTTAATTTTGGCGTCGGCAAAAGCGCGTTCAGCAGCTTGCGCGGCGAGCAGCGGCGCGTTTTTGATGAATCGCGCGTGCAAGGCATCCGGTGTGAGGTCGAAAGCGTCATTCAAGTTCTCCAATGACAAATGGCGAGTGGCAATGCCGTTGGCGCTGGTGAGAACTTTTTTCAAAATGGCACGGGAGCGGGGGGTCAGTTCTTGAAACCGCGCGGAATTCTGGAGCGCGTCCCAGCACTGCGCTTGCGTATAGCGATGTTGCGGCGCGGCAGTTCCGAGTCCGGTGATGAACATGTGATAGACGGTAGCGCGGTTCGTGGCTTCGCGCTACTGGGGATAAGATGCCCGAAAAAGGCCTTTTGTTCCGCTCAGGCGGATAGGGGATAAGCCCCATTCGAGGCGCTCAAGCGTGTCGCGCCGGCTGCGAGCAGGGCCAGGGCGGTTTTAGAATCGAGAATTTCCTCGCCGGCTTTGACGCCGAAATTTGGCCCCACAGCTTCGCGGCACAATATTACATCGTCCACTTTTGTGCCGCTGATATATCTCAGGCTCACGAAGTGTGCGCCGGAATCGATGACCAACTGGCACGCGAGTGTCATTTCTTCTCGACTGAGCAAGCGAGGCCTGATCTCGACTTTGACGATGCGCTCATCAGCGGCTTCCGCGAGGTCGCGCAATTCCCGAAGAACATATTTACCATCGCCGTCTTTCAACCGTCCGACGTTCAAGCACACTTCGATTTCCTGCGCGCCGAAATCAACCGCCACTTCGGTCTCATAACGTTTGACATCGCTGTCTTCCGAGCCAGCAAGTCCGACGAGTGCAGTGACTTTAATTTCCGTGTCGTCGAGGAATGAAGCGGCGAGTTCAACGCGCGAACTGGGCACGCACACGCCGTAAAGCTTCTGCTCGCGGGCTATGCGACAGATTTCTTCGACGTCTTTGGCGGTGCCATCGGCGCGCGTGAGCGGAAGCTCAATGAGCCGCGGCAGTTCCGATGGCGAAATCTCTGTCACTTCGGCAGCAATTCGGCCACGAGGGATTTTTCTTCCTTCAACTCGGCTTCGGTCGCGGCGATTTTTGCCTTGCTGAAGTCGTTGAGCGGAACGCCCTGGACAATTTCCCATTTCTTGCCGTCAGTGCGAATGGGGTAGCTGAAAATCAGGCCCTTCTCGATCCCGTAATCACCCGGCGTGCAAATCGAAACGCTGAACCAATCGCCGGCTTTCGTCGGCGTGGTGAGGTTGCGGACGGTATCGACCACCGCGTTGGCCGCGCTGGCAGCACTGCTGAGGCCGCGGGCTTTGATGATCGCCGCGCCGCGCTGTTGCACGGTGGCGATAAAATCCTTCTCCAGCCATTCGCGATGGCTGATGACGTCGGGCACCGGGCGGCCGTTGATTTTGGTGTTGAAGAAATCGGGATACATCGTGGAGCTGTGATTTCCCCAGATGGCGAGATTGGAAACGGCGGTGACATCAACGCTGGCTTTTTTCGCGAGTTGAGTCCGGGCACGATTTTCATCGAGCATGGTCATGGCGAAAAATTGCTCCTTCGGCACACCTTTCGCATTGCTCATCGCGATGAGCGCGTTGGTGTTGCAGGGATTGCCGACCACGAGCACGCGGACATCACTCGCGCCATGCTTCGCGATGGCCTGGCCCTGGCCGGTGAAAATTTTTCCATTGATGCCGAGCAAATCCTTTCGCTCCATGCCGGCTTTGCGCGGCACTGCGCCGACCAGCAGCGCCCAGTTCACGCCTTTGAAGCCTTCATCGAGGCTCGAGGTGGGCACGATGCCTTTGAGCAACGGGAACGCGCAATCTTCGAGTTCCATGCAGACGCCTTGCAAGGCCGTCATGGCCTTTTCGTCCGGGATTTCGATGAGGTGCAGGATGACCGGCTGGTTGGGGCCGAACATCGCGCCGGAGGCGATGCGAAAAAGAAGGGAATAACCGATTTGCCCGGCAGCGCCGGTGACCGCGACTCGGATGGGTGCTGTGTTCATATTTAAATGCCCGCGAAGTATGCGTCGCTCTAATGAAGGGCGCAAGAGGGGAGTGGAAGTAGTTAATGAGTTAACTGATTAAATAAGTTAAATGAGGGCAAAAGCCGCGACTCATTTAACCGGCTTCACAATCCAATCGGATGCCACGCCGTCTTGAACTCGACGGTGTCCAAAATCCAATACGGATCTTCCGGCGTCGGTGTGAACCATTCGGCGGGCGCCAGGGAATGATTGGCGTAGCGTTTCAAATTCGTTGCGGTGCCGCTTTGCAGTTTCGCGCCGAGATCGGCGTGACCACTCCCGTCCACGATGGCGTTTACGTCCATGTGACTGGCGATGTGTGGCGCGAGTTCGGCGCGCTTTCCGGTGAGGATATTCACCACGCCTCCCGGAAGGTCGCTGGTGGCGAGAATTTCCGCGAAGGTTGCCGCCGGGAGGGGAAATTTTTCGGAGGCAATGACCACCGCCGCGTTGCCGCTCAAAATCACTGGCGCGATGAGAGACACGAGCGCGAGCAGTGAAGGTTCGTCCGGCGTGAGAACCACCACGACTCCCGTGGGCTCCGGGGTGGTGAAATTAAAATGCGAACTGGCCACCGGGTTCACGCTCCCGAATACCTGCGAATACTTATCCGTCCAACCGGCAAAATGCACCAACCGATCAATCGCAGCGGAGACTTCACGTTTGGATTTGGCGGCGCTTGCGCCCGTCGAGCGGGCAATCTCAGCAGTGAGTTCCACCTCGCGGTTTTGCAGCATCTCGGCGGCGCGATAGAGGATTTGCCCGCGATTGTAAGCACTGGCCTTGCTCCAGCCAGCCGTGGCGGCGCGGGCGGCGGTGACGGCATCGCGGAAATCCTTGCGGGAGGCATGGGCGTAGTTATCGAGGTGCTCGCCGCGCGGGGATTTGGCAGGCAGATAGCGGCCACTTTCGCTGCGGGGAAATTTTCCGCCGATGTAGAGCTTGTAAGTTTTGCGAACGTCCAGCCGGCCCATTTTAAGTTTCGAGTTTCGGGTTATCAGTTGCAAGTTTCGCGATGCCGTCGAATTGTAAATCGAATATTGCCAATCGTAAATGCATTAATTGGGGTTCTCACCCTATGGGGCCGCGTCGCTTCGTTTAGGATATTGAGGGGAATCGTCGGAGAAAGATATCCTTTGCGACACGACAATTCGGTCCGGATGAATCTGGCTGAAAGTGTTTTACCGCCGCCAGAAAAAGCGAGGCATCGAGTCACGTCCAACGTGGTGCGAACGAAAGGATTTATCTTTCCGCGCGCGTGTTATATTGAATCTCCTGTGAATCCAGTCATTGCGAAATCCCTGCGAATTGTCGTCTTGGCGGCGGCGTATTTTATTGCTGGGAAATTGGGATTAATGCTGGCGAATATTCATTCGAGCATTTCCCCCATCTGGCCCGCCAGCGGGATTGCGCTGGCGGCGCTGCTCGTTTGGGGGGTGGAATTCTGGCCGGCGGTGCTCATCGGCGCATTCGTCGTCAACATGACCACTACCTTGCCCGATGGAGCGCCGACCGGGTTGCGAATCCTCCAGGCGATTGGGCTTGCGGGCGGGAATACCTTGGAAGCAGTGGCAGCCGCGTGGCTGGTGAATCGTTTCGCCGGCGGAATCAAGGCGTTCCAGCGGGTGGGCAACGTTTTTCGATATACCTTTCTTGCCGGTTTTTTAAGCACGGCCATCAGCGCAACGATCGGGACGCTAATCTTGCTGGGATGCGGTTTTCTGGCAAAACAAACCTACTTTACAGCCTGGCTGACGTGGTGGATGGGCGACATGGTGGGAGTGGTGTTGTTGGGGCCGCTGGTTTCGCTTTGGTGGACGAAGCCCCTCGAGCGCTTTGAAGCCAACCGCACTCTGGAAGCGCTGGCTCTGCTAATGTCTCTGCTGGTGATTTCGGCGATAAACTTTTCGAATATATTTTCGATTGGTGCGAAACATTATCCGCTGGTGTTCTTATTCATCCCTTTTCTCGTGTGGGCGGCATTGCGATTTGAAGCTCACGGAGCGATGGCATTCATCGCGGTCATGGCCGGTCTCGCCATCAATGGTACGACGCACGGATTTGGCGATTTTGCAGTCGCTGACCAAAACAGCTCGCTCCTGCTGCTGCAGATTTATGTAGGTGTCGCCACACTCACAGCACTGGTGATGGCGGCAGCCGTCGCGGAACGCAAAGCGGCGGAAGACCGGTTCCGTAAATTAAACCAGGAGCTTGAACAACACGTCCAGCAGCGAACGGCGCAGTTGGAGGGCACGAACAAGGAATTGGAAGCGTTTTGTTATTCGGTCTCTCACGATTTGCGCGCGCCTTTGCGGACGATTCGCGGCTTCAGCGAAGTATTGCTCGAACAATACCGCCCGCAGCTCGACGCTCGCGGACAGGATTACCTCCGCCGCACCTGCGACGCCGGGGTGCAAATGGACAAGCTGATTGAAGATTTGTTGAAACTCTCGCGCGTGGGCCGCAGTGAAATCCAACATGCCGACATCAACCTGAGCTCGATAGTGCAGGACATCGCCGGCGACCTGGCGAAAACGGAGCCGGGCCGCACGGTGGAATTCGCGATTTCGCCGGGAGTCGTCGCCACTGGTGACGAACGCCTGCTGCGGCAGGTCATGGATAATCTTCTGCGCAACGCGTGGAAATTCACGCGCAAACGTCCGGACGCGAAAATCGAGTTTGGCCGCTCAAACGGCGACACTTCACCGTACTTCGTGCGGGATAATGGAGTGGGTTTTGACATGGCGTACGCGGCGAAACTTTTTGGCGTGTTCCAGCGGTTGCATTCGGCTTCGGAATTTGCTGGCTCCGGCGTCGGCCTGGCGATTGTGCAACGCATCATCAACCGGCACGGCGGACGGGTCTGGGCGGACGCCAAGGTAAACTCGGGGGCCACGTTCTATTTTACCTTGCCATCAACCAGGGGCTCTTCTAATCAGGCGAACTGAATTTTTCAGAGACGCGTATGAACCGGAAAACAATTTTGTTGGTGGAGGACAACGCCAATGATGAATACCTCACGCTCCGCGCGTTGAAAAAATATAATGTGGCCAACGATGTCGTGGTGGCCCGCGACGGCGTAGAGGCGCTGGATTATCTGTTCGGCACCGGTCCTCACGCCGGGCGCGACACGCGGGAGCTTCCGCTGGTGGTGCTGCTGGATTTGAAATTGCCGAAGGTCGACGGATTGGAGGTCTTGCGCCGCGTCCGCGGTGACGAACGCACGCGCCTGCTGCCGGTGGTGATTCTCACCTCGTCAAACGAAGAGCGGGATGTCATCAACGGCTACAAGCTCGGGACGAACAGCTACGTCCAGAAGCCGGTGGATTTTACGGCGTTCATGGACGCGGTGGGGCAGTTGGGGCTATATTGGCTGATGCTAAATCAACCGGTGCCGCCGCCAAAATGAATATGACGAGGCCATTGCGGGTTTTGCTGGTGGAAGATTCGGAGAACGATGCCGCCCTGTTGGAACTCGCCTTGCAACGCACCGGTTTTTCAACCCAGTGTGAACGGGTGGAAACCGGCGAAGGGCTGGCTGCCGCGCTGGAACGTTCGGAATGGGACGTCGTCATCGCCGATTATGTCATGCCGCAGTTTGACGGCCTCAGTGCGTTGGCCCTGGTAAAGGAAAAAGGGCTCGACCTTCCGTTCATCATTGTCTCAGGGCACATCACGGATGATACCGCCGTAGCCGCGATGAAAGCCGGGGCGCACGACTACGTGATGAAGGACAATCTCACGCGGCTCGGACCGGCGGTGGAACGCGAGCTGCGCGATGCGGAGGTGCGTCGCGCGCGGAAATTAACCGAGAAGAAATTATGGGAGGAACACGCGTTCCGTTCCGCGATCGAAAATTCCATTCCCTCCGGCATCGTGGTCCTGAACCTGGATGGCAAGCTGACTTATGTTAATCCGGCTTTTTGCGAAATGGTCGGCTGGAACGAAGCCGAGTTGATCGGCACAAAAGCGCCGTTCCCCTATTGGCCGGAGGATGAAGTGGAAGTCATCACGTCGGCGATGGCTCGCGTCATCGAAGGCGTAGTGCCTACCGACGGATTCGAACTGCGTTTCCGCCGGAGCTCGGGCGAACGTTTTGACGTGTCTGTGCTGGTCACGGCGTTGCGCGATAGCTTTGACAACGTGAGTGGATGGCTCAGTTCGATCACGGACATCACGCAGCGAAAAAAAGCCGAAGCCGAATTGCGCCGTTCGCACGAGGAACTGGAACGACGCGTGCAGGAACGCACGGCGGACCTTTCAACGGCGAACTCGCGGTTGAAGTCGGAAATCGCTGAACGCCGCCGGCTGGAGCATGAACTGCTCGACATCACGGAAAAGGAACGCCGCCGCATCGGTCTGGACTTGCATGATGACCTCGGGCAAAAACTGGCCGGCATCGCGCTGATGGCCAAGGGCCTGCAATTGCGGCTGACCAAACAGCGCGCCAGCGAATCCGGTGACGCCGGTAAGATTCACGAATTGCTCGAACAGGCGATGAGCCATGCCCGCGATTTGGCGCGCGACCTGGCCACGCTGGACTTCAGTGAAAACGATTTGCCCTCGGCCATCGAAAAACTGGCGGACCACGTGAAGGAATCTTTTGGTATCAATTGCCGGTTCCAGTCAGACGAGGCCATTCCGCCGCTGGAGACCAACACTGTGAAGCAGCTTTACAAGATCACTCAGGAAGCACTCACCAACGCGATCAAACACGGCAAGGCGAAGCAGGTGAGCATTCAACTGTCCAACGGAGCCAGCAAGCTCGCGCTGACGATCCGAAACAGCGGCGCGCCGTTTCCCTCCGTGGTGGGGCGAAACGCGGGCATGGGATTGCGCATCATGAATTACCGCGCGAATCTGATTGGCGCCTCATTGGAAATCAAACCTGGCGATCCGGAAGGCACGGTCGTGACTTGTCTGGTTCCGGTGAAGAAGTAGAAATTTCTACAACGCTTCTGAGCGATGCGGGAACTCCGCTATGCCGGCAGTACGTTATCGCCGGTTGCGCAGCTGGCATCCCACGAACATCCCAAGCACAACCGCGCCGGCGACAAATGAATAAGGATACTTTCTGACCGTCTGGTCCGCGGCTTGCGCTCGGGCGACGATTTGTCGCTTGATGAGGTCGCAACGTTCTTTCAACTTTTCGAGACGTTGCGCGATTTCAGAACGCGGCTCGGCGAGGTTCACGCTCAAGGATTTGGCGAAGTCGTCCGCGCCCTGGACCACTCTCTCGAGGTCTTCCACGAGTTTTTCCAGCGAAGCATCTTTTGAAATCAGTTCTTTGAAATAGACTTCCATAAATATACGCGGTGAAAATCTCGCTCAGAATCGCCGGGAAGTAAATGGGGTGTCGCCCGCTATGATTGCCACAGAGGCACAGAACAGGAACGGTTGTGTGGAAATATTTTCCGTAGTCTCTTTGAATCTCCAAGATCTCTGTGCCTCTGTGGCAATCTATCTCATCCTCCGCGAGTTCTCGCCATTGAATCATACCAGCCGGAAATTCGGGCGCAAAGACGCTCGCGGGAAACATTTCTCGAAACTAAACCGCCGGTTATTTGTTCTTAAAAAATTGTTTGATGACGTCTGCGACCCGCTGGATTTGGCGATCAGTCAGTTCGGGATACGTCGGGAGACTGAGGCATTCGCGCGCCGCTTTTTCCGCGACGGGAAAATCGCCCGGCTGGTAACCGAGCGAGGCGTAGCATTTTTGCAGGTGCAACGGAACAGGATAATGAAGTGCGCAACCAATGTCATTGGCTTCGAGATGTTTTTTCAATTCATCCCGCCGCGGATGGCGCACGACGTAAATGTGGCGGGCGCTTTGGGCATAGGCAGCTTCGCGTGGAAGCTGCAGTGGGGTTTCAGAAAGCAGCTCGGTGTAGGTTTTCGCGACGGCGCGGCGGCGCTCGTTCCATTTGGCGAGATGTTTCAACTTCACGCCCAGCACCGCTCCCTGGATGCCTTCCATGCGATAGTTGAAACCCACTTCATCGTGGTAATAGCGAACGGTCGAACCGTGTTCGCGCAGGGAGCGCGCCCGGGCATTGTAAGCCGCGTTGTTCGTGACGAGCGCGCCGCCCTCGCCGCACGCACCCAGATTTTTCCCCGGATAAAAACTGAAGCAGGACATTTCCCCGAAGGTGCCCACCGGCTTGCCCTTGTAGGTCGCGCCCTGCGCCTGGGCGGCATCTTCAACCAGCGGAAGTTTTGCCCGATGGGCAATCTCCAGCAACGGATCGAGGTCTGCAGGATGTCCATAAAGGTGCACCGGCAGGAGCGCTTTTGTTCGAGGCGTGATGGCGCGTTCCACCAGTTTGGGATCGATGTTGAAGGTGGCATCGTCGATGTCCACGTACACCGGCTTCGCTCCGACATAGGAAATCGCCCAACTAGTCGCCACGAAGGTATAGGGCGTGGTGATGACTTCATCGCCCGCGCCGACCCCAAGCGCAATCAAGGCGACATGCAGTGCCGAAGTGCCGCTGTTAAAGCCGACACAATGCTGTGCATCCACAAATTTCGCGAAGTCCTTTTCGAATTGGACCACATCCGGCCCGAGGCAAAAGGAACAATTGTCCAGCGTGCGGGCGATGGCCGCATCGAGGTCCTTGCGGAGGTTGCGTATTTGCGCCGGTAGATCGAAATAAGGAATCGGTTCGCTCATTCAGTGCGTTATTTTTGTGGAGTTTGCCGTTAGAAGCAAGAAGCGGTTGAACCTTTCATGACTGTGGGGCGCATATCAAAAATTGCACGTTGGAAAAAAACTTAGGAAATAGCTGCGGAGCAGCGAAAGAGGATAGCCCATGGCGTGAGCCGTGGGAACCGAACGTGGAAATTGTCAAGCCCCGGATGGGGCGAAAGAAAATGCCGTGAAGCCTTCTTTCGCCGCTCCGCGGCTCGTTTCCCCCCTTATGCCGTCATTCCCATGGCTCACGCCATGGGCTACCATCTATCGCCACTCCGTGGCTGAAACCGTTCAAATTTTGAGATGCGCCCATGACTGTGGGAGCGTTTTATGTGTCATTACACATCCTGTTGCTTCCGCTACAAATTCCTCGGCCACTCAACCAAAACGGATTCAATGCATGAAAACATATCTCGCTATATCCCTGTCATCGTTAGCCGGTGCCGTGTTGTTTGCGGTGCAAGCGCCAGCTAAAACCGTCACAATTGTGGCGTCCAGTATGGATCAAACCACCTACTTCCAGTCGCAGGTGAACTCGCTCGTCGACGGCGATTCGCTGGTGCTCGCGCCGGGAAATCACTACATCGGTGCCTACATCGATATCTGGTTCAACTCAGGATCAATCAGCGGCGCGGGAGGCGCCGTCGTCCGGAAAATTGCCGGGACGACTTCCGGCCTCACCGTGCACGGGAGCCACACTCATATTGATCAGATCGAAATTGACGGAGGAGGCTCCGGCACCCACGGTCCGTGTATGGCGGTCCTCAATTGCACGGGGAATAACATAACCAATTCCAAGTTCCACAACAGCGGCGATAACACCGGCCTGCTATTGGATCACACCAGCCTAGCCGTTGTGCAGGGCTGTCTGTGCTACAACAATTATGTGTGTGGCATCTCGCAATCAGCCTGCACGGACCAGCAGATATTGGACGGGCAAATGTATAGTAATGGAGCGGAAGGGTTGACCATTGATACTGGCAGCCATAATTGCACCGTCCATAACTGCTGGGTTCATCAGAACAATACCGGCCCTCGCGGTGTCGGAGGCATCGGGATTGACGGCTCGAACGGGGCCAACATCAGTGCCTGCACCATCGATTACAATGGGAGCAATGGCATCACCTTTCAGAACAATCTCAATCAGGTTGACGACGGCTGCAACATTCATGATAACGCCAACATCAGCCACAATGGAAATGCGGCGGTCGGCATCTTCAAGTCACACCTGGTCACTCATCTTGGCTACAGCAATAACACCGCCGTCAGCAATCCGGGCGGCAATGGCGTGGTGATTTTCAGCCCGTAGAAATCGCTATCTTAACCTCTTCCAATTCTTCAAGACTGTCCCGCCTGAAAAGGTGGGACTTTTTTTGAAACTGCTTCAGGGTGGTGACGGCGTTCGCGGAATGACTTCTTAACTGTCCGGTTTCGCGTTGCGCCTTCAGGCTGAATCGCAGATGTCATGCGCGGATTGATCGCATTGGACCGGGCCAGCGGTGCGGCCTTAAAGGTCGGGACAAGTAGATAGAATTAGAAGCTGCAAATGAGCTACGCTCTCTCCCGAAAATGGAAGGACTTGAGATTCTCGACTGGCCTACTGATCCAGCGTATTGATCCAGGGAGGATTGCCTTGCCAGCTGCCTTTTTCGGTGTGCGGGTCATTGTCATTGTTCCAGCGGGCGCGCCAGGTGAGGTCCGTGGGACTACGCAAATCATTGCGCTTGGGCGATTCCACATGACCGTCGCAGGATAAAACATCGCTCCGGTAATTGTGGCGGTTAGACGGGCAGGCCGAATGCCCGGTCCCGGTGTTAACGTCCGCCGGGTCCGAATCAGCGTTGTAGTTGGGCGTCATGTTTTGAGCGACCGACGGGACATCGCAAATCGCGATCATGTTCGCCGGACTTTTCACCATGCTATCCTTGATCGGCCCTTGATAGGAACCTCCGTCCACATCTCCGCCCAGGCCCAATTGCGGCCGGGTTACCCCAATGGAACCGCCCTGGTAATGAATGCCCCAATCATTGTAGCCCAGTCCAAAGAAAGAGATCCTGGTGACGCCATAGGGATCGAATCCGTCCGGACCGGTGCCCCCGAGCGTGCCGGCGCCGGCGCTGTTGACGTTCAGGTTGGTGTCCCACGCCGTCCAAGTCTGCGCCGCTGGGCAACTGAAGGCCTTGCGATTGCCGCCCATGAGGCTGAGCAGACGAGTAGGCCAGACGAAATAGCCATTGGGCGTGACCGTGGACAGACAGCCGGGATATTGGTTCCAGTCGCTCGTATACATCACGAGCGCAATGCCAATCTGTTTCATGTTGTTGACACAGGAAATCTGCTTGGCCCGTTGCTTGGCCTTGGCCAGCGCAGGCAGGAGCATCGCCGCCAGGATCGCAATGATCGCGATCACCACCAGCAGTTCAATCAAAGTGAAGCCGGAGGCGCGCCGGGCTCCTTGGTTGTTCGGGATTCGCGCTTTAAAATTTGACGATGGCGTCTGCATGGGTTGGTGCCGATGTTTCAGCGGTGCTTCAAACAGGGTTTTCGTGCAGTGAGTGTGTAACGTGTGATTATTTAATCCGATTTTCCTCCAGTTTGTCATGGCACATAAAGTGGCCCCCCGGCACGCGCAAAAAATGAGGCCACTTCATGTGCCATGACACCAAAAGCGCATTTCAGTTAGCTTGGGCTCCTGCATCCCCAATCCAACACAGCACCTTATGAAAAGAACTTCACTTAAGATCTCAGAATCCCTGGTTAGAAGCCTATGGGTCGTCGCGTTTCTAGCGATGGCGCCCATGACGAAGGGAGCGTTGACGCATGATTATAGTTTCAATGATTCGATCAGCACCACCAACGCGGTCGACTCGGTGGGGGGCGCAAACGGGGCGTTGTATCCCGGCGCTTCGTATCCTGGAGATGGCACTGTGGTACTGAACGGCTCCAGCGGTTTCGTCTATCTGCCGGACGATATCATCAGCAATTACACTTCGATCACGTTCGAGATTTGGACAACTCCGACGGCGAATCCAACCTGGGCGCGTTTGTTTGATTTCGGCACCAACCAGGGTGGCAAGGGGACCGGTGGAGCCGGGGGCACGGGCGGAAACGGCCTGACCTGGTTTTATCTGTGTTTGAACGATGGCGTGAGTGGGAGTTATCGCGCGGACATCAATCCCGGTGGCGCCATGACGGGGCCGCAACCGGCGCCCGGCCAATTGCACCACCTCGTGTTCAGCATCGATGCCGTGGCAAAAACGGGATCGCTGTTCGACAACGGCAAGCTGGTGGGTTTCGTGAGAAATTTCACCGCGACGCCGCAGGGCGTGGGGCACACATTCAATGATTACATCGGGCGCTCGCAGTTTCCGGATCCCTATTACAATGGTTCCATCGATGAATTCCGCATTTACAATACTCCGGTAACGCCCGTGCAGGTGGAAGCGGATTACGAAGCGGGTGCGAATTCCACCAGCGCCAATGCGGGCGCGCTGTCTTCGATCCAGTTCAACAATTCCGCCAACGCGGTTGCGGGCGGCAAATTTTCTCCAGTTATCATCGGGTCCTTCGCCTCACTGACGAACTCAGTGGATATTTCAACCCTGCCGGGAATCGCGTATTCGGCGGACAATACCAACGTGGTTTCGTTCGGGACGGATGGATTGTTTCATGCCGTAAATCCGGGCACGACTGCGATTCATGCGACCTATCTGGCGCAATCGGCCGCCCTCACCGTGACGGTGGCGGCGGAACCGGCCACGCTGGTGCACCGTTATAGTTTTGATGGCCCGTCTTTTTCTACGACGATCACGGATTCGGTGGGCGGCGCCAATGGCTCGCTGATGAATCTCACGGCAACGGCCGCCTTGAATGGCAGCGGACAATTGAACCTTGATGGCAACAACAGTTCGGCCTGGGTGTCGCTGCCCTCCGGCATCATGCCGTCCCTGACCAATGCCACGTTCCAGGTGTGGATGACGAACAATGACACTTTTGCCGATTTTGCCGAGCTATGGGCGTTTGGCACAAACAACGGAACTCAGGGGCAGCTCTACATGACCATGATCCCGAATAACCCGGTGACGCATGCGTTGCGTTTTGAATTCCACGGCGCCATTGACACCGTCATCGACGCTCCGAGCGCGGTTCCGATCGGACAACAAACTAGTGTAACTCTGACTTACAATTTCTCCGCGCAAACCGCTTCGCTGTTTATGAACGGCCGCAAGGTCGCCTCTGGCACTGTGACCCTGCCGCTTTCGTCCATCCCGGATCCCGATAATTACATCGGACAATCTCAATGGTATGGCAGCGGCGATCCTTACCTGAATGCCTCGCTGAATGAATTCCGAATTTATTCCGGTGTGGAGTCGGACCTGCAAATTGCCATCGACGCCGCAACCGGGCCGGACAACGTAGTCACAAACGCGGGCTCGCTCGTGTCATTGACGGTTGTGACGCCCTCTACCAACGTGGATGTGCACGGGCTGAGCGTTCCCATCCAGGTGCTCGCGAATTTTCAAAACGTCACCGGAGTGGACGTGACCACCTTGTCGCAAACGACCGTTTCCAGCGGCGACCCGTCGGTGGGGACCATGGTCAACGGCAATTTTCTGCCGCGAAACACTGGCGTGTCCATGGTCACGGCGACCTTCTCGGGAACGAGCGGCTCGCTAGCCGTGAATGTGGTGGATACCAATTCGTGGCCCACGCTGTTGCATCGGTATAATTTTAATGAAGCGTCCGGCACGGTTTTAAATGACTCCGTAGGGACTATCAACGGCACCATCAATGGGCCGGTGACATTGGACGGTTCCAAGATGACGACCCCGGCGGGAAATCCACCGCCGGATCAGAACGGCTTGCCGACTCCGGCAAGCGGATGGGTTTCGTTCCCGGCCAACCAGGGAATGGTTAACACATTGCCGAACGAGGCGAGCATTGAATGCTGGGTGACCTGGCAGGGCGGCGCGGTCTGGCAGGAAATGTTTGATTTTGGTGCGGCCGCGAACCCCGGAGTCTCAACCGGCGGCGGGACTTACATGATGGTCAGCCCGCACGATGGCAACACCGGCGCATTGCACATGGAATGGTTCCCGGGCGGATTGGTGCTCACCGGACCCTCGCTGCAAGCGGGCGTATTGAGCCAGGTGGTGATTACGCACGATCAGGATCGCCAGTTGGACAAACTGTATCTGAACGGTCAGCTCATCAGCACTGGCAGCAATCCTTCGCTTTGGTCCAGCCTGCCGGACACCGACAACTGGCTCGCACGCGACCAATGGCCTGACGCGATGTTCAACGGCTCTTACGCAGACATGCGTATCTGGAGCGGTGCCCTGACAGCCGGTCAGGTAGCCTCCCTTTACGCCGCCGGACCGAATGTTCTGGGCGGTCCGCCGTTGCAAATCGGTTACACGAATTCCCAAGCGACCCTCAAGTGGCCGGTCAATGCCACGTCGTTCACTTTGCAATCGACCACCAACCTGATGACCGGCACGTGGACGGCCGTGCCGGGCACGCCGTCGGTGGCGAACGGCTTGAATGTATTGACGGTGCCGACGACGCAGTCAACGCCGGCATTTTTCCGCTTGAAGTAGCAGGGGTTTCTTTTGAGCGGTCAAGATCAAGAGAAGGCTGGACGCGGAAACGCGTCCGGCCTTTGCTCTTGTGGAAAGAGGGAACTATTCAGAAGACTTTAACGCAAAGACACGAAGGCACGAAGGCGCAAGGAATTTGAGTGTTTTCGAAGAGACCTTTTGGATCGCTGTTGAGTGAGCATGTTTTTTGCGTCGGCACCTTTTGGTTTTTGCCGTTCCCACTTTGCGTCCTGGCCTCTTTGCGCCTTTGCGTTGAAATCACAGTGTATGTATAGGGCTCAAGAATTGAGATGCATCCGATGAAATGTTGCCGCCAAATTCGACTCGCAACACGCTGTGAAATGCGTTAAGAATTTTTTGGCATGATGCCCGCCGCACGACTGTTGTTCCGCCAATTGCGTCTGTGCGCGCCCGTTGGTTTTCTTTTGCTTGGCGCGTTGCGAATGGCAGCGCAGACCATGACGCATTCCTCTTCCGATTACCTGATTCATTCGTGGCGTTCGGAAGACGGCCTGCCGCAGAATTCCGTCAATTGCCTGGCCCAGACGCCAGACGGATATTTGTGGGTCGGCACCCGCAGCGGCGGCCTCGCGCGATTTGACGGGATGCGTTTTGTGACCTTCAACCCGCAGTCCATTTCGGACCTGAAGGACGTCGAGATCGAATCGCTGAGCGCGGATTCCACCGGAACCCTTTGGATCACCGCGGGCAATGAATCCATTTCCAGCCTTTCCCACGGAAAATTCCGGCTCGTGCGCGAACCAAATGCCAATCCCCGCTGGCACCCCTGCCAATTCATTGGGGAAGATTCCAACTCCGTTTATCTCGCCGCTTACGCCACGGCCTTATTTCGAATTCCCCGCGCGGGAGGAGTCAATGACGTGGATCGCATTGAGCTTTCGCCACAGCCACCGAACCCGCAGCCGGGACGGTTCAGCCAAACGCGCGACCGCTGCCTGTGGTATATCACGGATAATCATCAAGTCGCGCGTATGCAGTTTGTGTCGCCGACGAACGTGGTGTTTAAGACATTTGACATTGGCCTGCCCGCGGAAGTCCTCACTGAAGATGCCGCCGGCGACATTTGGGTTTCCGGCGATGGCCGCCTGGGAGTGATGACTTCAACCGGCTTCAGCGAACGGACGCCGACCAAACCGGTGGATACGCTGGGAGTGCAACAAATGATTCCCACTCCGGACGGCGGGCTGTGGGTGTGGAATGGCCGGTTGCTGCGCAAGATGGTGAAAGACCGATGGGTTTTATCGGTGGAACAATTCCAGCCCAATTCTGACAGTCCGGCGCTGCGATTTTATTCTGATTCGCAGGGAGGGCTGTGGGTCATCGAATATGGCGTCGGCCTTTGGCATGTTCGGCCGGATGGAAAGGCGGCATTATTGACGTTGGAAAGCGGGCTGCCGAGCAAGTTCATCACGTGCTGGCTTGAGGACAGTGAAGGCAACGTATGGATCGGCACGAAGGAAGCCGGCCTGGCGCGCATTCGAACCCGGCAATTCAAGGAATTCACCGCGGCGGACGGCATCCCGGGAGACGTGGCGCAATCAGTTTGCGAAGACGCGCAGGGAACCATCTGGGTGGGCACGGCCACGGGCGGACTCGCGAGGAAGGTGGGAAATAAATTTGTTCCGGTGTCATTAACGCCGAATCCGGATCCGCTTACCGAGAGTGTCACGGTTTGTCCGGACGCCGACAACGGAATCTGGGTGGGAACGTTGCAGGGCCGGATTTTCCGTTGTGTGAACAACGAGGTCCGGCGCGTCAATGACGATGTCACGTGGTCATTTCCGCTCGATCGATTGCGTGATCACGTGGCGAACGCCATGATGCAGGACAGCAAGGGTCGCGTGTGGTTTTGCAACGGTTCCGGCGCGTATTATTACGAAGATGGCAAACTGCAAACGTTTGGCAGTGCGCGCGGTTTCGTGGAGTACGTCGGCGTACGCGCCACGGCCGAGGGGCCGCGCGGTACTTTGTGGTTTGGGACCGAACCGGGCGACGTCTGGGAATTCAGCCACGATGCTCTCACGCAATTTCACCTGCCGAAGGAGTGGCACAATGCGCGCGTTTCGGCGCTGTTGCCGGAAGCCGACGGAAGCGTGTGGGTGGGCACGCTGGGCGGCGGGCTTTTGCATTTGGAAAAGGGAAAATTCACCCGCATCACCTCCCAGCAGGGGCTGCCGGACAATAGCATCACGCAGTTGCTCGAAGACCGCGACGGCAACCTTTGGGGCGGCACTTATGCGGGAATTTTTCGAGCCTCAATCGCCGACCTGAAGAACCTTGCGACCGGAGCGGTGGATGAAATCGCATTTTCGGTTCATGGGCGTTTTGACGGGCTGCCCGCGCAGGCCTATTCCGGATGGTTTCAGCCATCGTGTTGGAACGCGCGCGATGGGCGGTTGTGGTTTACGACTGTGAAAGGATTGGTGGCGGTCGACCCGCGCGAAGTGACGGTGAATCATCGTCCGCCGCCGGTGGTGGTCGAGGAAATGCGCGTCGATGGCGCGGCAGGAACATTCAATGCGGTCAGCGGAGGGACGACGAACGCTCCGTTGCGCATTCGCCCCGGCCGCCATTACATCGAGTTTCACTTCACCGGAATCAACTTCACGGCCCCGGACAAGGTGCGGTTCAAGTGGCAGCTGGAAGGTGCGGAGCAACAATGGCGCGAGGGACTTAACCAGCGCATGGTCGGCTACGGGCCTTTGCTGCCGGGTGATTATCGGTTCCGCGTGCTGGCGGCGAATAGCGACGGTATTTGGAACGAAACTGGAGCGAGCGTCGCGTTTACGGTGCTGCCCTTTTTCTGGGAGACGTGGTGGTTCAAAGCGTTTTTAATCGTGGCGGTTTTTGGGGCGCTGGCGCTGGCGTTGCATCGGAAACATCGGTTTGAAGTCGAGCGTTTGGAGCGGCGGCACGAGATGGAGCGCGAGCGCACGCGCATCGCGCGCGACATGCACGATGAAATCGGCTCCAAGCTTGCCCGCATTTCCTTCCTTAGCGAAATTGTCAAAGGAGAGAAAAGCGTGAACGGCAACGGAAACACGGTGGATTCATTGTCAAAAACCGCTCGCGATTTATTGCAATCGCTCGACCGGATGCTTTGGGCCGTAAACCCGCGCAACGATTCGCTGGAGAAATTGTCGGCGTATTTGAATTCCTACGCCGCGGAATATTTTCAAAACACTTCGATCCGGTGCCGATGGGAATTTCCCCGGAACCTGCCGCCGATTCAGCTTTCCGCCGAAACGCGGCACAACGTTTTTCTCGCGTTCGAGGAATCGCTGGCCAATACGTTGAAGCACTCGGGCGCG
>DATAZE010000062.1:0-180161 GCA_036272195.1 Verrucomicrobiia bacterium | reverse complement strand
TAGGGCCTGTTAACACTATTACGTAAAGCTTCGATAATTAAGGCGAAGACAACGAATCCGGCGAAGAGGGAGTCGAGTTTATCGAAGCGGGAAAAAACACGGCGGTAGCTTTTGATGCGTCGGAAGAGCCGTTCGATCTCGTTTCGGCGGCGATAAATTACTCGATCGTATTCCCAAGGTGTCCGACGCCTAGGATTGGGTGGCACCACTGGGAGGCAGCCCAATTGCTCTGCTAAACGCCGGGTTTCATCACCTTCATAGGCGCTATCCATGATGAGAGGGCAACCGGCTGGCACCGGCCCACCCGCTTCCAATAGTTCGCGTCCGGCGGGGGCATCACCCGCCTGGCCCGGAGAAAGTTTTAAGATCAAGGCACACCGGTCATTCGCGGCAACCAAATGAATTTTGGTAGTGCATCCGCCCCGGGAGCGCCCGATGGCTTGTGGCCCGTTTTTTTGAGTGCCCCGGTTCCATCAGGATGCACTTTGATCGTGGTGCTATCCAGGCACACGTGCTCGATTCGGATGGCCAGAATTTGCTCTTGCTGCAACCGAGCGAAGACCCGATCCAAAACTCCCGCTTTACTCCAGCGATTCATCCGCGTGTAGATCGTATGCCAGTTGCCAAACTGCTCTGGCAGGCCGCGCCACTTACAACCATGCTCCACCACATAAAGGAGGGCATTGAGCAGTTGCAGATTGGTCATGCTTACGTTGCCCCGCTGCCGCGGCAGGCAGTCGGCGATCCGTTGATACTGATTCTCAGTAAGCTTCATGCCCTCCATATTACCTAAGCTCCCAGAAAGTACAAGTAGTGTTAACAGGCCCTAAAGCACAGCGTTCGCCGGAAGGAATTTGCCAAGGAATTGTTGGTCGCCGTCCGTAGCCAGCACGTAAGTTCTCCCTCCGGCAGTCCAACTCGCCGTCATAAGCCCATCCGCTTTGGCAAAAGTCGGCGTACTTGCGGTTGGCGTGTCCCCAGCCGCGGCCTTGTCGGTAATGAACAACCACAGGTCCGATTGCTGGCTCGGTCCCATCGGCCTGCCACTTTGGAAACAAATCATGGAAACCGGTTTGCCCTGCCAGGTCGTGGCCACGCAACCGGCCGCCTTTGAATTCTTCTCTAAATCCGACGGCAACACGTAATCCGCGATGGCTTTTTTCTGGGAAAGGAACATTCGGATTTGATCCAGGTTATTAGTCTCCAGATCCATGTAATACCCGCGCATCGCCAGGCTGTCCATGTAACTGCGGTAAGCTGTGAAATCGTGCGGTTCCCGCGGATGCCAGCTTTGTTGAACATTAAAAGCCACGAGGGCCACGGCAGCGAAAGCGCCCGCCGCAAGAACCGCCCGCTGCCAAACCGGAGTGCGGTGAATCGGACGTTCGGCAATGATTTGTTCCTTCAAACCTTCCGGCACCGAGATTTGCCGGAACTTCGAGCGCAGCGCCGAGTAAACCGCGCAATGATCCGCGAACCATGCTTTCATCTCCGCGTCCCGTTCGCAAAGTTCCAGCGCCTCGATGAAAGCCGGGTCGGCGGCGTCCGCCGTGCCGGGACGGTAGAGTTTTAGGATATCTTTTGCCTGCTCGTTATTCATTTTATCTTTCACGATGGTCCGCTCTTTCACCGCGGGTCAGAATTGTCTGCAATTGGCTGATGCCCCGCGCCATCCGGGATTTTACCGTGCCGATCGGAATATCGAGAATGCTCGCGATTTCCTTGTAGGAACAATCTTCCAGGTAAAAGAGCGCCACCGGGGCTTGGTAAATTTCGTCTACTTGTCCCAGGGCTTGGAGCACCTGGCCGGCGTCCAATTGATTCACAGTTGCGGGCGAGAGCGTGGGCAGATCCATCGGAACCTCCTCTAATTCGTAATGCGGAAACCGCGCCTGGCGTCGCCGACTTTCCAAAAAGGCTCGATGCAATGTCGTAAACAGCCAGGTTTTAACTTTCGACTGGTCCCGTAACTGGTGGCCTTTGGTCGCCCACACATAAAAAGTCTGTTGCGTAAGATCGCACGCATCCGCCTCCGCGCGGGTCAGGCTGAAAGCAAACTGATAGAGTGGCTCGTAATAACTCGCCACTACGCTCTCAAAGTCGACAGAGGCCATACGTTAAGTGTATCAATCATAGGAGCAACCAGCGGGCAAAAGGTTCCTCCCGTTCTATGATTTCGCCAGTCTGGGCCCAATTCCCGGAATTTCGAGCCAAAAGTGCTGCCGGAACAAATGGGAGCCGCAGTTCCTCTTATAAGTATGGGCCGCCTGACAAATTCCCGACCATGGCTTCGCATCGTGCGTTGCGGCGGCACGCGGAGGATATCATGGCCGCGCAGCCTGCCACGCCAGCGACGCCTTCACATCGTTTTCCGGCCCGTCGCCTTCTGGATTCAACCCGTGCGCCACACCGCTCGCGTTCACGTCCGCATTCACTATTCTCGTTCCAACTAGCCGCCGTGGCGGCGTCTCGGCAGAGCGCCGCAAGCTTTCTCGGCCTCAAAATTCAGCCTCCGAGTCTTCATCTGTGTTTATCTGTGTCCATCTGTGGCTAAATCCGCCCCTCGCCTAAATTTGGTATTTCCGACTCGAATCATTCTCTCTACGTTGGCTCCGCTCGATTGAAGACCTTACACGCATATTTGCTGCGGCAGATTTTGGCCTCGTTGGTGATGACGATGCTCGTGTTCACTTTTGTGCTGCTGGTTGGCAGCGCGCTGCGGGAACTGCTCCCGCTGCTGGTGAACGGCCAGGCGTCCTTTGTCATGATTGCTGAGGCTTTCGGCCTGCTTATTCCGTTTGTGTTCGCCTTCGCCCTGCCCACGGCCATTTTGACTTCCACCCTGCTCGTCTTTGGCCGATTCAGCGCCGACCATGAACTGACCGCCGCGCGCGCCAGCGGCATCAGCCTCGTTTCCCTGGCGGCACCCATCCTGTTGCTGGGCTTGCTGCTATGCGCCTTAAGTGGGCTGATTAACTTGCAACTCGCCCCCACCTGCCGTGTCGCTTACAACAATCTGCGCACCGACATGAGGTCCTCGCTGGCCAATTTCCGGTTGCCAGAAGGCCAGCCAGTCAATTTCCCCGCGCAAACCAACGGTTCTTCCTACACGATCTATACCCGTAAAAATCGCAATCAGAATTTGCAGGACGTGTTCATTTTGAAAATTGAGCAGGAAACCAATCGCACCACCATTATCGCTCCCAACGGCAGGCTCGAAATGGACACGAACAACCAACAGCTCTTGTTATACCTGACCAATTTTGACGCCCAGACGCCGGATGGACGCTCATTCTCCGGCAACGAATGGCTCGTGCCGGTGGACTTGAAGGCAAATGATAAAAATGTCGCCGGCATCACGGACATGACGTTCCTGCAACTGCGGGAGGAATTGAGAAAGACCCGCATCAGTGCGCCGGTTCCGGTGAACACGCTCCAGGCCAACGATGAGCAGCAGAGAAAAAAGCGTATGGAACGGTTCACGAGTGATTTCGCCGAGCCGATTCGCATTCAGCTTCACAAACAAGTTGCCTTTTCTTTCGCGTGCTTCGGCTTCACCTTGATCGGGATCCCTCTCGGCATTCGGGTGCACCGGCGCGAGTCGAACATGGGGATATTGGTCGCCGTGGGACTGGTGTTGATTTATTACACGATACAATTCATCGGCCAATCGCTGTCCTCCCACGCCCAATACGCCCCGCACCTGCTCATGTGGATGCCCAACCTCGTTTTCCAGGCCACCGGCGCCGTCCTCCTCTGGCGCGCCAATCGCGGCATCTAAAGGGTCGAGGGACCGGAGAAGGCGTGCTGTTTGGTCACTCGACCCTGTCCGCCTTATTTCCTCCGAAACACTTTGTGTATCGCCGCCTGGTCCACCGGCCGCACCAGCAACTGGTCAATATTCACGTGCGCCGGACGCCCCGCCACCCACACCAAAATCTCCGCGATGTCATCCGCCACCAGCGGATGTGTCCCCTCGTATGGTTTTTTCGCGCGCGCAGCATCGCCCTTGAATCGCACCAGCGAGAATTCCGTTTCCGCCAATCCCGGATCAACCGTTCCCACGCGAATACCCGTGCCGTTCAATTCCAGCCGCAACGTGCGTGTGATCTGCAATTCCCCGCCCTTCGCCGCGCAATACGCCGCGCCGCCTTCATACGTAGTATAAGCCGCGTAGGAACCGATATTGATAATGCTGCTGCCGGCGTCGTGCGGAATCATCGGCAACACCGCGCGCGTCACGCGCAGCAGGCCGAGCACGTTCGTTTGCAGCATCGTTTCCCAATCCTCATCCTTTCCTTCCGCCACCGGATCCATGCCCAACGCCCCGCCGGCGTTATTGATCAAGACATCAACGCGCTTGGTCTTCGTACGCGCCCACTCCACGAACGCATTCACGCTGGTAGTCTGAGACACATCCATTTTGTGAAAATGCGCCTCGGGCGCTCCGGCCTTTCGGGCTTCCTTGGCGACTTTTTCCAGCCGATCCAGGCGGCGCGCGCCCAGTAACAGCCGCGCGCCTTCCGCGCCGAACGATTTGGCGGCGGCAGCTCCGAATCCGCTGGACGCGCCCGTTATCAAAATCCATTTGTCTTTCAGTCTCGATTTCATTTCGGTTGACTCGCTTTAAATTAACGAAGCAATCCTCGGAACTTAAGCGACACCGACCGCAAGTGTCCAGTGCCTCGCGTAAAACGTGAGAACGGAATTCACACGCAAACATTTTTGGGGAATTATTTAGCAAAAAATGGTTAGCGAATTAAATCCGACATCAGTAATCTCCCGGACCAGAAGAGATATGGTAGAAATACTCCAGTCGCCGTTAATGTGCTTCGTACCCAGGGATTAAGGAATATGGTAAATTCCAATTGCGCATCCGGCGACCCATTAAATCCGTCAGAGACGGAAAAGCCAGGATTTCCCCCCGGCTACTCAGCGGCCGCCACGTGGCTGGACGCGGGAAGCGCCGTCTTGAACCCGGAAGGAAACATCGTTTCGGTAAACGATTCGCTGGCCCGCTGGTTTGAGGCCACACCCGGCGAACTCTCCGGGCAATCACTCGCCCGCCTCCTTGGCCAGCGCGATGCCGGATGGGAAACCGTCTTTCGCGATTTTCTGGCACAGACGGCCACGTTCGACCGCCTCGAGTTGCCTGGTTCGGATAACAGTGTGGGAAAAAGGCTCGGCGCGGAAATTTGCCGCCAGGGCGCGGTGCAATTTGTGCGGCTTCAATCTGTTTTGCCGCCCGCGCGCGAATTGGAAGAACTATTTCCCGAACCCCATTGGGGCCGGCTCGCGGTTAATCAAGCGTTTCAACGCGTGATTCGCGCCGAGGCCCAATTGGAAAACCTGAGCCATCATTGGCCCGGAATCATTTTCAGCCAGCGTCCTGATTTCAGCTTCGCCTTTGTCAGTCCCAAAATTGAGGAACTCACCGGCATTTCCGCCCAGGAATGGCGCCGCAACTCAAATCACTTCTGGCAGGTCGTGCACGACGCCGACGCCGACCCGTTGATGGCCCGGCTGCGCAACGGCGCCCGCTCGCCCGCTGACATGACCGGGACATTCCGCATTCGCCATGTCCAAACCGGCCGCGTGACCTATCTCTGGGAACATCGCCAGCCCGTTTGTTCCAGCAACGGCCTCCTGCTGGGTTACGAAGGCATCTGGCTCGATATCACACGCCAAACCATTGCCGAGCGCCGGTTGCTCAACATGTCCTGGAAGGAAAATCTCGGCACGCTGACGATTGGCCTTGCCCACGATTTTTGCAACATCATGACCGGCATCATCGCGCTTAGCGAAACCTACGAAGCGTCCCTCGAGGAAAATAGTTCCTTGCGCGAAGGCCTCAGCATGATCCGCACGACTGCCATGCAGGCCGGCCAGTTGAGCATGCGCCTCCGCCAGTTGCACCAGGGCAGCCCGGGCGAAAAAAATTACCACGACCTGAACGAAATTGTCGTCACGCTCGTGGATGTATTGCAGAAAGTGCTCCCCCGCCGCGTCCGCATCCAGACGGAGCTCGAAAAAAATCAGTTGCCCATTTATGCCGATGCCTTTGAACTGCGCCAGGTCATCGTGAACCTCGCGATGAACGCCGTGGACGCCATGCCGAGCGGCGGCAACCTCGTTTTTCGCACGTCGTTTCATCAGGAACCGCCGGATGCGCCGACCGTCCAGGGCGCGTTGCCCAAAGTGCCGACTGTTTGCCTCTCGGTGGCTGACACGGGCATGGGAATTCCCCAGCGCATGTTGAATTCGATTTTTGACCCGTTCTTCACCACCAAACCGCTCGGTAAAGGCTCTGGCCTTGGTTTGTATAACACGCGCTTGTTCGCGGAAAAACATAGCGCGGCCATTTCCGTCGAAAGCAAGGAACGCGCTGGGACCACCTTTCATCTTTGGTTTCGCACCGCGAATTTTACCGAAGCCGAGGCGGAGGCTGCTGCCCCCGTCGTCCGGCCCACGCGCCACACTCTGCTCGCACTGGGACCCGCGGGGGATGTCCTCAATAAGACCACCGCGCGCCTGCGCGAAAACGGGTTTTACGTGGTGCCCACCAGTTCCGAGACCGAGGCAATTGAGATTCTCAATTCGCCCGCCTTTCAATTCGTCGGCTTGCTGTTGATCTGCACCAGTGATTTTCTCGAGCCGGCGTCGTTGAGCGAACGGATCCTCAGCGACCAGGGTTCGCTCAAGACATTTTGTCTGCTCGGTTGCAACGAAGACGAGGTGGATCCGGATTTCCTGCGGAAGGTCGACGCCGTGATTCCTTTGCAATCTTCATCCGCTGATTTGGTTTCCCGCCTTAAAGCTGTGTTGGAAAAACCATGAAATTCCCCGGCAAGCTTTCCCCTGACAAACCACAACCTCCGATTTTAGTCGTCGACGACGAGGAAATTGTGCTGGCCGCACTCAGGGAAACATTGCGCCGCGCGGATTACGATGTCGTTCCCATCTCGGATCCCGCCCTGGCGCTCGAGGAAATCAAGCAGCGCGAATTTTCCGCCATCATCACCGATCAAAGCATGCCCGGCCTCACCGGCCTTGAATTGCTCGGCCATGCGCGCGAACTGCAGCCTTACGCCACCCGTATTCTGGTCACTGCCGTCCTCGACCTCGATACGGTCATTGATGCCATTAACAAAGGCGAGATTTACCGTTTCATCGTCAAGCCGTGGTTGCGCGAGGAATTTCTCAACACGGTCAAAAACGCTGTTCAACGATACGAATTGATTTGCCAGAACGCCTACCTGCAGCAGACCACCCAGGCGATGAACGAGCAATTGATTGAACTCAATCGTTCGCTCGAACAACAAGTTCAACTCGTCGCCCAGCAAAATCAGCAGCTTGCCGAAGTGAATGAAGCGCTCGCGCGAAATCTCGTGCGTTCGATGGAACTGTCCGTGCACACAATGCAGACGTTCTATCCCTCGCTGGGAAACCAGGCGCGCCGCGTCTCGCAATTGTGCAAATCGCTCGGGCAAGCCCTCGAGCTTCCTTCCGATGAAAACCGTGTGCTGGAAAGCGCCGCGCTGCTGCATGATATCGGCCTCGTCGGAGTGCCGCGCCAGATCATTCGTCGCTGGCAGAACGAGCCCGAATCCCTCAGCTCAGCCGAGAAGGCCCTGATCGAGCAGCACCCGATCCTGGGGCAGGAACTCGCCGCCTTTACCAGCGACCTCGTCAAAGTGGGCGAAGTAATCCGCGCGCATCATGAACGATTTGACGGCCACGGGTATCCCGATCAATTGGCCGGGGAAAACATTCCGTGGCTCGCGCGCGTCCTCGCCATCGCCGTCGCATACGCCTCAAGTCCGTTGACCGACGTCGAAGCGGTGGAAAAAATAAAAATGGGCGCCGGCACATTGTTTGACCCGGAAGCCGTGCGTGCTTTTTTGAAGGCCCTGACAGTCACATCCGTCCCGCGCAAGGAACGCGAAATCGGTCTGCCCGAGTTGCGCCCCGGCATGGTGCTTGCGCGCGGCATCTACACGAATAACGGTCTCTTGCTCGTCCCCGAAGGCCAGCGCCTCAACGCCACCTTCATCGAAAAATTGCTGAATCACAACCGCATTCAGCCCATTGCCCAGTCGCTGATAGTGTATTGTTGAACGCTTCAGAGCGGCCGCGTCCCGCTGGCAAGTTTTGTCCGGAGTGCTTTCTCAAATCAAGTAGTCGATCCGTTGCCTGGTCGAGATGGGAAATCCTCCCGTGGAATAAATGCTGTACCACCAGAATAGTTTCGCCTAGGTAACCAAAGTAACCGCGAACGATTAATTTCAGCGCCCTATCGTGTCGAGAAAAATCCTCTTAGAGGGCAGATTTCGAAGGCACAGCCGGCTATGCGATTCGAAATTGCCATAGTGTTGCGCCGGCTCCGGAGCGCCGGCGTCCCGGTGGCAAATCTGCTTACGCCCCCACCATTTCCCGATTCGCTTCCGCCATCGCCGCGCCGAGCGTCTTCGCCGCGGACGGCAACGCGTCATTCAGCGTATTCATCTGCTCCATCAGCCGTGTCAGCGTCTTCTGCGCGCGCGCAGCAAACAATTTCCGATACCATTCAATAAACGCGCGGCTCGCCGCGATTTCATCTTTGGTGTCGTCCGGTCGATGTATCATTTCCCCCGCAACCGCGTCGCACAGGATCAAAGCCGCCAGAGCTTGCGGTTGGCCTTCGCTCCGCCAAATCTTTTCCCATAACGTCCGTGCCGCGGCAATATTCTCGCTCAGCATTAACGCCTCCGCGCGTTGCGCGATAACAATCAAATCCTCCGGCACATGCCGCGCCGCTTCACCCGTCCAATCGCGTGCGAATTCCAGAAACTCCGGCTGGCCCAATGCGATCTGCCCGCCGAGCCGCCACGCGGCGATATTGCGAACGTCATGCGTCACGATTTCATTCAATTGATGCAGCGCGTCCACGGCTCGTTTTTGCGTTGTGAGAAATTTCGCGTAATCCAGCCGCAGTGAATCCACGTGATCCAATTCCTTCAACCCCGCCTCAAAGGCCTTTTCCGCCTCGGCGGCCTCACCTGCGTTCGCCAGGCTCAACGCGAGGCAATGATGCGGCGCCGCGGTCAGGATATCGCGGTTGATGGGCGATAGGCTGCGTTCGCCGCGTTTCGCAAGGCACTGGCGCATCTGATCAGCGGCTTCTCGGAACTGCTTCAGTTCGAAATGTGCCAGGCCAAGCGAAAAATGGAGTGACGCCGTCAGGCCGGAAACGGGATGTTGCAGGTTGCGGGTTGCCTTCGCCAATGGCGAGGTCAGCACGCGGACGATTTCTTCATAACGTTGGGCGGCCACCAGCCGCGAGCAGTATTGCGTCAGCAACGACTCGCGCAATTCCGGCACCACTTCCTCCGCAGGTTTCGTCGAAAGGGATTCAAAGGCTTCCTGGTAGCGCGCAAAAGATTCCGCCTCCCGCCCGGACCGCGAAAGTTCCAGGCCCAGATTCATCAACAAGTGCGGCTCGTCCGGTAATTCCTCGACCGCTTTTTCGAGCAGTCGCAAATTGCGCTCCACCTTGTTGCGGTCGCGCACGACTTCCTTCGTGTAGCCGTGGTGAATCAGCGCCGCCTCGCCGATTTTATTTTCCAGTCCCCATTCCGCGCGCCGCACTTCGATGCTGCTGAAAATCTGTTCGTGAACGCGTCCGAGATAAAATAATCCCGGCGCATTGCGGAAAAGCCGCGGCACATACGAGCAGCCGTCCAATTCGCGGCCCACGTCAATGATCGGCAAACGCCACGCCATCGTGGCCGCATCGCTCATCGCCGCGTGCAGCTTCGCGTGGTCCTTGGGCGAAAGCTCCTCGTCGGCGTCGAGCGCGAGCACCCAATCGCCCGTCACGTGTTCCAAAGCTGCGTTGCGCGCCGCGCTGAAATCGTCGCACCAGGTCAACGAATGCACTTCCGCGCCAAATTCCTTTGCAATTTCCACTGTGCGATCCGTCGAACCCGTATCGACGATGACAATTTGCTGCGCCACTTCGCGAACGGATTTAAGGCACTGAGCGATAAACCGCTCTTCATTCTTTACGATAAGGCAAACCGACAATCGACTGTGGACTGAGGACGCTGGACTCTGGACTTCTCCCGGCAGTTTCAACCATTCAGGACGATTATTGCCCTTGAGCCGTTGGTTAAGAAATTTTTTGACGCTTTTCAGTTCCGGCGCAAGATGTCGCGCGTAATCTGCGCACAACTTCGCGTCCTGCCCGTCACCCACTGCCGCGGCGATTTCTGCCAGCAATAAATACGCTTCGGGATGAAACGGCCGCTTGGCGAGCGCCGCCATGGTCGACTCCCACGCTGCGCGGAATTTTTTCTGGCGAACCAGGTCGTTCGCTTCTCCCAGATGCCCGGCCAATGCACAAGCCGGCAGCACAATGGCCGCGCGCTTCGCCGGAGCGCGAACTTCAGTCCGCGTGCCCGTCAGCGCCTCGATGCGTTTGCGCGCAATCTCTGCCGCCTGGTTCCAGGAGCAAAACTGCGTTGCGTGTTTTCTCGCGAGATCGCCGCGCTGCCGGGCTTCCTCCGGGTGCGTCGCAATCCATTTCATCCGCTCGCCGAGAACGGCTGCATTGGGTTCCAGCAGCCAGCCGGAGTTGACCAGCTTCATGCCGCTGATTTCATCGCCAAAAATCGTTCGTTCCGCCGGAATGCGAAAACCAAATTCATCCCGGACGAAATCATCCGTCGCGCCATCCGCCGTGACCATTACCGGCAGCCCGCTGGCCATCGCTTCCACCACCGGCAGGCCGTAGCCTTCGCCGCGATACGGCAGCACGAGGCAATCGCACGCCGTGTAAAGTCCGGGCAACGACTCCGGCGGGAACTCGTCATTCAGATACAAAATCTTCGGAGCATTCGGCATGGCCTGGGCCGAGCGAATCTTCGCCTCGAAAGTCTGCCCGGCATAAACTGTCTTCCCGCCAAAGTCCTTGATCACCAGGCACACATCATGCGCGGCGGTGAAATTTTCCAGGTAAGCCTTGAGCAGCACATCCGGTCCTTTGCGGAAAATTGTTCCGCCGACGAATAGAAATTTGAACTTCTTCGTCGTGGGCAACTGCAGCGGCGCGGCCTGCGGATTAAATTTTTCCGTGTCCACGCCGTTCGGCACCACAAAAACTTTGCTCGCCGCGACGCCCGAATCGACATACACGCGCCGCACGTATTCAGACGGCACCCAGGCTTCATCCACGGTCAAAAGATCCTTTACCCATTGCTGGGGCAATGAACCAAATTCCCATGGTTGCACCACGACCAGTTTGCCATTTTTCGGCCGCGTCCAATCCGGCGGCCACGCGTGCCGCACGGTAACGGCCGCATCACTCGAAACACCCTTCGAAAGCACGCTTGCGAGGGATTTGAAAGCCGGCGAATTTTCCACGCCAGTATTGACGCGATTGAATTTGATGGTGCCGGACGCGCTCAGCGCCTTCGTCAATTCCCGGTTCACGTGTGAGAGACTGCCCGCGTCAAGAAATGACCCAATCCAATCAACTTTGCACGGCGCTGAGTCCGTGCGCTGAATGGGAGTGTTGCTCGCCTCCGAAGAAATTACTTTTGCAGAAAGTTCGTCGGCGAACTGCGTGAATTCGGGGAAGCGTTTCTTTAAGAGCGCTTTTTCAAAGCTCGCCAGCGAAATTGCTGTTTCGGCGAATTTGGTTTCAACCGTCGCATGGCTGCAGAATTCGATTTTCCAATTCGACTCGCGCATTTGCAACGCGAGCTGCCACGCTGCGCCCACCGGCGCAAGTTCGTCGTTGAATCCCAGGCTTTCGATAAATGCAGACCGGCGCACTACAACACCGCGCAACGTGGCCGCGAGCGGGTCTTCCACGTTGGGCCGGCGCACAATTCGCGGCATGACCATGCCGATGTCGTTTGCGGCACGAATCGCCGGCAGCAAATTCGCGTCCCAACCGTCGGGCAGCAACGTGCCTTCGTCCAGGAACATGAGCAATGGCGCCGTGGAATTGTCCGCGGCAAGATTAATGAGTTCGACCGGCGATTGTTTCGGCGTTCGTTCGAGAACGCGGAACCGTGCGATGTCGCGCGCGAATTCCTGCGCCACAGCCGGAATGTCTTTGCTGTCCGCCGTGGTCAGGAGAAAAACCTCGTAGCGCAAATTCCGATTGGAAACATTTTTCAACCGCGTAAGACATTCTTTCAGGGACGCGGCGCTGCGTCCCGCCGAAAGCAGGATGGTGATTTCCGGTTGTCCGGAGAAATCATCGTCGCGGATGGTGTCGCAATGAAGCATGAGCCGGCCGAAGGAGAAAAATTCCGAGGCGCTGCGGGGATTTTCCATGTGCAAAACCCCGTGTGGCCAATGCACCCCGGGCGCGCCGAGAATGCTCGCGAAACCGTTTTTGCGAAAAGTTTCGCGGTCATGCGCGCCGCAGAGCGGTTTGTAGGAATCGTCAAAATAATAATCATCCAGCGCGAGCGAACCAAATTGTTCCGCTTCGGCGGTGGTCGGAAAAGATGAGGCGCGCGAGAGAATGGGCGCGAAAGCGCGATCCATTTCCGCCAGGACCCGGCGCGAGAATTCCGTGGTGCCGTCGAGCAGTCCGGGGCGCAGCTTGCTGACCCAGTTCCAAAGTTTTTGGAATTCGAGAACACCGCTTTTGAAGGCGCTCTGGCGTCGCAGCATCCGGTCGTCGTAAGGCATCTTGTCGAGAATCGGTTTCACCGAGCCGTCCGACAGGCGTTCGTAGCCGAGCGTCGTGCCGCAGGCCGCCGTGATGGATTGTTCCAGAAACGCGGGGCCGCGCAGGAAGGTGCGAAAATAAAAATACGGATGGCCGTAAGCCCCCAGAAAGCCGCGGATATCGACGCCGTCCAGGACGTGCTCGGCCGCGCGCTCGTAATTCACCAGGTAACAGCCGACCATGGGCGTCTTGATGCCTTCCAGGTCGAGGATGCGTTTTAATTGTGTCTGTGCCGACGCGCTATAGCCGATATCGCAAACGCCGAACGATATTCCGCCCTCAAGCCACGGCTTCAGGTAGTCAATGATCTTGCGGCGTTCCTCAGCGCTTTTTTCCTCGATGCAACCGGCGATTTCGGGAATGAATAAAAATTTGGCGAGCCTGATGATTTTTTCCGGCTTGTCGATTTTCTCATCCAACGGGAAGGGCAGATTGCGAATCACGTCACCCTTCAGTCCGAAATGGGAGAGAATCGTTTTGACGGGCAGGGTGGGGCGCGCTTCCAGCCATTTGATGAGATTGTCCGCCGTCAATCGGCCAATGGCCGCGAGGTCGGTGGCTTTGCGGTTCACGTAGAGCGGCGTAATTTCCAGGTCATGGCCGCGCGCTGCCGTCTCGCGCCGCAACAACTCGCCGAACAACTCGCCTTCGCGCATCAGCGCGCCGACTTTTTTGACGCCGGCGGCGACGTATTGATCGCAGGCCCAACTCGCAAAACGCGTGAGCACCGGCCCGAGAATCAACGCGCCCATCCGGCCGAAAGAAGCCTCATCGGTTTCCCCTTCAGAAAACCGCGCGGTCAACAGGCGCAGCGAGTTGCCGTTGAAATGCGGTTCCTGGCCGCCCAGAAGAAATCGTTCGCGCTCGAGAATGTTCCGCGTCTGCGCCGATGATTGCGTATAATGACAGCCGCGCACTCCGGCCTTGCGCGCGCCGATGACGTCCGCGTGAAAATTGTCGCCGAGGTGGATGATCTGGTTCGCGTCGAGATGGACGGTTTTCAACACGCGCTTGAAAAGATTCCCCGTGCCTTTGCACACACCCGCGTCCGCGGACGTAACGACCAATTCAAAAAGGCTGGGGTCGAATTGATTCGCCCGCAGAATGTCTTTTAGTTGTTCGGCCGAAAAATAAATATCGGAAACAACCATGACCTTCACGCCGCGCGCGACAATGTGGCGGATGAAACTCGCCATGGCTGGATTCAAAATGCAAAGATCGCACTCGACGGCGTGTTCGATCGAAGCCGCCTGCGGCGCATCTTTGACCAGCGCCTGGAGGTTGCCGTAAATATCCTTGATGCTGATGTCTTCGCAGGTGGCGTCTCTGGCGTTCTGGCGTTCGCGGGTTTTGATTTCCGCAACCCGTCGCAACACTTCGTATTCGTCAGGAGAGATTTCCGTGCGCAGGAGTTTTTTCTCGTGCAAACGGCGGGCAACTTCCTTGAAAACATCCGTCGGCTTCGCCACCACCCGCCAGACAATCGTATCGAAAAAGTCGAACGACACCGCGCGAATGCGGCCATTGCTTTGCTCGATCAATTCTCCGGCGCGGCGCAAAGGCTCTTCGCGCTGCCAAAGATCAGCCGGCAATTCGGGTAGTGGCGTCTGGCTCATAATTTTGAAAAAGACATTGTGAGTGGCGCGGGTGCGGCGGGGCGCAGGCTTTCCAGGACGGCTTCCGTTTGCTCCCAGCGATTCTCGATGGCGGGCAGGCGATTGGCGTCCAGGGATGTTTCGGCCACGAATTTCGCGAAATCACGGAGATTCCGGCGAGTCGGGACCCGATCGTTACAACCTATCAACCAGCGCTCCATGATGGTGGTGATGAAGGCGCGCGCATTTTTGCGGCGAGCCGGCCAATCGACCCGATTCAATGCCGAATAAACGCTTTGGTGGAGATCTTCCGGCCGCTTGACCTCATACGCCGCGTTGCGTCCCCACCAGGCGCTGCGTCCCGCCAGGACCACGGGTTTATCGTACAAAACGGTTTCAAATTGCAATGTGGTGAATTGAGTGACCACCACGTCCGCCAAATCAATCAACGCGTGAACGTTCACGTCGTAAACGACGCGAATACCATTAAGTTTTGCGATGGTATATGGATCGGGATCGATCGGGTGCTGTTTGAAAACAATCTCAATGTTCGGATCGCGACCGAGACATGACTGCAAGGCCATCAACAAATCAGGGGTCGATCTGAATCCGGGAGAATTGTAATGCGAGGCTTTGCCATTGACTGGAACACACCCCACCGGGTCGTAATGTCCAAAACAAACAACGACTTTCTTTTTCCCCAGCCCCCATTTCTCGCGTAGCTCCGCTCCACCGCTGCCAAAGCCCGGTTGCGCGTATTTCTGCGGACGATGCGCGAGGTAATAACCGCGGATTTGCTCGAACGCGGCGTCGTCGCAGGCTGATTCGGAAAACCCATGTGCCAGCCAATGCGTGCGCATGTCGGACTGGCCAAGAATTCCGCGGCTCTCAACCATCAGCGTTTCGGGCAACAAGCCACGCTCATAGATGACCGACGGAATATCAGATTCGCGGCACATCTCATGCACCAGCGAGGTTTGGCAAAGCGTGTTATCAGCCACCATCACAAACCCGGGTTGCAACGTGCGCAGGATGGCCGACCAAACATTTCGACACGCATTAAGACCGTTTATTCCTTCGGAAATGGGATAAGGACGCAAAGCCCGCGCCGCGTCCGCTTCCAGCCAGTCCAGTTCCTTCGGCGAAACCGCCGTTACTTTTTCATAAACCGCATTGGGATAACGTTGTGCGTATTCGGGAATCAGGTAGGGGTGCGGAAGAATCGCAAATGGCAGATCGTCAGGAACGGCAGTGCTGAACAAAACCAGCCGGCAACCGAACTCATCGAGGTAACGGTCGAAGTCAATCCACATCTGCCGATTGACCTCCGTCATCTGCAGATAGTTGGTGGCCAGGCAGATGTTGTTGCTCATTTTTGTGCCAACTCGCCACTCGACGCCGTTTGCGTCGCGGGAATTGCATCGTCCAATTCGGGTGGATTATTGGGCACTTGAAAGGGATCCACTTGCGAAACCGATTCATCCATGTCCAGCCACGCGCGCGCGCAGGACAGGTCCAATCCGTCGTCGATGTCCACGCTGTTGCGCTTCTCCAATTCAAAACGATACGGATTCGGGCCGTGGAAGTAGGACCATTCAATCATCTTCTCGCGGGGCGCGATGAGGATGCCGTCCGTGACGAAATAGAGCGGTTCCAATTGCTGGGAGGGGACGTGCTTAAGGCCGAGTTCATAATTCAAGGGCCCGTTCTTGTCCCAAAGGTAACGGCGAAAAACCTGCACTGACATTAACGAATCGTAGCCTTCTTCCAACGCCTGGAAATAGCGCCGGATGGCCTTCTCATAAATCGCTGGAAAAACGAGGGGCGCCGTGCACGTCGCCCAGAGAACGTGATCGCCGGGCGTGTTTTCGCAAACGTGGCGGACCACTTCACCGAAGGTGCGCGTTTTTTCATCGCAAAATTCCAGGGCGCGCCGATGCGTGAGGACTCCCGCGCTTTTCGCGAAGCCCAACATCAGATCAGAATCCGAGGAAACCAGAATGCGCTGCAAAGATTTGACGCGTTTTAACTGCTCCAGCTTGTAGAGCAGAAGATTGGTGCCCGCGAAGGGAGCGATGTTTTTATTTTTCAGCCGGCGGCTGCCTTGCCTGACCGGCACAACCGCAGTGATGGTGGGAGCATTCATGGTGTTTTTCATGTGCGTCAGTTTTTATGTTGTTCCGCTTTTTTAAATTGACCGGGCAGGTCGGTAAACCGACCCACCCAGGGAAGGAGCCAGCGGTCTCGCCGATTGTGGCGACCGACGAAAGTCGCTGGACACTCGTTACTGCTGCAATAATCGAAGCGCTTCGGGCGATATCGAATTCGCCTGTGCCAGCATTGCCAGGTTCGGCTGGCCAATAATGCTTTTGCGCGCGAATTCCAGGCTCGATTTGGCCGCATCCATATCCGGGATGGCCGCAGTAAAATTATTTTCGCTCACCGCCAGTTGGTCCGCGGAAGGGGCGGATTGCGAATTGTCCGCGCTCGTGGCGGCGCCGGTTTCCGGCTGCGCCTTGCTCCGCTTCGCCAGGGCAGGGGACAAAAACTGGTAGGATGGCGTCTGGTTATTGATGATCATGGCTTGGCCGTTTTCAGGGTTGGAGCCGTGGAAAGCGCGGGAGCATTCTTTTTATGCGCCATCAGCTTCGGCAGTGGTGCGCTCGGGCGGACCGAGGCCAGTTGATTATTGCGCTGAATTTCCTCGTAAACTTCGTGGCGATGCACCGGGACGTCGGCGGGCGCTTCGATCCCGATTTTCACGACCTCACCTTCCACGCGAACGATCTTCACGTGAATGCGTCCGTCAATCACGATGCTTTCGCTGGTTTTGCGGGAAAGGATTAGCATGGGAAAATGGTTGAAGTCGGTTAGTCGGCCGCTTCAGAAACCAGCAATGGATGTTGCACCGAGTAATCGGTGGCATTGGCAATCACAACTTGTTTGCCGACTCCAGTGTGGCGGTTAAGAACAATCGGTCCCTTTAAATTCATGGTGGGTTCACCGTGCTTGTGAACGGTCACGATGTTCAGGAGCATCGCGTCTTCCGCGTCGTTGAGACCGAGAAATTCGACATCAGCCTGCGGGATGTCCGGCTTGTAATCCGGAACGATCAGGAAAGGATTGATCACGACAAATGCGAGCGAAGTATCGCCTTTGACTTGCAGCCATCCGAACGGCTCCTCGGCAGGGTTGGCGATGAGAAGGTAATCCTTCATCCGTTCGAATCCCAAAAGTCCCATCGGAAGCCGCACGTCGCTTGCCGCAACGCTCGCCACCGGTTCAGTTTCAACACAATTACATTTCATGCCGAGTGGTCTTTAGCAGTGGATATGCCATGCAGGGTTCTTTTTGCCTCCCCTGCAAAAACCGCCCTAAAATGAAGGGAATTTGCACGTCCCTCACTGGAGGCCATCCCGCCCATCCCGCTGGCTCCCGGCAAAATTATCACCCGCTGGGAGAAATTTGCCTTGTTTGCATCGTAGTGGCACGGGCGTCCTCGCCCGTGCGTTTCGATTCACACGGGCAAAAACGCCCGTGCCACTCAGTTCACGAAGATAATCCGAAAGTCCCCTGCAATTTTTAATTTTTTATTCGTTTTAACCAGCGCCCGGTGGTTATGTTTTGGCAAATCATGCGGAAAAAGGTTTTTGTCAGCGGGTGTTTCGATATGTTCCATAGCGGCCATGTCCGGTTCCTCGAGGAAGCGGCGGCCCACGGCGAACTCCATGTCGGCCTCGGCTCGGACCAGACCGTGATGGAATTGAAAGGTCGTCCGCCGGTGACCACGCAGAACGAGCGCAAATACATCCTCGAAGCGCTCAAATGCGTGAAAAAATGCCATATCAATTCCGGCTCCGGCACCCTTGATTTTTTGGCGGAACTCAACCGCGTCACGCCTGACGTCTTCGTGGTGAATGAAGACGGTAACACTCCCGCCAAGGCGAAACTGTGCCGGCGGCTCGGCATCAAATATGTGGTGCTCAAACGGGCACCGCGGGAAAATCTTCCGCCGCGCTCAACGACCAGTTTGCGGAAGGAATGTCACATTCCCTACCGCCTGGATCTCGCGGGCGGCTGGCTGGATCAACGGGATATTTCGCGTCATTTTCCGGGGCCGGTCCTTACCATTTCCGTCGAGCCCACGCTGGAATTCAACCAGCGCAGCGGCATGGCTTCGAGCACCCGGGCGCGGGCCATTGAGCTTTGGCAAACTGAGATTCCCGTCGGAGACCTCGAAAAACTCGCGCGTGTGCTTTTTTCCTATGAAAATCCGCCGGGCGCCGACTGCTTTTCCGGTTCTCAGGATTCAATCGGGATCGTCTATCCCGGCTTGAATCGCCTGGATTACAAAGGCACGTATTGGCCCGAGAAAATCACGTCCGTCGAGGATGAAGGCATCCTTAAATGGCTGGAAGACCATTTGTATCTGGTGCCACTGGGACCCCGGACCGGCGGTTTCGACGTCTTCAAAGGAAAACGAATCACCACCGCGAACGTGCGCAGTCTGGCGGCCGCGGCGAATCAATGTTGGAACGCTATTTTGAAGCAAGACGTTCAGCAGTTTGGCAGATTTTTTCGCGAATCTTTTCAGGCCCAAACAGCGCTGTTCCCGGCGATGGCCACCGCCAACGTGCGCTCCGCGATTAGATTATATTCCAAAACAGCGCTGGGCTGGAAATTGGCGGGCGCTGGTGGCGGGGGATATCTGGTTTTTGTCAGTGAACGGGAGATTCCAGGTGCCATTAAGCTAAAAATTCGCAGGAAGCCAACCTTTTAGGATTAGTCACGGATTATGACTCAACAACTGGCCGAGCGGGAAACGATCCCGAACTCCCCAAAGCTATTTATCATAACGGGCAGACCCGGACGGATGGGAAACCGCCTCCTTTTGTTCGCTCATTTTATTGCTTTTGCGGAGGAGCACGGGTACCGGGTCAGGAACTTTACCTTTCAGGCTTACGCCAAATTTTTTGTAGGCACTTGCCGGGATATTTATTGCGAGTATCCCGTCAGCGGGCAGAGGCGATTGCTGGACTCCATTCCGGGTCTGCCCAAATTGGTTGTCGACACGCGATTTCTCTTTCGTGGCGCGCGTTTCGTCCGGCTGCTTAACCAAAAATTTTCACTGTTTGGCCGAAGCGTCGTCAACCTGGAGGAATTGCCGGGCGGGATTACCGTGCTCGACGGACCAGAAGTCGAATCCCTGGTCAGACCGGCAAAAACCGTCATCGTAAACGGATGGCGATTGCGCGCGCCTGAGTCTCTCCGGAAACATGCGGAGAAAGTTCGGCGCTATTTTGATCCCGTTCCAGAGATTGAACAGAAGGTCAGCCTTGTTATGGAGCGCGTGCGGCAGAACGCGCAGGTGGTCATTGGCGTTCATATCCGGCATACGGATTATCGCCGCTGGAGAGGAGGGAAATATTTTTACCCGGTTTCCCGTTATGCCGAGTGGATGCGCGGGCTGGCCGGGCAATTCTCCGACGCCAAAGTTTCCTTTTTGGTCTGCAGCGACGAACCTCGGAGCCAGGAAGAATTTCCGGGACTCTCAGTCGTTCTCAGTCAAAATTCTCCCATCGAAGACCTCTACGCTTTGGCAAAATGCGACTATGTGCTGGGCCCAATGAGCACCTTCTCACAGTGGGCTTCGTTCCAGGGAAATAAACCTTTGTTACACCTTCACCACACCGATGATCGCGTGGACCGCGAAAACTTTCGCGTCTCGTGGTTAGAGGATTAAAGCGTTTCCAAATTTATTATCGCCGTTTTCCACCTTCGAAATTTGATTCGAAACCCGATTTGGAATCTGATCCGAAACCCAATCCGAAACCTGATCATTCGAAGTTTTCCATCGATAAAATTACACCCCGAATATTAAAATCAACTCCCCCCTTTTAGTCTGGTGTAAAAGGGGGGAGTTGAAGATTCTTTTAGGAAAAAATAATAACCATTGCATTTCCCCGACTCGGTGCGGGTAGCGGATAATTGGGCCGCAACATTTTTGAAAATGCTCCAGCGAACTCCGCGTCAGGATGCCGTTACTGCAAATAAGACAGCAGGGAAGTCTTTAACTGCAAAATCGTCGAACTGCTCTGCAAGGCAATCTGGTAGGCGTTTTGCGCCTGCGTCAATTGCGTCAGCGTTTGCGTCAAATCCGCCCCCGCCACGTTATTGAGAGAGGCCGCCAGTCCGCTCTGTTGCGTGCTTGCCGTGGAAGCCGCCACCTCCAGGCGCGCCTGCACCGCTCCGTTATTGCTGACCTGGTAGAGGATATTATCATCATCCTTGCTCAACGCCGGCTGGTCCACCGTGGAGATTGAATTCGTATCACCGGCCAGCAGATGGTTCTGCAGCGAGATCATGTGGCCGAACAAGTCCGCGCCGTAACGACTGTCGCTGACCAATCCACGCGCGCCCGAGCCGGAAGTATTTTCGCCGGGAATATCCACTGTTACGGTGCTGTTCTGTCCGACTTCATTTTCAGTGACGCTGTCATTCCCCTGGTAAGTCACGCCGGTGACGTTGCCATTCGCATCGGTCGCCGCTACGAACGGTGGCTGGCTGGAGGCTGTGCCTCCGAAAAGATATTGGTCGCCATCTTTGCTGTTCAACACTTGCACTGCCTGCTGGATAAGTTGCGTCGTTTCGGACGCGTTGGCCCGCAATTGATCCGGCGACGAGATCCCGTCCGATTGCGTGGCGAGTTCGTTCACTCGGTCCGTGATGGTCTTCAATTGCTGCAAGGCGTTTCCAACCAGCGATGAGCGATTTTGCAGCGTTGCAACATTTTGCGCGTACTGTCCCACGGTGCTGCTTTGCGCCTGCAACCCCAGCGCCTGCGCCATGCCGGCTGGATCATCTTCGGGCGCCTGGATGCTCTGTCCGGTGGTCGCCTGGTTTTGCAACCGGAATTGCTGGGCGGCCAGCGAATTGATCTGGCTCGTCATCGATTGTGTGTAGGAAGTTCCCGCGATGCGCATAAAAAATTAGGATTAGTGGTTCAGATCAAATCAGGTTTTCAAACTGAGAACTGTTTGCAGCATCTGGTCCACCGTCGTGATGATTTTGGACGATGCTGTATAAGCCTGCTGATAGGTAATCAAATTCGCGACTTCTTCCTCGATGGAAACGCCGCTCACGGAATCGCGCTGGTTCTGCAACATCCCAGTCACGGAAGTGCTGTTGTCCACCTGCGCATTGGCATTCGACAACGCAAAACCGAACGTCCCCACTTGCGATGCAAACGCGCTGCTAAAAGTCTGGTTGCCCAGGCCGGCGAGAGATTTTTGGCCCAATTGCGCCAACGCCAGTGCCACGGAATTATCGCCCGTGGCGCCGGAAACTCCGGCCGCCTGCACCAGTGACGGATCCGTTTGCAGGGCCGAATTCACACCGATAGTCCCGGCGTCGGTGCCGGTGAAAAGCGGCTGGCCGGTGCCGCCGTTCAAATCGTAGCCGCCGCTGTAAATTCCGTTCACCTGCGTGATGAGCGACGAAGCCAGCGTGTCCAATCCATCCCGCAACGTCTTCAATGCGCCGTCGCGGGTGTCAATCGTGCCTTGAATCGCGCCGCCGGTGAGGGTGAGGGGAGTGCCGCCGTTCGCCGTGCCCACGAGCAATTGCCCGTTGCCCGGATCGTAAGTTTTTAGCGTGTCGAGCGTCTTGATTCCCGAAATCATTTGCGTGCCGCCGATGCTGACATCCACCGTGCCGTTCGCGTTCGTGGTCGTCTGGATATTGACGATGCCCGCCAGGTTTTCGAGGTCCTGTTCACGCGTGTCGTTCAAATCATTCGCGCTGCCGCCGGTGGCGGTGGCCTTGGCGATTTGGCTGTTGAGCGAGGCGATTTGTGAAAGCAACTGGTTCGCTGCCGTCACATTGTTGCTCACCGAAGTGTTCAAGTTGCCGTTCAGCGTGCTCAATTGCTGCGAGGCATTGTTGAATCCCGATGCCAGCGTTTGCGCCTGGTTAACGAGGCTTCCACGCTGGGGGATGGATGTGGGATTGGTGGCCACGCTTTGAAAAGCGTTGAACAAATTATTGATTTGATCCGACAAGCCTGAGCTTCCCGAGGTGCTCGTCGAATTGATGTTCAGAAATTCACCCAATTGGGTCTGCGCGTTTTGCAATGAATTTTGCTGCGAGCTCCAATAGCCGCTCACGCTCGATTCATCCCGCATCTCGCCGTCCAGCATGGTATCCCGGACCTGTTCGATGGATGTCACCTGCACGCCCGTGCCTTGCAGCCCGAACGCCGTCGGCGTGGTCAGGCTCGTGGACAGCACGAGCCGCTGCCGCGAGTAAGCGGCGTTGCTCGAGTTCGCGAGGTTCTGGCCCGTGACTTCCACTCCCAGCTGGTTGGCCTGGAGCGCGCGCGCGCCGAGTTGTAATGTGTTAAACAGTCCCAGCATAATCAGCCGATCGCATCGTAAACCGTGCGTTGGGGCAGGGAAGAGGCCAGCAATTGGCCCGCCTGGTCATAAGTCGTCGGGTTCCCCGGGAACAACGAGCCGAGAAAACGCTGCATCAAATCGACAATCCGCGTCAGCAATAAATGATTTTGCCGCGCGCGCTGCTGGATGCGGGCGAGCAGTTGATTATTTTCCTGCACCAATGCCTTCATCAGCGGCTGAAACTGCGCCGGAAGTTTCGGCACCACTTCGTTAAATGGCGCGTCCGCCTCCAGCTTCAGTTCCCGCGCCACTTCGCGCTGGCGCTGTTCGCGTTCACAGCGGGCGGCGGCGATGGCCTCGGCCTGGACGTTGACGCAGGCCACGCATTGCAGCAAGTCCTGCGTTTGCCGGTGCGTGACCATTTCCTGCTGCTGGTCGAGCAAGGCGAGCATCTCGCCGTATTCCTTCAATTCTTCCCGCAGGGCTTCAATCAGGTTTTGTAAGAGTTCGTTCATGGAAAGGTTTTAAGGGCTGTGCCGCGGCGTGAGTTCCCGCGGAAATGGTTTTTTTATGCGAAACTTCTGTTTCACCGGCGTGCTGCTGATGTGATTTGGTCGTCTCCGGCCGGTTGAGCTGTTGCTCGAACGTCTTTGCCAGCCCAAACGTGCCCGACTTCGAAATACTGTCCGCAAGCTGCTGCGTTATCATGTCGTGATAAATCCCCGACGCGGTCGAATCATCCGAAAACTTCGATTTGATCACCGTCTTCTGCGCGCCATCCAAAATCTGCTTCAATAAAATGGATTCAAACTGCCGGCTGGCCTCGGCGATTTTTTCGTGCTCGGTCAACTGCGGATTCTTCGCCAGTCGCTCCGGCGAAATATCCGAGGCCACTACGTGAGGTTTGAGCGCGGGAATGTTCATCGGATGATTAATTCGGCCTGCAACGCGCCGGCCTGTTTCATCGCTTCAAAAATCGCCATCATATCGCGCGGCGTTGCGCCCAGCGCGTTCAAAGCCGACGCCACTTTTTCCACCGTCGGCAATTCCGGAAGCGCCACCAGCGCCGCCTTGCTTTCCGTGACTTCCGTCGTCGTGCGCGGCGTCACCACCGTCTGTCCGGTTTTGCTAAAGGGACCGGGCTGCGAAACATCAAGCGTCGTGGCCACGTTGATCGTGATATTGCCCTGCGAGACCGCGCAGCTCAAAATGCGAATGCTCGAGGTCGCCACAATCGTGCCGGTGCGTTCATTGATGATGATGCGCGCCGGCGTGTCGGGCATCACTTCAAGGTTTTGCAGGCGGGCGATGAAATCCACCGGAAAGGCGCTGGCGCCTTCCGGCATGCGCACCCGCACCGAGGTTGAATCCAGCGCGTGCGCCGAATTCGTAAATGCTTCGTTAATGACCGCGGACAGCCGTGAAGCCGTGGTGAAACTCGGTTCACGCAACAGCAATTCAATCGTGTCGTCATGCACAATCGAGGTGGGAATTTCGCGTTCCACGATCGCGCCGTTCACAATCTGCGCGGCGGTCGGATGATTCTTTGTCACGCTGGCGCCGCTGCCGCCTCCCGCGACAAATCCACCAATGGACAACGGCCCCTGCGCGACCGCGTAAACTTTGTTATCCGCACCGAGCAGCGGAGTTTGCAGCAGCACGCCGCCTTGAAGAGATTTGGCATCGCCCATTGATGCGACCTGCACATCGAGCCGCGAGCCGGATTTCACGAACGCCGGAATGTCCGCCGTGACCATCACGACCGCGACATTTTTCGCCGAGAGTGTGGTGGGAGGAACATTGACGCCATAACGTTGCAATAAATTCGCCACGGTTTGCTTCGTATAAACCGGGTCCTTGTCACCGTCGCCCGCGAGCCCGGCCACGAGGCCGTAACCCACAAGTTGGTTGTCGCGCGCGCCGGAGATCATCACGAGATCGCGCACCTGCACTGCGCCCGCAGGGCAGGGGAACAACGCGGCGAGCAAAAGCGCTAAAATCGCAGATGCTCCCCAGCCGGAGTGCGGCTTCTCGCCGAGCGATCTTTTAAAATATTGCTTCAAATTCATTTTCAAAACATTCAGCGACATGGCCAATCGATCAAAACGGCGTCAGCTTGTCCCAAATGCGGGTGAACCAGCCCTTGCGCTGAGTGTCGGTGACGGTGCCCTTACCGATAATCTGGATCGTGGCATCGGCCACGTTGTAGCTGAAAACAGTATTATCAGAAGCCACGTCGTCCTGGCGGACGGTGCCGCGCAGAACAATCGTTTGATGCTCGCCGCTGAACGCAGTCTCGCGCCGGCCTTCCACCACCAGGTTGCGATTCGGCAGCACATCCACGATGCGCACGGCCACTTTCGCGACCACGGTTTCGGAATTATTGATGCTCCCGCTGCCGTCGTGCTTGGCATCGGAGCTGTAACTTATCGCCGGCAATTGCCCCTTCTTGGTGAGCAAACCGCTGGCCGTGACCGGGTAAAGAAACGACGCGATGGCGGCATTCAAGCTGGATTGCTTCTCCGTCTTGGTCTCGTTGTTTTTGCTGGCCGTGCTGGTTTCAGAAACGACGATGGTGATGATATCGCCCACTTGTGTGGCGCGTTTGTCCGCGAACATCGGCCGCGAAACTTCATCGTGCCAGAGCGATTGCGAAAAAGACACCGCCGGCAACGCCAGCGCCGCGACGATTGGTAAAATATTTTTAATTTTCATCAGAGTGAAACAAGGATGGTTTGTTCGTTGAGGACTTTTCCGCGAATATCGCGCAGTGATTGCTGGTTGCGTGCGCGAACGACCTGGCCGGGTGACCCGTCTTCCAGCGCTTCGACTTTCATTTGCACGGTGAACGCGCCATCTTCGATCAGCGCCGTCACCACCTGCCCGCGATGCACCACCGGAATCAGCTTTATCGAACGCGCAAATAAAGGCGCGCCCATACCCACCGGCTCGGCGATTTGCAGGGTGCTGTCGCCCGGGGAAAATTCCGCCAGCGGTTCGTGAATCGTCAGCATATCGCGCCGTTCACGCGCCAGGTCGGCGCCCGCGAGGGAATCACCGCGTTTCAACATCGAATGAGCCACCCAGGCATCGCGCCAGATATGCGCCTGCACGGGCACTTGCCACGAGCCGATGCTTTTGTCCGCCGTGCGCAATTCAAATCGCACGATGAACGACGAGGTAACGCCCATGGTCGGTATCTCAAGAATTTTTACCGTGACCGGTTCGTCGGAAAGGTTGCGTGTGGCCCAGGGCTGGGTGATGCGAATTTCCAATTCGCCTTTGTCTTTCACGTAATCTTCCTGCAACGCCGAAGTAAGCATCGTCACCAGTTCTGCCTGGCCGAACGCGTGGACGGATGGGGCAGGGGACAAAGAGGCGGAAACCGCGGGCTCGTCCGCGTGGAGCGTGAGCGCGGGACTCGCAGCCAGGCCAAGAACCAAAAAGAAAAGCGTGATTCGCATCGGTAAATTCATCAGCGTTTGAGATTGTTGCTTTGCTGCATCATTTCATCGGCGGCTTGCACCGCCTTGGAATTCACTTCGTAAGCGCGTTGCGCCATGATCAAATTCACCATTTCCTCCACGACCTTCACGTTGGAAAGTTCGAGATAGCCCTGGTTGAGCGTGCCGAAACCATTCGCGCCGGGCGTGCCGAGCTGCGGCGTGCCGGACGCGGCGGTTTCCTTGTAAAGGTTTCCGCCCATGCTCTCGAGGCCGGCCGGATTGGCGAACCGCACCAGTTGTACCTGGAAACTCGTTGTGCCGTTCGCGCCGGTGTAAGTCACATTGCCTTGCGAACCGATGGTGATGTTGGTCGTGCCGGAGGGCACAGGTTGAAAACCCGCTTGCAGCGGCAGGCCGTCGCTCGTGACGATGCGGCCGTCAGAGGAGGACTTGAATGCGCCGTCGCGCGTATAAGCCAGCGTGCCGTCCGGCATTTGCACTTCAAAAAAACCATCGCCCTGCACCGCGACATCGAGTTGCTCGCCGGTTTGGGTGAGATCACCGTTGGTGAAAATGCGTGCCGTGGCCACCGCCCGCGAACCCTGGCCGACCTGGATGCCCGTCGGCAATACATTGCCCGAGCCTTGATCGGCGCCCGGAGCGCGCGTCGTTTGATAAAGCAGTTCCTGGAACTCGGCCTTGCTCTTCTTGAAACCCGTCGTGTTGACGTTCGCGAGGTTGTTCGAGATGACATCGAGATTCAATTGCTGCGATTCCATCCCAGCCGCGGCGGAGTAAAGAGAGCGTAACATAAATCAGAGTGACGGGTGACGGGTGACGAATGACGAGTGGCAGACTGAAAGTCCGACAATTGGCCTTTCGCCCTTGTAATTTGGAATTTGGAATTTGAAACTTGGCCTCATTGCCCCGTCCCTCCCAAATCAGTAATGACGCGCCCCATGCGATCGTCCTGCATCTGCAGCACCTTTTGATTCGATTCAAACAGGCGCATCGCTGTGATGAGGCCGGCCATTTCCGTCGTCGGCGAGCTGTTGCCCTGTTCGATGAAACCCTGGCGTAATTGTGAAATTTTGGCCGACTCGGGTTTAACCGCCGGGTTGCCGTTGAGAAAATATCCGCCGCCCATCACTGTCAGTTGGTGCTGATCGGCGAATTCTGCCATCCGAATCTTGCCGCGGGCTTCATTGCCCTGGGTGACATCGCCCGAAGCCGATACCGTCATCGGCGCGGGATTCGTCGGGTCCAACTGGAGCGGGCCGCCGCTTTCGCTGGCGACCGGATAGCCCTGCTGGGTCACAAGCTGGCCTTGGGCATTCAGTTGAAAGGTGCCGTTGCGGGTGAACCCAGTGTCGCCACTGGGCAACTGCACTTGAAAGAAACCCGGTCCATCAATGGCGAAATCCGTCGCTACCCCGGTGGGCAGCATCTGTCCCTGGCTGAAATTCGTGCCGGTGCGGGCTGAGGGAATGGAAAAACGTTGTCCGTTCAGGCCGAGCGTGCCGCTGGGCATTCCTGCTTCAATTGAGGAAAAGGTAACATCCTGTTTCCGTGAACCGGGCACCGAACTGGCGGCGAGGTTTTCGGAAATCATGTCCTGCCAGCGTGCGGTGGCATTCATCGCTGCTGCGGCCTGGTACAAACTGACATTCATGCAAAAACCTGTTTAGCAGCGTATGTGCCACGGGCTTTTTCCGGCAATTTTGGGCCATTTCACTGTCCGATTGGCAAAAGATTCCGGGGGCCATTGCAGAAATTGCCGGGTTGGGCCGAAAAGTAGAACTGATCAGTAACCAACGGGAAACCTTTTCCATAGGCAAAAGCTTTGCACGAGGGGGGCAGGTAGGGACGCCCGCGCTGTGGCGTCGCCGTCCGCGTTCAGCGGAAGGAATGATATAGTCAACACGGGTTGTTCACGCTTGCGCCGCTGTCCGCGCCGAAATTATTTCCGACATCTTTTGTGGGCAAAGTTCACGGCAGGTAGAACGCTCTAGGCCGAAGCGATCCGCTAGTCCGGCACGATAGAAATTCTGGAACCTTGATTCCTTGAGGATCTTTATCGACAAAACTACACAACGAATATAAAATCGACTTCCCCCATTTAATGTCTGGCAAATGGGGGAAGTCATATTTTTTCTAAAGGCAAAAACAGTAGTTAATGGATTCCGGCCATTGGTGCGAGGCTGAAGGGCTGCAATTTTGAAAATACTAGCTCACTCACCCCTGATAAACGCACGCCAGATCAATCACTTTCCCGCAACTGCATTGGATGTGAATGGCCGTCACGCGATCTCCATCGCGTTGAACCGTCACGCGCGGTTCACAATCAGAACCCCGCGCAGCCGCACCCGGGCCGGCCTGGGCCGCCGATGATTCGACCGCGCTAAATTTCTGCATTTGCCCCGGCTGGGAAATGACCGTCGCCTGGAAATCCGTGCGCTCGCCGTGGGACGCCGGCACAGTGGGAATCAACGGCAGGAAAGGCTCAGTTGGCATGAGTGTTATCGTCGGGAGCGGTGGAAGCGGTCGTAGTCGACATCCCGTCGATCGACGCTTTTAGTTTAAGCAGCACGGTGACCCGGCGATTGATTTCCGCTTCCGGCGGAAACGCCGGCATTGGCGCCGTGTCAGCAAAGCCCGAAACCTTGCAAATCTGAAGATCATCCACGCCGCTTTGCACGACCTTGCGCCGTGCGGCGTTTGCGCGTTCGGTTGAGAGATCCCATTTGCCGTGCGCCTCATGGCCGGTCTCGACATTCGTTTCCGTATGTCCTTCCAGCTCGATTTTAAAAGTCTTATACCGCGAAATTTCCCACGCCAGCGTCGAAAAAACCCACGCGCCGTAGGGCGTGAAAGTGTCGTTGCCCGCCTCAAAAATCGGCCGGTTCGAGCGGTCAAAAATATTGATGCGCAGCCCGTCGGAAGTGAGGTCAATCTGGACGCCGGTTTCCGTCTCGTCCTGTTTTTGCAACAGCTTCGTCAAATCATCGCTGACATGCCGCATCGTTTCCATTTCCACGGCGGAAACGGAATCAAATTTACCGGCTTGCTTGTAACTCGCCGAAGCTTCCTTGTTCGGAATGATGCCCGTGGATTCCTTCGTGACTGACGAAAACGGATTGCGAAACGCGCGTTCCACGGCGTCCTTGATTTTCGTGTCCTGCGCCGTCAGCCAGAGGCACAAAAACAGCGCCATCATCGCCGTGACGAAGTCGGCATAAGCGACCTTCCAGGAACCGCCGTGATGAGCATGTTTTTGTTTTGCCATGGGCGATTACTTGGCGGCGGTTTTCAACGCCTTGAACATTTGCTCCATCTCGTCAGCCGTCGGGCGCAGTTCGCTGCTCAAGCCGCGCCGGCCCAGTTCCACCGCCGTCACCGGCGCCATGCCGCCCGCAAAACCAGTCACGCACGCCGCGATGCAACGCGTGTAATCCAGTTCCGCCGCTCCGACAAATTCCAGGTTCGTCGCCAGCGGACTGATAAATCCATACGCCAGCAAAATTCCGAGAAAGGTTCCCACGAGCGCCGCCGCCACGTGTTCGCCGATCTTTTCCACCGGGCCTGAAATCGACGCCATCGTGATCACAATTCCCAGCACCGCCGCCACAATGCCGAAGCCGGGCATGGCGTCGCCGGTTTTGGTCAGCACGTTCACCGGCGCGTGATGCTCTTCTTCCATCCGGCCGATTTCCACGTCCAGCAACAGCCGCAATTGGTCGGGCTTGATTTTCCCGTCAATAATTGGCCGCAGGCTGCCGCAAAGAAATTCCATCGCGTGATGGTTGTTTGAAAAGAGGGGATACTTTTGGAAAATGGCGCTGTTCTGCGGTTCCATCACGTGTTCTTCCAGTGCGATCATGCCATTGCGCCGCCCCAGCAGGAACAATTCGTAAAGCAATTTCAGCAATTCATCATAAGCCGCCCGGCTGTGTGGCGAGCCTTTCAGGCACGTGATCAGGCCGTGGACCATGTCCATTAGCACCTTTCGCGGCGACATGACCACCATCGCTCCCAGTGCGCCGCCCGCGATGATGATTAACTCGTTCGGATGCACCAGGGCCGCGAGGTTCCCGCCGCCCATGATGAATCCGCCAAGGACGCTTCCAATAACTACGATGAAACCAATAACAATGATCATGAATGCCTGGCGGCCGCGGGTCGGCCGGCAAAACCGGACTCAAACCGCTGCACGTAAGAGCGGATGGCCAGGATGGCCTGCGAATGAATCTGGCAGATGCGCGATTCCGTCAGCCCAAAAACCTCCGCAATTTCCCGCAAATGTAAATCTTCCCCGTAATAAAGCGCGAGGACCTTGCGCTGGATTTCCGGCAGGTCCTTCAACCGTTCGAGCACCACCTGCTTCAATTCTCGCTGTGAAGTTTGCTCGGCGGGACTGTCGTCGGTCGTGTCAGCCACCACTTCGTAAAGGCTGCCGCCGTCGCCATTTTCGCCGGCGGACACCGCGTCGAGACACACAAACGCCGCCGGGCGGACTTCGTCCAGCAGCTTCGTGTAGTCGTCCACGGATAAATTCATCGCCTTGGCCACCTGCGCTTCGGTCGGGGTGCGGCCCAGCTTTTGTTCCAGCTCCGCCATCGTGGCTTGTATCTTCCGCGCCTTTTCGTGAACGGTGCGCGGCACCCAATCCATCCGTCGCAATTCATCCAGCATCGCGCCGCGAATCCGCACTCGCGCATAAGTCTCAAAGGAATTTCCACTCTCGGGATCGTAATTGCGCACTGCCTGGAGCAGGCCCACCAATCCCGCGCTCTGCAAATCATCCTGGTCTACGTGTTCCGGCAGCGTCATCGCCAGCCGCCCGAGAATGGCCCCCACCAGCGGAAGATATTGCTGCACGAGATCATTTTCCACGTGCGTGTCCGCCTGTTGGTGATAGCGCTTCCAAAGATTTTGCGCGGCCCGCCGCGCTTCCATCTTCGGTGTTTTCTCTTCGGTTGACTGGCAACAAGTACTCATGTTTTTGCGGCCGGTTTGGCGTTGGCGGGTGGACGCATGCGATGACGTTGATCCAGCGAGTCACGAAGGCTTTGTATCCAAACCTTGGACCACCACCGGGTCAGGACGCCCGCCGCCAGGGCTGCGGCGCAAGCGTGCCAGAGGGCGTCGGGCCACGGACTGCGGCCCGCGAACCCGAAGGCCGCGCCTGTCAAAAATCCCACGATTGCCCCGAGAACTATTAATGCTTTCATAAAGCTCAACTTGTTTTAGCAGAACGTTTGCCAGTGTTATTTTCTGTCCATGGCTGGCGTCAAAACTTCAATGTTTACGGGCGATTTCCCTGCGGAAATAAAAGTGCCGATTCCGCGTGCAGGAATTCTCCCGGAATTTTTTGCCCGGCGCTCAGGAAATGAATGGAGCAATTTGTGCCCAATACGAAATTCCACAGCTTCACGCGCTGCCGCTCCTCATCCAGGTGCGTGAAAATGATTCCGGCGGGTTTCAGCGCCGCGAAAGCGCGAAATTGCTCGAACAAAACCGTCGTCTCGTAAGCCGCATTGAGCACCAGGTGCACCTGCGGAGAGGGCAGGGTGGCGATCTGTTCGCCGAGCATCGATAACGCCCGCGAATCATTCGCTTCCACTCCCGGCAAATCCACAAATGACAAATCCGCCGCTAGTGGTACGGGCGTCTCGCCCGTGCGATTCACAACTTTGCCACCGTTGCCATTTCCTTCATTCCAAAAACGCGCCATCGGCACGCCGAGCATTTCGCAATGCACGCTGAGAAATTCCGAGGTATTCGCCGTCACGCCGTCCAAACGCCATACCCGCGCCGTGTGCTCCTCTTTCAACACGGCCGCCGTAAGCCATTTGCAAAGCACCGTGGTCTTGCCCGAACCGCACGGCCCGATAAACACATGCGTTTGCGTGCCGTTCGTTTTCGCCGCCGGACGCCAAAATTCCGTCAAAGCCCCGCGCACCGCCGTCCATTCCGCTTTCGGCGTCGTCGGCGGATTTTCCCCGTGACGCGCCCGCACGCGCTCTTCCAAAAGATTCGCAAACGAAGGCAACAACCCGAGCGATTCCAGCCAGGTGATGCTCCGCCACGCTCGCGGTGCCGCGCCGCCCGCGGTTTCGGGATGCGAATGAAAATCAACTGAGTCGTCCCACGAATGCCGTCCGGTCTCGAGCACTTCGGGCAGGACTACGGCCGCATCCGCCGTTTCCTTTTCATTTAGAAGCGCCGCCAGCACTTCGACGTGCCCATGGCGATTCCAAAGCCACGCCACGCCCTGCGCCGGCAGGCGGCGAATGCTCAACACTACCGCATCCGGTCCCAGCTTTTCGTGGATTTGCGCGAGCGCAGTAGCCGCATTTTCCGCGACAAAAGGCTGGATTTTCATGACAGAAGTGAAACCTGAAACGCAAAACGTGAAACGTGAAACGGCGCGCGCGCATTCACCACGCACCACGCGATTTTAAATTTGAAGGTCGATTTCAATTCACGTTTCAATCATGGCCGGAATCACTGCCGCATTCTGCACCTGCACTCTTGCCGGCACCTCCGAATACGACAGCACCGCCAGGTCGGAAAATGTGTTCTCGAAAAATCGCCGGAACGCCAAACGCAAATGCGGCGCGCACAAAAGCACCGGCGGATGTCCTGCCGAAAGCATCTGTTGAATGAACTTCGAAAGCGTCTCCATCACGTGCCGCGCGATTCTTGGCTCGATGATTAACGCGATTTCACTCGGTGATTGCCGCACACCCTGCGCGAGCTGCTGTTCGAGCCGCGGATCGATCGTGATTGCGCGCAAGCCGCCATTGTCGGATTGATAGGGCTTGGTGATTTGCGGCCCGAGCGCGCGGCGCGCATATTCGGAAAGTTCGTCCGGGTTTTTTGTTTGTGGCGCGTGATCGCTTATCTTCTCGAGGATCCCCGCGAGATTGCGGATGGAGATTCCCTCCGCGAGCAGGTTCTGCAAAACGCGCTGCACCTGGCCCACCGTGAGTTGTGCCGGAATCAATTCATTCACCACCGCCGGATGCGTCTGCTTCAAATTATCCAATAACGCCTGCACGTCCTGCCGCGTCAGAATCTCGTGGCAATGCCGCCGGACCGTCTCGGACAAGTGCGTCACCAGCACCGAAACCGCATCCACCACCGTGTAACCCGCCACTTCGGCACTCTTGCGCTCCACATCCGTCACCCACGTCGCCGGCAATTGAAACACCGGTTCCACCGTCGGAATTCCCTTCAGCGTGGTCTTGCTGTGCGTTGCGTTCATCGCCAGCCAATGACCCGGCATAAGCTGGCCTTGCGCGATGGAATTGCCCTTCAGCACGAAACGATATTCGTTCGTGGACAATTGCAAATTATCGCGCAACCGAATCGGCGGAATCAACATGCCGATCTCCTGCGCAAAATTTCGCCGCACACCCGTCACCCGTTCCAGCAAATCGCCGCCCTTGCGCGCGTCCGCCATCGACACCAGGCCGTAGCCCAGCTCGATTTGCAACGTGTCCAGCGTCAAAAGATTTTCGAGCTTGTCACTCGCGCGCGCTTCGGCCGGCGTCGCCGCGCCCGCGGTAGCCGCCTTGGCATCCTCGGTTTTCGCGCCGTTCATCCCGGCTGTGGGAGCGCCGGCTCCCGACGCCTCCGGCATTCCGTGGCGATGCAATGAATACGAAACCATTCCCACGATGGCTGCCATCGTCAAAAACGGCATCGTCGGCAAACCCGGCACCAGTGCCATCACCGTCAACATCCCCGCGAGAATGGTCAGCGCGCGCGGATAAAAAAGAAGTTGCCGGCCCAATTCATGACCGAGGCTATTCTTGGCCGTCGCCCGCGTAATCAAAATGCCCGCCGCCGTCGAGGTAATCAGCGCCGGAATCTGCGACACCAAACCGTCACCGATGGAAAGCAGCGTGAACCGCTGGAGCGCTTCCGGCATCGTCATCCCCTTTTGCACAATGCCGATGGCGAACCCGCCCACGATATTGATCAGCGTGATGAGAATTGCCGCAATGGCATCACCGCGCACAAATTTGCTCGCACCGTCCATCGCCCCGTAGAAATCCGCTTCCTCCTCCACCGATTTGCGCCGCGTGCGCGCCTCGGCCTCGTTGATCAGGCCCGCGTTCAATTCCGCATCGATGGCCATTTGCTTGCCCGGCAACGCATCCAACGTGAACCGCGCCGCGACTTCCGCGATACGCCCCGCGCCCTTGGTGATCACGATGAAATTGATCAGCACAAGAATCAGGAATACCACCATGCCCACCACGTAATTGCCGCGCACCACGAAATTCCCGAAAGCCTCGATGATATGACCCGCATAGCCATCGAGCAAAATCAGGCGCGTGGAAGCGACATTGAGAGCCAGTCGATAAAGCGTGATGAACAGGAGCAGAGTGGGGAAGCCGGTAAATTCTGCCGGGCTGCGAAGGTAAAGAATGACCAGGAGCGTCAGCAACGAAAGCCCGATACTGACCGTTAAAAGCAGGTCAAGAATGACCGGCGCGACGGGCAAAATGAGCAATAAAATCGTGCCAAACAGCCCGACCACGAGCCATAAGTCACCGTAACGGAGCAATTTCCGCATTTTGTCACTGAGAGCGCCCATTTAGACTTTCATTGATTGATTTGGTTCCGCGTAAACGCGGTGTTCGATGAGGTTTAGCACCGGTTGTGCCACCCCTGGGAGCGCCGCCTTGTCCGTCGTCCTGTCCGCCATAGCCTTGGCGGCGGCGGAAGCTTTAGCGAAGTCGGACGTCCCGGCGACAAGTCGGAATCAATAAGGAATGCGGCCAGATGGGGCGAGACTGCGTCCCGTCCGCCATAGCCTTGGCGAAGGGGGACGAGCCCTGATCCTTTGATGATCGATTACGAGGAATTTTAACGCAGAGACGCAAAGGCGCAGAGAGCGCAGGAAAGCCGAGTGTAACTGGGCGCCCTGGGAGCGCCGTCTCATCCGTCGTCCTGTCCGCCATAGCTTTAGCGGCGGCGGAAGCTTTAGCGAAGTCGGACGTCTCGCCGGCTCGATGCCCCTACCCATGGGAAGCGCAGAAACGCTATGTCAAAGAAATTTAGCCACGACTCAGGGCGACTGGGGGCGACTGACCGGCCAAAGGCCATGTAGCGGTCTCACGACGTGAGGGCAGGACTTGAGCCGTATTTCAGCCATGGAATGGCGGCAGACGGTAGCCCACGGCGCGAGCCGTGGGAATAAAGGGATAATTAAACGAGCCGCGGAGCGGCGAAAGAAGCAGCGCAGTATTTTTCTTTCGCCCTATCCGAGGCTTGACGATCTCCACACCTGGTACCCACAACTCACGCTGTGAGCTACATTCTAACGCTGCTCCGCAGCTATTTCGACCGACGGTTTTTGCGATCGGTAAGTTTTGATATTTTTGTGTCAATACCTGGGACTAACCCCTTTTCCACAACGAAACTGGCGCTGCCACGAAGGAAAACGGAAATATGCGATTATGCGGGACTGACCCGTTGAGGATAACTTCCGTATCGCGCCCACGTTATTAGATATAAAGTAAATCCTACTTTGCGAGTGTGGTTACAATGGCCCGCTGCTCGCAGTCTTCTAACGAAAAACTATAGTTGTCTGCAGAAAGATTAAATGGAATTGGTGAAATAAAGAAAAACTTCATTGGGCCACGGTTTTTATCACTATTGACAATGGATTGGAAACCCGTCCAATTCGGGTCCCAGAGGGAACCGACGAGATTTTTCCCAAGATTCTGGCTTTTTGAAGCGATTTCATCCCAAGTCAAAAGCGGCGCGCTCACTATATCCTGACCCTGATAAAATATATGTAAATAATCAAAATTGCCTCCTTGGACGTAACCCCATAACCAAGGCACTTGACCACCTGTGTAAATATTAACTTGGACTATGCGCGGCATCGGAATTTCAACTCGCGGCAGTTCTATATCTGGCAATGAGATACTTTCACTATTGGTTTTGATTTTAGCAGCCTGACTAAGAATTTGCGCCTCGAGTTTCAGATATTGAGATTTTGCTTGTTGAAGTTGCGGGACAGAGTTCGAAGGAATCCAGCAGGTATTATGGCTAAGAACGTCATTCAGCGCCTCAAGCTTTTGCTTACAAATAACATAGTCAAAATAGTATTCTTGAATTGCTAATTCATAAAGGCTGGGAAGCTGCACTGGCCCGACTCCCGAGGCCAGTGCAGCAATGTCCATAGGAAAATATGCAATGGCTACAGCGTTAGACTCGTTAATTGAGGCTACAAAATTGGAGATATTGCTCTGCAATCTTGCTAAGTCGTCCGGGTTGGAGATAGTAAAGGCCACTAAAGGAACGCCATTGCCCCCTTCGGCATAGATATTACATTCGAGTTTAGACTGAGCAACTGCCGACGAAATCAGGTTTTGCATTTGTGTGCTGAAGCGCCCACTCGAGAACAAAGAGCTTCCCGAAACATCTAGCGACGCATTCAGCAATGAAAATTCGTGAGATGATAGGTGGCTCATGGAAAACACCGCTGTGATCGTGGCGGCCTTTTGCTCCGCGAATATGAATGATGTCCCAAAAACTTGTTTAAACTGATCGGGGTTGTGAATTAGCGAAGTCGCTTCCGGGGTAAGTTGTGGATCCTTCAGACGAAACGTTCCATAGTTGATGGTGGCGTTCACGTACCACGTGAGCGAATCGGAATTGAAATCCTTTGTCTCAAAGTCCTTAAGATCTGCCGCCGCCTGAAAAACTCCGTACTGAGCGCTAATATTTACGTCGATATTTCTAGTCTGGAGATAACTCGCCTCGCTGGTGATCTTGCCGGACGAGTACTTTGTCGTTCTCGTTCCGCTCGATTGATCTCTTACGAGTGCGTTTGAAGTGATGACTGGACATGATTTTTGCTTTGTTAAATCGGAGGGATCAATCCCAACACCAACATACATTTGTGGCGAATAATAGTGGTCTGCCGCCATGCAAGCTGTGCTCGAAATTAAAGACCAAAAGAGAAGTAGTCGGCTCCGACAATTATTCATAAGCTCGAAATGTTAATACCCCTGTTTAAGCCTCATTCAATAGACAAACTAATAAGTTCGTCGCCGCAGCATCTTTTGTGTCGGAACCTTCGCAATATTACAAGCGAAAAGGGGTCGGTCCCAAGTATTTACACAATTCACTTTCGCGCGCGAAATCGGTGCTGCCGATTCGGTTCATTCCTAACAAACCAACAGTCTACCTCGACATTTGGATCCAGTTTCCTGAGCCACCATATGCGATCAAGGTTTCGCCCTCTGCGCCTTTGCGTCTCTGCGTTAAAATTCCTCATTCCTGCGTTTTTCCTCAAAGCCTAAAAATAATTCCGTCGAGTGGAATTCAGCATTTGACACCCGTGCTATAAACAACGCGACGAAAGGAGGGGAAGAAAGGGAAGATGAAAACGGCAACGAAGTATATAGGATCGGGTCGGGCTCGTCGGAACGGCGGCGAGAGGCGGATTTCATACCCGGTTGCAAAGTGTCATTATTCAGCGGCATCTCCAGACAGGAAGGAGTTAATCCGAGTAAACCCGGCTAAATCCAGGCTAAAAAAATTAATTTTTCAAACCAACTCTCACCTCTCGACTCCAACCCCCAACTGGCATTCGCCCCCATTCCATCCTATTCGGGGGTATATTCCCTTTTCGGTGTGTTTCGGCCTCCGGACTTCTTGTCCGCCGAAGCCTTGGCGAAGGCGGGTGGACCTCGGACCTCACCGGAAAACTAACCGTTCGGCTAGGTAGGCAATGAGAGCATTGGATATAAGATGGCCCGCAACCTCATTACAAAACGAAACTAAATATCCCTATGAAAACCCGCCCGAACCTCGTCGGCCTTGCTGCATGTGTAGCGGCACTCTCCACTGGCATCTCTGCGCAGGCTCAAGGCCTGCTAACGGATGCCGGCTTCGAAAGCGGCGGAGTATCCACTGCCTGGGGCACCTTTAATGGGGCAGCATTTTCTCAGACTTTTGCGCACACTGGCACCTGGTCGATGGAAGATAATGGTCACGGAGGCTTCGGCGTGCCGGGCTCTTTTGAAATCTTTGCGGCTTCGGCCGGCAGCGCATACGACCTCACCGGCTTCGGCTTCACGCCTACCGCACCTGGGACGGGAACGACATTTGGGGCGCTGCAAATAACATTCTTCAGCGGCGCGAATGGAACGGGGTCGAACCTCGGCACCGTGGAAACCAGTGCAGGCAATGCGAAGGTCTCCAATCAAATCAACACTGGTAGTGCCACTGGCGTGTGGACCGCATTGGATACCGGGATAGCCACCGCTCCCGTTGGAACGCAGTCCATGGAAATATTCACAATTGTCGTGGACCAGAATCCGGCGGACGTCTATTTCGATGATCTTACGCTCGTGCAGGTACCCGAACCTTCCTGCCTTGCCTTGGCGGGACTCGGCCTGGCGGGCCTCCTCGCCGTGCAGCGCCGCCGCAAATAACTCAATTCCAGGATATGGGGCCGAGCGGTAACTCTGGCCCTACTGTATTGAAGTCAGGGCTCGACAGAGTCTCGCCCCACCTTACGGTTGCTTTCGGCCTTCGGATTTAAGCCTGCTGCGTATAGTACCGATACCGATTCACGCGATACACCCAGGCCAGGACTTCCGCCACGGCGGAGTAGAGTTGCGCGGGGATTTCGCCGCCCACGCGGCCGTGTTTGAAAAGCATTCGCGCGAGTGGTTTGTTCTCGATGATGGGGATCTGGTATTGCTGGCCCAATTCGCGGATTTTTTGCGCGTTGAGGCGGATGCCCTTCGCCACGATTTTCGGCGCGCGCATGGTCTTGCGATCGTATTTCAATGCCACCGCGATGTGCGTGGGGTTGGTCACGATCACGTCCGCGTTCGGGACTTCGGCGAGTTGCTTGGCTTTGCTTTGGGCGCGGCGGCGGCGCCGCGCGGCTTTGACTTGAGGATTGCCGTCCGTGTTCTTGGCTTCTTCCTTCACTTCCTCCTTCGTCATCATCAGGTCGCGATGCGTGCGCCACCATTGATAACCGTAATCCGCCCCGGCAATTACGATCAACGCCATGCTCACGCGAAAGAAAATCCGCAGGCAAACATCCGCCAGGAACTGCGCCATGCGCGAAACATTCACCGAGGTGGTGAAAATCGGATCGTGCAGCACCTTGAGCACTTCGTTGTAGGTGAGCGCGACGATGACCGCCAGTTTACCGATCGAAAGCGCTGTGGTCGGGACCGAGCGCATCGAGAAAATGCGTTGAAAACCTTCCACCGGGTTCACCCGGTTCCAATCCGGCGTGAGCACATCGGAAGCGGTATTGAACTTGTTTTGAATCGCGCCCGCGAGCAAGCCGCCCAAGGCAGTGGCGAGCACGACTGGCCCGGCGCAACGCAAAAAAATCAGCGTCCCGCTGATGGCATAGCCCTGGAGGGAATTGGCCGTGAGCGCGGTATCGTGCAAATGGCCGAAGGTTATGGTAGTGGTGCCGACGAACAGCCGCCAGGTTTCCTGGCCGGTGAACATGAGCGCCGCGAGTCCGGCCAACAGGACGAAGACAGTCTGCACCTCAGCACTGCGCGCGATTTGACCTTTGTTTATGGCCTCCTCGAGCTTTTTTGCTGTCGGTTGTTCTGTTTTATCGCCTGTTTGTTCAGCCATATCAGCCTCCCACCAATTGCGCCACGCGCAGCAAATCATCCGGCAGCCGGTTCAAATAATTCACCACATGCTGCGCCGTGAGTTGCAACGTGAAACCAAAGACAATCAGCCCGCCGACGATGCGGAACGAAAAACTTTCGGAAAAAACGTTCATCTGCGGCACCGCGCGGCTCAACACCGCGAACACCACGCTCACCACGAACGAGACCGCGATGATCGGCGCGGAGATTTGCAGCGCCACAATGAAAATCTGGTTTGTGTTTTTGATCACTGCCTCAAACAGCCCGGTGCTCAAGTGTGCGCCGCCCATGGGCAGGACCAAATAGGTGCGTTCAAATCCGAGCAGCATCCAATGATGCAAATTGAGCGTCAGCATCACGACCGCGGCGAGGTAAAACAGGATTGTGGCCGGCACCTGCGAGCTGGATTGGGTGAGGGGATTGAAGATGGAGCCCATTTGCAGGCCCATTTCGGTGGCGATGATATTGCCGCCGAGATCCACGGCGAAGAAAATCATTCGCGCCATAAAACCGAGCAGCAGGCCGATGCTTACTTCCTGGAACATGACGCCCAGCAGCGAAAAAATCGGGAGGTTGCCGACCGGAAAGGCGGGCAGCGTGGGCGCGAGCAGCAGGGACGTAATGGCGGCCAGCGCGATGCGCATCATCACGGGAAAATTGACCATCGAGAAAAACGGCAGAACGAGCAGGAACGCGCTGATGCGCAGGAAGACCAGCATCCAGTTATAGAGATCGAGGTCCAGGTTCATTGGACCATTTGCGGCATTTTCTGGATGACCGCGGTGGTAAATTCCACGAGCGAACGCACAATCCACGGCAGCAGAATGAGCAGCACGCCGACGACCGCGAGGGCCTTGGGAACGAACGCGAGCGTTTGTTCGTGGATGGTGGTCACGGCCTGAAACAAACTGATGGCAAGACCGATGATCATGGCCACGAGCAGGATCGGCGTAGCAATGGCCAGCGCCTGGTAAATCATCGTCTTGAGGAGTTCGATGGCAAATTCGGGGTTCATCGTATTAAAAGTTAAATGAGTTAAATGAGCGATTCGTTGAAACTCACATCCCAAAACTGTGCACGAGCGATTGCACGACGAGCGACCAGCCGTCCACGAGCACGAAAAGAAGTAATTTCAACGGGATCGAAAATGTTGTCGGCGGCATCATCATCATGCCCATGCTCATCAGCACCGTCGCCACAACCAAATCGATGAGAATGAATGGAACAAAAATCAGGAAGCCCATCTGGAACGCGGTGCGCAATTCACTGATGATGAACGCGGGAATTACCACGCGCAGCGGCAACTCGTTGGGCGTTGTGGGCTGCAGCTTGGCCATCGCAACGAACAGTTCCACGTCTTTGGGCCGCGTCTGCTTAAGCATGAACGTGCGCAAATGGCCAGTCGCACGGTCCAGGGCGACCTCACTGGTGATTTGCTGCGCCTGATAGGGAGCGATAGCGTCGTGATTGATGTTTTCCCAAACTGGCGCCATGACGAAATAGGTGATGAACAGCGAGAGGCCGATGATGATTTGGTTCGCGGGCGTGCCCTGAAGTTGCAAAGCCGTGCGGACAAATGAAAGCACGATGACGATGCGCGTAAAACACGTCATCAGCAAAAGAATGGACGGTGCAAGCGACAGCAGCGTGAGCGTCACGAGCAGCTTGATGCCGGTGTCGATGTCCTGCGGTCCGTTGTGGCCGCCAAGATTAATTTGCACCGGGCCGAAGCCGGTGGTCGTGGTGTTCGTTTGGGCAGAGGCGCTCAGCGAGGCGAAGAAAAGTATCGCCAGGATAGGCAGGAATTTCCTGAACAAGGTCAAAGCTTCCTGGCCCCGGCTGCTGCGAAAATTGTGGGCGCTGGCGTTCATTTTCCCTTGAGCACTTTGGTTAATGCCTGGGCAAAAGAAGGCGCGGCAGGGGTGGAGGTAGTGTCAGCCGGGCCATCGGTTTCCGTGGCGGCTGGCAAATGGCTGAGCAGGTTCACACCGGCGGGGGACGATGCCAGAAGAAAGCGTTCCTGCTCGTAACCGACAACGTAGAGCGCCTGTTTGCCGCCGAGAGAGCGGGTCTCGATGACGTTTAATTTCGGCGCTCGGCCGCGTTGAATCGTGAGGCGTTGCCAGTTTCGAAAAACCCAGACACCGCCTAAAAATATTCCCAGCACCAACGCCAGCGCGCCCATGACACGCAGCACGGAAGGGCCGGCATCAGGCAATTGCGGCAGCGTCAACGGCAGAGCAGGGGAGTTGGTCGCTTCAGCAGAGAAACCGGTGGACGTGGCCAGGAGGGCGGGGATTATGAACGCGCCGCTGGCTTTTAAAATAGCATCCGCTTTTAGCATCGGACACTGCTAAGCAGCAGCCGGGCCATTTCCGACGATTTCCGTAATTTTGACGCCAAAACGGTCTTCAATGACAACGACTTCGCCGCGTGCAATCAATTTACCATTGATGCTCAATTCAACCGGCGCATCGGCCGGTTTGTCGAGCTGCACGACCGAGCCGATGTTGAGTTGCAGCACCTCGCGCATCGGCAACTGGCAGCCGCCGAGTTCGATGGTGAGACTCACCGGCACGTCGAGGACGAGACTGAGATTGGAGGGATTTTCGGCGGTTGCGTTCATGAAATGTCAGGTCGTAATCGGGCTGGTCAGTTGCACCGCCCACTTGCCACTGCAAGTGCCAGGGCGGCCAATAAATTTCGGCAGGTGGCTAAATCTAAGGTGAACTTGCGCGGCGCATTGAGGATCGAGCATCACCACGTCGCCGCTCTTGAGGCGTGTGATGTCGCCGGCGGACATCTTCAATCCATGCCATTCCGCGGTGATGGGAACTTTGACGTCGTTAAACTCCGGGTTCCATTTCGGCTTGCCCGCGCGAGCCGGGGCGGCTTCAGCCTCGGGCATCGGCGGATTCAGGAGCCGCATCAAAGGCTCGACGGTCGCGTAGGGAAAAAGAAGTTGAATCGGCTCCAATTGCTCGCCGATTCCACTGTTCATCGTGAGCACGAGCATCGCGGTATCGTGCGACGCAGTCTGGAGAAAGCGGCTGTTGCTTTCGTGGCCGAGCAGAGAGGGCTTGAGGTCGCGCATTTCCGGCCAGTGATTGCACCACTCGCTGAGCAGCAGCATGGCCACCTGGTCGGTCAAAGCCGTTTCGATTTCGCTCAACTCACGATTCGTTTCCGGCACCTTGCCGGGGCCACCGAGCAGGCGGTCGACGATGGTCAACCCGAGCCGCGGCGGAATCACCAGCAGGCCGACGCCTTTCAACGGGTCGGTTTTGAACAGGGTGATGTGCGTGGGATTGGGCAGGCTCTCGATAAATTTCTGGTAGCCGACGATTTGCACCTTGGCCGTCTGCACGGTGAATTCCAGGCGCAAAAAAATGGCCATGCGTCCAGCCAGCGCGCGGATGAATTGCTCATGGCGCAGGCGGATCCGGCGCAATTCGCTGGGCGTGAGAAAGCCGGATTGGCGGAAATCGTGCGCGCGAATGTCGCCGCGTTTGCGGTTTTCGCGGACGCCGGAGTAGGTCAATACGGCGACATCATCCTCGGCGCCAGCGGGAGCGCCGCCGGGTTGCGTGGGAGGATTGGGTGGATTCATGGCGCTATTTATTGAATGGCGAATTCCGGGAAATAAATTTCCTGGACCGTGCCGTCGCCGAGAATGTTATTAAAGCCGGAAAGCAGTTCGTTGCGAATCATATTGCGCGCACCGGGCTTCTCGAGGTCCGCCAGCGTTTTCGTGGCGAGCGCGCTTTGCGCCATGTCCCGCAATTGCGCGTCGTGCGCGTCCATTTGCGCCTTGAAATCCGCGCCGGAACCGACGACCGAGAGACTTACCAGCAAGTAACGCGCGCCCATTGTGCCGGCCACGTTGACCAGCAGTTTGTTCACGGGAATGGATTCCGTTTTCGCGCCGGGAGCTTCTTTTTTCGATTTGCCGGAGGCGGCCTCGCCCGCGGGAGCGGAACTGGAAACACCGAGGCCCTTTTGCAGCTTCGGCACCATCACAAAAGCGGTCATGGCGTACGCGAGCGCCGGCATGAGCACCGTCATGACGATCAGCGGCAGCCAGGCTTTGGCGCCGCCACCGGCAGCGGGAGCAGCGTTGGCAGCCGGGGCCGCTTCGGACGCAGGGGCGTCTTCCGGCGCCGGGGCAGTTTCTGAGCGATTGGCGGGAGCAGGCATTGGAAATTAGCGTTTGAGGTTGACGAGGTCCTGCAAAACTTCATCGCTGGTAGTGATGATTTTTGCGTTGGCTTCAAAAGCGCGTTGCGCGGTGATCAAAGCGGCCATCTGGCCGGCGAGGTCGACGTTGGATGTTTCCAGCGCGCCCGATTGAATCATGCCGAGGCCGGTCGAGTTCGGTGCGCCCGGTGTTCCGGCACCGGCGGAGCCATTATAGGTCAGCAGGTTGTTGCTTTGTTTTATCAACGCCTGCGGATTGCTGAAATTTTGCAAAACCACCTGGCCGATCACGCCGCTGGTGCCGTCGCTCAACGTGCCGTTGATCTGGCCGGCGGCGTCGATGTTGTAGGTGGTCAGCGTGGGCGCCGGGGTGGTGGTGTCGTTCAGCGCGGTGATGGCCGTAGCGCTGTCAATTTTCAAATCGCCAACGGTGCTGGCCGAAGTAAACGGCGCGGTGCCGACATAGCCCTGCACGCGATAACCGATGCTGTTGGTCAGAAAACCATTGGAGTCGACTTTGAATCCCCCGTCGCGGGTGACGAAGGAGATGCCGCTGGAGGGATCCTTCACCACAAAGAAACCGTTGCCGCTGACGGCGAGGTTCGTGGGGTTGCCGGTGGGATTGATGGTGCCCTGGGTGTATTCGGAATCAATGGAGCTGGTGGAGACGCCGGTGCCGACTTGCACGAAGCCGCCCGCGCCGATGTTGCCAAAGGTCTGGCTGAACGTGTCCGCGAACTGCATGGTCGCGGATTTGTAGCCGGTGGTATTGACGTTGGCGATGTTGTTGCCGATGACTTCGAGGTCCTGCTGGAATTGTTGCAGGCCGCTGACGCCGGTTTGAAGTGAGCCGATCATAGTTTTATTTGTTGAATTTACGCGGGTGAGGCTGTGAGAACCTGGTTCAAATCATACATGCGGCCGTTCACGAGCAATTTGGGACTGCCGGCCAGCAACAGCACGCCGCTGACAATGCCGTGCGCGACGGCGCTACCGCTCAACAGATCCACTGTTTTGCCGACCATGGCTTCCGCCAGGTGCTGGCGCACAGCGCCGATCGGCTGGTTCTGCCGGTCGTCAAAGTAATTTGAGGTGAACAACATCCGCTTGGGTTCTTTGAGGGATTTTGTCATGGAGTGGTGGGTGCGTTGGTTACCGAAAGCACCTGGTCGAGGGTGTAGGATTGGCCGTTTACAGTGATTTGCGGGACGCTGCCGCTTGTGTCCACGCCGGTCACGACGCCCTGGGCGGTGGTGGACGAATCGACTTGCAGCTTGACCTCGCGGCCCAAAAGCGCCGTCGCCTGTGAAAATACCTGGCCGGTTTGCATCTGGCCCAGCGCGGATTGCATGGTCGTGTTCGCGTTGAGCGTGCTGAACTGGACCATCTGCGAAAGCATGTCCTGGTTATCGATGGGTTTCAGCGGGTCTTGCGCGGTCATTTGCGTCACCAGGAGGTTCAGGAAATCCTGTTGTGACAACATCTGCGTCGGCAGCGGAACGGTGCTGTCGCTGCTGTTCTGTGTGTTCGAACCACTAGTGGCGGAGTTGACTTGCATAAATAATCAGGCCCAGCTTTCCCAACCGCGATACGCCGTGGCGCGGGCTGCCCGGGTGGCGGGCGCTTCGCGCAGCGAACCGGCGAGCGCAAATTCTGCGAACGCTCCGGCATGCAGCGGATCTTGATCGGGGGATTGTTGTTGTTTGGGTTGTTGAAATTCCTGGTGGCCGGTGTCGGAGAGATTTTCCGAACACGCGAGATCGCCTACGCGGACGCCGCGCGCCTCAAGGCGCTGCTGCAGCTCCGGCCAGTATTGGCTTAAATGGGCGAAATCACCTTTGTGCAACGAGGCGTTGACTTCGATGAAGCCTTCACCCTGGCGCAATTCGAGGGAAAGTTGAATGCCGCCTCCGGGTTTAACCACCACGTGCAGCGAATCCGAACCGGATTGGCCCAGGCGCATCGCATGGAGGGCGACGATGTCGTGCGTGCGTTCCAACACGCGCAGCCGATCGTCCAATCCAGCGGCGGGCGAAACGGCAGGGGACGCGGCGACCGCAGCAGGTTCAGGAGCGCCGGAAACCGCCGTGGCAGGCTGCGAATCAACGGTAACCGCTAAATCGAGCTTTTCGTGGCTGTGCAGCAATGCCGATGCGGAAATTTTTTGCGCCATCGGCAATTCTTCACTGCCCTTGATGGCGTCACCCGGCAAATCTTGCTCTGCTGGCCCGGCAACTTTCTGCATTTTATCGGCTTTTTTCATCGTCGTATACTGTTTAGCAGCGGATGTGCCAGCGGGATCGGCGGCGGAAGCTAAGGCGCTGGCCGGGACGCCTTTGTCGGGGGAAGGCTTCGATTCCGCTGGGTCTTTGGCCGGCGTGTCACTCGCGGTTAAAACTTTCTCACCCGGATCCGTGGAATCTTTTGCCTCCGCACTTTTGGAATCAGAACCAGCCGCGGCGTCAGGCGCTTCGGCGTGTTTGGTAGCGCACAATCCGCCGGTAGAATTTCCTTTCGTGTCTTTGCTCGCTTTCCCTTCCGTCGTGACTTGCGTTGAAACGGGCGAAGGAGCCGGCAACGGTCCTGCGACGCCGAGCAATTGCGCGGCGGTTGACTTCGAGGCGTCAGCGGTTTTTCCGGACGTTGTGGCCGGCTTGCCTTTGTCGTTGTCGGATTCCGACGCTTCATCGGATGACCCGTCGTCGTCTTCGTCGGAGGCGGTTTGCGCGTCAGTCGATTGTGATAAATGCTGGGCGTTGGGATTCGCCGTTATGGCTGCCTGGGTGGCATCGTTATCGGCGGCGGAATCGCGGGGCAGCGGTTTTTTGGTTTTGACGGCCTGGTTCTTTTGGCCTGCGGCAGCGTGGGTATCGCGCGGCGGGGGTTCGGCGTCATCACGATTTGTCTCGCGCGGATTTCCGGCCAGCGCGCGATTCATGACCTCGCCGAACCGTTCGTCCGTTTGCGGGGGCTTTTCGGAAGTGAAATTGGGTTCGTCGTTGCGGGCGGAGCGGAATGCGGGCGGTCGAACGTCGAAGGTATGCATTCTAAGGTGTGGTGGTGGTGGATGGCATGGTGCGGCGCATGCGCTCGATGATTGTCGCCGCGCGTCTGGCCTGGTCTTTTCCGCCTTTGCTGAGCGTGTCGAGGGCCAGGCTCGCGTCATCCGCTTTCATTGTGAAAAGTATCCGCACCACGTCGTCATCGTTCATCTGGCTCAACGTCGCTGACGCGCCTTCAGGTGACATGGAGGAGAGCAATTTGGCCTGGCGCTTGAGATTATTCGCGTCCTGCGAATTGAGCCGCACGACATTTTTATCAAAATCGGTTTGCAACTGGTAAACCGTCTGCGTCGCCGCAAAAATTTCCTGGCGTTCCGCGTTAAGCCGCGTTTCGAGGTCCTTCAATTGCTGTTCACGCGCGTTCAAGGCCTCTTTCTCCTGTTTGATCTCCTCAATCCACTGGTCCATTTCCGGGTTGCGGAATTTCCACGACGGCTCGTTGCCGCCGGCTTTTACGGTTTGAACAGCGGTGTCGCCCGCGCCCTCGAACTTCATGGGCTTCAACATCGCGGCAGTGGTGGCGAGAAAAAGGAGGCCGCCGATAAACATGGCTGCCCAGGCTGATTGTAGGAAACGAACCATAATCTTTGTTGCTTAAGCTCTGGTTTGCGGTTGTGGTTGGAGCGGTCCGGGCGTGGCGGCGAGTTGGATGGCCAATTCGTCCATTTCCTTCTGCTCCCGGCGTTGCACGTCGCGATCGTACGCGCGGCGTTTTTTATTGTGAAAACGGTCGAGTGATTCACGATCGCGGGTGGCCACGAGCATTTCCTGCCAGACGGCGTCAACTTTCAGGCGCGCCTGTTCCAGCGCGGCGGCGCGTTCCTTGAGGCGCAGTTCGAGCACGTTGCACCAGGCGCGCGAGCGGAGAAATTCCACCGCCGGGACGCCGGCGCTGAGCTTGCCGTTGAGATCCTGCCAACCCGTCATCAATTCACGGCTCGCGACTTGCACGCGGCCGGCGGCTTCTTCACAGGTGCGGAGCGCATCAGAGTATTTTTTTTGCGCGGCCTGTTCCTGCTGCTCGCGCAGCACGGATAACGCGGAAAGAGAGAAGTGGAAACGTTTCATGGTGGGTTATTTTTTAGGGAGTGGATTTTTTGCGGGCGGAGTCACCGGCTGAGATAAAATCTGCTTCAGCATCGACCAGCTTTGGGTATGGTTGAAACCTTCGGTCACGGACTGGCGGAGAAACCGGTTCAACGGTTCGTGCAACGCAATCGCCTGGTCAATCGCGGCGCTGCTCCCGGCCGGATATGCGCCGATGTTGATCAAGTCCTGGTTTTTCCGATAAGTAGCCAGATGTTCGCGCGCGGCAGCGGTAAGTTCAATCTGCGGCGGTTGGAGCAAATCGCGGTTCAAGCGGCTCACACTTTCCAGCACGTCAATCGCGGGATAATGGTTTTGCGTGGCCAATTCCCGGGTGAGGACCACGTGGCCATCAAGAATCGAGCGGACGGCATCGGCGATGGGATCGTTCATATCATCCGCCTCGACGAGCACGGTGAACAATCCGGTAATGGAGCCTTGCTCGCCGGTCCCGGCGCGTTCAAGCAGTTGCGGCAACAACGAAAAGACTGAAGGCGTGTAGCCGCGCGAGCTGGGCGGTTCGCCGACGGCGAGCCCGATTTCCCGTTGTGCCATCGCGAAACGCGTGACGGAATCCATCATCAACATAACATTTTGTCCGGCATCGCGAAAATATTCGGCAATGGCCATTGCGAGAAACGCGCCTTTGACGCGGTTCAACGCGGGCTCGTTCGAAGTGACCACCACCACGACTGATTTGCGCCGGCCGCGTTCATCCAGGTCGCGTTCGAGGAACTCACGCACTTCGCGGCCACGTTCGCCGATCAGCGCAATGACGTTTACATCCGCTTCGGCTTGCGAAGCGATCATGCCGAGCAAGGTGGATTTGCCGACGCCGCTACCGGCGAAAATGCCGAGCCGCTGGCCGCGTCCGCAGGGCGTGAACGTATCCAGCGCCTTGATGCCGGTTTGGAAAGTATCGTGAATGCGTTGGCGCTTGAGCGGATGAGGCGGACGCAGGTTTAAGCCGGCGGTCTGCTGGGTCGCGATGGGACCTAAATTATCGAGCGGATTTCCGAGGCCATCGATGACGCGGCCCTTGAGCGCGGCGCCCACGCCGACTCGCAGCGGCATACCGGTGGCAATGACTTCGCTGCCCGGATGAATGCCGCGAATTTCGCCAAGAGGCATCAGGAGCAAATGATTATTCCGGAAACCAACCACTTCCGCGAGCGTGTCACCGTCGTGATGCGCGGAGCGGATGCGGCAAACTTCGCCGACAGCGGCGACCGGTCCTTCGGACTCCACGACGAGCCCAATCAATTGAACCACGCGCCCGCAAGTTTCTGTGACACTTGCACCGCGCACACGTTGGAGCGCGGAATTCAGCCGATTTGAAGAGCAGGGAAGGGTGGTTTTCATGCAGCGGCGGCTTCTTGAAGCTGTTCAAATTTTGTTTCGCGGCGGGCATCGATGATGCCGAAACGCGTCTGCACCAGGCAGCCGCCACGGGTGACTTCCGCCGACCCTACAAACCGCAAGGGACCCGATTCGGGCGCGCTTTCGAGGGTTTTTGTCTTTTGCTTCCGCAATAGTGCGAGGTCGTCAGGATGCAGTTGGATGGTGACTTCCCCGGTATCTTCAACTTGCTGCAACGCTTCGCGTACGACGGCGTCCACCATTTTCGCGGTGATGGGCAACCCGGCGACAACTTTTTGCGCGGACTCGAGCGCGATCTGGATCAGGGCGCTTTCGCTTTCCTGCACGAGCTGCGGCACGGCTTTACGCAAGGATTCGATGACGTTGTTGAGTGCGCCTCCCATTTCGTTGCGTTGATCGATGAGTTGTTGGCGCAGCGAATCTTCGCCCTCGTGGCGGCCCCGCTCGTAGGCGGCCTGCTCCCGCTCGCGCAGATGCTCGGTCCAATCCTGCGACGGTGAATTCGCGAGCACACGCACATCGTGCAATGGCTGGTTGAAAGGGATGGATTCAGACCATTTCATATTCGTTGCCCCGTGCTTCGTCCAAATCGATTTCTCCTTCCGCCTCGAGTTTGCGTACCGCGTCAATGATGCGGAACTGGGCGGCTTCGACATCGCGCAACTTGACCTGGCCGAGGAAGGACATTTCCTCCTGGACAGTTTCGGCGGCGCGGCGGGAGATGTTGGAAAGCATGAGCTTTTTGAGCGGATCGGTGGCTTTCTTGAGCGCGAGCGTGAGGTCGCGCATATCCGTCTCGCGCATGATGCGCTGGATGGACTGCGGCTTGAGCAGCAACAGATCCTCGAAGGTGAACATTTTCTTGCGGATGGACGCGCACAACTCCTGGTTGCGCTCTTCTATCTTGGCGAGCAACTCGCGGCTGACCGTTTTGTCCATCGCATTGAGAATGTCTGCCGCGGGTGTCACGCCGCCGGTCTGCGTGAGCGCGCGCGTCTGTTTCACGCCTAGTTTCGCGTTCAACACCGCCACGACGCGCTCGGTCACTTCAATCGGCGTCGGCGCGAGCATCGCGAGGCGTTCGATGACCTGGTCGCGTTGATCCATGCGCAGCAGGCCGAGCACCTGGCCGGCTTTTTCCGGCGAAAGAAAGCTGACTACAAACGCGATGGTTTGAATTTGTTCGTCGCGAATGAGATTCACGATATGGCGCGTGTCCATTTCGGCGATGTCCTGCATCGCGCCAACTTGCGAGCGCGTGGGCGCGACCCGGCCCATGACATCGCTGGCTTTGAAGCTGCCAATGGCCTTTTCAAGCGTGCTGCGGGTGACATCGAGTCCGGCGGAAATGGAGGTGCTGGCCGCGACCGCGACCTCGGAAAAATCGGCAAGAATATCCTGCTGCTGTTCCCGCGAGATGAGATTGAAACGCGCCATCTCCCTCGAGATGGATTCAATTTCGCGCGGTTGAAATTGTTTGAGGATCTGGCCGGCGCTGTCGGGCCCGAGCATGACGAGCAGCGCGGCGAGCTTCTGGGTTTTGTTCAACTCGCCGTTTTCGGCGGCTTCAGGTGATATTTCGGTGGCAGGCATGATTAATTCTCCGGTGTGCGGCCCTTGTTCATCCAGTCACGAATTGCCTGAGTCATGTTCGTGGGATTCTCTTTTATGAGACGATTGAGCACTTCGACGGTCACGATCCCGGGTTCTTCGAACGACGCGGCTTTGTGGCCGTTGCCATTTCCATTGCCATTACCGTGGCCATTCGCATGAGCCATCAACCGGCCGACCGGGATACCAATCGGAATCTCCTGGATCGGTGTGCGTTTAAAGAGGCGCAGCAGAATGACCAGCGCGATGAGGCCGAGCACGGGGTAAACTGAATTGCGGGCGAGGTTCCACCACATGTCATGTTTTTGCTGCAAATCCAATTCGTGTGTGAGGTCCGCCGCGAACTGGTCGTTGAACGGCAGTTCTTCGAGCGTGATGGCGTCGCCACGGGTATTATCCGTGCCCGTTTCAATGCCCACCGCGCTGGTCACGATGCGGCGTAACTTGTCGATTTCCTCCGGCGTGCGATTCACCACCTTGCGGTCTGTGCCGGCACCCTCCATCTTCGAGGCCACGGTTACGGCGACGGAGAGGCGTTTGATGCCGCCCGGCGCGAGCGTGGTGTCGCTGGTGGTCTTGCCGATTTCGTACTCAACTTTGGTGGTGCTCGTGCGATTCTTGGAATTGGTGACGGGCGCGGCTGCGGTTTGGGTGGCGTTCGTATCGGTGGCGGTGTTCGCGGAAATGCCCACGGGGCCGGAGGGCGTGGCGGTCATGGAATCCGTGTTTTCGTCGTTCTTGGTCTGGGAACGGATCACCTGGCCGTCCGGGTCAAATTTTATCTCGTTGCGGACAATGGTGTCGTAATTGATTTCCGCGGACACGCGCACAATGGCTTGTCCGGGCCCGAGGACTTTTTCGAGCATGTCCTGCGCTTTTTTGCCGAGATACTGTTCCAGGTTGCGCCGCGCCGCCAATTGCGTGCTGGTCAGGCCGGAAAGCGAATCGTTGTCGCTGTTTTCCGAAAGCACATTGCCGAGGTTGTCCACCACGGTGACGTGGTTTGGCTTGAGGCCCTCGACGGAATTGGCGACCAGGAAACGGATGGAGTTGATGGATTGCGGCTGAAGCTGCGAGTTGCCGCGCACGTGCACGAATACCGACGCGGTCGGATATTTGTCCTTGTCGAGCAGCAGGCGATTTTCCGGCAGCACAATCATGACGCGCGCGGATTCAACCTCGTCGATCTGGCCGATGGTGCGGCTCAACTCACCCTGCACGGCGCGCACGTAATTCGCGCGCTGCACAAAATCCGAAATGCCGAAATTCTGCTTGTCAAAAATTTCGAAGCCCACGCCGTCGCCCTGCGGAATGCCGCGCCCGGCGAGTTGCATGCGCATGGTGTAAACTTTGTCCGCCGGCACCATGATGGAACCGCCGCCCGCGCCAATTTTGTAAGGAACCTTGGCGTCGTCCAGCGCGGCGATGACTTTGGAAGCCTCGGCGTCGGAGAGGCGGCCGTAGAGCAGGCCGTAATCACCGTGTGACGACCAGAACGCGATAGCCGCGAGGCCGGCGGCGAGAACGAACGTAGCCGCGCCGACCGTGAGACGCTGGCCGGCGCCGAGTTGCGCCCAGATATCCCGCAATTGGCCGCCGAGCTTGGAAAGGTTTTGATTCATGAAAGTTTCGAAACGTTAAATAAGTAACTTGTTAAATGAGTTAAATGAGGTTCGCCCTGGAGCGCCTCATTTAACTGATTCAATGGATTTAACCTGTTTAACGGGTTGTTCTTCATATCTGCATCCGCATGATTTCCTGATACGAATCCAAGAGTTTATTGCGCACCTCGACCATCAACTGGAACGATACATTCGCTTCTTCCATTGCGATGACCGCCTGGTGCAACGGAACGCCTTGGCCGCTCTGCAAACCGCTCACGGCTTCCGATGCCGCGTTCTGCTTCATATTCACGTCCGAAACGAAACGGCCGAGGACGTTGCCGAACGATTCATCGGCGGGCTGGCCGGGAGTCACTTCTCCGGGCTGGCTTATTGGCGTCGGCGCGTCCATTCCGGGCATCGGCCGCACAACATCCGAGCCTGGCATGATGCCGAAGCTGGACATGGGTGGGATTGCCGAGAGAGGAGACATGGAGCGTCAGGTTAAAATCAATTCATGAATCAATGTTTCCCGATGGCCAGCGTTTGCATGGCCATGGATTTCTCATTCTTGATGACCGCCAGGTTGGCTTCAAAAGCGCGTGAGGCCGAAATCAAGTCGGCCATTTCTTCGTGAACGTTGATGTTCGGCATGGCGACCATCCCGCGCGCGTCGGCGTCAGGATTGCCCGGCTCATACACCTGGATTGGCGGGCGCTTGTCGTTCTCGATGCGCGCGACGCGCAAGGTGGGGGCGGAATTGGCATTGTCACCGCCCATCGCTTGTTGCATGGCGGTTTCGAACACGACCACTTTGCGCTGGTAAGGTTTGCCGTCGATGCCGCGCGTGGTGTTGGCGTTGGCGATGTTCTCTGAAATGACATCGAGCCGCGTGCGTTCGGCGTCCAGCGCGGCGGCGGTGTTTTGAATTCCTGAAAGAGGCTCAATCATAAGAATCAGGAGGATTTGCCGGTAATGGCCATTTTCAACCGGAGCAACATGCTGCTGAGCATTTGCGATTCGAGCGTATGCGTCATGGTGTTCTGGTTGAGTTGCATCATCTCGTTTTCGAGGCTGACGGTATTGCCATCGCGGCTGTTCGGCATTGCGGTTGGATCAGGGGCGAGAGTCGGTTTAAGCGCGGCGAGCTGCTGGGGATCCCCGGTGGCGCAGGCGCGGTCCAATTCGGTGCGAAACGACGGCGCGAGATCAATGCGCTTGTAACCGGGCGTTTCCAGGTTCGCGATGTTGCTCGCGATCGCTTCCTGGCGCACGGCCACGGCATCCAGCGTCTTTTTGGCCGCCAGATAGTTCGGTTGGTTGAACAGTGCTTCGATCATCGCAATGCGTTTTTGGCCTGTTTAGCAACGGCAGTGCCAGCGGCAAAAAACGCCTAAAATCGAAGGATTACGAAGGGACTAAAGCGCCGGGTGGGAAAATGTTACCGGGACGACGAGGGCGATAGGCAAGTTTGTCTGGTACTGTAGTGGCACGGGCATTTCGCTCGTGCGATGGAGCCGAAGTTTAAAACTCTGATTGAAACACACGGGCGGGACGCCCGTGCCACTTACTCTTCAACCGACGCCTCTTCCTCTGCTTTCGGCGAAGTGCCGTTGTATTCGTGCAGCTTGTTCCGCAAGGTGCGGATGCTGACGTCGAGGAGTTTCGCCGCGTGCGTGCGGTTACCTTTGCATTGTTCGAGGGCGGCGAGAATGTGGCGTTTTTCCATTTCGGCCAGCGGGGGCAGGGCGCCGGTGCCGGCAGAAGGCGTGCTTCCGGTACTGGCCGTTGCCGCCGGAGCAGGAGATTGGGAAATGGCCAAACCCAGATGTTCGGGTTCCAAAATGCCGCTTTCGCCGCACAAGATGACTGCACGCTCGATGATATTCTGAAGCTCGCGAACGTTGCCGGGCCAACTATGGGTCTTGAGCATCCGCATCGCTTCGTCGGACATGCCTTTAACGTGAACGCCGTGCTTGCGTGCAAAGCGTTTCATGAATTCCTCCGCGAGAAACGGCACGTCTTCGAGGCGCTCGCGCAAGGGCGGCACGTGAATCGGCACCACGTTCAGGCGGAAATAGAGGTCCTGGCGAAATTCCTTCTTTTCAACGCTGACTTCCAGGTTGCGGTTCGTGGTGGCGATGACCCGCACGTCCACTTTGATGGTGCGGTTGCCGCCGACGCGTTCGAGTTCGCGCTCTTGCAGGACGCGCAGCAGCTTGGCCTGCACGTTGGGTGAAATTTCACTGATTTCGTCGAGGAGAATTGTTCCTCCGTGGGCCAATTCAAACCGGCCTTCGCGCTTGGTCAAAGCGCCTGTGAATGAGCCTTTCTCATGGCCGAAAAATTCGCTTTCAATGAGGTTTTCCGGCACGGCGGCGCAATTCACGCGAATGAACGGCGCGCTGGCGCGCGGGCTTTCCAGGTAGAGCGCGCGGGCGACCAGTTCCTTGCCCGTGCCGCTTTCTCCGTGGATCAACACCGTGGCATGAGTGCGCGCGACCTTCCGAATGAGCTGGCGGACATTTTCCATCGCCGGGCTATGTCCCAGCAATTCGCTCGAACTGCCATCGTCTGTTCCCTGGCTCAGAAAACGGTTCACGCGCAGCAGTTGGGTGAATTCCTCCGCTTTGCGCAGCGTGAACTCGATCTGTTCGTTGGAAAACGGCTTGATAACGTAATCAAACGCGCCGTTCTTCATGCATTCAACGGCCGATTCGATGCTCCCGAATCCGGTAGTGACGACCACCAGCGGTTTTTGCGGCCGCTGTTGAATCGTTTTGAGCAGGTCCGTGCCGTCGCCGTCCGGCAGCCGCATATCGAGGAAGATGAGGTCGAAATTGTCCTTGCTGAGAAGCTCCTGCGCGGCGGCGATGGTCGTGGCCGAGGCAACATCGTAGCGGCGGCGGCGCAAACATTGTTCGAGGTTATTGCGGACGATTAAATCGTCTTCCAACACAATGATTTTCTCGATGGACATAAATCAGCTTGAGGTATGGCGCTTGTAAACGTTCGCGACGTAGTTGGGCTGCGGGGCCGCAGTCGCGGCGGTGGCGAGGTGGCGCGGGGGGACAAGGCCGCGCCGCAGCAATGCTTGCTGGTTTTCACGGTCCAGCAGCAACAGCTTCATCAACAGACCTTGAACGGATTGAAACAACACTTTCACTTCGGAACAGGAGGCGCGTTCTTCAGTCGGGACGCGCTGCCAAATTTCCCGCCACTTGCGTAGCCGTACGAGAGCATTTTCCAACCGTGGAAGCAAGCTTGTTCTCCGTTGAAAAAAATCGAAGGGCTGATATTCGCCCAGGCCGGTCAACGCCTGGTTCTCGTGGGTGGCCAGCGCCAGCGCCTCATCGCAGATGCCCAGGTAGGTCTGCAAATCGGAAATCATTTCAATCGCGAAGGGAAGGGGGGTGCTCATTGCATGGCAGTCGTGGCCGGGTTGGGTTTGCTGGCAGCGCTCACGGATGGAGACTCAATGGAAAGGCCCTGGTTAACGGTATCCGCGTGGCCTTGCCAGTGGATGAAATTCATTCGCCAGCGCGCCATTTCGAGGATTGCCTTCAGGCCCGGCGCGGCATTCGTGCCGAGTTCCGGCTCCCGGCTGATGATGTTGCTGTAAGTCTGGACGGCCATTTGCGGCTGGAGCAGCCGCTCATAGGTCATGCCGATCTGGTAGCCCACCGGCAATTGCCACGCGGGCGTGCGGTCGATTTGCTGGAGGTTCAGGTAGACATCGAGCGCCTTGGGGTAATCGCCTTCACGGAAAAGCTGATTGGCAATTTCATTGCCGGTGCGTTGCTGCCAGTAAGCCCAGACCTCGGGATGATCTTTCGCCTGGCCTTTTTGTCCCTTCAACAGCGCCAGCACTTGTTGGAGCGATTCATTGTTTTGGCCCATTTCCTTCAAAGCCTGGGCGAGGCAAAAACGCACTTCGGGTTCATTAGGCGAATCGGAAAAATGCGAGAGAAAATCCCGCGCCTGCGCCGCAGTCTCGCTGTGATTGCCGGTGGCCTGCAGCGAACGCACGAGGCGAAATTGGATTTCCGGCCGGTTCAGTGCCGGGTTGCCCTGCTTGAGCAAACGGGCGAAAAAGTCGGCCGCGTCCGCGAAATGGCCCGATTGATAATGCGTTTCCGCAATCTCCATCTGCGCGTCCAGCACCAGCTTCTGATAATAATCCAAATCGTCGTTTTTCAACGCCAGCGCCGCGGTCATGACGCTGTAAAACTTCGCCAATGCCAGGCTGTTCACGCCCATCTGGCGAAACAACTGCCCCTGGTTGAGATAGACTTCCGGAATACGCCGATCATTCGACCAGCGACCGATGAATTGCGCGTCAATTTGCTGGGCGCGAACCAGGTCGTTTTCGTCCTGCGCGGCGGCGGCGAGTTCCAGCAGCGCCGCTTGTTGAATATTCTCCGGCGTGCCTTCCGCGAGCAGGCCGATAAGGATCGGTTCCGCAATGACGGGCTGGCGCATCAGCCGCAGGTGCTTCGCTTCTTCCAGCCGGGATTCCATTTGGCCAATCAGGCTGGAAGCTCTTACAACGGGCGGCAAAGGGCTATCCGAATTGGTCGCAGTTGCGAGAATGTTTGTGGTTTGAGGAAGCGTCGCGGCATTTGTATTGATCGCGGGAATGCTTGCTGGGGGCGGGTTGGTAGCAGGGACCTGTTGCCCGCGCGAGCTCTGCCACGCAAGCAACGCCGTCAAAGCGATACCGCACCGGAAGAGATCATTTCCGGCGCGGCGTCGCGAAAAAATCGCGAAATTTAAACTCATTGAACCTTGTAAATTGCCTGGCTGGATGGCGGCATCACCGATGGAGGAGTGAACCCGACATGCGGGGGCACCACCACGGCACTCGGTGTGTTCGTTCCATTCTGCCCTGGTTTAAAAAATTCCGTCAGCATCTGCGGCGATACCACAAGCAAATCGCTTGCCGAAGGTGTTGTGGCGGCATTGTTTGGCAAAATAGGGTTGGGAATAGTCGGGATAGTGTTGGCGGTCGTATCGGAAGGAAGCGGGGAGGCCGGCACCGTGACAGCGTTGGTATCCGCAGAAGTTGTCTTGGCGAGGCCAATTTCCGCTGAGTTGGTAACCGCCGGACGTCCCATAAGCACCGCAGGGAGCGTGAACGAAAATGCGGCCGTAGCCATGGAAAACCGCAATGGTGATGGGCCAATTTGCTTCAAATAGACACCATTGCCGCGTGCCTGTGGCGCGGCGCACGCAATGAGAATCGCGGTCGCAACCGCGATCTTGCGAATGTTTAATGGTTCCATGAGTTCGATTTATTGCCCAAAGCACGCCGACAGCGCGATTGACCGTTCGTGAAAGGCTGCGGTGCCAGTTCAATTATTCATCGGCAAATATTGCCGGGGCTTTAGGAAATCCTTCACCTTTAACTCCGGGCCAGAGGAGAACAGGAGGAAACAGAGGGAACAGAGATTTTCAATCATGGTATAAACTCAACGCCCATACCGGAGCGCTCATTCGGTCAGTGCCGGTGTTGCAAGCCAGGAAAGCCTTACACCTCTGTTTCCTCTGCTACCTCCTGTTCCTGTTGAATTTCGTTTGTTTCCGCTCAAGTCCTTTTCACAAATACCGATAAAGCGGAAGCCGCACGCTGATGTCCGGCAATTTTTATGACACAAATTTCGGTTCCGTCCGGCAAGCTTGATCTCAAAGAGATTGAATCGCAACTGGCGCTTTGCCCTTCGCTGCCTTCTCTCGGCAGCATCAATAAAGCTCTCCAGGGACTGCTGCAGGCCGAGCAACGTTTCTCGGCGCAAATTTCTGAAATCATTCGACGCGACCCGAGCTTGACCTCGCGGCTGTTGCGCCTGGTGAATTCGGTTTATTATGGCCTGACCACGCCGGTCAACAGCATCGAAGAAGCGGTCTTTTATCTGGGCGTCCGGCAGATCCGCCAGCTCACGATGGTGACGCCCATCATCGAGGATTTTCAGCGGTTGACGCGGCAATGCAATTTTCCCTGGCGCGAATTCTGGCAGCACTCCATCGGCACCGCCATTCTCACCCGCGAAGTCGTGAGCACCGTGCAGGCGCCGAACGATGAAACCGATTATGTGGCCGGTCTCGTGCATGACGTGGGTAAAATCGTGATGGCGTGGTCTTTCCCCGATCATTTTGCGGAAATTCACCGGCAAGCCGTGCAGGGAACCGCGGACCTTTCGGAAATCGAAATCGAAATCCTCGGCATCGACCACTCGGAACTCGGCGCGCTGTATCTGGAACGGCATCGCCTGCCCGAACTGATGATCAAGGCCGCGCGCTTCCATCATCATCCGGAAAAAGCGGATCGCTACCAGCACGTGATCGCCTCGGTGCAAATCGCGGATTTATTGTTACGCAGCGAAAAAATCGGTTGCAGCGGTAATTACCTCCCCGTCACGCATGAACAATGCCTTACCGCGCCCGGCTGGAAAGTTTTGTTCCCGAACGCGCAGGAAGCGGAGCAAGCCATCGCCCGTGCATCCTTGCATCGCAGCCTGGAACGACTGCCGAGCGTGCTCGAAGGGCTGGTTTAATTTTTTAATCGGTAGGGCGGACCTGCTGGTCCGCCCCATAATCCGTCACGCGCGCATAGCGCGGGACGAAATTTTCTTGCAACAATCCCCTTACTAACTATCTGCGTCATCGAGACGAGGTGGAGCTGGCTCCGCCTCATACGGGTCTGCCGGGCGCGCGTCAAAAGAGACTTTGAGGCTTGAAATAAAGGGGTCTTCGTGGGAGCATTTGATTGTGAAGTTAAGAACTGACAATCGGGCCTGCCTCGACGGTCGGGACGTCTTGAAGCCCAACACCGATTACCAGGCTCAGACGGAAGGTAATCGCATTGTGTTGGTCGAAATAGGAGAGGCCAACGTGCCCAACGCCCACTTGGTCAAGGTCGGAGGCAGATTGTTGGCGGCCGGCGCCAGACTGACTAACGAGGATACGCAGAAGGTAATGGCTGAGTTTCCATGACCTACTTGCTCGACGTTTCAACGATCATCGCTTTTCTTTGGCAGACGCACGTGGACCACGCCAAAGTCTCCGCTTGGGCAAAAGGAAAAAAACTCGCCGTATGTCCAATCACGGAGCTTGGCTTTATCAGCGTATCAACAAGCAAAACGTTTAATCTCTCGATGGCGGATGCCCGGAAATTGCTCGAGGACTTTATTGGGTCTGTGGAATTTGTGCCGGACGATCTCCGCGTTCTCGATGGTATCGCAGCGCCCACCTCCGCAAAAACAACAGACTGGTATCTGGCGAATTTAGCGCACAAACACGGAATGCAATGGGCAACTCTGGACCAGTCCGCAAAACATCCTGCAGCAGCATTAATCAGTTAAAACTTCTCGGACAGATTGCCGAGCGTGCTCGAAGGGCCGATTTAATTCGAATGGTAGGGCGGACCTGCCGGTCCGCCCCATATTCCGTTACGCGCGTATAGCGCGGGACGAAATTTCTCGCGGCGATCCTCTCCTTGTTTCGATTTGATCGAGTCCGATTCGCTTGATTCGGCGTTGCGTTAACGGGGCCGATTGATAAATTCCTCCGCAATACTTGATGCCTCGTTTTTCTGACTGTCGTTTTGCCCGGAGGCAGCGTGCCCACCAATGAAGATTCAAATTCACGAATCCGTCGGGCCTCTGTTAAGAGGAATTGGTTTGACCGTTCTCTTGCTCGGAACGATTGCTGGCGCGGTTCAGGCGAAGGCGCATGCCAACGCCAAGCAAGCCCTGCAACACGCAACCGCGACCGAAGCCAATCATAAAGCCCCCAGTTCGACAGTTGCGCCCCACGACAACGCACTTGAAGCATTGACGGAAGAAGTGGAAGACCTTCGGGAAACCGTGGAGGAAGAAACCATCGTGGACGACGTGCTCACCAGCCCGTGGTTCGACATTTTGGGAATCATTGGTTCCGGCATCACGGCATCCTCATTTTACGTGGAGTGGCTGAGCAAACGGTCAAAGCCGCTTACGTGAGGAATAATTTCGCGGCTTGGGCTGAATGACGGAATCCCTTCGGGATTACAAGACCGTTAGCTGCGCGACCACCACCTCAATCCCCTTCGCACGAAATTGCTCCACCAACTCCATCGGCGCGTTGCTGTCCGTCACAATCACATCAATCACGTCCAACCCGCACAACGGCAAAACCGATTGCCGGCCGAACTTGGTGTGATCGAAACAGAAAATAACGCGTTGCGCCCCGTTGATCATTGCGCGCTGAATGTCGATGAGCAGCCCGTGCGAGTTGCTCACGCCTTCCAGCACGATGCCGCCGCCGCTCATGATCGCCACATCCGCGTGCATTTTGGTGAAGGCCTCGACCGCCAGCGGACCAACGAGAACGCCGAGCCGTGGATAAATCACACCGCCCGACACGATCACTTCCAGGCGGTTCGACCCCGCAAAAAAATTCGCCACCGGCAATGAGTTGGTGATGATGTGCGGCGTTTTTTCTTCCAGATAACGCGCCGCGTGATACGCCGTCGTCCCGGCATCGATGATGACGCTCTGGTTCGGCTGAATAAGTCCGGCGCACGCTTTGCCGATGGCTTCCTTCTCCGTAAGCTGATGCGTTTCGCGCGCGGAAAAAATGAATTCGTCGGAGGAGGGCGGCTCCGCCAGGCGCGCGCCGCCGTGCGTGCGCTTCAATACGCCGGTCGTTTCCATCAGGGTCAAATCTCGCCGCACGGTTGAAACCGAGGCGTCCACCTGCTTCGCCAATTCCTCCAAGGAAGCGAATTCTACCTGTTTTAGGTAGGTTTCGATGCGTTTTTGGCGTTCTTCTGCCGACATCAAGCGCGACTTTGGTAGATTATGAAACATTTTGCAAGAATTTTGTTGACTATTTTTCAAATTCTGGCAAAACAAGCATCATTGCTATGGTTGCACCTAGTCCAACAACGCATCGTGCAGTGGTCGAACACATGGTTCGGCAGGCCGTTTATCAACGGCTGGGCAAGCCCTTGCCGACTGCTGTCAGCGCGCCTAACCCGTTGCTGGTAAACATCAGCGCGCGGCATTGCCATCTCACCCAGGAAGCGGTCGAAGCTCTTTTCGGCAAAGGTCACCAACTCACGGTTCACAAATGGCTTTATCAGGATGGGCAGTTTGCGGCCAAGGAAACGCTCACGTTGATCGGCCCTCGCAGCCGCGTGATTTCAAATCTTCGAATTCTCGGCCCCTGCCGGAGTTTGAACCAGGTGGAATTGGCTTACACGGACGGCATCGCGCTCGGCTTTGAATTGCCGCTGCGTATTTCCGGCGACATCAAGGGCACGCTCGGCTGCATGTTGATGGGTCCGGCGGGATTTTTTGAGATGTCGGAAGGCGTGATCCGCGCGATGCGCCACGTGCATATGTCGCCCGACGATGCGAAATTTTACGGTGTGAAAGCCGGCGAACATCTGAAGTTGAAAATCGGCGGCCCCTGCGGCATCACTCTGGACCAGATGCTTTGCCGCGTGGACAAAAGTTTCAAACTCGAAGTGCACATTGATACCGATGAGGGCAATGCCTGCAATTTGCAGCCTGAGACAGTGTGCGAACTAAGTAAATAATCAGAACAATGAAAACCCTATTGAGAGCTTTTATTGGAATCGTATTAACCAGCGTTGCTTTGGCCTTGTTGCCAGGTTGCGCGTCGATGCGGGTTTTGTCATCGACTCCGCCTGTAAAGGCATTCGTATTGGAAAAGCCGGCTGAGTTCACATTTGGTTTAGGAACCAAAGTCACATTCCCGGCTGGTGAATACAAACCCGTCATGGAAGACAACGATGGATATTATTACCAGGCGCCATCAAAAGTCGTCGCGCGCGATCTCTTTTCCTATGTGGCGGACGGCGGGCTGTATCTACGCCGGGCAGAGATGGTTCCTACGCGGTGGTATGTGATTGATCAGCAGAACTACACGAAAACCGGCAAGTTGCCCAAAGACTTTTCCGTCAAAGCCATCGAATAACCAATTTACTGAAGCCAACAATCAACTAATAAAAATATGAGCGAAGCATTAGGCATGATCGAAACGAAAGGGTACGTCGGCAGCATCGAAGCCAGCGATGCCATGGTGAAAGCCGCCAACGTGCAGCTTGTCAAAACCATCCCCATCGGCGGCGGACTGATCACCGTCCTCTGCAAGGGTGACGTCGGCAGCGTGAAAGCCGCCGTGGACGCAGGCTCCAAAGCTGCCAGCAAAGTCGGCGAACTCGTCAGTTCCCACATTCTCGCGCGCCCGCATGACGATTTGCTGGCCGCCTTCATCGGCGAAAACGGCGCCCCCAAGAAATAACTTTCAACACTCAACTTTAAACTCTCAACTAAATTTTATGCCTCAACAAGCAGTTGGAATGATTGAATGCAAAGGCCTGTGCGCTTTGCTCGAAGCGTGTGATGCCGCGCTCAAAGCAGCCAATGTGACGCTGACCGGCTGGGAAAAGGTCGGCAGCGGATACGTGACCGGATTTTTCCGTGGCGACGTCGCCGCGGTCAAAGCCGCCACCGATGCCGGCGCCGCCGCCGCCGCCCAGGTCGGCGAAGTCATCAGCGTGCAAGTAATCCCGCGTCCCCATGAAGGTTTGAGCGGACTCGGCAAGTGGTTGCAATAAAATGAAGAATTCCCGGATGGCGAATGGTCCATTCGTCATTCGTCATCGACATTCATGAAGATTCTGGTCGCCAACATCGGTAGCACGTCGCTCAAGTGGCGGCTGTTCGATTTTTCGAGCAGCCCCGAGCGCATGCTCCATAAAGGCGGCTTCGAGCGGGTGACGGATTACTCGCAGGCGATTGAAAATTGTTTGGCTGAACTCAAAAAAGCCGGCGCGATCGAAAATGAAAACGAACTATCCGCGGTCGGTTTCAAAACCGTGCTGGCCAAAGATGTCACCGGCTGCGTGCTTCTCGATGAACGCGTGCTGAAGGCGATGGCGGATTACAACGGTCTCGCTCCCGCGCATAATCCGCCTTACATCACTGGCATTAAATTGTTCGCGCAACGGATGCCGAAGACGCCGCTCGTCGGACTTTTCGAGACCGCGTTTCATCAGTTTGCCCCGCCTGCCTCTACACGTTACGCGGTGCCGGCTGCCTGGCATGAAGCGGGCGTTCGCCGATTTGGTTTTCATGGTGCGAGCCACAAATTCATCGCCGAACGCTCGGCGGAATTGCTCGGCCGCGAGGATGTCGCCCGGCGCGCGCAGAATCTTTACGTGGACGGCGGCAAAACGAAAATCAGCGGCGCGCCCTTGCGCGTGATTTCCTGTCATCTTGGCGGCAGTTCGAGCGTGACCGGCATTTTGAATGGCGCGGCCATCGGCACCAGCATGGGCATGAGTCCGCAATCCGGTTTGCCGCAAAATAATCGCATAGGCGATCTCGACGCCGAGGCCATTCCTTACGCGGTGAAAACTTTTGGCATTACCGTCGAAGAAGCGCAGCGGCAGCTTTGCAAGGAATCCGGGCTGAAGGGCCTGAGCGGCGTTTCCAACGACATTCGCGAAGTGCAGGCCGCCGCGGCGAGTGGCAATGCCGCCGCGCAAATGGCGCTGGACGTTTTTATTGCCAGCGCGCGTCATTGGATCGGCAGTTTCTTTTTTCAGTTGAACGGCGCGGACGCGATTGTCTTCACTGCCGGTATTGGCGAAAACCGCCCGGAATTGCGCGAAGCGATTTGTGCGAATCTTGATCAATTGGGCATTGTGCTCGACGCGCCGAAAAACAATTCCACTAAAGCACAGGAAGCGGTTATCAGCGCCGCGAATTCGCGCGTAAAAGTTCTCGTGATTCCGACGAACGAGGAACTTGTGGTCGCGCGCGAAGTAAAAAGATTTTTTGAAAATAGTGGCACGGGCGTCTCGCCCCTGAGTCCGGCCTCTTCCATTGAAGCGCATGGGCAAGATGCCCGTGCCACTAAGCAGTCTCTCAACTCTCAATTAACAACCAGCAACTAATTATGGCACATCAAGCAATCGGACTCATTGAAACGCGCGGCCTCGTCGCTCTCGTCGAGGGCACGGACGCCATGCTCAAGGCTGCGAACGTCGAGCTCGCCGGTCCCATGACGCAAGTCGGCAACGCGCTTTGCACGGCGGTCGTCGTTGGCGATGTCGCCGCGGTCAAAGCCGCGGTGGATGCCGGCGCGCAGGCGATTAAAGCCATCAAAGGCGAAGTCGTCAGCGTGCATGTCATCGCCCGTCCGCATCAAGACGTGGAAGTGGTGTTGCCGAAGAAAAAATAATTTGGTTGGGTGGCGCTGTCGTGCCGCCCTGAAATTTGGGACGAGCAGCAGCTCGTCCCTACCTCTAATTTATGTTTCTGGCTAAAGTCGAAGGTTCAGTGGTCGCGACGAAGAAGGACCCCGCCATGAGCGGGCGCAAACTTCTTTTGCTCCGCCCGCAACTGGTGGACGACAAAGACCCAACGAAATTCCGCCCCGGGATGAACACCGTCGTGGCCGTGGACAGCGTGGGTGCCGGCGTGGGTGAGATGGTTTTGTTTTGCCAGGGCAGTTCCGCCCGGCTCGCGCCGAATCTGAAGGACGCGCCCGTGGACGCCGTCATCATCGGCATCGTGGACACGGTGGATGTGTTTGGGAAAGAAATTTTTAGTGCCAGGACCTGAACTACGAGTGGGCAATAGTGGTTTCAATTTATGAGCGCAGTGAATGAAACTTTAATTCGGGATGTCGTGACGGAAGTCATCGGCCGTCTCAATGGCTCGGTCAAACTCACGAGTCCGGCGCCGGCCAAGGCCGATTGCGGCTGCGGTGAAAAAAATCGCGTCAGTGGTGGCAGCATTAACGTCAGTAACGGTCGCGGCAAATATGGCGTTTTTCAGGATGCGAATGAAGCCTGCGCGGCGGCGCATGAAGGCTTTTTGCAACTGCGCCAGAAAGGCGTGGCCGCGCGCGCGAAGGTCGTGGAAATCGTCAAGACGATGGCCGAGGCGAATGCCGAGGCTTGGGGAAAAATTGAGTTGGATGAAACGAAAATCGGCCGCCTCGATCACAAAATCGAGAAGCTGAAAATCATCAAGCTCGTGCCCGGCGTCGAATGGCTGAACCCGTACGGCCGGAGTGGCGACCACGGCATCACGCTCGAAGAATACACGCCGTTTGGCCTTGTCGCAGCGATCACGCCTTCGACTCATTCGATTCCGACGTTGAGCGGAAATATCGTGAACATCGTTGCCGCTGGAAACGCGGTCGTTTTCAATGCGCACCCCGGCGCTGCCAAATGCGCGGCCCTGGCCGTCCGCGAGTATAACAAGGCGATTGAGCGCGAGACCGGCATCCAAAATCTCATCACCATCATCGAGACGCCCACGCTCGACTCGTTCAGTGCGATTTGTAAACACGAAGCGGTGCGGTTGCTCTGCGTGACCGGCGGTCCGGCAGTGGTGAAAGCCGCGATGCAATCCGGCAAGCGCGCCATTTGCGCCGGCCCGGGAAATCCGCCGGTGCTCGTGGACGATACCTGCTGCCTGACCCGCGCCGCGAAAGCGATTATTCAAGGCGCGGCTTACGACAACAATTTGCTGTGCATCGGTGAAAAGGAAGTGTTCGTGCTCGACAGCGTGGCGGATAAACTGATGCAGCGTATGTCCGAGAACGGCGCTGTGAAGTTGAACGCCAGCCAACTGGACCGTCTGACCAAAGCCGCATTCACCTTCAAGGAAGGGCAGGGCGGCGGTTGTCCCCATGCTTCCGTGAACAAGGAATATATCGGCAAGGACGCGCCCGTGCTGGCGAAAGCAGCCGGTGTGGGCGTGCCGTCCGGCACGCAATTGCTCTTTGCTGAAACTGATGCGAACCACGCGTTCGTGCAGGAGGAGCAGATGATGCCGATGCTGCCCATCATCCGCGTGAAGAGCGTCGAGGAAGGCATCGCCCTCTCGAAACAGGCCGAACATGAGTATCGGCACACCGCGATTATCCATTCGCACGACGTCGAGAGCATGACCGCCATGGCTCGCGCGCTGGACACGACCTTGTTCATCAAGAATGGCCCGTGCATGGCCGGCCTCGGCCTCGGCGGTGAGGGTTATTTGAGTTTCTCGGTCGCCACGCCAACTGGCGAAGGCATCACGAACCCGAAAACGTTCACCCGGACGCGGCGATGCGTAATGGTGGATAATCTCCGAATTTATTAGCCACAGATGAAACACAGATCGAACACAGATGAATTTTCAGTTTTGAGTTTCAGGTTTTCAGAAATCTTTCCGAAAGCTGAAAGCTTGATACTTGAAACTGCCAATCTGTGTTCCATCTGTGTCCATCTGTGGCTCAAAAATCTATGCTGTTAGCCCGCGTCGAAGGCAACGTAGTCGCGACCCGCAAGCATCCCAGCTTTGAGGGATGGCGGCTCGTGATTTGCCAGCCCATCGACAACGCGGGCAATCCCGAAGGCGCGCCGCAGGTGGCGATCGACCCGCACGGTGCCGGCATGCATCAGCGCGTGGTTATTTCCTCAGACGGTCTGGCCGCCCGTAAAGCGGTCGGTGACAAAAAAAGCCCGGCGCGCTGGATGATTACAGGAATTGTCGACGAAAAAGAACCAGGAGTTCCTGTATGAAAGTTCCAAGTTCCAAATTCCAAGTTCCAAAGAAGCTCCAAGCTCCAAATTTCAAAGTGGTGTGCGTGGTTTATGGTTTGGTGGTTGGGTATTGGAATTTCTCTGGAGCTTGGAATTTGGAATTTGGAACTTTTATCGCATGAGATTGGGCACCGTCATAGGTCGCGTAACTTTGAGCAAAGCTGTTCCGGCGCTCACGGGCGCGCGTTGGCTCATCGTGAGCCCGTTTACGCGTGAGCATTTTCAACAAGGCACAGAGACGCCCGCTGGCATGAGCAAAGACCCGAGTGTGGTGGTTTACGATAACTTGGGCGGCGGTGTGGGGCAGACAATTGGATTTATTGAAGGGGCTGAAGCGACCGCGCCTTTTGATGGGCCGACGCCAATTGACGCAATCAACGCGGCGCTGGTGGACGAGATTTTTTATTCACCGTTTAAAAAATGAAATGTAGCGGGGGTCTGTGACCGCCGCACAAATTTAATGGATATACGAATTTCGGCGCTCACAGAGCGCCACTACAATTAAAATGAAACAAATCATCAGTGTTCGAGATTTGGAAGAAATGCAGCGCGCTGGCGGGGACCTCCGCGCGCTGCCCGAGAACGCCATTCTCACGCCCTCAGCCCGCGATTTCCTGCACGATTACGAAGTGAACGGCGAGCCCAGTTCGAACGGCAGCGCGGCCAAAGCCGTTGCCGTCACGGACGGCAAATTGACGCCACCTGCGAAGCCGTTGAGTTCAAAGAGTTCCAAGGCGGAACTGGAGGCATATTTCAATTCGCCTTATTGCCATAATATCAAGGAACAGATTTGCGAGATGGGCCGCCGCCTCTGGCAGCGCGCTTATGTGGACGGCAACGGCGGCAACATGGCCGTGCGCGTGGGCGAAGACATCGCCATTTGCACGCCGACCCTGGTCAGCAAAGGATTTATGAAACCCGAGGACATGTGTCTCGTGGATTTCGAGGGCAATCAGCTTTGCGGCGCGAAGAAACGCACGAGTGAAATTCTCATGCATTTGCAGATGATGAAAAAGCAGCCGAAAGCGGTCGCTACGTGCCATTGCCACCCGCCCTACAGCACCGGCTTCGCGGTGGCGGGAGTGGAGCCACCCACGTGCATGGTGCCCGAGTATGAAGTATTCGCGTCCGTGGCGATGGCGCCCTATCGCACCCCGGGCACGCCGGAAATGGGAAAGCTCGTTTCCGATTTGGTGGACCAGCACAACGTGATTTTGATGGCGAACCATGGCGTGGTTTCCTGGAGCCACAACAACATCGAGGACGCCTATTTCAAAATGGAAATTCTCGAGGCGTATTGCCGCACCATCCTTGTCGCCTCGCAACTCGGCCGGCCGGTTGGAACCATGACGCCCACCCAGCTTCAAGACTTGCTCAAAATCAAGAAGAGCCTCGGTATCCCCGACCCACGCCACGGACTCAAGGAATGCGAATTGTGCGACAATGCCGAATGGCGTCCGGGCGTCACCTGCCAAGTGCCCGCGCGGGAAACGACGGCGATTGGTTTTGATTCAGAAGCCGAAGCGGCGGTGCAGGCCATTACCGACCAGATCATGAGCCGGCTTCAGTAGATTTTTTTCTAAAAAGAAATACTCGGAAAAGTGACAATGCCTCTGCCGGATCGCGGGGCAAATGTAACAGGTTTGCCTTAAATTTTCCGAAAAATTCTTCGGGAATCCCTTAAAACACACATTCTTACTGCCTTTAAATTGTCTCCTCCGAGTGTCATTTTATGGGAGAAGTTGCTAATGTCGTGGCACTTCGGCACACTCGCGCCCGAATCTGTCAGACGTTAAGGCACGCGCATTGCTCATGTCATCGTGTGGACGCAGGTTTTCGCCTAAGTAACTTGTATTATGTCCATAATTGGACAAGTTATGACTGACGACAGGACGCATTGGTAATGAAGAAAATTCTGGTAATTGACGACGAAGAATGGTTGCGCGAAATGATGCTGCTGGCCCTGCGCCAACGCAGCTTTGAGGTCATTGAGGCTGAGAACGGTGAGAAGGGCATCGAGGTCGCCCGCAAGGAACTTCCCGATTTGATCCTGTGCGATGTGAACATGGACAAGGTGGATGGTTACCTCACGCTCTCCTCCCTGCGCAGCGAATCGGCCACTGCTTCCATCCCCTTCATTTTGATGACCGGCCTCGCCGACCAGGCGGGCATGCGCCACGGCATGGAGTTGGGAGCGGACGATTATTTGCCGAAGCCGTTCACGATTGAGGCGCTTTACGCCGCCGTGGATGCGCGGCTGAAAAAAGCCAAGACCGTCCGCGAGGAAGCGGAACGCAAGCTGAACGATCTGCGCGACAACATCAGCATGATGCTGCCGCACGAATTGCGCACTCCCCTCAACGGCATTCTTGCCTACGGCGAAATCCTGGTGGCGGACGCGCAAACCATCTCGCCCAAGGACATCGCCGAGATGGGCCAGGTCATCTACGATTCCGGCAAGCGCCTGGAACGGCTGGTTGAGAACTTTCTGATTTACGCGCAACTGGAATTGCTTAATTCCGATCCACAAAACCTGCATTCCCTTTTGCGCAAACAAACGGCGTCACCCGCGCCGATCATCGAGCAACAGGCGCGCGAACAGGCGGCGTTGGCGAAACGGCCGCAGGATCTCGTGCTTGAATTGGCCAACCTGGCGATGCCCATCTCTGACGAATATCTCGCCAAGATCGTCGAGGAATTGGTCCAGAACGCGTTTAAATTCTCCTCGATGAACACGCCCGTTCGCGTGACGGTTGTGGACACGGAAAACAGCGTGACTTTCAGCGTTTCGGACAGTGGCCGCGGATTTTCCACCGAGCACATCACCAAAGTCGGCGCTTACATGCAGTTTGACCGCAAGATGCACGAGCAACAGGGCCTCGGCCTCGGTTTGACGATCGTGCGCCGCCTCACCGAGCTTCACGGCGGCACCTTGACGATTCAGAGCAAAAAAGGCGAAGGAACCATGGTCACACTCAAACTGCCCAAGGCGGTTTCCGCTGGAAGCAATGAACAGGTATTAAGTGGCGCCGGGATGCCGGCGAGCCGTTAGCCTGGCGATTTATCGCTGGCTCAAGTCGCAGGATACCATGTCCCAACGACTAAATTCTTGTGAACCATTTTAGTTCTAGAGTGTTTCCAAAATACTGCGGCTGCTTTCACCTTTGAAGCCGGAATCTTCGAAGATTTCCATCGACAAAACTTCATAAGGCATTATAAAATTAAGCCCCCCCCATTTGATGCCGAGCAAATGGGGGGGGCTTGTTGTTTTGGGATAAAAATAATGGTTAAATGGACTCCGACCACCCGGTGTACATAGTCGAGAATCGGCTACAATATTTTTGAAAATCTATTTTCCGTTGTCCCTACAAAAACGCCAATTGCTGCCCGCTCGGCTCGCGCAGATTACTCACACCTAATCCCAATAATCTTAACGGACGCGACACGAGTTTTTCCCGGCCCAGAAGAAAACACGCGAGCCGGTAAATGTCCCCGGCCTCGGTAATCGCCTCCTCCACGGAAAACTGGCGCGTGAGCGTTGTGAAATCTCCGTAGCGGATTTTTACCTGCACCGTATGCGCTCCGAGGCGGCGGCGTTTCAGGCGCTCCGCAATGTCCGTCGCTTGCTCGCGCAGGCAATGACGCAGGATTTTCCGATCCTCGGTATCGTGCAGGAACGTTTCCTCATTGCTGATGCTTTTTATTTCATCGCCCAGTGAAAGCGGGCGATCATCTTCGCCGAACGCGAAACGCTTCAGCGTCACGCCAAACGACCCGACCAGCGCTCGAAGGTCGCCGGGATAATCCTGCATTGAGCCGATGGTATCGATGCCTGCCTTGTTTAAAATTTCCTCGGTCTTTTTACCGACGCCATAGAGCGCGCGAATGGGCAGGGGACGGAGGAATTGCACCTTGTCGCGCTCGGCAATCAGCGTGAGGCCGTCGGGCTTTTTGTGATCACTGGCAATTTTCGCCAGCAGTTTGTTGGTGGCGATGCCGATAGTGGCGGTCAATTGGCGTTCCGCATGGATGCGTTCTTTCAAACGTTGTGCGAGCGGGAGTGCTTGCTGCAGCGAGGCATCGAGTTCCTCCGCCTGGCAAAGCGCGGAGACTTCTATATACGCTTCATCGATGGACATTTGTTCGACCGTGGCGCCCGTTTCCGCAACGAGGCGCATGATTTCGCGCGACTCCTGTTTGTATGCGTCCATGCGCGGTCGGACAAAAATACCTTTCGGACAAAGCCGCCCAGCCGTCGCGCTGGGCATGGCAGAGCGCACGCCGAATTTTCGCGCTTCATAACTGGCGGCGCAGACCACCCCTCGCTGCGTCGGCGGCGCGCCCACAATGACCGGCTTGCCGCGCAAGGATGGTGTGTCGCGTTGCTCGACTGAAGCGTAGAACGCGTCCATGTCCAAATGGAAAATCACGCGGTACATTCCATGCAGATCATTGCGGCCAGAGGGTGAGATTTCTTCGATCCAGTTCGCGTAGGAGATAATTCGGCAGCAGATGCAGCAGTAGGATAACCAAAATAACTCCAATCACGGGAGCCAGATCAATCCTGCCCAGGCGCAATGAAAGACCGCGGTTCAGTGGCGAAAGCAAATTCCGCGAAGTTGTGTTGACGAATTCCCACACCGGATTCGGTCCCAGATAAACATATGTGACGATCAGGTTGACGATCAGGAAAGCCAGTAACAGCCATTTCAAACTGAGATATACGAACAGGCTGACAAGGGCTCCCTGCGCGAGCAGCAAGGCGTTCGAACGGACCGGAGTCGTCACGCCGATGTAGACCAACAAGGGATGCGTCAGCATCCAGAGGAGCGCGATTACGAAAACCGGCAGAAGCAATTGAACGAACCACGGCCATCGGGCGGGGCGTCCCAGTTGGAGGAGCAGAAGTTTCTGCAAGGGATCCGGATTTGTTTCGCGTCGATTCAGAACCGCAATGGCCAGCAGCCAGAAATAAAAAACCACCAGTACGCGGACGAAGCTCAATACGGAAAAAATCAGGGCCGAAAGAAAAAACACGTGACCGCGGAGAATGAGCGGAAACGCCGGCGTGACGACCGTTAAATCCAATTTGGGCGTCCAGTTTACGGCCGGTCCAATATGCTCGTAGAAATAGGCGCGGATAAACAGCAGGCCCGCGAGCGCAGCCAGAAAATGCCAGCGTTTGATCCGCATCGGCTCGGCGCGCCGCACGGTGCCGGCCAGGGTGGCGGGCGTGGCGCGGGTGAAGGGATCAAGCCGGACGGAACGCCAATTGAGCCAGAGCAGAAGCCCGGCGACGTTCAGGATGAAATCAATGACATCGAACATGAAACGTCAAACGTGAAATGCCGGAGCGCGGCTGTGCTGAAAGCCAGCCGCAGCAACTCGGTCAGCTCCAAGACCGCTGAAACAAGGTGGCGCATTTCATTTTTCCGGCGTGCTGCGGCTGGTCTTCGACACAGCCGCGCTCCGACGGATTACGCGGACACCGAGTTACTTCCGTGCGAGAGCCGTCCGCCTGCCAGCGCCTACATCATCTTCAACAGCGTTTCCGCCATTTCACTTGGCGTGGCAGATACACCAATACCAGCTTCTTTGAAAGCGGCAATTTTCGCCGCCGCAGTCCCTTTGCCGCCGCTGACGATGGCTCCCGCGTGGCCCATGCGGCGCCCCGGCGGAGCCGTTGCGCCGGCGATGAATCCCGCCACCGGCTTTTTGCAATTCTTCTTGATCCATTCCGCCGCCTCTTCCTCCGCGCTGCCGCCGATCTCGCCGATCATGATAATGCCGTGCGTGTCGGGGTCGTCGTTGAACATCTTAATCACGTCCAGGTGCGAGGTGCCATTGACCGGATCGCCGCCGATGCCGACGCACGTGCTCTGGCCTACACCGCGTTCGGTCAATTGCCAGACGGCCTCATAAGTCAGCGTCCCGCTGCGCGAAACCACGCCAATGTGGCCTTTCTTGTGAATGTAACCGGGCGCGATGCCGATGCGGCAACCGCCGTGCGAATCCTTGCCTTCGCCGGGAGTGACGATGCCCGGACAATTCGGCCCGATGAGCCGCGTCGTTTTGCCTTCCATCGCGCGTTTCACCCTGACCATGTCATTGACCGGAATGCCTTCCGTAATGCACACCACAAGTTCGAGCCCGGCATCCACGCCTTCGAGAATCGCATCTGCCGCGAACGGTGGCGGAACGAAAATCGCGGACGCAGTGGCGCCGGTTTGCTTTGCGGCTTCAGCAACGGTATCAAAGATAGGCACCTTGTTTTCAAAGAGTTGTCCGCCCTTGCCGGGCGTCACGCCCGCAACGATTTGCGTGCCGTAAGCGAGTGAAAGCTGGGCGTGCTTCGCGCCGAAACTTCCGGTGATGCCCTGAACGAGGACCCTGGTATTTGGTTTAACGAGAATGGACATAAATTTTTAGGAGCCGAATTTCAATTCGGGCTGCTGTTTAAGTCTTTTATTTATTGCGGATAATTGTTGAACAGCGAGAAGGTCTTGTTGCCTGCCGACGGCTTGCTTCGCTTGAATGAGAGCTTCTATTTTTAAAATGTAACAATGTCCAAATGGAAACGATACTTTTTGACTGTGCTTCAGGACTGCGTCGAAGTCACCGATACCTGCCACTTCACTGAGACAATCCAAGACACCTATATCAGTTCTCAGGTAGAGGTTTTTTAACCGTGAACACAAATCATCGGTAAGTTCCAATGGTAGCTTGTTGGCTGCTAGCCGATGAATGGGATTGAATTCTTTCATGGCGCTCTCGATCCGCCGAAGATTTTCCGGGTTGAAGCGTGCGCAAACATCAACATCTTCAGTTACTAGAGTCACTCCGTAATATCGTGAAGCGAACCCGCCGATGAGACTAAACTCTACTTTGGCATCGTGCAGTCTGCGAAGAATTTCAGTCAATTGGTCCATCTTAATTGGCGGGGAAACTCGATGATCTAGCCTTCTCCAAGGCGCGTATCAGTGCGAGCGCGGCGTCGTTAGCCAATAACCGTTCCCATGGCGTTTTCTTCAAATTTTCTTCGATCAAAGACATATCCACACCCGCGTCGTATGCTGCTCGCCACGCGGGGTCCGCATCCGGTGGCATCACGTACTTACCGTTGATCTGCGCCAATGTTTCTTCGTCAATCATTCCAAGATTATTTCGCGTGCCGCTTATGGATGCAAATCGTATTGCCATCCGGATCGGAAATAAAAGCCATCTTACAGACCGGCGTGGGAAACGGCTCCATTTTGAACTTCATGCCTTTGGACTTCAGCTCAGCGATGGCCGAATCGAAATCCTCCATTTCCAGGCCGACACTGCAGCCGTCGGAACGCGGATGCCAATCCGGCGCGCCTGCGCCCAGCGCGAGGGTGCCCGCACCGATTTCATATTCGGTCCACTGCATACCGCCCGCCTCGCCGACGGTCATTGCCGGTTTCAGGTGGAGAATTTCTTCGTAAAATTTCCGTGCCCGCGCCATGTCCGTGACCGGGTAACAGGAGAACGCGATTTCGATGACTTTGAGCATAATAATGTTTAGCCCTTCACAGCCTTCACGACCTTTTGCGCCGCATCCGCCATCGAATCGCCGGTGATCAGCGTGAGACCGCTTTCGGCCAAAGTCTTTTTGCCCGCCGCGACGTTGTTGCCTTCGAGCCGGACGACGAGTGGAAGCTTCAACCCGGTTTCCTTCACTGCCGCCACGATGCCGGTGGCGATGACATTGCAATCCATGATGCCGCCAAAAATATTGACGAGAATTCCCTCCACGTGCGGATCCTGCAAAATGATCTTGAAGGCCGCCGCAACTTGTTCCTTGCTCGCGCCGCCACCAACGTCCAGGAAGTTCGCGGGCAAGCCGCCAAAATGCTGGATGATGTCCATGGTGGCCATCGCCAGCCCGGCGCCGTTCACGAGACAAGCGATGCTGCCATCGAGCTTGATGTAATTGAGATTGAACTTGCTGGCTTCAATTTCCAGCGGCGCTTCCTCGGCCAGGTCGCGCATTGCCTGGATGTTTGGATGCCGATAAAGAGCGTTGTCATCCAGCGAAACTTTAGCGTCGACGGCGCTCAGGTTTTGTTTGCCGTCGAGGCCGGTCACGATGCAGAACGGATTGATTTCGACGAGTGAAGCGTCGCATTCCCACCATGTTTTATAAATGCCGATGATGTTTTTTGCGCCTTGCGCAATCAAATCCCCCTTTAAGCCGAGCGCCGCGGCAATTTTGCGCGCCTGATAAGGCATGATGCCCACGGCCGGATCAATCCATTCCTTGAAAATTTTCTCCGGCGTTTTGGCGGCGACTTCTTCGATGTCCATGCCGCCCTCCGTGCTGGCCATGATGACCGGGCGCGAATTTGTGCGGTCGAGCAGCACGGCGAGGTAAAGTTCCTTATCAATGTTCGGCGCCACGGAAATCAGCACCTTGCTGACCAGTCGGCCTTCCGCGCCGGTTTGTTTGGTCACGAGCACATTGCCAAGCATCGCCTTGGCCATTTCAAAAACTTCAGTGGCGCTTTTGCAAAGCTTCACACCGCCTTTGAAACCATTTGTGAATGTGCCTTTGCCGCGTCCGCCCGAATGCACCTGTGATTTGACCACCACCATTTTCGCGCCATCGGCGAAAAGTTTCTCGGCAATCGCTTTGGCAGTTTCCGGTTTGTCGCAAACCTCGCTCGGGGGAATCGCCACGCCGTATTGAGCGAGAAGCTGGCGGGCCTGGTATTCGTGAATGTTCATTTAAAAAGTTTCGGTAAAATGTCAAATGACGAATGGAAATCCATTCGTCATTCGGTATTCGTCATTTTGCTACTTGCGATCCTTAATCGGCACGTAATGGTTCAACGCCGGTCCGGTGTAAATCTGCCTGGGCCGGTAAATACGGGTCGGTTCGTCCATCACTTCCTTGTAATTCGCAATCCAGCCCGGCATCCGCCCAATGGCGAACATCACCGTAAACATTTCCACCGGGATGCCCAGCGCGCGCATGATGATGCCGCTGTAGAAATCCACGTTCGGATACAGCTTGCGCTCGACAAAATAGGGGTCGTGCAGCGCCGCCTCTTCGAGCTTCTTGGCGATGTCCAGCAGCGGGTCATTGAGATGCAATTTCGCCAGCACATCGTCGCAGGCCTTTTTGATGATCTTCGCGCGCGGATCGTAATTCTTGTAAACGCGGTGGCCGAAGCCCATCAGTTTTTTGCCGCTTGTTTTGTCCTTGGCGGCCGTGATGAATTTGGACCCGTCATCGCCGGTCTTATGAATTTGTTCGAGCATTTCGAGCACCGCCTGGTTGGCGCCGCCGTGCAACGGACCCCACAGCGCGCAAACGCCGGCCGCTGTGCTCGCAAAAAGATTCGCCTTGCTCGAGGCCACCATGCGCACGGTCGAGGTGGAGCAATTTTGTTCGTGATCGGCATGCAACACAAACATCAGGTCCAGCGCCTTCACGATTTCGGGCTTCAAATCGTAGTCCTTGTACGGCAGCGAAAACATCATGTGCAGAAAGTTCGCCGTATATTTGTAATCCGGTCTTGGATAAATAATCGGCAGTCCGTGGGATTGCCGGTAGGCAAACGCCGCAATCGTCCGCACTTGCGAGATCAGCCGCGCCGCCTGCACTTGGAACGCATCCTGGTTCTCCGGCGAAAACAAATCCGCGTCGAAACAACCTGCCGCGTTGATCATCGACGACAGGATCGCCATCGGATGCGCAGTGTTGGGGAATCCCTCGAAATTGTGCTTCATGCTCTCGTGGAGCAGTTCGTTGTCGGTCAACAAATCCGAAAATTTCCGCAACTCAGTGCTGGTCGGCAGGTGCCCCCAGATCAGCAGATGCGCCACCTCGATGAAAGTCGACATCTCCGCGATCTCCTCGATCGGGATGCCGCGATAACGCAAAATGCCTTTCTCGCCGTCGATGAAAGTGATGGCGCTTTTGCATGAGCCGGTATTTCCGTAGCCGTCGTCCAGGGTGATGCAGCCGGTTTCATTGCGGAGCGCCGAAATATCGATGCCGCGTTCGTGTTCGGTGCCTTCGATGACTGGGAATTGGTAGCTCTTTCCGTTGAGTTTCAGTTCGGCATTATGTTCCATATTCGTCACAACTTCCTTCAGAAATGTGTAAGCGCAAAAACTATTGAAAAGAAAAAATTCAATCAATCACAAACGGCATTTCTCTTGAATTAAAATTTGCTCCCATGCAGAGTGCGCACCGTGAAAAAAGCAGTTTCCGCAATCCTTTGCTTGCTGGTGGTGGCGTTGAGTCCGGCTGGCGCTGCCAATGTTGCGCGGCTTCGTCCCAACTATGTTTCGCTCAACGAATGGGCGCGGGCCAATGTCTTCGCCACGCATTGGGTGGAGCGCGACAAGACGCTTGAATTAACCGGACACGGAGCGCGCTTGACGTTCAACGTGGAGGCGCGTTCTGATGCCCGCCGCGCGCAAGTAAACGGCGTCCAGGTCTGGCTCGCATTCCCGGTCCTTTACCAGAACGGCCGGGCGTTGATTTCAGAAATCGATCTGTCCGAGACATTGGGCCCCGTCCTGTCGCCGCCGAGGGTTCCGCGCGGCATCGACATCAAAACCATTTGTCTCGACCCCGGCCATGGCGGAAAGGATCCAGGAAATCGCGCCGGTTCAAACGAGGAAAAAAAATACACGCTCCTGCTTGCCGAGGAAGCGGCCGCGCAACTCAGGGTCGCCGGTTTTAAAGTGTATTTGACGCGCAGCAGCGATGCTTACGTGGACCTGCCGTCGCGTCCGGCGATTGCCCGACGGCGCGGGGCGGATGTGTTTGTGAGCCTGCATTTCAATTCCACGGAAGACGGCCGAAACGAGGTCAAAGGCACGGAGATTTTTTGCTGTACACCGGCCGGCGCAGCCTCGACCAACGCCCGCGGCGAAGGTGACACTCGCTGGGTTGCCGGAAATCGCAGCGACGAAAAAAATATGCTGTTCGCCTACCAGATGCAGAAATCGTACGCAAAAAATGTGGGCATCGAGGATCGCGGCGTGAAGCGCGCCCGCTTCCAGGTTTTACGCGAAGCGACCATGCCCGCGATTTTGATCGAGGGCGGCTTCATGTCCCACCCGTCTGAAGGGAGAAAAATTTACGATCCCGCCTATCGTAAACAAATGGCGCGCGCGATCGTCGAGGGGCTTCTGGCGTACAAGAGAGCGGTTAAGGGGCCCGGTGAGTCAGTCAAATGAGTTAAACAAGTTAAATGGTTAAATGAGTCCGGTCGGCGGCACCTGGCCCGTATTTAACTCATTTACATCTTCACTCCGCCTTGCTTTTTCCACCACCCCGTTTACCGCTGCCGGCGATCATAATCGTGCCCGTCAACACGCCCACGGCGAAGAATCCAAAATACATTAAGGCAGCCGGGGCTTTTTGACTTTTTTGCAACAACGGCGGCATTGAAAGGTCCACGTTCTGGCGGTTGTTCATCCCCATGATGACGAGCAGCGATAGAATCGCGATGACGAAAATCGTTTTCAGCAGCAATTTAGGATTCATAGCTCAAGTGGTCGGAGCCTAGTACAACAAATCCGGAAACGCAAAAGGAATTCGGATTTGATTCACCGCAGAGGCGCAGAGGAAGCAGGTTTAATAGGGAAAACAGGAAGACGTTTGGTTCGTCGGATTCGGCAATTGTTTTGGCCGCTGATATCATTCCTGAATTCCTGCTTTCCTCATTCATTTTCTTCTCTGCGTCCCCGCGCCTCTGCGGTGAACTCACTTTGGACTTTGAACTTTGGACTTTGGACTTTAGCTTTGCCATGTGAGCATCGTCACCAAAACCGGAGATAAGGGAACCACCGCGCTGATGTACGGCCGCCGCGTGCCGAAAAACCATCCGCGCGTAGAAGCCTACGGCGCGGTGGACGAACTGAACGCCGCGCTCGGCCTCGCGCGCGCGACCGCGGAACAGGAACTCGTGCGCGAAAATTTATTGCGCATCCAAAAAGATCTTATCGCTTTGATGGGCGAACTCGCGACCGCTTCGGAAGATTTACCGCGCTATGTGAAAGACGGTTTTCCCCAACTTGGCGCTGACCAGACGGCGAAGCTTGAAGAACTCGTGGCTCAAATTGAGCCGAAAATTTCCCTGAAAGATTGGGCGATGCCTGGTGACACGCTCCATGGCGCGGCGCTCGATTCCGCACGGGTCGCGTGCCGGCGCGCCGAGCGGCGGGTCTGTTCCCTTCAGGATGCGGGCGAATTGGGCAATACTGAAATCATCGTTTATTTAAATCGCCTGGCCGACTTGCTCTGGCTCCTGGCGCGCTGGGTTGAACTCAAACGACCGTAAACCACAAACAGCTCATCGCCGACCCGTTTCATCGATTTCAATTTAAACTGCGCCGCGTCTGATAATTTCGACACGCCGATTCCTTCCGCAATCGTCGGCGCGGTGCGACCGCCGAAAATTTTCGGACAAATCGTCAGGTGCACTTCATTCACCAGGCCGGCGCGAAACAGCGCGTCATTCAATTCCCCGCCGCCCTCGCAAAGCAGCCGTTGCACTTTCCATTTTTCGCTCAGCCAGACCAGCGCCTTGTGAAAATCAATTTCGCGCGGGCCAAGAATTTTCACTTCGGCCAGTTCGCGAAGGGGTTTTAATTTAGCCTCACTCGCGCGGTTCGTGGTTAAGATGATGATCGGCGAAAATTTTTCTTTAAAGATTTCCGCGCCCGGATCCACTCCGCCGCTGCCGCTGGTGATGATGCGTAAATTATACTCCGCCAGGCCGCTTCGCGTGCGCATCCGCCGATATTTTGCCGGGCCGGGGCCGAGATTGATCGGGCCGGAATTCACCGTGCCGGCTCCCGACATGACGGCGTCGGCCGTGGCCCGAAGTTCCAACAGATGTTCTTTATCTCGCTGACTGCCGAAGGACGAAACTGCGCGGTTGGCCGTGGCGATTTTTCCGTCCGCCGTGATCGCCATGTTGATCAAAACGAACGGAAGTTTCGGGTTTCGAGTTTCGAGTTTTGAATTCACGCGCGCGCTTATCTTAGCTCGAAACTCAAAACCCGAAACCCAAAACTACTTCAGACGATTAGCATTGCATCGCCATAGCTAAAGAACCGATACCGTTCCCGAATCGCTTCGGTGTAAGTGGCTAAAACCATTTCGCGCCCGCGTGTTTCACCCGGGGCCGCAAACGCGCTAATCAGCATCAACAGGGTAGAGCAGGGGAGATGAAAGTTGGTTAGCATCGCGTCCACGATTTTAAAATCGCGCGGTGGATAAATAAAAATCCTCGTGCGGCCGCTGCACGGAATCAATTCGCTGCCGCGCTCGGCGGCGACGCTTTCCAAAACCCGCACGCTGGTGGTGCCTACGGCGATGACCCGCCGGTGTTCACGCTTCGCGTCATTGATGGCGCGCGCAGTTTCGGCGCTCAATTCATATCGCTCCTCGTGCATCGTGTGCGCATCGAGACTTTCCGCTTTCACCGGCAGGAATGTCCCCAGCCCGACGTGAAGCGTTACAAAACAAATTTGCACGCCTCGCGCGCGAATTGCATCGAGCAGCGATTCTGTGAAATGCAATCCCGCCGTGGGCGCGGCCACCGAGCCCGGCGGCTGCGCAAACACCGTTTGATAACGCTCCCGATCGAAACGCATCGTATCGGAATCCGGTGCTCCGTGGTCGCGATGGATATACGGCGGCAGCGGCACTTCACCGAGTTGGTCGAGCTCTTCAAAAACATTGTTTGTCCCAATGAAACGCAGGCGGGAATGGCCTTCCGCATTTTTCTCCAGCACTGTCGCGCGCACTTCGCCCGACTTGCCCGTCTCGGACAAAATAATTTCCGCACCCACGCGCGCACGTTTGCCGGGCCGCACCATCGCCCACCAATCGTTCGCGGCATTTTCTTCGAGCAGAAATATTTCGAACCGTCCGCCGCTCGCCGCGTTCCGTCCGCGCAACCGCGCCGGAATGACCCGCGAATTGTTGAACACGAGCACGTCGCCTGGCCGAAAAAATTCCAACACCTCGCGAAATTGCCGGTGTTCGATTTGTCCTGAATCCCGATGCAGCACGAGCAGCCGGGAGGCATCGCGCGTGGCCGTGGGCGCCTGGGCGATAAGCTCCGGAGGAAGTTCAAAATCAAAATCGGCCGTTCGCATGCCGAGGCATCGTAACCGGGAACACCGGATAGCAAAGGGAAGATTTTTGTGGGTTACGCGGCGCAAAAGGCTCCAGAAAATGAGTCGGCGTCTCGTCACCCCGTTGAATAAAATTCGACACCCTCTTGCTCCGACTTCCCGGGACTGGGTAGTTCGCCCCGGTTATCGTCAATTTTCTTGTGTAGTTTTTTGCCCAGTACACCACACCTTGTGCTTTTCAAAAATCGCAAAAATTGTGAATAAGTTTGGGATAAACCGGGTGAATTGTTGTTGACACGGAGTGGGTGAAAATGGTTAAAAGTGGGGCGTTGTGGGGCAAAGGACGCTGTAAGACCTCACCTGTGGATAAGTCACGGAGATGGAAACTGAAACGACATGTGAGCCGACGTATTACAATTCGCTCTATAAACACGGAGTGGATGAGAAGCGCCGCGTTCAGATTCCGGCGAAGTGGCGGCCCGCAAAACCGAACGTCGAGTTCACGCTGATCGTCTGGCCCAAATCCAAGGAAGGTCCTTGTCTGCGCGCGCTCCCTCCCCAGGAGATGGCGGAGTTGATGCGCGACATCGACGCGATGCCCAACTCGGACCCGGGCAAAGTGGTCCTCAAAAGATTTATCGGCAGCGAATCCGTCCAGGTTGCTTTGGACAAGTCTGGACGGGTTTGTCTGCCAGACGCAATGGCGTCAACGGCTGGCATCAAGGACGAAGCCGTGCTCGTCGGTTTATTGGATCGGTTCGAAATTTGGAACCCGGAGCGTTACGAAAAAGTTCGTGCTTCCGACGCCGTGATGGCGCAGGAGGCATTCAAAATGATGGAGTAACCATGAGCCTAGGAAAATTATTAAGAACGGGAAAGAGTCTCGTCGGTTTGAATAATTCCGGCGCGCGTTACCAATTGCAAAAGGGCGCGCTGCCGAAATTTGAATCGTCGAAGAATCCATTCACTTCGCGGTCGCACGAGGAGCCGTCCGAGCGCGAACCGCAATTGCCAAAACTCACGCCCGCCGAAATCGCGGCGGTGCCTGGGGGCGCCGGCGTCCCGCCGGCAAGTGCGGGATTGGCGAAATTGACTCCCGCGGAACTGGCCGCGGCCAAATTGAAAAAGACGCAGGCGCTGCCCGTCCTCGGCGCGAAGATCGAGGCTCGGGCGCGAAATCCCGAGCCGGTGGCAGCGGCAAAACCAAAACTGGTGGTCGACGGCTGGTTGAAAAAAATCAACCCGCTGGTGTGGTTGGGCAGCCGGAAGCCGGCGGAACCCAAAACGACCGTGCCGCGTTTTAACAAAGCGCCCGTCCAGGGTGAGCTTTCGTTGGATAACATCAAAGTGATGCGAAATGATTTAAGCGAAACGGACGTGGAAATCGTGCCTGCAAAAGCACGTCGTCCGAATCCCACGCCGGCAGCTCCCGCTGTGGTGGAAGCCTCGGCCGCGGCCATGGCCATACCCGAACTGCCGCCGCCGACCACTGCCTGGGAATATTTAGGCGAAAGATTATTGGGCAAACATTAACCGGAGAGGAACTAATGCGTGTCACCCGAGTTCGTTCACAAAACAGTGATGACGGCGGAGGTGCTGGACGCGCTGAAGCCGAAGCCGGGCGGACGGTACGCCGACGGAACCCTCGGTGGGGCTGGACACGCGGAAGCCATGTTGGCCACGAGTTCGCCGACTGGATGGTTGTCTGGATGCGATCGCGATGGCGACGCCGTTGAGGCGGCGAAGCGGCGGCTGGAGCCGTTTGCCGGGCGCTTTGAAATCCGGCGCGGAAATTTTGGGGACTTGGCCGATTGGATCGCGCCGGAAAGTTGTGACGGGGTGCTCTTTGATTTGGGTGTGAGTTCGCCGCAACTGGACGTGGCCGAGCGGGGGTTCAGTTTTCAGCAGGAAGGCCCGCTGGAAATGCGCATGGACTCACGCCAGGCCTTGACCGCCGCCGAACTGGTGAACAACGCCGGCGTGGAAGAGCTGGCCCGGATTTTTTGGGAATACGGCGGCGAACGGGATTCGCGCCGATTTGCGAAGGCGATTGTTCACGATCGCGAAACACGGCGGTTCGAAACAACGCGGCAATTGGCGGAATTAATCGAGAGAATTTCGCCGCGGCACGGGCGCAAGGCGCATCCGGCGACGAAGGTTTTTCAGGCGTTGCGCATCGCGGTGAACGACGAGATCGGCTCTTTGAAACGCGGGCTCGAAGCCGCGATGAAAATTTTGAAGCCCGGCGGGCGGCTGGCGGTGATTACGTTCCACTCATTGGAAGATCGAGTGGTGAAAGATTTCGGGCGCGCGGGCGCGCGGGACTACACGTTTGCTGGAGGAGTGGACGTCCCCGAGCTGCGCCAACCGCGCGCGCCCGAGTTGGAGATCGTGAGTCGCAAGGCCATCACGCCGGGCGAGGCGGAACTGGCGGAGAACCCGCGCAGCCGCAGCGCGCAATTGCGGGTGTTTGAGAAAATTTAAAATCGGAAATCGGAAGTTTGAAATGGCAAAGAATCGAAAGCATCAGTCGGCGGCGATCCGGTTTGGACCGGCGCTGAAGGCGTTTTTGCTTTGCCTGCTCATCGGCGGCTCGGGCGTGGGCTACGTTTGGCAGAAAAACCAGATTTACGATCTCGGCCAGCAAATCCGCAAGCGCGAGATTCATTTGAAGGATTTGCAGGATCAGAATGAAAAATTGCGCCGGCAGATGGCGTTTATGCGTTCGCCGCCGTTTCTCGAAGCGCGCATCAAGGAACTGAACCTCGGCCTGGTGCCGCCGCAGCCCTCGCAGGTCTGGTACCTGAAAGAGCCGGCAACGGAATCAAGCCGGACGCAACGGGAACTGGCCGCGCGGCAAGGCGTGCCGGTTGCCATGAACGAATGAAAACGATTTTTCAAAAACAAAGTGCCTGGTTGGAACCGGGTCCGAAGGACGCCGGGGCGCCGCCAGCGCCGCGCTCGCGCAAAAAACGGGTCGCGGTGCTGCGGACCAGGGATTTTTGGCGGGCATTGTCGACCGCCTCCTTGTCATCGCCGCACACGCCGGTTTTGCAGCGATTTCATGATTGAATAATTTTTCGCCGCCGCCCGTGACGCCGTCGGAGAGGAACCGATCGCCGCGGGCGGCCGGCGAGCTTTGAGGAATGACCAGAAACTGAAGCGCTGAAGCAAATGAAAAATTTAACCGCCGCTCGTGACGCCGTCGGAAGTGAGGAACCGATCGCCACGGGCGGTCGGTTTTTTTACATGGTTTCGAGTTTTCGAAATCCGAACTCGAAACTCGGAACCGAAAACTCGAAACCGCATTAAATGGCCAAACGACTGCAATTTCGAAAACTGCTCCTGCTGGGGCTGCTCCTTGGGGCGGCCTTCAGCGGGCTGGGCTATCGCCTGGTCGATTTGCAATGCCTGCGCCACGATGAACTCAGCGCCAAGGCCGAGTCGAATACCCGCCGTGAGTTCGTCTTCGAGCCACGCCGCGGAGATATCCTGGATGCCAAGGGAAATGTCCTCGCCACCAGCACGTTTGCCAAGACCGTTTGCGCCGACCCGTCACTGATGAACGAGCGTCAGGCGGATGTCGTTGCACGCGCATTGGCGCCGTTGCTCCAGGTGAACGACCGCGCGCTTTATCAACGGCTCGCCACGCGCACGCGTCTGACTGACAAAGGCGAAACCAATCTGGTGCAATACGTCCGCATCAAGCAGCGCGTGCCCATGGATGCCTGGAATAAAATCCAGGGCGCCATGACCAATCTGACGTTTGGAATCGACGAGAAAAAACTGAGTAAGACCGAGCAGGCGTCGTATCGCGCCTTGCGGCAAAAAGCCATCTTCGCCGAGGATTTTCCGATTCGTGTTTATCCGAACCAGGCCCTCGCCGCGCATGTGCTGGGTTACGCGCAGACCGAGGATGTTGATATCAACAGCAACGTCGTCTCAGAGATCGTCGGCACGGATGGCATTGAAAAGACGATGGATGAAAAACTCAGCGGCGTTCCCGGCTGGCGCTTGACCGAGACGGACCGGCGCGGGCGGGAATTGGTTTCGCTGCGCGAACAGGATTTGGGCGCGCGCGACGGCCTCAACGTCGTGCTCACCATCGATTCCGTGGTTCAAAATATCATGGAGACCGCGCTGGCGGACGCGATGGAAAAACACACGCCCATCAGCATCTCGGGAATCGCCATTCGCCCGAAGACCGGCGAAATCGTGGCGATGGCCACGCTGCCGAATTTCGATCCCAATAATCCTGGCGCAGCCCCCGCGGATTCGCGGCGCAATCGCATCGTGACCGACGTCGTTGAGCCAGGTTCGACGTTCAAGATCGTCGTTATTTCCGGCGCGCTGAACGATCACCTCGTCACGCTCAACGACATGTTTGATTGTGAGAACGGGCATTTTCCGTTTGCCGGCCGCGTGTTGCACGACCATGAACCCTACGGGGCATTGTCCGTCGAACAAATCATAACGAAGTCTTCCAACATCGGCGCGGCGAAAGTCGGAATCAAAATGGGCGAAGACCGGCTTTACAGTTATATTTCCAATTACGGTTTCGGCGCGCGCACCGGCCTTCCGCTGCCGGGCGAGGTCGTCGGCATCTCGCGGCCGGTTAAGAATTGGAGCAAAGTTTCCGTGGCGCAAATCCCCATGGGCCAGGGCATCGCCGTCACGCGGTTGCAAATGGCGATGGCCATGTGCGCCATTGCGAACGACGGTGTGCTGATGCGCCCGATGTTGGTGAAGCGGTTGGAGGACTCGGCCGGCAACGCAGTGGTACGTTATTCGCCGCAGTCCGTTCACCGAATCATCAGCGATGACGCGGATAAACAAATGATTGAAGCGTTGAAGACGGTGGTTTCTTCGGACGGCACGGCGGCCAAGGCCGCGATGGAACATTACACCGTGGCCGGCAAAACCGGCACCGCGCAAAAAGTCGAGGGCGGCGAATATGTGCACGGGAAATATGTTTCCTCATTCATCGGATTTTTCCCGGCGGACAATCCGGAGTTGGTCATCTCGATTGTGCTGGATGAGCCGAAGGAAGGTTATTACGGCGGACAGGTCGCCGCGCCCGTGTTCCGGGAAATCGCCGAGCGCGCCGCCAATTATTTGAACATCAAGCCGGACATCGAAGACGCGCCTACTGGCCGTCCTGACGTGCTGGCGCAGGCGGTGGACAAAACCAAACCGCCGGTGCGCGCGCAATAGCGGGCGGGAATACTTTTGAAGTGAACCGTGGAAACTCGAAACGTGGAATTTATTTTGGGAGCATGCGCCGGGAAACTGGCGGCGGGATCGCGGGACACGCTGGTCAAACGTGTCAACACGGACTCGCGTGCTTCCCAGCCGGGTGATCTGTTCATCGCGCTCACGGGCGAGCGCCATGATGGACACGGATTTTTGCGCGACGTGACCCAAAAGGGTGTCGCCGCAGTTATGGTCGAAGCCAGCAAAGTTCCAGCCAGCTTGCCGAAATGCGCCGTCATCGTGGTCGAAAACACGCGCAAGGCGCTGGGGCAGGTTGCCGCCCGCTACCGCAGCGATTTTTCCCTGCCGGTCGTCGCCGTCGGCGGTTCGAATGGGAAAACAACCACCAAGGAATTGCTCGCGTCCATCCTGCGCCAAAAACTCGCCACCGTCTGGAGCGAAGCGAGCTTTAACAACGATATCGGTGTCCCGCTCACGTTGCTGCGGCTGGAAAAAAAACACGAAGCCGGCGTGATGGAAGTGGGCACTAACCACCCGGGCGAACTCGCGCCGCTCCTCGGCATGGTCCAGCCGCGCATGGGGGTCATCACGAACATCGGCCGTGAGCATCTGGAATTTTTCAACGATCTCGCCGGTGTGGCGCAGGAGGAAGGTACGCTCGCCGAGCAGCTTCCCGCCGGCGGCGTGTTGTTCATGAACGGCGACAGCGAGTGGACGCCGCAAATTCTTCATCGGGCGCAGGCGCGGGCGGTGCGCGTGGGACTTGGCGAAAAAAATGACTGGCGCGCGAGCCACATTCGCATGGCGAACCAGGGCGTGGCCTTTCGCGTGGATGCTCCGGGCGCGGATTTCTCGGGCGATTACCGGATCAATTTGCTGGGCCGGCACCAGGTCATGAACGCCCTTTTGGCCATGGCCGTGGGCGCTGAAATGGGCTTGAGCCGCGCGGAAATCGAACGCGGCCTCGTCGAATGTCAGCCGCCGAAAATGCGCATGCAACTTTGGGAATCCAACGGCGTGCGCGTGCTCGATGACGCTTATAACGCCAATGCCGACTCGATGTTGGCCGCGTTGCAAACCTTGCAGGACATCCCTTGCAAAGGCCGTCGCGTGGCCGTGCTCGGCGACATGGCGGAGCTGGGCACGCACAGCGAAGAGGCGCATCTCGAAGTAGGCCGGCGCGTGGCGGAAGCCGGCGTCGGGCAACTGTTCGCCATCGGCGAGATGGCCGCCTTGATCGCGCGGGCGGCGCGCGAGGCAGGCTTGAATCGCGTGTTTGAATTTCGGGATGTGGACTCCGCGGCGTCCGCCGTCAGAAGTTTCGTGAAAGCCGGCGACGTGGTTTTGCTCAAGGCTTCCCGCGCCGCGCGTCTCGAGCGTGTCGCCGAGGCGTTGCGCGCCGAGGGGAGGAAGAACTGATGCTTTATTTCCTCAGCCAAAAATTGATCGATTGGTCCGCGGGAACACCGTGGGCCGATCGTCTCTCATTTTTACGGTTGTTCAAATACATCACCTTTCGCAGCGCGGGCGCGGCCATCACGGCGTTGTTGTTGAGTTGGTGGCTGGGACCGAAAGTGATCCTGTGGCTGAAGCAATTGAAATTCGGCCAGGATTACGTGGACAAAGCCGAGGAAGGCGGCGGACTCGGCGCGCGCGTGTTGAGCAAGAAAGGCACGCCTACCATGGGTGGCATTCTTATCATCGTCGTGCTCAATTTCACCACCCTGTTTTGGGCGGCCTGGAATCCGTTGATCGAACTGACCCTGCTTTCCGTGCTCGTGCTGACGGGACTGGGCTTCTACGACGATTACGCAAAAATCACCCAGCAGACCGGCGGCGGCACCAAGCCGCAGGTGAAACTCTGGGTGCAAGTCATCCTCGCGTTGTTCGTCGCGTTTTATCTTTGGAATTTGCCGATGCATAGCTACCTGAAGTTTCCCGAGAGCAAGACCGCGACTCCGTTCAATTTGGTCAGCACCTTGATGCTCCCGTTTTATAAATATCCCATCGCCATCGGCGCAGTGCTGGGAATCCTGTTGACCGCCTTGACCATTGTGGGCAGTTCGAATGCGGTGAACCTCACCGACGGCCTCGATGGACTGGCCATCGGTTGCACGCTCATCGTCTCGACCGTGTTCCTGGTGCTGACCTATCTCGCGGGCAACGTCAGAGCTTCCGAATATCTCGGCATTCCTTTCGTCCCCGGCGCGGGCGAACTCACCGTGTTTTGTTCGGCGATGATGGGCGCCGGGCTGGGCTTCCTGTGGTTCAATTGCCATCCCGCGCAAGTGTTCATGGGCGACACCGGCTCGCTCGCGCTCGGCGGCGCGCTCGGCCTGGTTGCCATCTTGATTCACCAACCGCTTGTGCTGGTGATTGCCGGCGGCGTGTTCGTGATGGAAGCCGTCTCCGTGATTTTGCAACGCGGCTGGTTCCGTTATACAAAAAAAAAATACGGCGCTGGTCGGAGAATTTTTTTAATGGCGCCCATCCATCATCATTTCGAGAAAAAGGGCTGGTACGAATCCCAGGTCGTGATGAGATTTTACATTTTGTGCGTGCTGTTTGCCGTGATGGCCCTAAGCACTTTGAAAATCAGGTGAAAACATGGTGCGTATTGCGTCAAAAAATAGGAATACGCAACCCGTCACCCGCAATACGAATCCAAAGACTTTACAAAAATTGAACGACAAGAAAAAACAGATGGAAAAGAGCGCTTTTACCGCTTGCACGGCGGGAATTTCGCTGCTAAAAACGATGAGAGACGCGGCAAAAATTGCAGCGAGATTGGCCGAGATTTTGCTTTCTACCGCTCGTTCGAGCTTTGATGAATTTCAAAACGCCCGGAATTGCGGCCAAAAGCTTTATAGGGCAGGGGAATCAATTAGTTGGGGTGGGAGCCGCGTTAACCCCCACATAAACGGTCAGATGACCGCTATTTTTAGTCAGCCGATGATGAACGCCGGAATTTCTAATTTTTCGTTTCGTGCTTTTTTGAGGGAAAAGCACGAGGCGAATCACTCAATCACTCAATCCTCATTAGAGAAAGGACGCGAACCGCGCCAAACCAATGAATAATCCCAACCCGTTCCTGCCCCAAAGCTCTTTTTTGGAGCAAAAAAATAAAGCCCGCGCGCGATTGAAAATCGCGGTGTTCTTTTCCATCAGTTTGAGCGTGATGGCGCTGATGGCCTTGCTCATCCAGGGCTGCCGCAAGCCGAATGACACCGCCGATAATTCCGGCACGGACACGAATGCGACCCCGTCGCTGCCGACCAATCCGCCGGACTTGGGAAGCAACGTGGCGGTCACGCCTCCGCCCGACACCAATCCGCCCCCGCCGCTGCCGGTTCCGCCGGCCCCGATCCCGGCGCCGGTTCCGCCCGCGCCCACGGCCGAAGATTACACGGTCATCAAGGGTGACACCTTCGCGACCATCGCGAAGAAGTCCGGCGTGTCGACGAAGGCAATCGTCGATGCCAACCCCGGCGTCGATCCGAAGAAACTCAAAATCGGCGAGAAGCTCCATGTCCCGTCGGGCGGTACGGCTCCAACGCCTTCCGCTGTCGCGTCGATTCCGGGCGTGACCGACAGCACGGCCAGTGGTGGCGAACAAACCTATAAGGTGAAATCGGGCGACACGCTGACGAGCATCGCCAAGCATTTCCATGTCACCATCAAGGCGATCGAATCCGCGAACAACCTGACCACCGCCAGCATTCGGGTGGGCAAAGTTCTGAAAATTCCAGGCTCGGCTGCTTCCGCGCCGGTACCGGCTCCAGTGGAGACGATGCCGCCGCCGGCACCCGTGACGACCACCGCGCCGGCCCCGGCATCCCCGATGCCCGCGCATTGAAAATTATCCGGACGCCGGGTTACCTCAACCCGGCGTCCGGCGTTCTTTGATTTTCGATTTTTGATTTTCGTTGATAGTGGCACGGGCGTCCCCGCCCGTGAATTTCCAGGTTTGCCGGACCGCACGGACGAAACAGTTGTGGCGCGAACGGCGGGAAATTAAAAATCGGAAACCAAACATGAAATTCGCCGTCACAGTGTTGGTGTTTTGCGTGGCCGCCTTGCTGTCGTTGGGAATGGTGATGCTCTACAGCTCGAGCATGACACAAGTCGGAGCGCATTACCTCATCATGCAATTAATCTGGTGCGCGCTCGGGCTCCTCCTGAGCGTGACCGCGGCTTCCATTGATTATCGCTGGCTGAAAAAACTCGCCTGGCCGCTGCTCGGCGTGGCGATTGTTCTCCTCGCTCTCGTCGTCGCGCCGCACATTGGCCGCAAGATTAACGGCGCAAAACGCTGGTTCAGCCTCGGTCCGGTAAATCTCCAACCATCCGAAATGGCCAAGCTCGCGCTCATCCTTGCGCTTGCCTGGTATGGCGAACATTTTCAACGCAAGATGCCCACCTTCAAGCGCGGCATCATCACTCCCGGAATTTTCATCGTGCCGGTGCTGGCATTGATTTTTATCGAACCGGATCGCGGCTCGACGATTCTTTTGGCCTGCGTTTGCGGCGGGATGCTCCTCCTGGCCGGTGTTCAGTTTAAATTCATCCTGCCCCCGGTCGTCCTCGGCGCGACCGGACTCGCGTGGTCGCTGTGGCACGACCCGATGCGCCGCGAACGCATCCTCGCGTTTCTCCATCCCGAGAAATACAAAAACGGCGTCGGCTATCAATCGTGGCAGGCGATGATCGCGCTCGGCTCCGGCGGTTGGACCGGCCTGGGCCTGGGCAACGGCCGGCAAAAGCTCGGCTTCGTTCCCGAACATCACACGGATTTTATTCTTTCCATCATCGGCGAGGAACTCGGGCTGGTGGCGACGCTCCTGGTCGTCTTGACCTTTGTGATCTTTGTCATATGCGGTCTGTACATCGCGAGCCGGGCGCGCGATACTTTCGGCCTGTTGCTCGCCTCGGGCCTCACGCTTTTGATCGGCCTGCAGGCGGCCATCAACATTGGTGTTGTGACGAGCGCATTGCCCAACAAAGGCCTGCCGTTGCCGTTCATCAGTTACGGCGGTTCGAATTTGCTCGCGATGCTGACCTGTGTCGGCCTGTTGGTGAGTGTGGCGCGGCAATCGCGCGTCGAAGAAGATTTGGCGGACGAACCCGTGGGAGAAGCTCAAACGGCATGACGCAAACCAGCGCACCCTCGATTGCCATCGCTTGTGGCGGCACGGGCGGCCATTTGTTTCCGGGCCTGGCGGTCGCGGAGCAATTAATCAAACGTGGCTGCACCGTCACGCTCCTCGTGTCCCCCAAGGAAGTGGACCAACAAGCTGTGAAAATGGCGCGCGGCGTGGAAATTGTCACGCTTCCGGCCGTTGGCCTGCAAAATCGAAATTACTTTTCCTTTGGTGCAAGTTTTCTGAAATCGTGGCAGGCGGCGCGCAAAGCTTTTCAGCGGCGCAAACCGGCGGCCGCGCTCGCCATGGGTGGTTTCACCAGCGCTCCGCCGATTTTTGCGGCCCGGCAACTCGGCGCGAAAACGTTCCTGCACGAATCCAATACCATTCCTGGCCGCGCGAATCGCTGGCTCTCGCGGTTCGTGAATCAATGTTTTGTCGGCTTTCCCCAAGCCGCCCCGAGACTGCGCAGCCACCACGTGACCACGACCGGCACGCCCGTCCGCCCACAATTTCAACCCCGGGACGCCGCCGCCTGCCGTATCGCGCTCGGCCTCGACCCGAATCTCCCGACCGTGCTCGTGATGGGCGGCAGCCAGGGCGCGAGCGGAATCAATGATTTGATGATTGCGGCATTGCCTTTTCTGGCGACTCGCGATCCCAAACCACAATTTCTTCATCTCTCCGGACCTACAGACGCCGATAGAGTCCGTCAGGTGTATGTGAACAAAAACTTCCGGGCCGTTGTACACGCATTTTTTGGTGAAATGGAAATCGCACTTGGTGCGGCAACAGTCGCTGTGAGCCGTTCCGGCGCGTCGTCGCTGGCGGAACTGGCGGCCATGCGTGTGCCCTCATTGCTGGTTCCTTTTCCGGCAGCCACGGACAACCACCAATTTTTCAACGCGAAAGCTTTTGAAGAAACCGGCGCAGCCCGTTTGTTGGAGCAAAAAACCGCCACGCCCGAAACGGTGGCGCAGTTGATTTTGGATTTGGCCGGCAATGCCGTTGCCCGCGAGCAAATGCAAACCGCGCTCGCCAAATGGCACACGCCTGACGCGGCGGAGAAAATTGCCGAAACGATGTTGCAGATGATCGCGCAGGAAACGGGACCCGCGAACGCGAAATCGCACGGCGGGAAGACCGGCTGCGGCTGCGGAGAGCATCGCGCGAAGTTGCGTGCGAACACTGCCGCATGAGTTCGATCGCGGAAAAAATCATGCCGAACAAAGAACAGGCAGCCGACGAACTGGCGAAGCGTCTCTCGCCGGAAACGGTGCTGCGCCGCGACGAACCGCTCGCCAAACGCACGACCTTGCGCGTGGGCGGCCCGGCAGACATTTATGTCGAGCCGGTCTCCGAGGAGGAAGTGGCAGCGGTCCTGAAATTTTGCGGCGAGCACGACGTTAAATTTTTCGTGCTCGGACGCGGCTCGAACCTGCTCGTGCGCGACGGCGGTTTTCGCGGCGTGGTCATCAGCCTGGCGGCGCCGTTTTTCAGCCGCATTGAAATCAAAGGCGAACGCCTGCACTGCGGGGCGGGCGCGAAATTGAAGAACGTCGCTGTTGAAGCGAAACGCAACGGCCTGGCAGGCCTGGAATTTCTGGAAGGCATCCCCGGCACCGTCGGCGGTGCGCTGCGGATGAACGCGGGTGCGATGGCCAGCGCCACTTTTGACACCGTGGAATCGGTGAGGATGATGGACTTCACCGGCAATGCCTTTGGCGCGTTGCCCAATGAATTGGCCGTGGAATATAGGAGCTGCGCGACCTTGAAGACCCACATCGCCTTGAGCGCCGTGCTGAAGGCGCACCCGGATTCCCGCGAGTCCATCGAGCAGCGGATGATTGCCTTCAGCAAGAAACGCTGGACCACGCAGCCCGCCGCTCCGAGCGCGGGATGCGCGTTCAAAAATCCTGCGGCGATGTCGGTCGGCAAAATCATCGACGAGTTGCACTTGAAAGGTGCGCGCGTCGGCGGGGCGTTCGTTTCCGCCGAACATGGAAATTTTATCGTCAATGATGGCACCGCCACCGCGCGCGACGTGCTCGAACTCATCGAGAAACTCCGGCAGCACGTGAAAGCGGAGCGAGGAATCGAACTGCACACGGAAGTGGAAGTCGTCGGCGAAGATTAAGGCAAGCATGACCGAACCGTTAAATATAGTTGTGATGCTCGGCGGCCCGAGCGCTGAGCGCGAAGTCTCCCTGCGCAGCGGCGGCGGCGTGGCGAACGCCCTGCGTTCCCTCGGCCATCAGGTCAGCGAAGTGGATCCGAAGGATGGCACTTTTTCCCTCCCCAAAAAAACCGACGTCGTTTTCCTCGCGCTGCACGGCACTTATGGTGAGGACGGCGTGATCCAGCAGGAGTTGGAGAAACTCGGCGTGCCTTACACCGGCTGCGATTCTGAAGCGAGCCGCATCGCCTTCGACAAGGTGCTGACCAAACAACGCTGCATCGAAGCGGGAATTCCGACCGCGAAATTTATCGTGGTTGAATCCGAAAAAACTCCCTGGCCCATGGGTTGGCAGCCGCCGGTCGTGGTGAAACCGGTGCGGCAGGGTTCGAGCGTCGGATTACAATTCGTCGAGCGCGTCGCCGACTGGAGCGAGGCCTTGCGCGAAGCGTTTCGTTACGATTCCCAATTGCTGGCCGAGGAAAAAATCATCGGACGCGAGACGACCGTGGGCATCCTGGCCGATCAAGCGTTGCCGGTCGTGGAAGTGCGGCCCAAATCCGGCAGTTACGACTACCGCAACAAATACACTGCCGGCAACACGGATTATTTTTGCCCCGCGGATTTCGATGCCGCCACGACGCGCGCCATTCAACAGGCTGCGCTCGGCGCTTTCCGCGCCGTTGGCGGGCGTGATTATTCACGCGTGGACGTGATGGTACGCGCAACTGGCGAGCCGATCGTGCTCGAGGTGAACACGCTGCCGGGCATGACCGAGACGAGTCTGCTTCCCAAAGCGGCCGCCGCGGCGGGAATCGGTTACGCGCAACTTTGCCAGAAGATGATTGACCTGGCGCTGCAGCACAGCCCGGTGGCGGGCAGGCTTTAATTTGTTCTGTACAATTGATCCTGGATGCGGATAGTTTGCTGAAAATGGAACCATGATGTCTTGGCGCAAACGTAAAATGACCAATCGGCGGCTTGGCCGCGCGCACGTGCTTGACGTGAAACTGCGTTCGAGCAAGGTCCGCGCCGCCCGCGCGCGCCGTGTCATTGTCGCGCTCGGTGTTTGTTTCGGCACCGTGCTTGGCCTTTACGCCCTTTGGTGCCTTGGCGAGTTCACGCTCAACAAACTCGTTTACGAAAATAAATCGTTCGCCATCCAGCAGGTGGAGGTGCAGACCGATGGTGTCATTTCCGCTGATCAACTGCGCCGTTGGAGCGGCGTTCGGGCCGGTCAAAATCTGCTCGCGCTCGATCTCGCGCACGTCAAGCGCGACCTGGAAATGCAGGCGATGATTGAATCCGTCTCGGTGGAGCGGATTCTGCCGGGCACGCTGCGGTTGCGCGTTACCGAGCGCGAACCCGTCGCCCAGGTGGCTGTGCCACATCCCAATCCCGCCGGCGGACTTGATCTCAAGATTTTTCAGATTGATGAAAAAGGTTACGTGATGCTGCCGCTCGATCCGCGCCAGCGCGCCGTGCCGCCCACCCAGGCGGACGACCAATTGCCCCTGATCCTCGGCCTCAATGCCGGCGATTTGCAGCCGGGCCGCCGGCTCGATTCCACGCAGGTCCAGGCGGCGTTGAAATGGATTGGTATATTTGAAAGTTCCTCAATGGCGAACCTGGTGGATTTGAAAAAAATCGACGTGCTCTCGCCGGAAGTGCTGATCGTGACCACCACGCAGGGCAGCGAGGTGACCTTCAGCTTCGATAATTTTGATCAACAATTGCTTCGCTGGCAGAAAATTCACGAGGAATGCGCGCGCTCGAACAAGACCATTGCCACGCTGAATTTGGCGGTCACGGACAACACCCCGCTGCGTTTTTCCGACGCCAGCGCGGCGCCGCCCGCTCCCAAAACCTTAAAACTTCAACGCACCAGGAGAAGAAATGTTTGATTCCTCAAGCATCATCGTCGGGTTGGAAATCGGCACGTCGAAAATCTGCGCGGTCGTGGGCGAGGTGAATTCCGATTCGTCGGGATTGAACATCGTGGGCCTGGGCCAGGCCAAGTCGCGCGGCGTGCGCAAGGGTGAAATTTGCGATGCACCCGCTGTGGAGGAAGATATTCGCAACGCCATCGTTGAGGCCGAGCAAATGGCGGATGTGGAAATCCGCAGCGTCTATCTCGGCGTCACCGGCGGCCACGTGCGCGGCTTCAACAATCGCGGCGTGCATCCGGTGGTTTCGGCGGATCGCGAAATTTCCGACGACGACGTGCAGGACGTCATCAAGAACGCGAAGACCATCAATCTCCCCGCGCAGCATCACGTGATTCACGCCATCCGCCAGCATTTCCTCGTCGACGGCCAGGATGGGATTTCGAACCCCGTCGGCATGTTGGGTTCGCGTGTGGAAGTGGATGTGCATGTCGTGCACGGGAATTTGAACCGCCTCCAGAACGCCATTCGCACCGTGAAAGGCTTGCAGTTGGAAGTGGACGAAATTGTTTTCAACGGCCTCGCTTCCTCGCTCGCGTTGCTGACGACGGAGCAAAAGGAACTCGGCGCGCTGGTGATCGATATCGGCGGCGGCACGACCGAATATGTCGTTTACGCCGACGGCGTCATCAAACACGCCAGCGTGCTCGCCATCGGCGGCGACCACGTTTCCAACGACCTCGCTTACGGTTTGAAAGTTCCACTGGGCCGCGCGGAGCTGCTGAAGATCGAACATGGTTCCGCGTTTGTGGAAGGCCTCCAGGAAAAGAGCATCACGATTTCGAACGAACTTGGCATGCCGCTCAAGAACATCAATCTCGAGCATCTTCGCCGCATTATGTCGCTGCGCCTCGAGGAGATTTTTCAATTGATCGGGCAGGACCTCGAGCAGGCTGGCTTGCTGGATTATCTGCGCTCGGGAGTTTTCATTTGCGGCGGCGGCGCGCGCATTCCGGAAATTGCCCGCCTCGCCGAGCACGTGCTGCAGATGCCCGTGTCCATCGGCAAAACCAATTCCATCAGCGGCTTGAAATCGGCGCTGGACCAGCCGGAATTTGCGACCGCCATCGGACTCGTCAAGTTTGGCTCCTTCCAGCAGAGAAAACGCGCCGCCAAAGGTTCCCTGAGCGACGGCATCAGATCGACCATCGGACAACTTTTCAAACGAGCCTGATTTTATGGAAGACTCCAAATCCTCGGTGTCCGTAAAAATTTTCGGCGTCGGCACCGCCGGCATCAGTATTCTCGAAGAACTGGCCAGGGCCGCGCTTCCCGGCATCGCGCTGGCTGCGGTCAACACTGATTCAAAGTCTCTCGCCGCCTCGTCGGCAACGGAAAAAATTGCGATCGAGACCAAACCCACGCGCGGCGCTGGTCCGAACGGCGATCCCAAACGCAGCCGCGCGGCCGCGGAGGAGAATTTGCCCAAGCTCAAACAGGCGTGCGAAGGCGTGGACGTGGTTTTCCTGGTCGCAGGCCTCGGCGGCGGTGCGGGCACGGGCATTAGTCCGGTTTTGGCGCAGGCCGCCCGCGAATCCGGCGCGCTCGTGCTGGCGTTCGTGGCGATGCCATTTGATTGCGAGGGCAATCGCCGGATGCAACAGGCGCGACTTGGCCTTGAGCAGCTTAAGACCGCGGCGGACGGCGTCATTTGTCTGCCGAATCAAAAGATTTTTAAATTGATCGACGAGAACACCAGCGTCGTTGAGACCTTCAAAATTTTAAACGGATTGCTGACCGAAGGCATGAGCGGCATCTGGCGTTTGATGGCGCACAAGGGCCTCATTGAAATTCATTACGCGGATTTGTGCGCGCTCCTGCGGGATCGCCATGGCGAAAGTTCCTTCGCCACCGCGGAAGCGGCCGGTGCCACGCGTTCGCGCGAGGTCATGGACAAACTCTTCGCCCACCCAATGCTTGATGGCGGCAAAACCCTGGCGGAATCCGACGCCGTGCTCGTGAGCCTGACCGGCGGACCCGATCTGACCATGTCCGAAGTGCATCGCGTGATGGAGCATATCAATGGAAAATGCGAGCGCGCGCAGGTGATGATGGGCGCGGCCATCGACGAAGCTTTTCGTGAACGGCTGGCGATCACGCTCGTCGCGGTGCGCCGCGGAGAGGCCGCGGTGGAACCGGAGTCGGTAGCAGTAGAGGAGCCTAATCGCGCGGAAAGCCGGCCCTTCGAAGAATTGAGCGCGCAGCTTTTGACGCAGGAAAACGGCACGCGGCCACAGTCGCGTTTTGTGCCGCCCGCGCCGAACTTGCCGCCGGAAAAAGTGGAGCAACTGGTGGCGCGGCAGACGCGTTCGCGCAAAAATTCCTCGAAGATGCGACAAGGCCAATTGCCGCTCGAAATTATTTCCAAGGGCCGCTTCGATAAAAGTGAGCCCACGATTCACAAAGGTGAAGACCTCGACGTGCCGACCTACATTCGCCGCGGGGTGTCGCTGAATTAGAGCATATCTCTGCGTAGCCGCCGACGTGAGGCCGGCGGACGATTCCTCACTCCTCGGGAATACCCTTCAAAAGCATCTGCACCGTATTCGTGTCGATGGCGGCAGGGTGGCCCTGGTACCGCACCGTTCCATTGGTATCCACCAGGAGCGCGCAAGGCAGGACCGTGATATTGGCTGCTTTCAAAAATTTTCCATCGGGATCGAGCGCGCAGGGAAAATTAATTTTTGGATCGCTTGCCTGCACGTCGGCCTCGGTGGCGGTGGTGACGCCAAACACCTCGATTTTGCCGGCAAAGATTTTATTCAGATTGTTCAGCGAGGGAATCCATTTCCGGCACGCGGCGCTTTTCGGCGACCAAACGTCGATGAGCTTGATTTTACCCGTCAGGTCCGGCTTAGGGCCCACCCAGTCTTCGAAATTCAAATCGGGCGCGGCTTTGCCGAGGGGTGAATCGTCGGAGACCGAGTCGGCCAGCCCGGCCTCGGAATATTGTTCCCGGACTTCTATTTCGATTGCGTTCTGCACGCCGCGAATTCTGGCGGTAATGTTCGCGGCGAGGTCGGCCTGAAAACGTTTGTCGTTGTCGATTTGCTGTTGCTCGGCTTTTTCCCCGTTACTGGAATTATAATGGAATTGTTTCTGCAACTCGCGGCTGAGGAATTTCAGTTTCACATTGCTCATGCCGTGATCGGATGTGAAAAACAAATCCGTGGAACTGGCGCTAAAGACAACGACGTTGCTGTAGGTAACGGCTCCAACTTTCATGTAAACCAGCTTCACCGGACCCGCGTGCAGGGAAAGCGCGCTCGCAATCCATGCGCTACAAAGAAGCATCCGGTACGTCATAGCCTTCATTTATAGCAAAATATGAGCCGAAGCCACCCCTTGGCGGGTGTTTTAGTAGCCATTTTTGCTTTATTCCTCGAAAAACGGGGGCGGGCGGCGTCCAATGCGCCGGAGTTGACTTGAATTCTGGAACGGCGATTATCCAAATCATGGACACTAAACAAATCGCCAAACTAGCCGAAAAAATCATTGTCGCTGTTGAAAATCGCCTTCCCGAATACCTCGCCGTCGAGGACGACCGGAGCCGCAACGAAGGCAACAGCGCGCTATGCATCATCGATGAAAACGGCGGCGTGTACGGGAAAATGTTTGGCACAGACAAAATCCGCCAACGGCATGCGTTTCGCGTCGCCTGGACCAAGGCGAGCCAGGTGTGGATTACTGGATTTAAAACCGGCGAATACGAGAAACTGGTCTTCACCGGCCAGGTGGACGACAAAAAATTCGGCATCATTCGCCCCGATTTCATCGGCTGGGAAGGCGGACAGCCGATTGCGATTGATGACGGTGCGAAGTTGTCGATCGGCTTCAGTGGCTTTCGCGGCACAAGCGATTTGGAAATTGTGCAAAAGGCGATGGTGGATGTGCTGGCAGGGAAGTGAGGTGGGATAGGCGTCTCGCCTGTCTCCATTTTTATTTACGCACGGAATAATGGATACAGGCAGGACGCCTGTTCTACGCCTTCTGGCCTGCCTGTTCTGTCAAAAAATTGCTTCCCCACGTCGGCCCCTCGCAGCGGGGACCTTCCGGCGTCCAAACGAGATGATCAATAAACATTTGCCGCGCCTTCATCTGTTTGTCCCAGGCGTGATAAACAATGAACTCGCTTTCGCCGTCCGGCGCCACGGCGATTGAATTGTGGCCCGGGCCGATGAGTTGGTTCGGAATTGTCCGCAACACACGCGGGCCGTTTTCATTTCCGGCATCGGAGTAAGGGCCGAGCACATGGTCGGCCACGCCGTAATCCACGCCGTAATTTTCCGTCTCCCAACGACCGCCGCTGTAAAAACAATAGTAACGCCCGTCGTGCTTGCGGACGAACGGCCCTTCGAGCGTGTGCCAATCCCACACGCGCTCATACATCGATCGATTCGCCTGGAATCGCTGCCAATCGGCGTGCGCGCGAAGCACGACTGTTTCCGCGGAGTCCAATTCGGTCATGGTTTTCATGCGGCGCGCCGCGAGCGCGGTACCGGCGCGCGCGTTTGGCGAGACGTCGATAAAATCGCGCGCGTAAAATAGATACCAGTGGCCGTCGTCATCCTGGAACGGGTGCGCATCGATGGCGAAGGGGCATTCCTGCGGATCAATCAGCGCCTTGCCCGTATCGTGATAAGGCCCCTGCGCACTGTCGGCGACAGCGACTCTGAGTTGATGGTTTTTGTCTTCGTGGCCAACGGAATAATAGAGATAAAATTTTCCATCCGCCTCGACGACTTCCGGCGCCCAAAAATTCGCGCCGAGCGCCGTGTCGGGCCGGACGAGGGCATTGCTGGCGAATTGCCATTGGATAAAATCCGCGGACTGAATGATGGGGAAAATTTTCCCGAGCGTCTGGCCTTTGGCTTCCTGTTCGCCGGTCCCGATGGCGTAATAAGTATCGCCGGATTTCCAGACGAAAGGATCGGCAAGATAGCTGCCGTAGACGGGGTTGCTGGGAACAATTTTCGGAATCGCAAGCGCCATAATGAGTAGTGTCCTCCGATTCGTGCGTTTGCGACAGTAGGGGTATGCCCCGGGGGCGAAGCAATTGCGCTTTAGCATGCTGCCGATGTCCCGCCGTCAGAGATGATCGTCAAAACCGCGCTCTGGGAATGTCGTTATGGAAAAAATGAGTCCACTCAACTTTCTCATTGACAGATATTCCTTGTGATGGAAATATGAGTGCACTCATTTATGACCACTGCTCAAAAAAGAGGAAAACCCACCGCCCGCGCAAAGGAACCACGTGGCAAGCGTGAAAAGAACAAGGAACGTACGAAGGAGCGCATACTGGAGGCCGCGCTCCAATTGTTTCGCGATAAAGGCCTGGAGCAAACGACCACCAAAGAGATTTCAAGAAAAGCCGGGATTGCTGAGGGTACTTTGTTCAATTATTTCAAGACGAAGGAAGACCTGGCGCTTTATTTCTTTCAAAAAGAAACGGAAGACCTCATTCGTTGGTTCCGCGCCGACGCGCGACTGCAGAAAGCGCCACTCACGGAAAAACTCTTTGCCATCATTCATCGGCAACTCGAATACATCGAGCCTTACGAAGATTTTATCGGAGCGGTTTTTTATCGCTCCTTGCAGCCCAGTTCCACTTTGAGTCCCTTGAGCCTTGAATCGCAGGAATTGAGACTAAAATATCTCCGGTTCATTCGCGAAATCCTGGCGGAAGCGGAGGAGGAAAACGAAATCCCGTGGGTGGGCGATCTCGGTGCTTATGCGGTCGGTTTATTTTACGTGGGGATCGTCACGCATTGGCTGCATGATACGTCGCGCGGCAAACAAAAAACTCTCGCTCTGCTCGACCGCGCGTTGTCACTGGGAACCAACGTTCTGAAGAAGGGGGGCTGGGAGTGGTAAAAAATCCTACACAAGGTTCCATCCGCCGCGCGGCCCGACTGGCGCGATTGGGCGCTGGCATGGCCGGAAGTTACCTGGCTCATCAATTGCAACGGCCCTTCATCGGCGAAGAGCAGGCGAAGGATCGCCGTCAAAAAATCCGGCTCAACAACGCCAAACGGGTGCGCCAGGAACTCCAGCATCTTCGCGGGCCAATCATGAAGGTGGGCCAGGCTCTCAGCATGCAAACGCATTTCCTCGCCCCGGAAGTAATCGAGGAACTGTCGGCCCTCCAGATGCACGCGCCGCCGATGCATCCCACGCTGATGCGCGCCCAGTTCCGGAGCGCGTTTGGAAAATATCCCGAGGAAGTGTTTCGTTCGTTCGAGCCCGAACCGTTCGCCGCGGCGTCGCTGGGCCAGGTTCATTGGGCGGTCACGAAAGACGGCGAAGATGTCGCCGTTAAGATTCAATACCCCGCGATGCGGGAAGCGATCGAAGGCGACTTTCGTGCATTGAGAGCGGCGGGCTTCGCGGCGATGCTGAGCGGCCATCTCCCGGAAGCGGTCGTCAAGGAGGCTCAGCGCGGCATTCTCGAAGAAACGAATTATTTGCAGGAGGCGAAAAACCTGGAATTCTTCGCCAAAGCCCTCGCACCGTTGAAATTTGTGCGTGTGCCCAAAGTGTTTCCCGAACTTAGTTCCGACCGCGTGCTGACGATGTCTCGAATCCCGGGCCTGCGCCTTCAGGATTTTCTCAAGACCCGCCCCTCGCAGGAACTCCGCGATAAACTGGGCAGCGGCCTGACGCGCCTGTTTTTCTTTCAACTTTTTTGCATGCAAGCGTTGCATGCCGATCCGCACCCCGGCAATTACTTGTTGAACAACGACGGAACCATCGGCCTCGTTGATTTTGGTTGCGTGAAATATTTGAAGCCGGAGGTCATTTATTGTTATGCGCAATTCTGGTCGCGCGAATGGGTCCGCGATTCCGAAATGTATGCCGAGATCATCCGTGTTATTTTCGGCCCCCGGGTCTCTCCCAGCGACCCCCGCGTGCGCCGGTGCATGAACGAAATCCGATCGTTCTACGATGAATTCCACCCGCTCGACCAAACCTCGAAGCCTTTGGAACTGGGCGATGCAAGGTTCATGGACGGATTGGCAAAACTGGCGCAAGTCTTGATAAAAAATAAATTCCTCTCTCCGGAATTTCTATTTCTGTCGCGCACTGAATCCGGCATGTGCAATTTGCTTCATACGCTGAAATCACGCGTTCGAACGACTCAAATCGCGCGTGAATGGATGCCGGCGATTTCACAAACCAAAAAATCACGATCATCGCCGATGAGCTAGGGCAGGCGGTCATTCCGCTTTTTCTGGAATGGGGTTTTGTCCTCATTGCACAGGAGGTATATTGACGATTGTTAAAAACGCCATCTGCCTTATTCTCGTGTCATGAACCTTCTTTTAATTCTCATCATCCTTCTTCTCTTATTTGGCGGCGGCGGATTTTATTATGGCGGCCCTGTTTATGGCGGCAGTGGCATCGGATTGATTCTATTAATCTGCCTCATCGTTTTTTTGGCCGGCGGATTTCGTGGGAAAAAGTAAGAGAATTTTTCCCCGTACCAACTTTGGCGCTGGTGCAATTGAGGAAACGGAAAAACTTATTCCCGTTTCAACCAGTCAAAAACGAAAAAGGAAGAGCCATTCGTGCTCCTCCTCCCTTTGTTAAGTTTCTTAATTAGCGTGCGACTATAGCGCACTTATCATCCTGCGCGCTGGATGTGATTAAAAGCGGGTGAGGAAATCTGCGGGTTCGATCTTACTCTGTGTGTTCGTTGGGGAAAGTCCGTGAGGACGATAGAAAATAGCCCACCATTTCAATGGTGGGTGCGCGCTCACGCAGTCAAGCCCCGCAAGGGGCGGCAGAAATCGAGAGAACGGCTGGTTCTTTCGTTGCTGACGGGGCGAGAAGGGCCAATGCCTTCCTTTTTCTCACCCACTCTCAACCACACCGCTGAATGCTTGAAGGAGCCAATCAGGCCGGGCGCAGGATTTCCTGTATATTACAGGTGTCGAGAACCCCTTTGGCCACCGCATGGCGCACCAGATCGGCCGTGCAGTGGATATTCAATTTATTCATGAGCGACTGCCGATGCTTTTCGACCGTTTTGGTGCTCAACGACAATTCATCCGCGATCTGTTTATTCACAAAACCCTCGGCGACGAGTTGCAATACTTCGGCTTCGCGGACCGTCAGGCTTGGCATTGTTTTTCTTGGGGCGAAAGGATTCGTTTCGTTCCGAAGGCGTTCGGCAACTTGAGGGCTGAAGTAAGCATTGCCCTTGTGAACTTCCCGGACAGCTTCACTCAGTTCTTTGGCCGCCGTAAGCTTTAGCAAATAACCGGCCACTCCCGCCGCAATCGCCTGTTCCACATGTTCCTTATCATCATAGGCGGAAAGAACGATGACCTTCGTGTCCGGACTGTTTAAGGCAATCTGGCGGGCCGCTTCCATTCCGTTGAGCAAAGGCATCGCCAAGTCCATCACGACCACATTCGGGGCAAATTCTTCGGTCATCGCAATCGCTTCGCGCCCGGTGACGGCTTCCGCCACCACCTCAAAATCCGCTTCCATGGTTAACAAGGCCCGGATGCCGTGGCGAATGATGTTGTGATCGTCTGCGAGCAGGATGGTGATTTTTTTCATGTAGTGGCCAACATTCCAACACTCATCCCCCAAACCTTCCATAGGGTTGATTACCTATCGTCACGGGTGACGCAGGTAAATTCTCATTAACACCGTGGCTTTAGCCCGGTGTGATGATAAAAGCGAATGAGATTTCAGCCGTTTTAACGGCTTTCCCTGGACGAGGAAGCCGTTAAAACGGCTGGGATATTCTTCGCCCTCCTTGGCCACCGGGCTAAAGCCACGGTGTTAATAAAAAACCTCAAAACACTTTAATTTAACGTTTTGCTTGAATCATTTCCTCCTCCTGCTAGAAAAGAACCAGGAGGGATAGAAAGCATTGAGAACGACAAATGCCAGACCAGCCAGAGGCCGGACCGTGGAATGTAGCAGCGGTGTTCGATCGTTCCCGCCGTTATTGGCAAAAACAAAAATTACCAAACGAAGCCATTTTGCTTTCCGCGTGGTCTATTATGAATCAATGGCTTCCGCAGTTTTGCCAAATTTCCGCACTAAAAAACGAACCCATTTTTCCCCGGTCGAAGCCCGTAAGTTTGGGTTCTAAAGAACTCTCGCCCCACATCTTGGGAGCGGGTTCAGCAGCGGTCACAAAACGCCGCTACCGGCTCGACCTTTCAACCGTTCGCACCCATTCCAGTCCATTCCAGGGGGTATGCCTCCTAAAACCGCAAAGCATTCGCCGTTTGCGCTTTCCGCTTTCCGCCTTCCGCTTTTCCCTCGTGACCTCGTGACCTTCTGTGCCTACCCCTGTCCAATCACCACAACCCATAATAGTATGTCCAACTATTCCTACGAGGCAGTGGATGCGGGTGGGCTCAAGGTGGAGGGCAAGCTTGAGGTAATGGATCAAAACGAGGCCATCCGGCGGGTGAAGGAAATGGGCCTGTTCCCGGTGCGGATTGTCGAGGAACGCAGCGGATTTGGCAGAGGGGCGAGGTTCGCGGGTCGGGGTCTGAATAGGCTGCCGAGCCGCGGCCTTTCGACCCTCGTCCTTCGACCTTCGACCCTGTTTTTCGCCCGCAGGCGCGTAAAAGCGTCAGTGCTGGCAATTTTCACACGGCAACTGGCCACGTTGATTGAGGCGGGCATGCCGCTATTGCGCGGGTTGCGGTTGCTGCGCGAACAGGAGGAGGAAAGCGCGGCGCTTAAGAGAATTTTGGATGAGGTTTCAGACCAGATTGAAGGCGGTTCTTCATTGTCCGAAGCGCTGGCGGCGCATCCGCAGGTTTTTAATTCGCTGTATGTAAACATGGTCAAGGCAGGCGAATTGAGTGGAGCGCTGGAAATCACGCTGCGCCGGCTGGCGGAATTCATGGAAAAGGCCCAGCGCATCAAGGGCAAGGTCAAAGCCGCCTTGTTTTATCCGGCGGCGGTGATGGTCGTGGCGGCGGGGATACTGTCGCTGTTGATGGTTTATGTCATCCCAAAATTCCGGGACCTGTTTGCTGGCATAAATATGCCCATGCCGGCGTTTACGACGTTTGTACTCAATATCAGCGAGATTATTAAAAGGGATTTTATCAGCGTGCTGGTCGGAATCTCCCTGCTGGCAATGGTGTTTTTGGCCGGCCTTCGCACGCGGGGCGGTCGCCGTGTGTTCGATCAATTCAAATTGCGGTCGCCGGTGCTCGGGCCGGTCTTCCGCAAGCTGGCAATTTCGCGATTTGCACGGACGCTGGGAACGTTGCTTGCCAATGGCGTGCCGATTTTGCAGGCGCTAAACATTGTCAAGGAAACCACCGGCAACGTCGTGGTCGGCAATGTCATTTCCACGATTCATGACAGCGTGAAGGAAGGAGAAACCATCGCCGGTCCGTTGAAAGGTTCGCGCGTGTTCCCCGCGATGGTCGCGGGAATGGTGGACATCGGTGAGCAGACGGGCGCGTTGCCGGACATGCTGATGAAGGTGGCGGATAATTATGACGACCAGGTGGACAACGCCGTGACGTCCATGACGTCGTTGCTGGAACCGGTCATGATTGTTTTTCTGGCGGTGGTAGTGGGAAGCATTGTCATTGCTGTGTTTCTACCGATTATGCGCCTGGGGACCGATGGATTCGGCGGAGGTGGGCATGATTGAAGCCATCCATGCTGCCGGAATTCAACGCAAAGGCGCAGAGAAACAAAGACGCAAAGCAGGACGGTCAAATCCATTATCCGCCGATCAAAAATTTGCTCGTCAAAAAGTGCTCCCAAAATTCCAGTCAAAACCATTCCCGGGCTTTGCGTCTCTGCACCTTTGCGTTAAAGATCTTCCGAATAATTCCGGATTAAAACGTTTTCCGTTGGCGATTCACTTCGTAAAGGAACACCGCGGCCGCGGCGCCGACATTAAGGGAGTCGACGTTCGGCGGCATCGGAATCGCCACCGCTTCATCGCACGCCGCCAGCACCGCCGGAGTAATGCCGTCACCTTCGCTGCCGAACACGATGCAGCAATCCCCACTGAAATCCGCTTGCGACAAAATCTTTTGATCGGTGTGCGGATGCGCGGCGATACAGCGGATGCCGCGGGTGCGAAAATCTTTCAGGCATTCCACCAGTGTCCGATCGGTGGTGTGAGATACGACGTCGGGCTTGCGCCATTGGCCGAGGCGAGCCAACTCGATCACCGGCAATTGCAGGATGGTGCCCATGGAATTGCGGACCGAGCGGCGCAAAAACGGGCTGCTGGACGTTTCTCCGACAATGAGCGCCTGCACACCGAATGCGACGCAGTTGCGTACCAGCGCGCCAAGGTTTTCGGCATTGGTCAGCGCATCGACGGCCACGAACAGTTGCGGATGCGCCGTGGCGTCGAGAATTTTGTCGAGAGAAACCGGCTCGGGAATTTTGCCGACGGCGAGCACGCCTTGAAACATCGAGAAGCCGGTGAGCGATTCGAGCAATTTCTTTTCCGCGAGATAAACGATCACGTCCTCGGGCCGTTTTTCCAGCAGCGGTTTAAATTCCGCCAGCCAGCTTTCCGGCAGCACGATCGATGCGACCTCAAAATCGCTTTCGAGCAACCGGTGCACGACCTTGGTACCTTCCGCGACGAAAATGCCCTGCGACTCATGGTCGCGAGAGCGCCGCAGGGTGGCGTAGGGTCTCAGTTCGGGAGAATCGAAGGATTCGATTTTTCTGACGTGGAACATGCGACGGATTACCAGGCGAGAGCGATGTCACGCGCGCGGATCAGCTCGCGGTTAAACTGGCTTCAGCAAACTCCAGCACGGCCTCAACTTGCTTCCGTTGGACGCCGGGAAACCATTCAAGAAAATCATTTACGGTCGCGCCGGTTTCCAGATTCTCGAATAAGGCGCGCACCGGAACGCGTGTGTTTTTGAAAACCCACGCGCCGCTCACCTTCCCGGGGTCACGCTCCACTTCGGAACAATTTTTCCAATCGAGCATGGCATTACGATACGTAAGGAAACAATCGAGAGCAAGGCTACAGGCTGAGAGTCGGGCAGGGGACATCCTGCGAGGCCAGGGCCAGTGCGACGTGGGCGGCGCCTATTTTTTGGAGACGTTCATTCACCACGCGATGCGCCAGTTCGGGGCGGTTGCATTCGCGGCTGAGATGGCCCAGATAGAGATTGCGCAAATCAGCGGACATGATTTCGGCCACGCAATCAGCGGCGGCCTCATTGGAGAGATGGCCGTGGCGGCCGAGGATGCGCTGTTTAAGACTCCATGGGCGGCGTGGACATTCCTGCAGCATTTTTACGTCGTGATTGGCCTCAAGCACGAGCACGTTGGCGGTGCGGATGCGGTCGATGACCAGTTTGGTGACGTGACCGAGATCAGTGGCAAAGCCGACTTTTGTTCCATTGGCGCGCAACAAAAAGCCGACCGGGTCCTGAGCGTCGTGCGGAATGGAAAAAGTTTCCACGACGACGTCGTTCAATTCAAAACAATCGCCGGTCTGGAACAGGCGCCAATCGAGGCGGCCTTTCACATCGCTGCCATCGAGGCCGTTGAGCGCTGGAGTTTTGTTACTGCTCCATTTGGCTTTGAAAGACCAAAGCGTGGCTTCCTGCGTGGCGCGGTTACAATAGATAGGCAGTCTCAATTTCTCCGCGAGCGCGAGCAACCCGCAGATATGGTCGCTGTGTTCATGGGTGATGAGAATGCCGGTCAGATTTTCGGGCGCGCGACCGATGGTAGCCAGGCGCTGGCGGATTTGACGGGCGCTGAAGCCCGCGTCAACCAGGATGCGGGCTTCGTCGGTTTCGACATAGGCGCAGTTGCCGGAGGAACCGCTGCCGAGAATGGTGAGGCGAACAGCCACGACTGAGATTAGCCACGCATGAGAAAAGCGGCAATCGATTTTCAGAAAAAAAAGCAGCCGCGGATTTCCGTTGGGTGAACACCCTATTTGATATGCCTTTCCGGTTGGTATTCTTGGAAAAACTAAACTCATGAATAAAACTTCAGTTCTATTGGTTGACGACCACACCGTGGTGCGCCAAGGCTTGCGTGCGTTACTCCAATCAGAAGAGGACATCGAAGTTATCGGCGAAGCGGAAAATGGGCGGCTGGCAGTGCAAATGGCCCGCAAAACCCCGCCGGATGTCGTGGTAATGGACGTGGCGATGCCGCTCATGAACGGACTCGAGGCCACGCGACAAATTTTGAAAACGCTACCCTCCACGCGCGTACTGGTGCTGACTTCCTATAGCGACGACGATTGCGTCCAGCAACTTACCGAAGCCGGCGTTTCGGGTTATTTAATCAAGCAAACCGCTTCGAACGACTTGGTGAAGGCCATTCGCGAAGTCAAAAAAGGGAACGCCTTTTTCAGCCCGACCATCGCCAAACGGCTGCGCGATCAGTGCCGCGAAGCGTTTGCCAATGGCCAGCCGGTGAAGAAGAGTATCGAGCTCACTTCCCGGGAAGCTGAAGTGCTGCAACTTATCGCCGAAGGCTTTTCTAATAAGCAAATCGCGGCCGAACTGGGCATCAGTATCAAGACGGTGGAGAAACATCGTCAGCAAGTGATGAACAAACTGAATATCCATGATGTTGCCGGTCTGACGCGGTATGCGATCTCCAAAGGGCTGATTGACCGGGGTATCCCCGCCGGGGTGGTAAATTAACTGCCTGGACGGCATCGTTCCAAATAGTTGATTATTTGGGTGTTGCGCGGCATAAGCCTAAGCCGTGCCAAGTTTTACTTGAGCTTAGGGCCGTGATAGTTATGATGGAGCGAACGAATGGCACCCGGCTTACAACTTTCGCAGCGGTTGACGCAATCGCTGGTGTTGGCCCCTCAACTCCAGCAATCGTTGGCTTTGTTGCAAGCGCCTACGCTCGAGCTGAAAGCGCTGGTTGAACAGGAATTGCAGCAAAATCCTGTCCTGGAAGAAGCTGCGGTTACGGAAACGGATCTTCAAGAGCGTTTAACCAGCGATGGTGAAGCGCCGGCTGAAGTCGTAGATCCGGCCGAGCCTCCCGCCGATCTGAATTTCGATCCGGCCACCGAGAAGCCCGAGGTAAATGAGGCTCCGTCGGATGATTTTCAGGCCGAGTTCGAAAAACTCGTCCAACTCGACCAGGAATGGCGCGATCATTTTTCCCAGACAAACGCACCTATTCGCGCTACCGCGGAAGATGAGGAGCGGCGGCAGTTCATGTTCGATTCCATTGTGGCAGCGACTTCCTTGCAGGAAATGCTACTGGAACAGGTCCGCGAATCGAACCTCACCGAAGACCAATTTCCAATCGCCGAAATGTTGATCGGCAACATCGACGACTATGGTTATCTCAAGGCGACCTTGGAGGAGTTATCCGCCGCTTCAGGAGTGCCGGTCGAAAAAATTTCCACGGCGTTAAGCGTCATCCAGACTTTTGATCCGTCGGGTGTCGGCGCGCGCGACTTGCGCGAATGCCTGATGCTGCAATTGGAGCGCAGCAAGCAGGAGAACACCCTCGAATACCGCATTGTGCGTGATTATATGGAAGCGCTGGGCAAACGGCGCATCCCGGAAATTTCCCGCGGCACCGCGTGTGAACTGGATGAGGTTCAGGAGGCGCTGGAACGCATCGCGCGCCTGGAGCCACGTCCTGGCCGCGCATTTCTGCCGGACAACGACCAATACGTCCTGCCCGAAGTGTTCGTGCAAAGGGCGGGCGATGATTTCCTTGTCACGAACAATAACGAGCACATTCCGCATTTGCGCATCAGCAATACCTATAAGGACCTGATGGCGCAGGGGGAAAATTCGGCGGAAGTGCGGAATTATATTCGCGAAAAAATTCGCGCCGGAAAATTTTTAATCAAGAGCCTGCATCAACGCCAGGCGACGATCCTGAACATCGCCAAGGAGATCGTGAAGCGTCAGCATGATTTCATGGATAAAGGCGTGGCGTTTTTGAAGCCGCTGACGATGGTTCAGGTGGCGGAAGTGGTGGGCGTGCATGAAACGACCGTTAGCCGCGCGGTATCCGGCAAATACATGCAGACGCCGCAGGGGATTTTCGAGATGAAGTATTTCTTCACCGCCGGCATTCAGACCGCGACTGGTGACGGTGTTTCAAACACCAGCGTGAAGGACATGATTGCGGAAATTTTCAAAAGCGAAGACACGACCAAGCCGTTGTCCGACCAGGAAGTGGTCAAGATGCTGAAAGAAAAAGGCATTGTGATTGCGCGCCGCACGGTCGCGAAATACCGGACCGAGTTGAATATCCTGCCGTCCAATCTTCGGAAGGTGTATTAAGCGGAAAGTTGGGAGTGCGGAATTCATTCCGCGATTTTCTAGCTGATTTAAATCACATGCGGAATAAATTCAGACTGCGCATCCTCGTGCCCGCGTGCGGCGATTTCCATTCTTGCCGGCGAGACGCCAGCGCCCCCATTCGGAGCCGCAAGTTGACAGTGCGGCCCTGACACGGAATGATGCGCGCATGAGCGAAACGATTTACCCGCGCAGTTCGCGCGAAATCATGGATGGTTGGATGCATCTGCCGCGTTACGTGGACAAGATTCGTTTGCATCTGGCCGGCAAATTGCATCCGGATTATCATGCGAATTTTGGCAGGGGTTTCGATGCCATGTGGTTCAAGGCCGCCGGTGTCACGCACGAGCAGATGATCGAAGCGGTGAAGAATTCATTCATCGACGGACAGGTTTATGATTGGGTGCGGACGCACGTCAAAAAGACCGCAACCGAAAAGCGCGCTCATGCGGAAATGGTCCTCAATCGGCCCGCTCCCGATGACGCCGCGGCGCAGGAGCGTTTCAAAGTGCGCAAACAGGAATTCAACCTTGGACACCGTGACGACGTCAAAACCTTCGTGGATTTAAACGACGCGGACGAGAGGCGGATTTAGAAATCAACAAGAGACTTGAACGTTTTTGTTGGTTGGCCCGACGAGGTATTCCTGCAAATTGCTCATGCCACCGCCGTTAGTGTTTTCTCGACAGTGATTGACACTCGTATTCTCCCGGCCAATTCTTTCGGCATGAGCGACATCATTTATCCTCGCAGTCCTCGTGAAACCATGTGCGGTTGGACGCATCTCCCGCGATACATCGACAAAATCCGGCTTCACCTCGCCGGGAAACTGCATCCGGATTACCAGGGAAATCTGGGCAAGGGGTTTGACGGCACGTGGTTGGAATTGGCGGGCGTGGATGAAAAGCAATTTGTCGAAGTGGTGCGCAACAGCATGATTGACGGCCAAGTGTGCGACTGGGTTCTAAAGAATGTAAAAAAGCCCGAATCCGTCAAAGTGCAACAGCGTGAGCGCATGCTGAACTACCCGCGCAAAGATGACCCCGCGATGCTGGAACGCTTGAAGAAACGCAAAGAACAGTCCGGCCTGTTGCATCGTGATGACATTCAGTGTTTCGTGGATTACATCGACGCTGACGAAAAAAGAATCTAATGCGGCATCAAATGCCTTCGCAAAATGAAGTGGGTGCGAGGGAAAAATAAAGCTGAAATTCGGGCGACACGTCTCCAAAAGTGGACGTTAAATAAAAAATCGGATAGGATCATTCTGTTTGATAGGAACAGCGATATCATCGAAACGCAAAACCTGTTCGGCTGAGCACCAGTGCCGCTTCCGTTTTCTACGGCTATTTTCTCCGGAGGTTACCGCTTTTGGGCTGATTTTATTTTATTGTTCAATTGCATTTGTTTCCTGTCCCGGGGCCTCAGCCGAAAACGCGAATGACACCAATCGCACTTCGATAGCTGCGTTTTTGAGTGGTTTCGATGGGACAAAAGAGGTCGCGCAGTCATTTCGATTGAAAGGAGACATCTGCGCCCTGGTGCCTCGGCGCGGGCTCTTGGTTTTACAGGATTCGTCGTCGGCAGTGTTGATGGAGTTGCCCTCGGTGGATCCGGCACTCGCGGTTGGCCAGCACCTGGTCATTACAGGCAAACAATGTGCGCTGACGCGAACTCGTTTTGGCGTTCGAGTGAGCGGGCTACCTATCATTGATAATGACGGTCTGCATTCGAAGCAGGAAAAATCCGGGACCATTTCGCTGCCGGCAGGAATGCAACCAATGCGGCTCGAATGGTTCAACGGCCCGGCCGAATTTTTTCTGGAACTGGAATATGAAGGGCCGTCCGTGGCGCGATGTGAATTGCCTGCTTCGGCTTTCTGGACCACGAGCGATGGCAGCCAGTTGAAGCAGGGGTTGGCGTATTCTGTTTATGAAGGATACGGATGGCATAGCTTGCCTGATTTTTCAGCGATTGAACCGATTACCAACGGCGTGGCCGCGAACCTGCGCACGGACTATCGGACACGCGATCAATATTGCGCTGTGGCGTTCAACGGATTCATTCAGATCAAAGAAGCGGGTCTTTACACATTTCACCTGACGTCCGACGATGGCAGCCGGCTCTACATCGGCAAGCCGGACATTCATTATGAAATCGTTCCCCGCAGTGGCAAAGCCCATTTTGCGCCGGAAAAGTTTCAATTAAACTCCGTTGAATGGGGGCGGCCGCGTTGGGTTCAAGCGGAAGGAGAAGTTGCATTCGTTGGCCGGGACCAACGCAACCTCGAAATTGAAATGGATGTGTCGGGCCGCCGGCTTCCCGTTACCATCGTGGACGGCACCGGGCTATTCTCATCCGATCTTCTTCGACATTGGGTTCAAGTGACGGGTACGTGCGAATTCTCCGGTGATGCAAAAGACGGCCGGCTCGTCGGAATTTTCGTTCCCGATGCAACGCACGTGCAAATTCACGATTTGGCGAAAGGCGTCAAAAACGGTTCAGTTGATGAACTTACGACCGCGGCTCAAGTGCGGCGGCTCAAGCCTGACATGGCCAGCCAGCGTATTCCTTCGCGAGTCCGGGGAGTTGTCATTTATGCGACACCCGCGGCAGCCGTTTTGCAGGACGCCAGCGGCGGCGTGTTTGTTAACTGCAGCAGCAACCTGTGGGCGAATCAGCCGGGAGTGGGAGAACTTTGGGAGATGGAAGGTGTCACCGACCCCGGCTATTTCTCGCCCGTGATTGTCGCCAATCGCGGGACGTTCCTTGGATATACTTCAATGCCGGAACCGATTCAACCCACCCAGGACCAATTGATGAATGGCAACCTGGATGCCGAGTATGGCGAGTTGCACGGCATCATCACCTCCGTGTCCTCCTCGCAAATCGATTTATCAATGCCGGACGGCAAAGTCACAGTCATCGGCACCGCGGATCGTCCGCTTCCGAAATTGCCGGATTTAGGTCCCGGCGGCGGCACGCTCGTGGGCAGCGTGGTGAGAATCCGCGGATGTTTCGCCACGCTCGTCGATCTGCAATCGCGGCAGGTGATACCTGGAAAAATATTTATTTATCCCGCCGTGGTGGAAATGGAAGATCCGTCGCCCAGCAATCCGTTTCAGTTATCCACCGGAAAACTATCCGATTTCCTGTGGTTCCAAGCGCCCGCCAGCGCATTGCAAAGAACCAAACTCGCGGGCCAGGTGCTCTACGCGTTGCCGGGAGAATGTTTTGTTGCCGACGGAGGGGCCGGGTTTCGCGTTCGCGCCAACGATTTGCCGAATTTGAGGGTTGGTGATTTGGTTGAAGCGGTGGGGTTTCCGAAACTGGGAGGTCCATCCCCGGTACTGCAGCAAGCCAATATTCGCACCGTTGGCCACGCGGAACTCCCGCCTCCAGTTCAATTAACTTCCGATGGATTATTGAATCGCAATCGTGATTCCACCCTGGTTCGCGTGGAGGCCACGCTCATCAGTGATTCCGTCCGCCGCGATGAACGCGTGCTGGAACTGCAAAGTGGCGCGAGCTCTTTTGTGGCCCGGTTGAAATGCGACCCGCGGACAACAAAATTGCTCCCGGCGGGCTGTCTGCTGCAATTAACCGGAGTCTACGCCGCGGCAAACGAGGATGTTGGGCGCGCCGGCAAAAGCAATGTCCCGTTTGAATTGTTGCTGAACGAATCGAGCATCGTCGTATTGCAGAAGCCGCCGTGGTGGACGGTGGGGCGCGCGCTGGCTGTCGTCGGTGTTTTGGCCGGTGGGCTGACGCTTACCTTCGTGTGGGTGGGATTATTGCAGCGGAAGGTCGAGCTGCGCACGGCGCAATTGAAGAGGGAAATTGAAGAGCGCCAACTGGCTGAACAACATCGCGCGGTTGAACAGGAGCGCACGCGTGTGGCCCAGGATTTGCACGATGAATTGGGCGCTGGCTTGACCGAAGTCAGCATGCTCGGCGCACTGGCCGATACACCGGTTATTTCCACCGAAGCCAAAAAAGAATACCTTCAACAACTCACCAGTGTTGCCCGCTCGCTGGTGGCTTCACTCGATGAAATCGTTTGGGCGGTTAATCCCCGGAATGACTCCATCGCATCTTTGGTCAGTTATTTTTCGCTTTATGCGGAACCTTTTCTCCAACTGGCGGGAATCGCCTGCCGGTTTCGAGTGGCGGATAAAATTCCGGAATCCCAACTGGACCCGCAACATCGCCACGGAATGTTCTGCGCCTTCAAGGAAGCGTTGAACAATGCGGTCCGGCATTCCAAGGCCACCGAAGTCCAGATTGCTTTTGATGCCATCGGTGATGAATTCGTGCTGTCGGTGATTGACAATGGACGTGGTTTTGATTTGGTGAGCGCGGCACCCGGTCAGGATGGATTAATAGGCATCCAGCAACGAATGCAGCGACTCGGTGGACGCGGCGTGATCACCAGCCGGCCGGGCCACGGCACCACCGTCGAAATCCACCTGCCCCTGAACAAATCTCAATATGGTCAAAATCGCAATTGTTGAAGACAACAAGACCACTCGCGAAAGCCTGGAGACTATCGTCAATTTATCGTCGGAATATCGGTGCGTCTGCGTTTGTGAAACTGGCGAGGAGGCTTTGCGCGTCATTCCCGGACACCAGCCCGCGGTCGTCCTGATGGATATTCAACTTCCGAAAATGTCGGGAGTGGAATGCGTTGCGCGGCTCAAGGAGTTAATGCCGTCAGTGCAGGTCATCATGCTGACGGTGTATCAGGACCCAGACCGGATTTTTCGCGCCCTGCGAGCCGGCGCCTCCGGCTATCTGTTGAAGAGAGCCACTCCGGACATGGTTTTAAACGCAGTTCGAGATGTGCAACAGGGTGGGGTGCCGATGAGCGCGGAAATCGCCCGCAAAGTCATCGGCTATTTCCAGATTCAACCCACCGCCGCCCCAGAATTGGAAAAGCTCTCGCCGCGCGAGATTGAGATCCTGAACCTGATCGCACCCGGTTTTTCCAACAAGGAAATTGCCGATCGTCTCGGCATCAGTATCGAATCCATCCGCTGGCATCTCAAGAATATCTACCATAAGCTTCACGTCCATTCGCGGACCGAAGCGGCGTCGAAAATTCGGCCCCGAGGCTGATCACTCCCGGATTTTCCGGCGGAATTTTTACCCTCACAGCCGGAGTAAGTAATCTCTCTGGGCTCCCGCCCACCCGATTGGGGGGCTATTTCCCATTTTAGAAGGCGCTATAGTCGAAAACTGACACATGCGCCGCTCATACGTGATTCCCCGTTTTACCTCCATCGAATGGCCGGCGCTGTTCGCCTTCCTCAGCCAGTTAGTGTTCGTCACAGACTGAAACCCAAAAAAACGAATCGTCATGAACAACCTGAAGCTACAGAACGGTAAATTAATCCTGCGGTTATTGTGCGGAGTGTTGGTGTCGCTTGCCAGCGCGGGGCGTGGGGCAACCATCAATGTGCTCGGTAGCAATCCGCCTTCTCCGGGACCGAATGACCAATATCAAACGAACTATGTGGCGCTGGCTCAGTCGCCGCCGCCGGGCGGCGGGGCGTTTAATTATTACGTCGATGCCAATCCGTCCCCCGGCCAGACGTTCACCACCGGCAGCAATCCCAACGGCTACATCCTGAGCAGTCTCGCTCTTTACGACGCCGACAATACCGGCGGCGGATTCGGAAATGAAACGTTCACTTTGGGAGTTTATTCGGTCAGCGGCGCCACGGCGACGCTCATCACCACTTACGTGTCCCAAAGCATTGCGATTCCGGATTTCAATTGGTTTCAGTGGACCGGCCTCGGCGCGATCCTGCAACCGAACACTCAATACGCTTACGCCATGTGGAAGAACGGTCCGGGTTGGATGAACCTGGGAAATAATAACGTGGGTTACTCCGGTGGCCAGGTCGCGACCGTGCCGCAGGCGGGTGGAACCATGAATTTCAGCACCTCTAGTCCCTGGAATGCTGATTTCGATGCCGGCCTGACTGCGATCACGGTTCCGGTCGTCGGCCAACCAGCGTTCTCGCCGTACTCGGTGACGCTTCCAGGTACCAGCGTCACGGCGAGCGCTCCCGTGACTGGTCCGGGGCCCTATTCCTTTCAATGGCAGACCGATGGCGGCGGCGGTGGAACGCTGACCAATATCCCTGGAGCCACGGCGTCAAATCTCGTCATCAATGCCGCGGTCGTGGGGCATTATCTCTATGATTTGATCGTTTCCAACAACACCAGTTTCTCCGTCGGGCCGGTCGGTACTTTGGCCGTTCAACAATCAGTGGGTGTTCCCGGCGTCATCGCTGTCAAATTTGGATTCACAAATTACGCCACTACGGATGCGCCTTTCCCGGCGGATAACACCGGTGTTGCCACGGGTCAATTGGTCCCGCCGTCCTACCAACCTTTGACCGCTGTAGGTAACTGGAACAATTTGCAGGCGGACGTGGCCGCACCGGTCAGCGACACGACCCGGGAGGCGGCAATTGACCAAGAGTGGAACATTATTCAAGACACAGCAGGCAATGCGCTCTCCGGCGTCACCATGACTGCCGGCGGTTTCAATGACGGATGGTTCAGCGGCGGCACGGGCTGCGCCGCCGGTCGATTAATGTATGACGCCTGGAAATTCAATGCAAACAATGGGCAGACTGACGTGGGCGGATTTCATTACGCGACGCTCACCTTCAACAACCTTTCGGGCAGCACGTATGATGTGATTGTCTATATCAACGATAACAACGGCAATTATTGGGGCAACGCCCAGGCGAATTCAGTGATTGCCCAAAACAGTCCCAACGTCGATAACACCAGTTTCGGTTTTAATGGCGCCAGTTCCGACCCGTGCGGTTTGGGCACTCCCTTTCACACTGCGGGCGGCTTCGGTAATCCCGTTAATTATGTCAAATTGCCTTATGTAGCCACCGCTGGTGGCTCCATCACGATTACGGTGGTGAATTTTGGCGGCGGCGACATGGGAGTATCGGGTGTGGAGTTGGTGCCTTCGCCGGATTTGACGCTGGTTCAGGACACGCTTCCCAATTACGCCGAAACGACGGTTGGAGAACAAGTTGTTTTCAGCGCAGCCTTTTCTAATTCGCCCGCCGTGAATCTTCAGTGGCAACATGTCGCTGGCGGAACGACGAACAGCCTCGTCAGCGGCGTGTTGAACGCAACTAACAACGGGATCGTCACGTCGACTTTGACGTTGAACAATGTGGCGTTGACCGACGCCGGCACTTATCAGGCCAAAGCGCTCAATGCCGGCGACAGCGCGGATTATGGTTTCAGCGCAGCCAGCCAGTTGGTCGTCAGCAATACTCCGGCGGGCTCAAACAACATTGTCGTTTATGACGACGCGCGAGCCGGCGCGAATTTTTATCCGCCCTGGTTTATTCAGACCAATTCCGACCTGATTTTTGGATTCCCTCTCAGCGACGGCTCGGCGGGAACGGCCCTTCCTGGCTTGGGCAATTTCGGATTGGATTCATCTTTCGGCGATCCCTCCATCCTGACTGACGGCACTTTGGGCAATTCCAAGACCGCGATGATCACTGCCGGACCGTCTGGAGGGGCGGGCCAGCAAATGATCTATACGCTCAACACCAATTCTTCGCCGCTAGGCTTCGAATTAACGAACATAACCGTTTACGGCGGGTGGACGGATGCCGGCCGCCGCGACCAGGAATATCAAGTCCTCTATTCCACGGTGTCCGCGCCCGGACTTTTCATCCCGCTATTGACGACGCATTATCTCCCGGCGGATCCGAGCGGTTCAGCAATTGCCACGCGCACCAAGCTGGTGCCGGCCAGCGGCGTATTGGCGCACAATGTGTCGGCCGTGGAGATCAATTGGAATGTGACACCGCAATTCCTGAACGGTTACGCGGGATATTCCGAGATCGAAATCAACGGCACCAATTCCACAACTCTGGTGGCGACGGTGCCCATCCTGATCCAGGACATCACTCCACAAACCGCTGTTGATGTAGTCGGCGGACAAATCGTCATGTCTGCTTCCTTCACAAACGCAATCGGTGTCCAGTGGTTGAAGAACAACGCCAATATCACCACCGGAACCGTGCTGACGGTGACCAACAATGGCATCGAAACGTCCACGCTGACGTTGGACAATGTGCAGACGTCAGACTCAGCGGTGAGCAGTGGTTATACCGCCATGGCAACTAACGCGGCTGGATCCATCAGCAGCGGTGCCTGTGCCGTGACGGTCAATTCAGCGTCGGCGCCCGTCAACAACGCGATTGTTTCGATGGCCGCTCAAACAGAGGACGGGACTGTTATCCCCGTGTTCACTCCCACCTGGGATATGTCGAAGCTCGCTTCGAGTCTGCTATTCAACATCGCTCCCAATACTTCTGGCAACGGTGATTTCACCGGCGCATTTGACGGGAACGGCGATGGCGCGAGTCAGCCGAGCGTTCTCACGGATGGCTCGTTCGGCCAGTTGGATACCCGCCAGACCTCGGCGCACAGCAGTCTCACTCTGGCTGGTTATTCGACGCAGTCCGGTAATTTTGTAAGCTACGTCCTGCCCGGTTCCGCGAATGGCTACAACATTAGCAACATCACCGTGTACGCCGGTTGGAATGATAGCGGCCGCGATGGGCAGGCTTACACGATCCATTATTCGACGGTCGCCAACCCCACGAACTTTATTACCGTTCCTTTGGCGGTTGTGAATTATCTGCCGACGAATCCGAACGGGCGATATGCCATGACGCGAGCGACCATCACGCCGGCGAGCGGCTTCCTGGCGTCGAATGTCGCAGCGCTCTATTTCGACTTCACCACGCCGTTGACGCCTGGCGGTGAGAACGGCTTTGAAGGCTATAGCGAAATCGCCGTTTACGGATCCGCCTCCGGTCCGCTGCTCGTCGCTCCGTCCGTCGGCGGATTCTCAAAGTCCGGGAACAACCTCGTGGTGACCGGAACGGGCGGTTATCCGCCCAACAGTCCTTACACCTGGCTGAGCACAACCAACCTGAACCCGCCCGTAAGCTGGACCACCAACCAAACCGGCACGCTGGATGGAAACGGCGGGTTCTCGAATGCCTTGCCCGTGAACGCGGATCAGTCGGGCCGCATGTTCTTCCAGTTGCGAATTCCCTGATGATTGTTGGTGAACGCCATCAGGCTGGAAGGGGATGCCCGGGATTTGAGCAATCCCGGGCATCCAAAAATAGCTCCTATGAAGCATAAAATGAAGCGAGCCGAAACAAACTGCGTGAAATACGGGAGGCAATTTGCCGGCCACGCCCGCGCGTTCACTCTCATAGAGTTGCTGGTGGTCATCGCCATCATCGCGATTTTGGCGGCGATTCTTCTGCCGGCCTTGAGCAAAGCGAAACAGTCGGCTTACAAGGCCAATTGCGCCAATAACCTCCATCAATGGGGGCTGGCGGTGGCGATGTATTCGGACGAAAACCAGAATAAATTCCTGGATCTTTCCGCTTCCACCGGGGCCCACGATTTCGCCTGGATGCGGACCGATTTCCAGGACGTATTTTGCCGGCCGTACCTCGCCAAAACCACGGCCACGGGCAATTCCCGAACGTTAAGTGACATTCAATATTGTCCCACGGATATGAACCACCGATATGTCGAAGACGCGGGCCGCGATCCCAATTTGCAATTGATTGGTTATCATTTTTATCCGGGCCGGGATGCCGCGGGCGGCACGAGCGTCAATAATTATTCGCTGCCAACAAAACCCGCTGTCACAGGTTGGATGACACAGCGCCAAAAGTTGGGAAGTCATTATCGGCAGGCTCCGGTGATGAGCGATATCATCCAAAACGATGCCTCCACTGGCTCATGGAATTATTTCGATACCGCACTTAAAGTTGGTTACCCTCAATCGAACCACAGCGGCCTATCCGGAATTCCGCTGGGCGCCAATTTTTTGTTTGAGGACGGAAGCGCCTCCTGGCGCAGGTTTGGCTGGTCCAATCGTTTTACGGATCCGACGGATACCATCGGCATCGGAGGGAAGGGGACAGCAACTGATTATTTCGTGCCGGGAGACATCGGGACTGGCCCATGGTGAACACGTTTCTGGCGCGCAAAGACCAGGCATGGCAACTTGGCCGCACGAGGTCGAATTTAGATTTGGAGCAACATCTCATGACACAGGGAAATTCTCATACGCATCCGAGGGAACACGCAGACCGCAGGGCTGTACGCTTAATCATTCGCGAGACGCAAAGTCATTTTCTTTTTTTAATTTGTTTGATTACCAGCCTCTGCTGCTCGGTTCCGACCCGCATGGCGGCGGCATCTGGAAAAGGATCCGCCGAACCGCGCATCGTCAATATCTACAATTTCATGCGCAATTCGGATTTTCGATTAAAGGATTCTGAAAATATTTTATTCGATTGCACCCAGCATCAGATCGAATTGCTGAAACAATATAATCTTCCGGCGACCTGGGCATTGCAATATGACGCCCTGATTAATCCGCGTTATCAAAAATTGCTAAAGACGGAATTGGGGACCAATGACGAAATCGCGGCGTGGTGGGAAATTCCCCGGCCATTGGCGGAAAAGGCCGGGATCCACTGGCGCGGCGAGTACGATTGGGATCCCGCGGCCAACGTCGGTTTTGCGCCCGGTTACACGCCGGAGGAACGGCGCAAGTTGGTGGATGTCTATATGGCCGATTTCAAATCGGCATTCGGTTATTACCCGCGAACGGTCGGTTCCTGGTTCATTGACGAGGTCACGCTGGAATACATGACCGAAAAATACGGCCTCGTGGCCTCGTGCAATTGCAAAGACCAGATCGGCACGGATTTTTATACCTTGTGGGGCGGTTATTGGAACCAGGCTTATTATCCGAGCCGCGTTAATTCATACATGCCGGCACAGACCTCCGCCGGGCAAATTAATATCCCGGTCTTTCGCATGTTGGGAAGTGATCCCATCTATCAACACGGCACCACGCCGGGACTGCAATCGTTGGAACCTGTCTATTCCGAGGCCGGCGGTTCGCCTAAATGGGTTGCTTGGTTCATGAACAACATGGTCAGCCAGCCTTCGCTGGCTTTTGGTTATACGCAAGCCGGCCAGGAAAACTCGTTTGGTTGGAACGCGATGAAACGTGGCTTAACAAACCAAATCGCCATGTTTGCCGATATGGCGAAAGCCGGGACCATTCGCGTGGAGACGCTCGAACAATCCGGCAAATGGTTCAAGAAAAAGTATCCGCTCACTCCCGCAACCGCGGTCGTGGCGCTTGATGACTGGAAGGAACAAGGCCGCAAAACCGTTTGGTACGACAGCCGTTTCTACCGGCTGAATGTGCTCTGGGACAAGAATGGTTTTTTCATCCGGGACATCCATTGCTTTGACGAACGCATCGTCTCGCCGACCCACGAGAATCCGCTGCGAGAGACATCGCTGGTGTATGAAACGTTGCCTATCGTGGACTGGGCGTCATGGTCGCACTCGGGCGCTAAACATGCCGGCATGTGGCCGGTCCTTTTGGGTGCTGACGGCTCAACCTCCCCCATGCAACCTGACGGCATGCCGGTCGTGAAAGAATTGAACGCAACTGACCTGAGCATCGTGCAATCACTCCAGGGAGGCGGAAGTTTTTCGATCGTTTGCGGGGAAAATCGCGTCAGCTTTGAAGGCGCAGATGGCCAGGGACATCCTTTGAATTGGGCGTGCCAAATCGTCGGTGGTTCGCGCCTCAAATCGGCCGTGACGCGGGTTGATTCGGTAAGTGTCGCTTACAGCCATTCAAATGTGGAATACCAATTGAAACTGGGTTCCGAGGCGGGTTCCTGTCGTCAGCTTGAAGATGGCAGCATCGAGTTGGTTCCCAACGCCGCCGGAAAACTTATTTTGAAATTTGATACCTCCAGCCTGGCCGTGGTCATGAAAGACCGCAATTCCGCGCTCAGCAAAAAATAAGGAGGCAAACATGGCGGCGTCGCTTCATTCCAGGGTCACCACGGGCATTGCAATTATTTTAATCTCCATCTTTGTCAATTCCGTTTCGGCGTCCCTGATCGTCACGACGGCCAATCAACAAGGTTCGTTGCCGTTGACTCCCACCTGGCTGCCGGCTCCGAACAGTTTGATAGCTGGGCTGGCACCGAGTGCGGCAAGTGGCAATTTCAGCGAGGAAACTTCTGGCCGGAATGTCAATTCACTCACCGGTGGCGGCAGTCTCGTCATCGGCCAGATTCCCGGTAACACCACGACGACGAATTATGTCACCTGCGGTAACGGCGCGGGAGCGGGCTCATTGATAATTTATACGCTGCCACCGTCCAGCAATGGTTATGACGTCACCAACATCACTGTCTATGGTGGGTGGAAGGATAACGGCCGCGATCAGCAAGCCTACACCGTTTCATACTCCACGATATATAATCCGGCATCATTCTCCGTGCTTTCGCCGGTGAACTACAATCCTTCCGTGCCCAGCGCCACAGCGTCGGCAACGCGGGTCATTGTTTCCGGATCGTTGAGCGAGGTGATCGCTTCAAATGTGGCGGCCATCAAATTCGATTTTACGACGCCGAGTTCTGAAAATGGCTACTGCGGATACGGTGCCATTACTGTGCAAGGCACTCCGTCGAGTCCGCCAACCGGTCCCCCGGTCGTTTCCGCTCCTGATATCTCTCCGAGCAATGCCGGTAATGGAATCACTGCGGGCACGGTCGTATCACTTTTCGCATCGGCTACCGGAACGATGCCCATCGGCTATCAATGGCGGACGGATGGCGGTTCCGGCGGAGTCCTGACGAATATTCTGGGCGCGACCGGCACAAATTTAACCGTCAACACTCTTGGGTATGCGTTGGGCACTTACCGATATGATTACGTGGCCACCAACTCGGCTGGAACGAACGGCAGCCCGGCGGCGGCGATTGCTATAATTGCTATGACCGACATCGGCGCCTCGGCGCCGACGCCGGGGCCGTTGGACATTTTTCAATTATTGAACAATTCCCAAAACGACGATGGCATTAATTATTACACGGACGACGGGCCGTCTTATGGTAAATGGTGCGGACAAACTTTCACCACCGGCGGTAACCCGAGCGGTTATCTATTGAGATCGTTCGCGTGGAAAAGCGCCGGCAACGGAAACAGTTTCGGAAATTCGCAACTCTACGATCTATATTTCTACTCCGTTTCAGCCGATGGAAGCAGGGCCACAGTGATCGCCAGTTACCAAACTTCCGCCGCTGGAACCGAAAATGATTGGCTTCAATGGCAGGGATTTAACCTGCCGCTCGCGCCGAACCAGAGCTACGCCTACGCGTTCGGGCATGACGCTTCCAGCGGTGGTTGGGAACATATCGGCAATCAGGCTGGAAGTCCTTATGCACAGGGTCAGATCATGGCTGTCTCCCACACCTCCGGCACAGGTCCGGTCACCTATGGAAACACCGGGAATTCCGACGCCACCTTCGACGTAGGCTTAATATCGTATCAGCAATCTGCACCGAGAGCGCTGCCGCCCACGATGTCCGCCGGCGCATGGCCTGTCTACGCTGGCGGATCCGGCACATTCACCCTGAACGAAACTGCGCTCGGGTCTGGACCGTTCACCTATCAATGGCTGAGTGATGGCGGTACGGGCGGTGCATTGTCTCCAATCAACGGCGCGACTTCTTCCAACCTCGTTGTTGATGCGAGCGGTCTGGTCGCTGGTAATTACAACTACGCCGTTTTGGTGAGTAACGCCTCTGGCTCTTCAGTAAGTCCCAATTTTACGATGGCGGTCCTGGGTGCCACCGCGCCATCGGTTGTCGCGGATATCACACCTGCGCCGGTAGATGTTGCCAATGTGGGACAGACGATATCATTTTCAGCCGCCTTCACCGGGACGTCGCCGCTGAGTTATCAATGGTATTTCAATGACGGTTTTGGGCCGATGCCGATTTCGGCCCTCGGAAATTCGAGCGCCGGCAGCAACACGCTCACGCTCTCAAATCTTCAACTCACCAACGACGGAATCTATTCAGTAGCCGCTCAAAACGGCGCGGGCAGCGTCACAAGCAGTGTCTCGACGCTCGTCGTTAATCCGCCGCCGAATTCACCGCCGCCCACGGTAAACTTGCCGCCCGTGTCATTGTGGATTTCAAATAGCGTAGGCGCCGCACATCTTCAATGGGCGCAGGGTGTGCTGCAGCAATCCCTTAATCCAACCGGCCCGTGGACTCCGATTGCGACCAACCTGGAGGCCGGCGGTTTTGTCGTTCCCGCTACCAACCCGGCTGCATTTTTCCGGTCCGCCGTGGCGAGTCAGCCGCGGATTGTAAATCTTTTTTGCTTTTGCCGGGACCAGGATTTTCGCCTCGGAAATTCACAACAGGTGCTTTTCAATGCGACGACTCAACAAGTCCAACTGTTCAAACAAGCAAACCTGCCGGCTACCTTCGCGTTGCAACACGACGCCTTGATGGACACGAACTACCAGAATTATTTTAAGGCGCAATTGGGCACCAACGACGAGATTGGCGCGTGGTGGGAAATCACACAATCATTGGTGCAACGCGCGGGGCTCACATGGCGCGGGTCTCACGAGTGGGATCCCACGGCGAATGTAGATTTTTCCTGCGGCTATACACTGGTGGAACGGATTCAATTGGTGGATGCTTACATGGCCGATTTCCACGCGGTTTTTGGTTATTATCCGAAAACAGTGGCGTCCTGGTACATCGACGAAGTGACGTTGCAATACATGCAACAGCAATACGGCGTCGTCGCTTCGGGTAATTGCAAGGATCAGATTGGCACGGACACTTACACGTTGTGGGGAGCGTATTGGAACCAGGCTTACTATCCCAGCAAGGTGAATTCCTACATGCCCGCGCAGACACCTGCGGGGCAAATCAATATGCCGATGTTCCGGCTGTTAGGCAGTGATCCTATTTATCAATACGGCAATTTTACGCCCGGCATCTATACCCTTGAACCGGTCTATCCCTATTCCGGCGGTTCGCAAAATTGGGTGGCATGGTATTTCGACGCGTTGATCAATCAACCCTCGCTGGCGTTCGGGTACGCGCAAGCCGGGCAGGAAAATGACATCGGCAGCGGCTGGGATTCCATCGGGGCGGCGCTTACCAGCCAGGTCGCGCTCATTGCCGCCGAGGCGCACGCCGGAAAAATCCAGGTGATGACTCTCGCCCAGGCGGGCGAATGGTTCCAAAAGAATTACACAGTCACCCCGCCGACCGCGGTGGTCGCCCTGGATGACTCACAACAGCAGGGGCGGAAATCGGTATGGTATGACAGCCGTTTTTATCGGTTTAATATTCTGTGGGACTCGAGCACGTTTTACGTACGTGATCTTCATTATTTCGATGAGAACGTCGCCGCCGCCACGCACGACAATGCGTTAGCGACTCCTTTTTTTGACTACGAGACGTTGCCCATCATGGACAGTGGCCAATGGTCGGGCGATGGAACCAAGTCAGTCGGTATGTGGCCGGTGTTGTTGCCGGGCGGAACTGTGATGACGCCTGAGGCGCTGCCGTCGGTGACACAGTTGAGCCCCACCGATCTGAGCGTCGTGCAACCGCTCACGAACGGAAGCGCTTTCGTAATCATCTGCACCGAAACCAATATCACCTGCGTCGGCACGAACAGTCTTGGCGTTTCGTTGAATTGGGCCTGGGACCTGGTCGGTGGTTTGCAGCAGTCTTCTGTTGTTCAGACCGTCACCTCAAATGGTGTCTCTTACAACTACATTGGCGCCAGTTATCAAATGTCATTGCAATCAGGCGCTTGCCAGCAGTTGGGAAACGGCGACATTCGTCTCACGCCAGACGCGAATGGGAAAATGGTTTTGAATTTCCATTGATCGTCCGATCAGGGTGTCACGGTGCGATAGAACGAATTGGCGGTTGGCGAATTAGTGTCTATAAATTCGGCCATACCGGACTCGGGACCAATCAGCGTTCCGAGATCCGCCCACGGGCCCTCCAGATTGGTGGCGCGCTGCAATCGATAGCTGTATCCGGGCGCAACCGGGAAACGAAAACTCCATCCTTGGACAGTTTCTCCCACCGTGAGCGGCGCAGGGGTGGGCGGGTGAGGGGGCACAGTGATTGCGAGATTGCTGAATTTAAAATCCTGCCCGTTGCTCGGCGCATTCGCGCCGTTTATCCGGAAGAAGTTGATTTCGTTGATGGCTGCCCCTGAAAGTTTACCGTTGAAACTTCTGCCGGTCGTCAGATCGCTAAACGTGTAGTCGGTGGCGGTGGTTAACGTGAATTTAAAATTGTCCGGCTGGCCGAAGTCATACGCGAAGCCGAGCGCACTGCCGGTTCCATTGGCATCTGCATAATGCCCGTTCGCATTGTCCCCGCCCTGATGCCAATAGCTAAACAAGGTGTTTCCGCCGGCATCCTGCAGGCCAAATCCGTTCTGATTGGCGGCGGTATCCAGGGTATTCATCTCGAGTTGCAGGGTGAACGAACCGCCGACCGGCAGAGGCAGATTGAAGACGCGGGAAGCGATGGATTGACCGTTGGCGCTGCTGTTCCAAAGACCAAACAGAGGCGGGACATCATCGCTTAGATAGCCACCGCCGCCGGGCGTGCTGAATATCCAGGGTCCGAAGCCAAAACCTTGATTGCCAATAAACCCAACGCCGCGATCGTAATTGCTAGCGGCATCCTGCGCGAGCGTTCCATTGGTGCTGCCAATCAGGTAAATATTTGCGACCTGGCTATACGCGCCAGCGACAGCATTGGAAGCCACAACCCAGTAATGCCCGGCGTCACTGTTGGAGAGGCTTAACAAAACGAGGTTGGTCCCGATCGCGCCCGGGATGGGATTATTTTCGTGATACCATTGATACGTGATGGGTTGTCCGTTGGTGGCGATCGCGTTCAGACCGATGGCATTGCCCACGGCGCTGATTTGATTGGACGGTTGAAGTGTGAAAACGGGAGCTGCCCGCGTTATCGTCGGAATGACCTGCTGAATAACAGCCGCGCTCAGGCACTCCAGAGAGTAACAATCGTTCGTGGCTGTCGGGCTGGTCCAGGAATTCCAAGTGATATTTCTGTCGATGCGCCGCGAATTCCAGGCGGCATTCGCGTTGGCCGTCATCCAGGAATTGTAGAGACCCCATAGTTGATTATCCTGGGCAAAGTTCGCGAGGCCCCGCGCGAATTGGTCTTCCCAGGTGCTGTCGCCGCGCCCTGTGTTGGAAAGAATGGCGTTGTTATTAATCACGTGATTTACCGCGAGCAACGCATCGACGTAATAATTTGTCGCGCCAGTGAGATTATGGAGGCAATTGGCGGCATTTATGAACGCTCCGCTGTTATACACGTTGTCGGAAACTATCACCGCGCCATTGGAACTAATGCCTTCGTAAATCTGTCCGTTCGTCGGATTGAAAATATTATTACGAACCCATGCATAAATGTTTGGCACTTGGTAAGATATGCGGGTTGCCCTGTAATTTGATACAAGGCAGCGCCGGCAATAATCATGGGATCGTTGCTTAAAGCGCATTTGGCGTCCTTGGCGTTCATCTCTTCCCAAATCCCGCCACCAAGCGCACTGTCCCAACCACGGTTATAAGCCATGTTCCAGGCATTCGTCGCTTTGTTAAGCAACGCGATGTTGCCGGTGATTTGATAACCGCGGACGCAGGCAATGGTCATCCAGGCAATGTCATCGTTCCACGTATCCAACGACCAATCGTAATTTTCCTTGGTTAAGAACGTGGTGGTCAGGTCTCGTACCAACTGTTGAGCGGCCACACTTTTGGTACGGTCGTATGCGTCTTCGGCCACTTGTATTTCCAAGCCTTGCACCCAGCTGCCAGCGTAGGAATTATTGGTCAGACTCCGCTTATAGTAGGTTAACCCGTTCGTTTGCATCAAAAAGGCGGCGTTGTAAGCATCAAACGCGGCTTGAGCGAGCGACGGTTGAGTCGCCACCGGCACGGTAATGCCTGAATCAATTGCACCCGTTGCATAAAAAGTTCCGTTACTCGTAATGACTTCGATATTAACCGGCGTGTCGGACACGGGATAAGCGCCTTGCTGGCTGCTGAGTTGAACACTGACTGTGTCGCCGGTTTGCTGGGCAGTGAATGTTTGAAGACAATAGTTGCCGGATTGAAAGTCCCAACCATCGCCGGCGTCTCGATATAAAGTTCCAGAAGCAAAACCGTTTGTGTCCAGGCACACAATCAAGGTGAGTGGGTTGAAAAGGTTTTGAGCCGTATTTTGCACCACGGCTCCAGCCGGGATGATGGCTCCGCCTCGAATCTCCAGCTCCGCTTGATATTGCCCCGAGTCGCCGGGGATCAGCGACATGGGTCTCCAGATTCCCTTGGGTAAAGCCGGAGTTTGCGCCCACGAAGGGACGACCAAAAGATCCGACCCCAGCAAGAAGGCTTGTTGTTCCGGCCGCAAAGAGAGGTCAGTCGGGTCCGCGAAGAACATCGGTTGCATTACCGGAATTCCCGTTTGCGAACTGTTATAAAAAAGAGTGTAAAGATAAGGAAGCAGGCGATAGCGGCGCTGTAACGCAATCTGCGCTGCAGTTTTCACCGCCGGTCCGAATGCCCAAGGTTCTTTCGGATCGGTCCCGATGGTTGAATGCCCGCGGCAGAACGGAAGAAATGCTCCAAAGCCCACCCAATTGCCCCACAAATCCGGAGTCGCATTGGCTATGAACCCACCTAGATCGGGCCCGCTGAATGGCTGTCCGGATAGTCCAAGCGTCAAAGACATCGGCACCGACACAGACATGTCGTTGGTCGAAGAGACATTGTCCCCGGTCCACGTCGCGGCGTAGCGTTGTCCCCCGAGAAAGCTCGCGCGGGTCAAGACAAACGGACGGCGGTCGGGATGAGCAGCCAACTCGCCCTGGTAGGTTGCGAGCGATTCGAACAAGCCGTAGGCGTTATGATATTTCAAATGAGAGCCGGCAGGTAATCCGCCGCCGCGATGGCAATTGTCGTAAGGCATCGAGTTCAATGCGGTGAGCGCGTTATTGGCCGACGGTTCATCCATATCGATCCAAAGGCCGTCCATTCCGTTCGTCATGAAATTGGCGCAGAGTCCGGACCACCAGGTCCTCGCCGTGGGCATGGTGAAATCCGGCCACGACGAATTCCCCGGCGTCGAGACGGCTTGATATCGCTGGCCGTTTGCAGTTTGGACCCAGATGTCGTTGGCGGTTCCTGATTGATAAACGGAGTAGCTCGAGTCAACCGCGATTGCCGGGTCGAGGATGTTCACCGCGTGAAATCCGTTGCCATGAAGCCAACTGGTCAGCGAAGGCATGCTGGGAAAATTGACCGGGTCGATTGTGAAATCCCGATTGTTTTTCATGTAGCCGATATCCATCCAGATGGCGTCGCACGGAATCTGATTGGTAAGAAAACCGAGGGCAATGTTCTGAACCTGTGATGCTGGTGAATAGCTGAAGCGGCACTGATGATAACCCAACGCCCATTCCGGCGGCATCGGCATGGTGCCCGTCAATTGAGCCAGTCCTTGCAACACCGCCTGGGGAGAAGCTCGATCAATGATGAACGTGCGGAATAGCGGGCCGAGCGTTTCAAAAACAATTCGATTGGTCCCGGTAGTCAGTGAGGCCTTGTAGGAACTATCAAAAAGCACACCGAACGCCGTGCCGTCGGGGCGCACGCCCAACACCCACGGATGGGCCTGATACATACGGCGCAAATTATCCGTCGACCAGCCTGCAGTGTCTGTATTCCAAATTTCGATCGTCTGGCCGTTGCGCAAAAGCGGTCCGGCAACTTCACCGCCACCATAGAGGCTCGTCCCGGCCGGAACCACCAGTGAAGCACAGGCGTTACTGTTCACCAGTGTGAACTGCGGAAATAGCGACCAATTTCCTGCCAGCGGCCCCGTGGATACCGGTTCGGAAACCAGCGACAAGGACGGCGTTTGATTGGAATCGAATCCCGCCGGGACAAATTGAGCAATACCATCACCGATCATCGAGGTATTGGTGATGGTAACGGATTGAATGCTTCCGTTTGCGGTAGAGTCCAGCCCAACGACATTCGTCCATGCAGAGCCAATGCGAATTTCATCCGTTGCTACGTAGTTGCCCCATGCGCCGACGCAAAGGCGATCGAATGACAAATTCCCGGCGCTCAATCGTGTCAGGGTCGCCGTGCCCGGCTCGGCGTTTGAGGTCGGATTGCGATAGATGCGAATGTCATCATTGCCGCCGTGGAAATCGATTCGCACCACATAAAAATCCACGGCGCTGTCACCGCGTCCCAGATCAAAAAAAGCTCCGCTCGGAGTTCGGAGATACGTGTCGGTGCCGGGCGTATCGTTCCCGATGCCAGCGATTCGTCCGGGATCCCCGTAATCACCGCGATGAAACTCAAACTCATAAAACGAGGATGTGATGGCCGGCTGTTGAAGAAAACTGATGTAGATTGTTTTGCCGGCTGCGCCGATGTCTCCATCGGCATCGATATATCCATTCTCCGCAAACACGCTGTTTGATGTGCAATCCAGCAACCGTCCAACCCGGCTGCCCCCGTATCCAGCCAGATGATTGCCCTGCGAATAGGCGTCGAATCCAACCGGCGCATTTGATTCACCGATCAAATTACCCAAATCAAAATACATGGCATTGCCTGCGACATTCGTCCAGGCAGTGCCCCAACCGTAACCGCCACTTTGATTCGCAACCGCGCTGGGCGGGTAACTAAATCCTTCGTAGGCAAGGCTCGCGCCGGTTCCGGCCTGGCTGGGTGTCGTAATGGCCAGAGTATTGAACTTAAAATCCTGACCGTTCGCTGGCGTGGTCGCGGATTTATTCGCTCGCAGAAATTCAACCTGGCTGATGACTCCGGACACCGTGCCGCTAATACTCGCGCCGGTTGACAGGTCTTGGAAGGTATAGTTTGAAGAATCGATCAAGGTGAATGCGAATGAGTCCATCAACTGATAGTCAAAAGGAAATCCCGCCGCAGTGCCATTGGTTACGCCAGAATCGGAGTAATGGCCGTCGGCAATGTCGCCGCCCTGATGCCAATAGCTGAACAGCACATTCCCTGACGCATCCAGCAATTCCAAGGCATTCACATTAGCCGAGGAATCAAGGTTGTTCATCGTCAGTTGCACGGAAAATGTTTCGCCGGGCGAGAGGCCGGAAAGGAGAGAGCGCACAGCGGTCGATGCGGAATTTCCGTTGCCGTTCCAAATGCCGAAAGACGGCGGCGTATCGCCGCTAATGTATTTGCCGCCGCCGGGCGTATTCAACGACCAGGCGCCAAAGCCAAAGCCGTCATTTCCGGTGAAGCCCGTGCTGCTGTAGTTCGAGGCATTATCTGAGGCGACGGTGATGGACTGGGCCGAAGCGGAAGCGAGAGCAGCCAGAAAATTGGCAAACACTGCCATCATGACCACAACTGCTATGGATTTACAGCGCATGAAAGTTTCGTCGTCGGGTTGACTGGTTCGCTTGGTGATAATACTCATTTGAAAAATCATTTGAACGTGACGGCGAATAGATGGAATGTGATTTATTGTCGCCCCGAGTTGTCAGAGGATCACGGTACGGTAAGTCGCCGGAAGCAAGTTTTGTGATAAACCGAAGCTGAGACGCTAGCGGACTCATAAAGCAACGTTTACTGAATGCGAGTGACCGTTGTCCTGGCTTCTACCATCCGCCGCCTACCGGACGGGTTGATATTTGAAGCAGATAGTGAAGGTCCCCGAGGCTGTCGTTATCGGTCAGTGTTAAGCCGCCTGCTCCCAAATCCGCTGCAGCCTGGATGGCTTTGGGCGAATTCAGTCCATGCCACTTATGCAACTCGGCGTGCCCGTCCGAAAATGACATCCCTGACGCCCCGCCGTGATAAGTAGCCGGACAATCGTTCAACTTTGTCACGTTTGCCAGGAGCGGCGCTGCCACATTCGCGAAGTAGCCGTCATTAATAGTGTTTTGGTCCTCGTCTATCGTTATAAAAATAGAGTCAGGATGCGTGACGAGATTGATTTTCATATAAGTTTCAAAAGTCCCGCCGCCCTGCGAGATGCGACTTGGAGCATTCCAGCCCACGTAGCAATTCATTGAAATTCCGCGGACCATGTTCTTTTCGTTTCCCGGGCACTTATAGAGTTCCAACGACTTGGCGTACGGAAATAGGAGTTCGTTTTGTATCTTCGCAGTGTTAAGTGCATCCGCCGCGCTTTGCATGTTGCCCGCCACCCACGCATTCGGGGAATTGGGAGGGACCGGCCAATTGCCCTGGTTGGCTCCATCGCCGGGATTCGCCACCACTGAATTATTGTTCTCATCCGCGTAGAGCAGCCAGGCCAGCGCAAATTGTTTATTGCTGTTCATGCATTGAATGCCTTTGGCTTTGGACTTGGCTCTTGAGAGTGCGGGCAAAAGCATTGCGGCCAGAATGGCGATAATCGCAATGACGACCAAAAGTTCAATCAATGTGAATCCAGAGAAGGTAATTCGTTCATCACGGATTTGAGGGGCCCTTAATTTCATATGCAATTGCTGTTTGACGCTTAAACGATGGCAGAAGCCGGAGGGACTATCTTCAACTCCGTTCGATCGTGTTTGAGCGAATTTATAAGGCCTCCAAACTGGCCTCAATAGTCCGAGGAGACTATCTGAACGTTGCGGGAGGAAAATTCTGTGAGAGCAGTGTGTTTTTCGCCGCCGGACAATAAATAGTCCGGTCGGACTATTGTCTCTCACACTTAAAAATTTATTATGAAATCACCCTTTAAAACCACTATCCCAAGATGATTTCATGAGAAAACACTTATCCCACCACCTCATTATTCAAGGAATCGCCACTGTAGCCCTGGTCTCTCTCGGCGTTAATCGCGCCACCGCACAGACGGTCGTCGCTTCAGACACGGCGGCGAATTACTCGGGCGCCGGCTTCACCGGGAATCAGGATCAGGGGTTCGGTTTTGGAACCTGGGTTTTGAGCACGTCGGGAGGCGGCAGTTACATTAGCGGCGATGCCCCGCCGAATTTTGGGATTTGGAACGGCGCGGGGAATGGTTCCTCGACCGCAATTCGATCCTTCAATTCCAGTTTGTCCGTGGGCCAGACATTTTCGGTTGGCCTCATGTTTGTCAATTTGGATACCTCCGCCAATAGGAATGCGTTGGAGTTGGAGGATTCGTCCGGAAATGTGTTGTTCAGCTATTGGCATCAGGGTGGGGACGGTGCGGATGGGCATTATACAGATGCTGGCGTGACTGGTGGTGTTGCTACTGGTTTTGCCTATGATTTCCAACACCTCGATTCCTATTCGCTCACTCTGACCAGTGCGACAACCTATACGTTTACCGATGTGACGACCAGTCAGAGTATCAACGGCACACTGGCGGGAACCGTCAGCCAGGTTGAGCTTCTGAGGGCGAACGATTCCGCCTCCGCTCCTTCCAACGGCCAGGATTTCAAATTCAATAATCTGCAGATAACCGAAGTTCCGGAGCCGACGTCCTTGGCGCTCGTGGGTGTGGGAGCCGGACTCCTTTTCCTGATGCGCCGTCGTCCGGTCGTCTAATCTTCCCTGTCATCACTAAGAAACGCAAAACCTGGAAATTACCCCCGTTGCTGGCTCATCGTCAGCGGACTTTTATAGAATATATGCAAAACAAAGTTTTCATCAGTCGATTGCTTCGGACATTTTGGTTTGTTGTTGGTTTGTGTGCGGCGATCACTGCCCGCGCCCAAATCATTACCAACGCCTATGATTTAGGGACAAATTATGCTGCCGCCGGCAATTTCTTCACCGGTGACAATAACGGCGTTGGTTTCGGCCCGTGGGCAATATCCGCTGCGGGTGGAGGCCAGGCTCTTACGGCGGATGACAGCGTCGCGTTCGGCCAATACGCTTTTACGATAATGAATACGACGGCGGACGCGGTGACCACAGCCACTCGTCCGTTCGGCAGTACATTGCCGGTGGGTGGATCATTTTGGGTGCGGTTCCGGCTCAATCATTTGGATTCGGGGACCGATACCAACGGTCTTGAATTGCAGGATGCCAGCGGCAATGTGCTTTTCAGCTTTTACCACAAGGGAGGCGACAATGCTAATGGAACGTACACCGATGCCATCGGAACCGGCACAGCGACGAATTTTACCTATAATTTTTCGGCGTTCAGCACCTTCTCATTCACTCTCACCAGTGCCACAACGTACACATTTCAGGATATCAACACCGGCGCGAGTTTTTCTGGAACACTGTCGGGCGCGGCGATTTCCCAGGTCACATTCTTCCGGGCAAACGGGGATACTGCACCCAGCGATGGCCAAAATTTTGACCTCAATGCCTTGACGATTACGACGCTGGGATCCAAACCGGTGTTCACGGTTCAGCCAAAAAATACTGCTGCCGTCGGCGGCGGAATCATCACCCTCAATGCCTTGGCGACCAGCAATCTCGGCAATCCCGGTTATCAGTGGTATTTTACGAATCACATTATTGCCGGAGCCGCGGCCACGAATCTCGTGCTGGCTAATATCGGAACGACCAACAGCGGGCTCTATTTTGTGGTAGCTTCAAATTCCGCCGGGATGACCACTAGTTCCGTTGCCACAGTCACAGTGATTCCGTTTGGCTTTACTAATGCCTACGACGTGGCCGCGAATTATAGCGCTTTCACCGGCAACCAGGGTTTTGGCTTTGGCGCCTGGACGTTGAGCACGGTCGGTGGTGGCGATTACGTCAGTGGCGATAATCCACCGATTTTCGCCATCTGGAATAGTACGGCGGATGCTCAATCCACGGCCACCCGCACGTTCAACACCGCGCTCCCGGTCGGCGGCTCTTTCCTGGTGCAACTCCAAATGAATAATTTGGATACCCCGAATAATACCAACATGTTTGAACTCATGGACGCCAGCGGAAATGTGCTGTTCAGTTATTTCCATGAGGGTGGCGACATTGCCGATGGACGGTATACGGACGCCAATGGGACTGGCACCGCGACTAACTTTGCTTATGATTTCGCCAGTTTGGATTCCTTCGCATTTACCCTCACAAGTTCCACCACCTATACCTTCACGGATTTGTCTACCGGAGCGAGTTTCAGCGGGACGCTTTCGGGAGCGCCGATTGCCCAAGTGGGTTTCGTGCGCGTAAATGGTGACGGCACGCCTTCAAATGGCCAGGACTTCAAGTTCACCACTCTCGTTATTTTATCTCCCAACGGCACTGCGCCACAGTTTACGACCCAGCCTCAATACAACGGCGGAATCGTTGGCAGCACCATCAATCTTAGTGGCGCAGTGACCAGCAGCGCCGGTTCCGTGGGTTATCAATGGTATTTCGGCTCCCAGGCAATCATCAACGCCACCAATGCCACGCTGATGCTTGGAAACGCGAGCTTGTCCAATTCCGGCAATTATTATTTGGTCGCGACCAATGCGTTCGGAGCCACCACCAGCGCGGTTTCCCTCGTCACGGTGTTTGTGGAAAACAATCGATTGCTGGCCTACGAAGGATTCAATTATGAAGGAGACCCGACGGCGATTGATGGCGTTTCGCAAAATGGCGGTGTGGGCTGGAGTGGCGCCTGGGTGAATATTACGGGCACGGGGAATTTCATCAATCCCGGCGGCCTCGTAGGTGACGCAAATGCTCCCGCCGGTTTCGATTCTCTTTCAATCGGCAACTCCTACTATAACTACGGCAGCAGCCGCACTGGGCGATTCCTGGATTGCTCAACGAACGGCGTATTGGCGGCGCGCGGCTTTTTGGATGCGAACGGAAATGTTGGCGCCCCAGGCAAAACCATCTATGTCAGTTTTCTGCTGCAACCGGATGTGACTTCTCTTTTTTACGAATTTGAGTTTCATCGCGGCGATCTCGGTGACCCGGGCCGAATTGCGGGAATCGGAGACGACACCAGCACCAATGATGTCTTCTTTCGCGAGCCCAAAGGCGTTTTTGTGGACCTGGGCGCTGGCGATTCATTTGAGGATCCCTCAACCGGGAATCACGCGGTTGATTTTTACGTGGTGCGAATTGATTTTCAACCCGGCCACGCGGACAACGTGCTGGTTTACCGCAATCCCACATCGATGACGGAACCAGCCACGGCGACCGCGACCTTGACCAATGTCGGCAATATGTCTTTCAACGGTATTAGCCTGGGTGCGTTCGGCAATTACCTGGCCGCCGACGAAATTCGCATGGGCGCAACCTGGGCCGATGTTCTGGGCGCGCCGGGTTCATTCTCCTTGATGCGGCCGTCCGTGCAGGGGGGAAATTGGGTCATACCCGTCGCGGGGAATCCCTCCTTTAGCTTTCGCGTGCAGCGGGCGCCCAGCGTGACCGGCCCATGGAATGACCTGGGAACTGCAACGCCAGTTGAGAGCGGGATTGGAACGGTGCTTGATACCACGCCGCTTTCCGACAAGGCATTTTACCGGGCTGTCACGCCGTAATTCGGCTGGCGGTTAAATTTGAAATCACTGGCGCAGCTTCCAGTTGTGCCAGTGGTTATTTTGTACCTGGAGAAGTTCAGCGCTTTTCAGCCGGCCCTGGCTTTGCGGTTGGATCCTGTCGGGCGAGATATTTATTGATGGCTTCGACCCGGCACCGAACGTGAAGCTTCTCGTAAATTTTTCGAAGATGAGCGCGCACCGTGTCCTTGGCGATATGCAATTGATCGCCGATTTCTTTATTGCTTAAACCCTTTGAGAGCAGCATCAGAACTTCCTGCTCGCGCAAGCTGAGTTGCTCAGCCTCCGTCGATTGCATTTTATGTTCGTGAAAAGCTTCAACGACCATGCGCGCGATCTCGCCGCTCATGGGAGAGCCGCCCGAGCGCACTTCGGCTATCGCGTCCAAGATGGTTTCTGGATTTGACCGTTTTAAGAGATAACCGCAGGCCCCCGCTTTCAACGATTGAAACAGCGCCTCGGGATCCCGGAAAATCGTCAGCATGATGATTTGCAGCGACGGCAAGACGTGCTTAAGCCTTACCGTGCAGGCGATGCCCGATTCGCCAGGCAGATTGATGTCCATCAGCACTACGTCAGGACGATGATGGGGAATTTCAAGCACCGCGGTTTTTGCATCCGGACAGACGCACGCGCAACGATATCCCGGGGCGTTATCAATGATTTCACGAAGCGATTTGGAAACATCCGCGTCATCTTCGACGATGGCCACCGTCGTCAGTTTCGGCGAAGGTTTCGACTCTCTAAATTTCAAATCCAACATAAATATATGCCTCGGTCATCCATCACGGGCATGGTGCTGACTGTCGCCCGGGGCGGTTGGCCCCAAAGTGCAGTTATTATTTAGGACCAATTGCGCGGCCGAGGCAATAGTCCTGTCAGCCTATTGAAGGAAAGAGTGCAAATTCATAAATTTCGGGCAGATTTAATTTCTGTGCCGGGCTTGAGCTTTTTCGGCCCGTTAAAACAATAATCTAATAGGGAAGATTTTAGAACCTCGCCCCGAGGGCAAGGCATAAACCGGCGAGACATCGCGAAACAATCACGTTTAAGTTTGCTCAGCTTGTCGGTGCTTGCGCTGGGAATCGTTTCGCTTTGCGTCCGCAGTTTTGGCGCGGAAGCAAATGTATCAAAAACCGAACATGGCGTGCTCATCCAATTGGGCCATGAAGAAATCGAGTTGGCTCCTGTCACTCCAGACGCCTTGCGCCTGAGCGTCTCTTACCGTCATTCATCGGGGGCCGCTGCGAGTTCTTTCTTGATCTCGACGAATGTCAGTGAGCGCGCGTCATGGAATTTCGTGGAACAGGGTGACTATGTAGGGATTGAAACCAAGACGGGGAAATTGTTGATGAATCCACACAACGGAGTGTGGACGCTCGAAGCACACGACGGTTCGACTGTGATTCCGCCGCACGCAATGGGTGAGATTGACCAGGCGAATTCTGAAAACAACCGTGAGGTTAAGCTTCAGGCGGGATGGTTGGGGAAGGAGCGCATCGAAGTTTACGGTTCCGGCAATGGAGAAACCAGTTTGGAAAAAACAAAAGCGGATGGAGGAGTCTCCAATGGCAAAGCAGTCATTCCGTATTATTGGTCAAAATCGGGATACTGCGCGCTGGGGGTAACGGAGGATGATAATCGTCCCGCGAGCTGGCAGGCCGCGGGCAACAATGAATACATTTCGTGGACCTTCCCCGGCTCGCGCGCGGACTTGTATCTTATGCCGGCTAAATCGTTGAAGGACGCGGCGAAAGCTTACTCCCGGCTGACCGGCGCCGCGCCCGTGCCGCCGCGTTGGGCATTTGGCTACCTGCAAAGCCGATGGGGTTGGACCAATCATGATTCCATTGTTGATGCGTTAAAGCATTTTCACGATTTGAAAATTCCTCTGGACGCTTTTATTTACGATTTCGAATGGTACACGCCAAAACCGGACTATGAATTGCCTGATTCCGGAAAGGAAGCGTTCGAGGACTTTGGCTGGAACACCAACTTGTTTCCTGAGTCCGCAGCCGAGATAAAAACCGAAAAAGGCCAGGGGGTGCACTTCGTCGGCATTCGCAAGCCGCGTTTGGGCGATAGCAATTTGCTAAAAATGGTGCGCGCAAAAAAATGGGATCTCGAATCTAACACTTCAAACAAAGTTCCGGCGCGCGATTTGAACTTTATAGATCCAAATCTTCGTGATTGGTATATTGGGCAGTCCGCTGATCTGCTCAAAAACGGGGTATCCGGTTGGTGGAATGACGAAGGCGAAGCCACTTACACCACCTATTTTTATTGGAACCTGGCCGAAAGAACGGCGATGGATCGCTATCGGCCGAACGCGCGTTTGTGGACATTGAATCGCGCATTCTCACCCGGAACCCAGCGTTTCGGCGCTGCGGCGTGGACCGGGGACATCCAATCTTCATGGCAGGTATTCGCCTCCACCCCCGCCAATTTTTTGAATTGGGGTTTGAGTGGCATGCCGTACAGCACCTGCGATATCGGCGGATTTTTCGGAAGCCCTTCGCCTGAATTAATATCGCGATGGATGGAAGCGGGCGTGTTTTTCCCGGTCATGCGAACGCACTCAGAAGTCCACTTTCAACCGCATTTTCCCTGGCTTTACGGTGACGACGCACTGACTGCGCTTCGCAAAGCCATCGATTTGAGATATCGGCTGATACCCTATTACTACAGCCTCGCGCATCAGACTTTTGAAACCGGACTTCCCGAGATGCGCCCTTTGGCGATGGAGTTTCCGGATGATCCCCGGGTAGCAAATACGTCCGACGAATGGCTCATGGGAGAATCACTATTGGCGGCTCCCGTTCTTCAACCAGGAGGGAAGCGTTCCGTTTATTTGCCCGGGGGCGATTGGTATGTGTTTGGAACGAACAGCGTTTCAAAAGGCGGACGTTCGATTGAGGTGACGGCTGCCCTGGACCAAATCCCGGCTTACGTTCGGGCGGGATCGATCTTGCCGTTGGGCCCGGTTATCCAGCATACGAGTGAGTTGCCAGGCGGTTCGTTGGAACTGCAAATTTATGCGGGCAAAGATGCGACGTTCACCTTGGTGGAAGATGACGGAGAAACCCAGAATTACTTGAACGGCGATACGCGCCGCACAGTTTTTAAATGGAACGACGGCGAGAGAAAACTGGAGTGGAGGCAGGCCGGAAACTATTCCGGCGCTGATGTTTTCAAGGACATGCGCGTCGTCGTGTTTGATCCGCGCGGAAATTCTGAGCAGGGTTGTTCTTTAACATCCTCCGGATCAATCCAGCTTGCCAAATCCCAATAGGGCAGGTGAAGTGTTTGCGCCATCCAAATAGTTTGGTAAAAGAGAGAAGCGGTTGATTTTTCGGCGCGTGGGCCCATTTGCGAATCTGCGCGCAGCCGATGAGGACTTTAACATTTCATGAACGTCTCTTTTCACAAAAGCATTTCCGCAAGGCAGCTTTTGTGCAAAGCGATGGTGATGTTGGTGTTATTTTCTTCGGCTTGGGCGGGCGCTGATACCGTAAAAGGTTTGTACGTGGGCAGTGATTTTTATGCGCCCAATGAGGCTTCCCAAAATGCGGCGCGCATTTCGGGATTCACGCGAATTTTTCTTTCGTTTTTTCATATCGATGATCGCGGAGACATTACCTACAACAACACACCTGTTATCCGAAACGGCGTGTATGTGGGCGACCCGAGTTGGGCGACAAAATTGGCTTACCTGAAAAAACTGCCGACCACGGTTGGCCGGATTGAGTTGGCCCTCGGCGGAGAACCGCGAGAAGGCGGTGGACATGAAGCCGGTTCTTTCGCAAATATCCGGAGCTTGGTGGCAGCGCAGGGCACGGGTTCGACAAGCATTCTCTATAAAGATTTCGTGGCGCTGAAGGAGGCGACCGGCGCGGAGGCTGTTCAGCTGGCGGATGAAGACGCTTACGACCTGCCGTCGGCAACCGCTCTCGGCAAAATGGTTGCCGCGCTGGGTATGAAAGTAACGTTCTGCGCCTACACGAACCAGGATTTTTGGGCGCAAGCGAGGCAACAGTTGGGAACTAATGTTGACGCTATTTACGTGCGGTGTTACGGCGAGGGATCTGGCAACGATCCGGCATCGTGGGCAAAAACCTTCGGCGGGTCGGCGATCATTCCCGGTTTATGGGGCAATGTAGATACGCCCACCTCGGCGATGTTGAAGATGCGAGCCTGGCGTCAAGCGCCGGGAATCGCGGGCGGCTTCATGTGGCTGAATGGTTTCATGCCCGAGGACGCGATAAAATGGTCGGGAGCTTTGTCGTATGGACTCGATTCGATAGCCGCCCTGCGGATCGTGAATAAAAACAGCGGGAAATCTTTGGACCTGCTAGCCGGCGGCATGACCAATGGTTCCGCGATTGGGCAGTCAGCCTACGAAGCCGAAGAAGATCAGCGCTGGATGGTATTGCCGACCGAACACCGGGACCATTTTAAATTGATTTCGTGGAAGAGTGGCAAGTGTGCGAGCGTCGCCTTTGATTCCAGCCTGCCGGGCGCGCAGCTTTGGGCGTGGGATTACAATAATGATTCCAGCCAGCAATTTGATTTGATCGACGCTGGAAACGGATGGTTTGAAATTAAAAATGTGCGGAGCAAGCTCGTGCTGGAAGTGGCGGGCGGCAGCACGGCGGACGCCGCGGTAGTCCAACAAAATGTTGATACCACCGCAGCCAACCAACTCTGGAGACTTTATCCGTACCAGCCGGCTTTGCTGGCATTCGATAATTTTGACTATCCGGCCGGGGGATTGGGCGGACAAAATGGTGGCGACGGTTGGAATGGCGGTTGGTTCGATGCGCCTTACAATGGAACCGGCGTGTCGGAGGACAGCCTTTTGGGCGGAACAAATGTTCCGGTGGGATATGACGCGAGGTCTTCGGGAAATTCAGCTTATCTCCCCAATGACAAACGCGTCGGACGGTATTTGGATTGTTCCGCCAGCGGGATGTTTGGCGCTTATGGCTTTCTGGACCGTGACGGACGAATTGGCGCGGATGGCAAAACTCTTTACGTCAGCTTTCTCGAGCAACCGGCCAAAACTTCGCTGTTCTACGAATTCGAATTGAACAACGGCACCGAACGCATTGCCGGCCTCGGCAACGACACCCACACCGACAATGTTAATTTACGCGCTCCGGCCCATTCTTTCACCACGATTGGGTCGGGAAATACCAACGTTAATTTTTATGTGATGCGAATTGATTTCCACTCGGGCAACGACGACGTGCGAGTCTATCGCAATCCCACCTCGGACACTGAGCCGGAGGAGCCTGCTTTGATTTTGCCGGATGGAGCGGACATGTCCTTCAATCGCGTTTCACTCGCCGCCTTCGCCAATGGCAATACTGCGAGGTTTGATCAAATACGGATTGCGAGTTCCTGGCAATATGCCATCGCCGCCGCGCCGGAATATTCCATTCGCTCCAGCAGCAACATCCTCACGGGCGACATTTTCAATCGCGTGCGAGTTTCGGGCCAAATCCTCGGTGGCGGTGCGGATGGATATTACCTGCTGGATGGAGATACCGGCTTGCGCGTGTCGTTGAGCCGTGCGAATCGGTTCGAGCCCGGCGACGTCGTCGTGGTGGCGGGTTTGGTGGAGCGACGAGGTCAAATTGTCGACCTGATTGAAGCGGAAGCGAGAAAAACCGGTCACTCGCCGTTGCCGCCGCCGCAACCACTCGAACTCGCGGATTCGGCCCACGCGGGCCTGTGGGTTACGGTTGAGGGAATTCTGACCGGGTTCAAGGAAAACGGAATCGAGAGCACGATGGATCTGCAAGTTGGTTCTCGACAGTTAAAGGCGCGAATTAAACCGCCGTCGAAAACGCAATTCGACTGGCCAATCGGCAGCCGCCTAAGACTCAGCGGCATTTATATTCGGGATCCGGCGGAATCAGCGAACGAGGATGCGATTGAATTGCTTTTGAATTCTCCCGATGCCGTTGCGGTAATTACACGTCCGCCGTGGTGGACTTTGAAACGGGCGATGTTTGCCATCGGACTTCTGATTTCCGGCCTGGCTTTGGCCTTCATCTGGATCCGGTCACTGCAACGTCAGGTTGATTTGCAAACCGTCCGGCTAAGGACCGAAATAACGCAGCGCGAGCGGGCGGAACGCGGGCGTTTTATCGAGGAGGAACGTTCACGTATTTCACGGGATTTGCACGACGACCTCGGCAGCATTTTGACCCAGATTAATATGCTGACGCATTTCACTCCGGGGATAATGGCGTCACCGGACTTGATGCGGGAACGCATTCATCAAATCTCGGAAAAATCTCACCGAATGATTTCCGCGCTGGATGAAGTTGTGTGGATGATGAACTCGAGGAATGAGTCTCTCTCATCCCTGGCTGCTTATGTGGCCGCCTATGCTGAAGATTTTCTTTCGAAGACCAACATCGTTTGCCGGATCGAAGTCCCGCGGTCATATCCGGAGAAGGCTGTCAGCGCCGATGTGCGAAATAATGTGTTTTCATCGGTTAAGGAAGCGATTAACAACCTGGTGCGGCACGGCAAGCCGGGCAAAGTGCTCTTGAAAATTTCCGTTCTGGAAGATCATTTGGAAATTCATATCCATGACGACGGTTGTGGATTTGATCCGCAAAACGTCGAGCAAGGCAACGGATTGGCCAATCTCCAGCATCGAATGCAGAGGATCGGTGGCACGTGCGAAATTCAATCTTCTCCTCTGGGAGGCACGACCGTAATATTGCAGCTGCCCATAGGCCCTTTGGCATGATTATAACTCGCAGGAAATTCGCGCGCTGCAATTTGCGATATATTCTTTTAGCGGTCACTCTCATGGCGAGCGGGTGGGCCGGAATTGCGAATGGCGCCGTTCTGTGGAGTCACTCGGACACCATTGCGGTTTGTAATAATGGCTCGGGAGAAGACATCCTGCGCGGAGCGATCAAACCCCACGCACTTAATTCATCCGGCACTCTCTATTTTCGAGTATTGGTTGATCCCGTTGCCGACACCGCTGCGAAATTAATTAATAGATTCGAGGCCGGGTTCATGTTGGTGGAAAAAGGAGAGGAACATCTTGGCCTCGGAAATGCCCACGAAGCCATGGCGTACTCGATATTGAATGTCCCTTCAGCACCGAAAGGTTTCCAGGATTTAAATTCCAGTGTTCCCGACCCGCCTTTCAACTACGAATACATGCGGGCAGGCACGCCGCGATATCTCGTTTTGAAAATAGAATATGTTCCCGGGCGGGACGCCCGGGTAACGGCGTGGCTGAATCCGGATCTTTCCATCGGAGCCACGGAATTCAATCAACCGACCAACCTGGTCGTGCATTTTGAAGCGAATGCCACCTTTGATGAATTTCATTTGATCCATCGGGGATACGGCGGCGGATGGAAATTCAGCCGGATGATGGTGGCATCGTCATTCGAAGATTTGCTCATTCCGCGTTTTTGGCAACAGAAATGGTTTTTCCCCACCATCATCATCGGTTTGTTGATTGTCGTCGCGACCTCCGTGCGATTGGTCGAGCGGAAGCGCACGCTTTGGCATATTCAACGTCTGGAGCGCGAGCGGGCGGTCGCTTCCGAACGAACCCGCATCGCGCGGGACATCCACGATGAAGTGGGAGCCGAACTGGCGCAAATCGGTCTTCTCGCGGACATGGGCGCGGAGTCTGAAATGAAACTGGAAAGCGATCGATTCTTCCAAATCGCCAAACGGGCTCGTCATCTTGTGGCCGTGATGGACGAGATCGTTTGGGCAATTAACCCAAAGAATGACAACCTGACCCGGTTGGCCGATTATCTGTGTCAGGTGGCGGATGATTGCTTTGCCGACAGCCCGGTCAAGTTGATGAAAGATGTCCCGATGCAACTTCCGGAAATCCCGGTGCGCGCCGAAGTGCGCCATGATTTGACGCTGGCGGTGAAGGAAGCCTTCGCCAACCTCCTGAAACATTCCCGCGCTTCCGAGGCGCGGCTCCGCCTGTCGTGGAACAAGCCCGACCTGGAGATCAGCGTGGAGGACAACGGGTGCGGGTTTGCCCCGGCAATTCCGAGCCACGGCAACGGATTGGCCAACCAGCAGGCGCGTTTGAAACGCATCGGCGGCGCCGTTGAGTTGATTAGTCACGCGGGCGGCGGCACACGAATCGTCTTTCGCGTGAAATTGGACGGCGCAGACTGACTCACCCATTTGCGTTATGTTTTTTCCGCAAGAAAATTGCTTTAATGATGGTTTATGAAAACACCGATTCGGGTTGCGATCGTGGAGGACCACGCTGGTTATCGTGAGACACTGGGGCAGATTTTTGGCAACACGAGCGATTTTAAAGTCGTGGCGAGTTGCCCAAATGGTGAATCTGCGTTGATCCAAATCCCGAAAGCGAAATGCAATCTGGTGTTAATGGACATCAATCTTCCGGGACAATCCGGCATCGACTGCCTGCGGGTTTTGAAAGCGCAGATTCCCAGGCTGCACGTCGTGATGCTTACTTCCTATGACGACAATGACAGATTGTTCCAATCGCTTATGGCGGGAGCCGACGGCTATTTGCTAAAACGCGTCGTCAGTTCGCGCTTATTGGAGGCCTTGCGCGACATCGTGGCGGGCGGCGCGCCCATTTCTCCGCAGATTGCCCGGCGAATGGTGGAATATTTTCACAAGATGAACGCCCCGGGCTTTCCCCCATCCAGCCAGAATGTGCCAGTGGATTCTGCTGTCGACGAATTGACCGCGCGGGAGAGAGAAGTTTTGGAATTGCTGGCTGCCGGGGCGACGCCGAAGGAAGTAGCTGCGAAATTAAATATCAGCTGGCAGACGGTGCGTAATCACATTCGGTTTGTTTACGAAAAATTGCACGTTCACACCCGGACGGATGCGGTTTTGAAATATCTTGGCCGGGATACGTTTTCCAGGGAATAAACGTCTTCCAGTCACGGCAAACGCATCTGGAATTCAACCACGATTGCGTTCGCAAGTAACGCTGGCGGAAAAAACTTCAAGCGTCCAACTTCCAAGCACCAGAGAAACTCCAAGTTCCAATCTTCCAGCGCTTTTGGAGTTTGGAGTTTCGGATTTTTCTGGAACTTGGAGCTTGGGGTTTGGAACTTTCCGCGTCCGTCATCGTCACCAGACTCACATCGTTGAATGTCTCGTTCGTTTCGTATCTGACGCAATTGCGTCATACCGGGAATAAGGAGGTCAGTGCTAATTTCATTCCGTTCAACCCACATGCTTTGTCTTGCTTTGAAGAAATTGTCGTCGCCATCAGACGAGTCAACCGACTCATTTTGTTTACAGCCAAACCCCAACACAACAATATGAAAAATAATAATCGAAACAGAGCCAGCCTGTTTTTGCGCGGATGCAAAGTGGCCGCCCTGGCTTCAACTGCCCTCTGGCTCTTCGGTCAGACGGCTCATTCTCAGACGACTAATGCTTTTGACCAGGCGTCGGACCCTGTTTACGCAGGTCTGGGCGCCCCGAATGGACTTTTTCCCGGCGGCCAAAACGGCGGTTCCGGTTTCGGTCCCTGGACATTCACCGAAAGCGGCACTGGCGGCGCTTTTCTCCAGACGTTTGGTCCGAGCGGTGATTCTTTTGATTTGTGGAATACCAGTGCCAACAGCGCGACGATCGCGGTCCGTCCTTTGAGCACGCCCCTGAGTGCTGGTCAGTCCTTTTCGGTGCTCGTCCGGTTGAACAGCCTGGACTCCAACTCGAACACGAACCAGTTCGCGCTCGAAGACGCCAGCGGAAATATTCTGTTTAGCTACTGGCATACGGGCTTTGAAGCGAATGCAAACAACGGCTCGTATAGCGACGCTTCGACCAATTCCGGCGTGGCAACGAACTTTCAATATGCTTACCAGACCTTCGAAACGTTCACGTTCACTTTGAATACTCCCACGACCTACACGTTCACGGATAATTCAACCGGCGGCAGTTTTACGGGAACTATCAGTAATGCCGCGATTGCGCAGATCGCGTTCATCCGTGGCAACGGAAGCCACGCGCCCGGCAACGGCCAGGATTTTCAATTCGACCAATTGAAAGTGACCTCCTCTGCGCCGCCGACCTTTTCAGTGACGCCAGCGGCGGGAAGTTTAAGCGCGTCAGTCGGAGGCGCTATCAGCGGTCAAATAGTGGCTGGCGGGTCGACTCTCAATATAAACACAGTTGCGCTCAAAGTGGACGGTGTCACCGTGCCCGCGACAGTCGGAGGATCTTCGAGCCTCGTCACCGTGAGCTACAGCCCCAGTCCCGCGTTAAGCGCCGGAACCTTGCATACGGCGCAAATTGTGGTGCAGGACAACAATTCGGTTTCCCACACCAACAATTGGAGCTTCACCACCGGCTTTCCTTCGCTTCCGGTAGTGCTTCCCGGGCCGTTCACCGTCAGCAGCAATGTGGACCTGACGATCTTCACGGCAGCCGGGGAAGGATGGCTCGGTGCGAATTATCAAAGCGACTCAAGCAAGACATTGTATGCGCGTTTTAGCATGGAATATAATTCCACCAACGACACGCCTTCGGCCTACACGTTCGGCGGATTCGAGTTCTTCCAAGGCAATGCTGAAAAATTCCTGATCGGCAAGAGCGGTGGTTTGATTGATTGGAGCGTGGCGGCGATCAATGGAACTCCCGACACGGATATTCCTCCCTCAACGCAGGTCATCCCGAATGATTGGCACACATTTGTTGTCCGCGTCGATTACGCTCCCGGCGGCAATGCCACCGCCGAGGTCTGGCTTGATCCCGATTTTTCTCAAACCGAGGCCAACCAGCCCAATGCGCCGTTACTGGTTTCCCTAAACAATACGTTCGACAACATCCGCATCCGGTCCGGCTTTGACGACGCCATCGCGATTTATTCGAACATTGTCATTGCCGCGACTTCAGGCGGCGTCGGTTTTGTGGCACCAAGTGCGCCTCAATTTCAAGGTTATGTCCCGGGAATTAATGCGGCCTCCGCTGCACCCGGAACGCCCATCAGCGTGGATATATTATTAGGGACTTACGGGATCAACACCAACGCCATCAACGTGACCTTGGATGGGAATACGGTAACTCCAAAATTCACCGTGGGAGTGAATGACATCACCATCAATTACCAGCCGCCGACTTCATTTACTCCGGGTTCTTCCCACACGGTTGCAGTGAGTTTGACCGATTCGAATAATGCGCCATATTCAACCACTTGGTTATTCACGGTGGATCAATATCCCACGCTTCCCGTATCGCAGGCTGGGCCGTTTGACGTTTCCGCCAGCCTGGATGTGACCTTGTGGACCTCGCAAAATGGATGGATTGGAAATAACTACGGAGCCAATTCCACCAACACGCTTTACACCCGCTTCAGTATGGTGTTTTTCGATTATCCCCAAACCGTCGCGGCGGACGGGGGATCTTACGGCGGCTTCCATTTCTTTCAGGACAACAACGAACGGCTATTGGTGGGCAATGCCTGGACTTCCACGAATTGGAGTGCGGATGCCAAGGAAGCCGGTGAGCCGGACCTGTTGCCTGTCACGCCTATCGTCGTGAATGAGTGGCACACCATGGTCATTCGCAGCGTCTATTCTTCTAATAATCCGACCGTGGAGACGATTTGGCTGGATCCGGATTTTACGAAGAGCTTGAACAGTCAGCCTCAACAACCGCTGACCGTTTCCCTCAACAACACCTTCAATCAGGTGCGGCTCCGCTGCGGCAATGGATCAACGTTCGCTGAGTACACAAATATTGTAATTTCGGCAAGCGCCACCGACCTGGGATTCCCGGTATCGGTCACGCCCGGACCGTTAAGCATTCAGAACGGCCAACTTTCTTGGATAAACGGCGGGATACTTCAAGGCGCGCCTGCATTGACGGGACCTTGGTCTGATGTGTCGAACCAGGCGAATCCGCAGTCATTGGCGCCGACAAACGGCGCGGGATTTTTCCGATTGCGGCAATAGGAGCCATGTCGATTGGCGGGGTCCGATCGGGCCCCGCCAATTTCGCAAAGCTCATTCTGACCTGGAAGTCGAAATCAAAATGAAATGAATCATGGGGAAGTCGTTACCTAGACAAACTTTCCGAGCGGCGCGCCAGGCCGTCGGTTTCACGTTGATCGAACTGCTCGTCGTCATCGCCATCATTGCAATTTTGGCGGCAATTTTGTTGCCAGCCCTGGCTTCCGCCAAAAAACGGGCAACCCAGGCAACTTGTTTGAACAACGAGAAACAACTGGCCACGGCCTGGATAATGTATGTGTCCGATAATGCCGAAAGAGTGATGGGCTTTAGCACGGTTTCCGGCGCTGATCCTCCCAATTGGCGCGTGGAAGCAGACCAGGTCGCCGGCCCTGCGCCCGGAGGTCTGGCCGGCGAGGACGCTTACAAGTGGCTTTTTCAACAGGGTTACAAAATCGGGCCGTTGTATCAGTACGCGCCCAATCCTGACATCATGCATTGCCCGGGCGACATCCGCGTGTTGTCCGGTCATTTTTGTTGGGCCAGCTATTCCGGCGCGGGTGGATTCGTGGGCGGCGACTCGGGCTTGGACAATCATCTCGGGAACATCAAAAAGGCTTCCCAGGTGATTCGTGGCAGCGATCGTTTTTTGTGGGTGGAGGAATGCGGTTCGCAATCGCCGGCGGGGCAGGCCTACTTTGAAAACCAGCACGCGTGGGACATGCATCCGGGAGATCCGAATGGACCGCCCAGCCCGTTCTTCACCGCGTCCTGGGTCGATTCGCCCGCGGCCTATCACGGCGCCAACAGCACGTTTAGTTTTGTGGATGGACACGCGGAATCCCACAAATGGCTCAATAAACTCGTGATCGATTTCGCCAATAGCTTAAGCCCCAGCAAATACTACAACATCGGCGGCAGTTCCAGCCCGGGGGCTTTGGCCAATGCAGACAAGGCTGATTTATATTACGTCGCCAGTCATTTCGCGACGGACATCAATCCTTAATGCTCCTCGTCAAATTCGCTTCGCGGCCAAAGCGCTGAGCGGCGTTTAATTACTCGGGAATTTTCCAGTAGGGAAGGGGGCATGGTTCTCGTCCGTGCCTTGATTCACTCGGCGCGGAGATTCTGTTCTTCCATCAAAATCCGGGGAGTCCGCAATTTCAGTATCCAACTTTATTTTGCGGGTACACAATGCCTTCCGGAACAGAGTTGATCTCCGGCATGAAAACATCGTTTTTGAAAGCCATCCTTTTACGTTCGAATAGTCTTCCGAAAACGTGGCGCACGATCGCAAAACTCGCCGTTTTTGGATTTGTGTGCTTGACCTTGGAAGTCGGAGTCGCGGCGGGCGTGCCGATTGACCGCTTCGCATTGGTCAAGCGGCACAACGTCGTACTCACCGCGGCGGACATTCATTCGCCGCTGTCGGTTGGCAACGGCGAATTCGCCTTCACGGCGGATATCACGGGCCTGCAAACATTCCCATCGGAATACAACGAAGGCATTCCACTTTCAACCATGTCGCAGTGGGGCTTTCACACCACGCCCAGCCCGCAAGGTTTCACGCTGGAAAAGTTTCCGCGAACAATGGATGACTCCTGCGGCCGGCCGGTGCCGTATCTCTATTTTGAAAAAGGCAAATCGCCACCGGAATGGGAGGCCGCGGCCAATTATCTTTACGCGAATCCCGGCCGGTTCCACCTGGGTCGCATCGCGATGGTGCTGAAAACTTCTGAAGGGCGCGAAGCAAAGCTGTCCGACCTGACCGGAATTCATCAGGAACTGGATCTGTGGAGCGGCGAGATCACCAGCCATTTTATTTTCGACGGCGAAACCGTGGATGTCGTGACCTGCTGCCATCCGGAACGCGATCAATTTTCCGCGCGCATAAAATCTCCGCTCATCGCCAAAGGGCAACTGGCGGTTAGCCTGGCGTTTCCTTATGGCGCCACTCGATTCGGCGGCAATGGGGCGGACTGGAGCCATCCGGACAAGCACCAGACGATTTTGACGCGCACCGGCAGTCAACGTGCGGATTTTGCGCGCACGCTCGATGCGGACCATTATTACGCGGCGTTGCAATGGAGCAAAGGTTGCACGCTGTCGGAATCCGGACTGCATCGTTTTCTGATCGCAGCGGATAATCACGCGGACAGTATCGAATTTATTGCGGCATTTTCACCCGAGCCGCTGCCAAAAAAACTGCCGGACGCAGCAGCGACCGCGAAGGCGTCCATCGCGATGTGGAAAAAATTCTGGAGCACGGGCGGCGCGATTGATTTGTCCGAAAGCAAGGACCCGCGCTGGCGCGAATTGGAACGTCGCATTGTGTTGTCGCAGTATCTGACGCGCATCCAGTGTTGCGGCTCGCTGCCGCCGCAGGAAACCGGCCTGACGTGCAACAGTTGGTTCGGCAAGTTTCACCTGGAAATGCACTGGTGGCATGCGGCGCATTTTCCGTTGTGGGGTCGAAGCGAATTACTGGAGCGAAGCCTGCCATTCTACCAGCGCATTTTGCCGAAAGCCGAAGCGATGGCGAAAGTGCAGGGCTACGAAGGTGCGCGCTGGCCCAAGTGTGTCGGTCCGGCGGGCGATCTCGCGCCCACGTATCTTGAAAGTTTTTTGATCTGGCAACAGCCGCACCCCATTTTTTATTCGGAACTGGTTTACCGCTCCCACCCGAACCGGCAGACGTTGGAACGCTATCGTGAATTGGTTTTTGAATCCGCCAAATTCATGGCCTCGTTTGCCGCGTGGGACACGAACTGCAATCAATATCGTCTCGGACCGCCGTTCGCCGATGCGGCCGAGGTTTATTTTGCGGATCACGATCATCAATGGAACCCAACCTTCGAGATCGCCTACTGGCGGTGGGGGTTGGAAACAGCACAACACTGGCGCGAACGCCTTGGCCTGCCGCGCGAGACTAATTGGGACAATGTGATTGCTCACCTTCCGCCGCTTCCCACTTGCGATGGTCTTTACGTTGCCGCTGAGACCGCCACGAACACCTTTCGCAACCCGAACGAAAACACTTCGCATCCGTGCATGCTCGCGCCCTTGGGAATCCTGGACGGCGAAGGCGTGGATCGCGAAACGATGCGCCGCACGTTGGGCAGGGTGTTGGAGCATTGGGATTGGAATAACACCTGGGGCTGGGATTACCCGATGATGGCGATGACGGCGGCCCGCCTGGGTGAAGGCGAGAATGCGATCGATGCGTTATTGATGGATAAGCCCAAGAACGCCTACTTGCCGAATGGGCATAATCCGCAAATGAGCGGCGTCCTGCCGCTCTACCTGCCCGGCAATGGCGGCCTGCTCTACGCCACCGCGCTGATGGCAGCCGGTTGGGACGGCGCGCCCAGTCGAAATGCGCCCGGATTTCCGGATAACGGCCAGTGGACTGTCCGTTGGGAAGGGCTCAAGCCAGCGCCGTAAAATTTCGGCATACTATGGCATTAAATTTTCGCATTGAGATGACTGACGATGGCGTTTCAAATTGGAAGAGGATGCGACTGATCGTAGCCGTGTTGGCCTTCGCCAGTCTGTTTACTTACGCCAGCCCGTCGGGCTCTACGCCCACTGTCGGAACCCAAATCGTGGACTACGCCGATGGTCGTCCGGCGGCGAAATACCGGTTGGAAGCGCAAGACTCCGGACCGGTTTTCAAGCATGGCTTGGGGCCGGGCCAATGCGATTATTTGGGCGCGCGCGACGTTTGGGTATGGGAAAACCAGGGGACTTATTTCATGCACTATGATGGCGCGGGTTTGAAAGGCTGGCTGACTTGTCTGGCCACTAGTTCGAACCTGACGACTTGGACGCCGCACGGACCGGTCCTCGATTTTGGCGGGACCAATGACGAGGATTCCGCCTCCGCTTCCTACGGGACAACTTTTTTCGACGGAAAAACCTGGCACATGTTTTACCTCGCCACGCGCTACAGTTCGCCCGCGCCGAATTTTATTCCCACGACCCCATATCTGACGATGAAGGCAGGCGGTGATTCGCCGTGGGGCCCATGGAAAAAGCAGCCCGAAGTGCAGCCGTTCCGTTGCCAGCCGGGAACATACTACAGTGATACCGCGTGCCCTGCGCAAATAATCCAACGCGGCGATGAATACCTGATGTTCTTTAGCGCCGCGGCCAGTCACCAGGGGCGATTGCTACGCACGTTGGGAATTGCGCGCACGAAAAATCTCAACGGCCCATGGGCGGTGGATTCGCAGCCCATGGTGCCCTCCCGCGAGCAGGTGGAAAATTCATCGGCGTATTTTGAGCCGACAAATCAAACCTGGTTTCTTTTTTCCAATCATGTGGGAATTGAGAACGGCAATGAATTTACCGACGCCATCTGGGTTTATTGGACCAGGGATTTGAATCACTGGGATCCCGCGCACAAGGCAGTCGTGCTGGACGGCGGGAATTGCCACTGGAGCAGCAAATGCATCGGATTGCCGTCGGTTTTCAGAGTAGGGGACCGGCTGGCGATTTTCTACGACGCGCCCGGCGGTGACAGCACGAGCCACATGAAACGCGATGTCGGCCTGGCCTGGCTGAAGTTACCTTTAACCGTTCCCGCCGAAAATAAGTAAGTCGCCGTTTACTTTACGCGAATTGCAGTCTGATTTTTGGCTCAGTTCTTCCAGATAATTGAAGCACCGATTCACTTTCGCTTCTTGCGTTCGCTCACCGAAATGAACGCCTCGATTGCATCACCTATTTTGGTGATGTGGGTTTAACCGTCTTTGGGGATATGCCGTGAGAGGCACGTGCCGTAGGATTCTTCTCACCGAAGAACCAATCCGACAATTGCAAATCCGGTTACCGTCATGTTCACCCGGCAATTCTGACTAATCAAAAAATTTGGTTCACGCCTGTTCCTACCCAATCAAAAGTTAATCATCGCGCCCGAAAAAACTCATTATGAACATTAAACCTAGACTGCTCATCTGGAAAATCACGGCAAGCCTTGTCTGGCTCGCTTTGATGATGTTCGCCGGCTCCGCTTCGGCGACTCTGACTGTGACCACGGCCAATCAATTAGGCACTGCGAATGTCTGGCCCTTCACGCCGACCTGGGTCGTCAACACTAACGGCAGCTTGATCGCCGGAATGGTTCCCACGGCCACAAATGGAAATTTCAGCCAGGAAATTCCCGGCCGCAGCCCCAACTATCCCACGGTCAACACCAACCTGACTTTAAATAAAATTGTCGGCAACCCTGCCCCCTTCACGACGTCTACGAATTATGTGTCTGTCGGCCAATCCGCCGGATCATTGCTGGTCTATACCCTCCCGGTGTCCGCCAATGGTTATAACCTGACCAATGTCACTGTATTTGGCGGATGGGCGGACAATGGCCGCGACATGGTGAGCTTTACTCTATTGTATTCCACGGTGGATAACCCCACCACGTTCAAATTCCTGACCAACGTGGCCTATAACCCCTCAATCGCCGGCAACACGGCCAGCGCAAATCAAGTTACCATCAGCGATTCATTAGGCGGCTCAATTGCCGCGAACGTCGCTGCTGTCAGATTTGAGTTTACTTATCCCGGAGTGGAAAACGGCTTCGGCGGCATCGCTGCCATCACGGTCGGTGGCACGCCGGCATCGAGCTTGGTTTCCCCCGTCATTTCGGTAACCACTTCAAATCAAACCGGCACCAGTCCATTTACTCCGACTTGGACGGCTGAATCCCAGGATTTAATTTTCGGATTAGTCCCCACGATCGCCAACGGGAATTTCACCCAGGAAGCCTCGGGCGGCACGCCGGTTTTGACCGATGGCACGATCGGGCAATCTGGCACCGTTGCCACTTTTGCCACCGCCGGTTCCGGCGGCGGCACCTCGCTTATTTATACCCTGACCAATACGGTCAATGGCTCGGACATCACGAATATTGTGGTTTACAGTGGGTGGGGTGACGGCGGTCGCGATGGGCAATATTATGATGTGTCTTATTCGACCGTGGCAGCTCCCACGACTTTCATTCCGCTGACGATCATTTACTACAATCCGCAAGGCACCGTTGGCGCGTCCGCGAATCGGGTGTCATTCGCCATGAGTGACGGTTCGCCGCTCGCGAGCGGAGTGGCCAATCTGAAGTTCAACTTTAATAAACCCGGGGCCAACAATGGCTTTGATAACAACTACAGCGGCATCTCGGAAATCATCGTGCAAGGCCAGGACACAGCCGCGCCGCCGCCGCCGCCGTCGCCATTCCTGACGCTGGATACCCTGCCTTCCTACGCTGAAACCGTCGTCGGCGATCATGTCATCTTCGCCGCGGCATTCAGCAATGCCCCGCCGGTCAGCTTGCAGTGGCAGTTTATCAACACCAATGGCACTGCGACGAATGACATTGTCGGCGCGACCGCCGCCACCCTCACACTCTCCAACGTGCAGTTGACTAATTCCGGCTCTTATCGCTTGAAAGCAGTCAATGCTACCAATGGCGCTGCGGCACCTTCGTACAGCACTGCCACTTCGCTGGCCGTCGGCCCCGTTCCGGCCGCAGTGAACAATGTCATCATGAATTATGCCGGCCAGGTTGGTCTGGGAGCCGCCGGCCCCACGACAAATTTCTTCCCCAACTGGACCATCGATACCAATAACGATTTGATTGTGAACTCGGTTATTGGAGGAAATGCGAGTGCCGGAAGCGGCAGCTTCGGGCTGGGCAGTTCCTTCGGAGATCCCACAATTCTTTCCGATGGCTCAATCGGTTATTTCAACTTCTGGCCCGGTGTTGGCGGCAGTCCCACCGTGGTGAGCTGCGGTCCGGGCGGTGGCGCCGGCACGGCAATGACTTATACGCTGGACACGAGTTCCGCGCCCAATGGCTTCGATCTGACCAACATCACGGTATACGGCGGATGGGGCGATCATGGTCGTGACGAGCAGAAATATCAGATCCTGTATTCTACCATCTCAAGTCCCACTGTCTTTAACAACCTCGGGACCTTTGACTACAACCCGAATGACCCGACCGGCGGTCAATCCGCCACTCGCGTGACTTTGGTGCCGGTCAACGGGGCGTTGGCCGCAAATGTGGCTGCCGTCCAAATCAACTGGAACCTGCAAGGCGCGCAGCCCAAGAACGGTTGGGAAGGCTATTCAGAAATCCTGGTTAAAGGCGTGCCGTCCGCACCCAAGCCGGTATTGACCCAGGATATTACGCCGCTGACGGCCGACGACGTGGTGGGCAGCACCCTGACCCTCACGGCGAATTTCAGCGGTGCAACCAGTTTCCAATGGCAGAAGAACAGCACCAATCTTATTGGCGCCAACTCGCCAACGCTGACACTCAATAATCTGCAGCCGTCAGACACAGCCACCAACGGCGGTTACAGCCTCGTGGCGTCCAATGCAGCCGGCATCGCGAGCACCAGGGGTTGCTCAGTCACGGTGAAATCTGCACCGACGCCGATCGGCAATGCAGTCGTTGCTTACGCGCATCAGACTTCGGATGCGGGCACGTTCAGCCCCACCTGGGATGTTTCGAACTTCAATTTGAGTTTGATCGCCGGCGGCTTCCCGTCCAGTTACGGGTCGGGTGATTTCAACGATCCGGATGACAACCTCGTGAGTCATGAGTTGGCCGGAGGCTTGCCCGTGCTGACGGACAGCGACTACGGAACGATTGTCACCGGCGGGCCTCACCCGGCCTTTGCCACCTGCGGTGATGAATTCCACAGTCCTCCCGCCGGCCAGTTTGTCATCTATGCGCTGCCCAGCAGTGCCAACGGCTATGACCTCACGAACATTATGATGTCCAGCGGCTGGAACGACCTGGGCCGCGATGCCGATTGGGGAACGATCTCGTATGCCACCGCACAAAATCCGACCGCGTTCATTCCCATTGCGGTCATCACCAACAACCCGTCGGCGGCTGACGGGTTTGCCAACGGACCCACCGTCGTCCGCGCAACCGTGACGCCGGTGAGCGGCGTACTCGCCACCAATGTGGCTTATATCATGGTGGACTTCGCGAATCCGGCGGGCGTTCCGAACAATTATTCTGGCATCAGCCAAATCAATGTGTTCGGTTCTCCCTCGGCGACGGCTTTCACCGGCCCCGTGATAACGGAACAGAACGAAACCAACACCTTTGATTGGGTGGTTGAAACGCCGAACCTGATTGGCAATCAATTGCCCAGCAGCGCCGGTCCGGGCGTGTTCACGGACGAAGGCTGCAATGAAACCAACCTGACCGACGGCGTGATTGGTTTTGGGGCTGATTTCGGCGCCAGTTGCGGCGATGACGGCACCGCGGTTCCGTGGATCATCTTCACCCCCACGAACAGCGCCAGCTGGAACTTGACCAACATCGTCGTCTACACCTTGTGGCACGATTACGGACGGGACGGGCAGTTCTATAACTTGAGTTACTCGACCGTTTCGGATCCCAACACATTCATTCCGCTGGCCAGCGTGAATTACAATCCCGACGTCCCGACGGATGGCCGGGCCTCAGGCAATCGCGTGCAAATCCTGCCTCCGGTCGGCCAGAGTCTCCTCGCCAGCAACGTGGCGGCAGTGAAGTTCGACTTCACTCCGCAGGGGACAGAGGACTTCGGCTGGTCTGGTTATACCGAAATCGTGCTGCAAGGCACCAACGGGCCGTTGACCGTCGCCCACGCCCCACTGCTGGGCACGGCGAAAGTTTCGGGCGGCAACCTGGTCCTGAGTGGCAGCGGCGGAACGGCGGGTGCGGGTTATACCCTGCTGATGGCGACTAACCTGACGTCGCCAGTCATTTGGACAACGAACAGCTCGGGCAACCTCGATGGCGCCGGCTCGTTCTCGAATGGTATTCCAATCAACGCCAACCCGCCGCAGGAGTTCTTCCGCGTGCGATTGCCTTGATGTCTTGTCAGTGAGGTCCCGGGGCCGGTTGGCTCCGGGACCTCCGTTTGCGAAATGGAAATTGAATAACGGGCGAGCGGTGTTGCGGAAGCGTGTAACGAAGATGAAAAAACTTGAATCAATCCGGTCCGTTGATCGGAGAGGCGGTAGAGAAGGTTTTACCTTAATCGAACTGCTGGTGGTCATTGCCATCATTGCCATCCTGGCCGCGATGCTGCTACCCGCATTAGCCCGGGCCAAGGCCAAGGCTAATGCCATCGCCTGCATCAACAACCTCAAGCAGCTCACGTTGGCGGCGCAGATCTATGCCGGCGACTTTCAGGATGCGATTGTCCCTAATACCGCCAACACGGTGAATTCCTGGGTTCCCGGTGGAACGGCCGCCTATGATGTCACCGCGTTGCCCGGCGCGACCAATATCGCCAACGTCACCTCCGCGCTGCTTTTTCCCTATAATCAATCCCTGGGAATTTATCGTTGCCCGGGGGACAAGGATATAGTGATTGGCGCTGGCGCGCCACGGGTGCGAAATTACTCGTTGAACGGCATGATGGGCGCCAATCAGGGATTCGGTGGCGACGTTCACCCCGGCATCCAGGAAAATTTTAAATACAGCACCATTCGCAATCCTGGTCCATCAATTGCCTCGTTTTTCATTGATGAACAGTCCAGCGCCGGAACCGCAAACAATCAAACCAGCATCGATGACGGCTTTTTCGCGGTGGATTCTGGAAACGGTTCTCAAACTTCTTACAGCGACCAGACGTGGCGCAATGTTCCGTCCAGCCGCCATGGAAATTTCGGGCAGATGTCGTTCGCGGATGGGCACGCGGATAAATTGAAGTGGGTCGTGGGCAGCACTCACACCTTGCAGGGGCAGAATGCCAGTTCGGGTGTCTTTAATAATCCGGATCGCCATTCGTTGTGGCTCACAACCTATGCTTCAGGGTCAGTGCCGGGGGTGGCATGGTAAGGTGCGCAGTGAGAAGAACGGCGATAATGTTTATTCTGTCGGTCGCGTGCCTCGCCGGATCGGATGCAAAGGCAGCGCTTTCGCCGATGAATTTGCGCACCGACTTGCGGACGAATCCGCTCGGTATCGATGACACCACGCCCCACCTTTCCTGGCAGCTTCAAAGCGTCGGCGGCGCGAGGGGAGAAGTCCAAACCGCTTATCAAATCCAGGTCGGCTCGTCGCTGGGCGCGGCCAATTTGTGGGACAGCGGAAAAATCCTCAGCGCGGACACGATGGACATCGCTTATGCCGGCCAGCTGCTTACAACCGGCGAACAATGTTTCTGGCAAGTCCGGGTATATGACGGTGACAATAACCTTTCGGCCTGGAGCACACCGGCACAATGGTCGATGGGTCTGTTGAGTCAGTCGGATTGGAGCGCGCAATGGATTGGCTACGATGCAGCATACAACCTTACGCCCGCGCAATCGCAGGCGAATGCTTTGTTCAACACCAAAGGAGTGAACTGGGTCGGTTATTCCGGCCAAACCGCGCAGGGCGGCCTCTATCAGTCTTCATTGCGGAAAAAAATCGTCATCCCGTCTGGTCAAACGATCACCAACGCGGTGATGGCGCTTTACGCGGACAATAGTTGCGGCATGTACGTCAACGGTCAGGCCATGACCAATCTGGCCGCCCGCTGGGAAGCCACGACTTGGATCAACATCACACCGTGGCTTCACTCAGGAACGAATGTCGTGGCGCTCGCCGCGACAAACACCGATGCCCAACAACCGGCGAGTGCGATTGGCCGACTCGTGGTGCAATTCGCATCCGGCAGCGTCTCTAATATCCCGGTGGATACCTCGTGGAAGGCCGCACAATGGCCCACGGGAAATTGGACCCTGACCAATTACGACGATTCCAGTTGGGCCACTCCCTCCAGTGGCGGCACTCCCTGGGGAACCGCCGCGCTCAACGATATCGCACGAGTGCCTGCGCCTTATTTGCGCAAAAATTTCAACATTAACCAGGCGGTCAAACGTGCGACCGTCTACGTCACAGCGCTCGGTGCTTATGAATTGCATCTCAACGGCCAGAAAGTCGGCAACGACGTGCTGACGCCGGGCTGGACGCAATTTTCGAAGCGCGTTTATTACCAGGCTTACGATGTGACGGGAATGGTGCAGGCCGGCTCGAATACCATCGCGACCATTCTTGGCGATGGCTGGTTCGCTAGCGACCTCGCGTTCACCGGCCAGCGGCTCAATTACGGCGGCACACCGCGATTTCTCGCGCAGCTCGTTTTGCAACTTTCCGATGGCAGCACGCAGACCATCGTCAGCGACGGATCGTGGAAGGCCAGTTACGGTCCGATTTTATTTGGAGACGTCCTGATCGGATCGGGCTACGACGCGCGTCAGGAACTGCCCGGATGGGACACCACGAATTACAATGATAATGCGTGGACGCCCGTGTTGACCGGTTTGAGCGCAACCATGGGCGGTTACTCGAACGTGACTGCCCTGGTCACGGGCTTCATCACGAATAATCAACTTAACTTCGTGGCGAATAATACCTCGCTGGGCGGCGACCCGGCCTTCGGCATCGTGAAAACTCTGCGAATTAATTTCATGCTGGGCGGCACGAACCAGACGTTATCCTTCGGAGAAGATTCCACCGTGAACATCGGCGGGAACGGGCAGGCTTTGACCATCGTCCAGGCGCTCTATGGTAATTCGCTGATGTTTCCCGGCCTCGGCGGTCAGCAAGTTCAGGCTGCGATTACCGAACCCTCGCGGCGTTTGGAAACCATGCCGGCGGTCAGTCTCACTGTGCCCAAACCAGGTTGCTACACGTTCGACCTGGGCCAGAACATGGTTGGTTGGGCGCGATTGAACATTAGCGGCAGCGTGGGCGATCGCATCACGGTGCGTTACGGTGAAATGTTGAATCCCAACGGCACCGTTTACACGGCCAATTTGCGCGGCGCGAACGCGACCGATTTTTATACCTTCGGCAGCAATGGCGCGGTGACGTATGAGCCGCGTTTCACCTTCCACGGCTTTCGTTATGTCCAGGTGACCGGGTTGACTGTTCCGCCCACGTTAAATTCAGTGTCCGGCGTCGTTGTGCATTCGGACATGTCGCGGACTGGGGATTTTGCCTGTTCGAGCGCGCTGGTAAATCAACTCTTTAGCAACATTATTTGGGGACAAAAAGGCAACTACCTCGAAGTGCCCACCGATTGCCCGCAACGTGATGAACGAATGGGCTGGAGCGGCGACACGGAATTTTTTGTGCCGACGGCGGCATATAATTATGACGTGCAGTCCTTTTTCCGGCGGCACATGATCACGTTCTGCGAAGATTCCCAACACTCAGATGGCTCCTATCCGCACGTCGCTCCTGACCTGAACGCCGGCAGCGGTTCGGCCGCCTGGGGCGACGCCGGCTGGATTTGCCCCTATGTCATGTATCAGGATTATGGCGACACGAATATTCTCGCTGCCCATTACGCGTCGTTCCAAAAGTACGGAAATTTCCTGTCAGCCCATGCCAACAACTATGTGATTTCCAGCCTCACCGCTGATTTTGGCGATTGGCTGAACCTGGGCGGTGGCGCTTCGGGAAGCGTGATTGACACCGCCTTTTACGCCTATTACGCCCAGGCCATGTCCGATATGGCTGCGGCCATTGGAAAGAATGCGGACGCTGCCACCTACGCCACCCTGCACAGCAACATCGTTGCGGCATTCGGGAATTTCTTCAATGCGGATGGTTCCTTTGCCGACGGCAGCAGTCAGACGGGTTACGCGCTGGCCTTCACGCTGAATCTCGTGCCGCCCGGATTGCGCGCCCAGGCGGCAGCGCAATTCGCCAACACCATTTCACAATTTGGAACTCATCTCGCGACGGGATTCATCGGCACGCCGCGCCTGCTTCCCGCGCTGCACATCGCCGGGCGCGACGACCTCGCCTACCAACTCCTGCTCCAGCAAACCTATCCGTCCTGGCTTTATCAAGTGACTCTCGGCGCCACGACGATGTGGGAACGCTGGGATGGCTGGACGCCCGGCGGCGGGTTTCAAACCATCGGCATGAATTCCTTCAACCATTATGCCTTCGGCGCGGTCGGCCAATATCTTTACAGCGACGTCGGCGGCATCAATCCCACCAGTCCCGGCTATAAAACAATTCTCATTCAACCGGTGCCCGGCATTGGTTTGACCTGGGCCAACACGAGCTATAATTCTACGCGCGGCCTGATCTCAACCGCGTGGACGAATACCGGGACGGCATTCAATCTGAATACGGTGATTCCGCCGAACACAATCGCTCAAATCTATATGCCCACCACCAACGCGAGCGCTATTACCGAAAGCGGCGTTTTGGCGGCCAGTGCACCCGGCGTCACGTATGTGGGCGTGACCAATGGCTATGCTATTTATTCCGTTGGCTCCGGCGAATATATCTGGTCCTCGCCTTTTCAACTTTATGTGGCCCCTGGCATTAGCATTACCGCGACCAACCAAACCGGCACCGGCAGTGGGACTTATCTTCCACCGTGGACCGTCATGACCAATGGGAGTTTGATCGCCGGGCTGCTGCCAATTTCGACGTCTGGCAATTTCAGCGAAGAGGCGTCGGGTCGGAGTGTGTTGGCGCTCACGACCAGCAATAGCCTGGCGCTTGCGAACATCCAGGGACCCAGCGGACGCACGACCAGCACGAACTATGTGACCTGCGGCAATGGCAGCGGGGCAGGGTCGTCGGTGATTTATTCGCTGACCAATTCACCGCTCGGATATGACCTGACTAATATTACGGTCTATGGCGGTTGGGCGGATAACGGTCGCGATCAACAAGCTTATACCGTTTATTATTCCACCGTCGCGGCGCCCGCCACGTTCACGCAATTGGCAATTGTGAATTATAACCCTTCGATTGCGAGCGGCATTCAATCGGCCACGCGCGTGACGCTGGCGTCATCAAGCGGCATATTGGCCACCAATGTCGCCGCGGTGAAATTTGATTTTGCCAATCCAGGTTCGGAGAACGGTTATTGCGGCTACGCGGCCATCACCGTGTTTGGAAACGTGAGTGTGCCGCCGGTGGTGCCGGCTGAGTTGAGTGCGACGTTCCAAAGCATCCAGGGCAGTTGCATCATGAGCGTTGGGAGCCTGGTGGTTGGCCGAAACTATGTGCTGGAGAGCACCACTAATCTTGCGTCTGCCGCCTGGTCACCCGAAACGAACTTTGCCGCCACGCAGGCGACGACGGTGCTTACCAATTCCGTCACCGAAATCCCGCAGAAATTTTACCGCCTCAGAGGGTATTGATTGCCTTCCGTTTGTTAGCCGGGTGACAAGACCTTGCTGACGGCGGTTCTGAGTTCCCCCACCGACCATGGTTTTCCAATCACTAAGTCGACCTGAGGCGTAGGTTCCATGTGCAGTGCGAGGTCCGAGTAGGCCGTTACGAGGATAATGGGCTGGCGCGGGTCGCGGGCTCTAATGGCCGCGGCCAACTCATTCCCTTTCATGCCCGGCATTTCGAAGTCCATAAAGATCAAATCGAATTTCTTCGGCTCATAGAGCGCGAGCGCTTCCGAGCCGTCCTTCGCGGTCTGAACTTCATAACCGTCGAGCTTGAGGATTAGTTTCAAAGAATCGGCGACCATTGGTTGATCGTCGACGATTAAGATGCGTTTTTGTGCCCTGGTGTCTGCCATGAAATCCGTTCTGATAAGTGGCCCCTGATGATTTAAGATTTGCTTTGCCGTGAAAAATAAAGAAAACCAATCCTTCGCGCAAACAATACTTGTCACTTATTTATGACGCTTCTCTAGGTGACAGTGTATTTGACCTCCGACATGAGAGTGGCCACGGCTGGATTTGTTCCCACGAAATACTCTGCGCTTAACGCTATTTATCGATGGATTCGTCAGCATGAGCAACGCAGCGTAACCCAAACGCACGTATATAATTTGCGTCGTGGTTAATCATTTAATGTCCGCACAAACGCGATTAATGCCTGGACGTTCGTGTCGCTTAGTTTCGTTCCAAATTTTGGCATTTCACCCTTGATACCATTTTTAATCATTGAAGCGATGCGCGCATCTGATTTGGTGATGCCGTGCAAGTCCGGCCCCTCGTCGCCACGCGCGTCGTTGCCGTGGCAGTGGGCGCAATTCATCATGAACAACGTGTAGCCCTGGTGCGCCGGCGTGCCTTCCGGCGGAATCGCCAGTGCCTCAACGCCGGCGGAGGGCACTGGCTGTGGCGGTGGACGAAACATGTTGCCGGTCGCAAAGGCGAGGCCGACTGAGGCCAGAGCGGAAATTGTTCCCAGGATGGCTGCCTTGAATTCCAGTGATACTCTCATGTGAACCTCAATTGCCGATGACCATTTCGCCGCCCCAATATCCAGCGGTCATCATGGCCACCAGGGTGAGGCAGGCCAGCGTCAGATAAAATCCGCCCGCGAGCCTCGACGCGCGCTCGCGCACCACCAGCCGCCACACGGCGAGGCCGATCAATAGCCCGAACGCCGGCCAGATGAAATAGTGGTGGAGTGCCAGCATGCCAGTCCCCAAAAGCACTCCGTTGCTCAAAGCGATGCCGGAAAGCACCGCCGCGGGTGAAGCCGCGGCGGCGATGAGTATCGAATAAAATCCGACGGAACGGAATTCCCGGCCGCGTGCTTCATTGCGGCAGAAGTATCCCGCGCCATCGAAAACCACCGATACAACAATCAAGGCGATGGGAAAATGTGTCGCCCCGCCGTGCATTCGTGCCCAAAAAACCTGGTTCATAGTTGGTCCTGATTGGTTTTTAACCGAGTTTATCGTCCACGATTGCGAGACTGTGGTTGCTCTCGACGTAATTCACTTCCGTGATGCCCAGGACGCTGGGAAGAATTTCCGGGGCGACCTTCATCGGCCCCGGCTTGGGCGCGCTGCCGGGCTGGGGTTGTGGAAAGGCGGTGGACACGGCGGTATGAAACGTCACGTTGCCTTCCACTTTTTTGAATACCTGGTGAATGTGCCCGTTCAGCACCGTCACCGAACCGAAACGTTTCAAATAACCGAGCGCCTGTTCGGCATCCTGCGTGCCCCAACCCCACTGCGGATAAATGCTCCACAAGGGCATGTGCGCAAAAACCACGATCGGCGTGCTGGCGCCCAGACTGCTCAAGTCATCCTTCAACCATGCAAGTTGGTCCGCGCCAATCGTTCCCAAAGAGCCCTCGGCGATGTTCATCACATTGACGAGGCCGATGAAATGCACATCGTGCTGATCGAAACTGAACCATCCGTCACCCTTGGTGCCTTTGCCGTAGCGGTTGCGATATTCCTTGCCGCCGTCGCTGATGACGTCATGTTCGCCCGGCACAAAAAAAACTTTTCCGGTCTTCGTGGTCTTGAGCAATTGATCCAGCGTGTCGAATTCCTCCGGCTCGGACAGGTGCGAGAGGTCGCCTGTGTGCAGAATGAAATCAGGTGTCCTGGGCAGGGCATTGATTTTCGCGATCGCGCGTTTCAGCGTGCCGACTACGTCCGGGTTCGCCGGTTTGTTGAAACCAATGTGGCTGTCGCTGATTTGCACAAAGCTGAAATCGCCCATCACAGAGGTCTCCGCCGCTCTCGCGATGGTCGGGCTGAGAATTTTTGAACCGAGCACACCGCCGGTGACCGTCCACAGCATTCCCGTGCCGGCCCAGGCCATGCATTTTAGAAAACCGCGCCGGTCAATGCCGTCGCGTTCCTGCTGGTGGTCGTGTTCGATATGGTCGGCTTCTGCTTCTAAACGGCGAACTTCTTTGAATTTATTGGTATTGTTTTTCATGTTTGTTGATTGCGTTTTGTGATTGTTGAACCGACTTGTTTCCGTTCCAGACTGCGAGTGATGTGATTTTATTCCCGGGGATGAAAAATTTATTTCCGGGAAAAATTCGTCCGAAATCCAGGGCGTGCACGGAATGGTTTTCATATCTGGGCGCTCTCGGACTTATGGTCTTCAACCGCCGTTGGCGACGGAGGCAACTGTTTCGATGCCGCCGACAACGTGTTTTCCATGGCGTGGCGCATTTCATTTGAAGCGTTGCCCGTCGCCCGCTTGAATTCCCGGATGCCCTGGCCCAAACCTTTGGCGAGCTCAGGCAGTTTTTTTCCGCCGAAAAGAATTAACGCGATCGCGAGGATCAATACGATTTCGCCGCCGCCGAGGTTGAATATGGCTAACAATGGATGTGATTGCATAAATGGATGTTCGTTGACTGTATTTTTCCGCAACCCAATTTATTCGGGCTGCGTTTGCATCCATTCCAACCGAACATCCCGAATATTTATTCCCGGCGGATGGTGATTAGTTTCGTAATACCTGTTTTTGGTCAGAGGCCGGATACCGCGAATAACGTAACGGAATAAATTCCGCGCTCGTTCGTCGGCGGAACCCCGGAGCCGCTGTAAAAAATTCCGGGAATAAAACCGCCGGAAGATTGGTCTTGCATATTAATGAGATGGGTCGCAAATAGTCCCACTCCGTGGACGAGCGCGAACGAACAAAACTATTTGAGCAGATGGTTATGCCGCATTTGGATGCGGCGTATAACCTCGCGCGCTGGCTCGCCGGGAACGACCAGGACGCACAGGACGTAGCCCAGGAAGCCACGCTGCGCGCATTCAAGTTCTTCGGCAGCTTTCGCGGCGATAACGCCCGTTCATGGCTGCTGTCGATCGTGCGTAATACATTTTACACCTGGCTGCGCAAAAATCGGCCCATGGAAAAAACAGTCGATATTGATGACGAAACTTTGGAAATCGAAGACAGTTCGGCGCAATCGGAACCGGTTCCGTTCGCCGATGCGGACGCCGTGTGCCGCGCCATTGCCGGGTTGCCGGTGGAATTTCGTGAAATTGTGATTTTGCGCGAGATGGAAGGATTCAGTTACAAGGAAATCGCCGAAATGGCCGAGGTGCCCATCGGCACCGTGATGTCGCGCCTGGCGCGCGCGCGGAAGCTTTTGCAGAAACGCCTCGCCGCGGAATTCAAGCCGGAGGGCCAACGATGAACTGCCAGCAAGCCAAACCACTCATTGATCCCTACGCCGACGGCGAATTGGAAGCCTCGGCCGTGCTTGAACTCGAACAGCATCTCAAGGATTGCCCCGCGTGTGCGTTGGCCTTGCGCAATGTGCAAAGTTTGAAAAAGTCGCTGAAGCAGGACGCGCTCTATTTCGCCGCCCCGGCGGAATTGCGGAAACGTATCCAGGCGCAATTGCCATCGCCCGCCAAATCTTCGCCGCAGTGGCGCGGATGGAGTTGGAATTGGTTGACGACCGCCACGACCGGAGCCTTCACCGCCTGCCTGGCGCTATTGTTGACCTTGACGCTCTCCCGCCCGTCACCGGAGCAGTTGCTCGCGCGTGACGCCGTGTCCAGTCACATCCGCTCGCTCATCCCGGGCCACACGCTGGATGTCGTTTCGACCGATCAGCACACGGTCAAGCCGTGGTTCAACGGCAAAATCGATTTCTCACCCCCGGTCAAGGATCTGGCCTCGCAGGCATTCCCGCTGATTGGCGGCCGGTTGGATTACATCAATGGGCATAACGCCGCCGCGCTGATTTATCAGCGCAACAAACACGTCATAAATCTTTTCGTTTGGCCCGCTACGGAAAAAGCGTCCCAACCCGCCGCGCTCGCACCCATCCGGGGTTTCAACGTCATTCATTGGTCAGACGGGCAAATGAGTTTTTGGGCAGTGTCAGATTTGAATGGGGGCGAACTCATGGAATTCGTTCAGGACTTTGCGGTTGGAAAAATTCTCAATCCCTGACGGCGGCCACTTTCGTAGAATTTGCGCGTCGCCCGAATGAAAATTTCTGGACACGTTATTGTTATCGACAGGAATCACACGGAGCAAAATTCCGCGCTTCTCACTCTTCGAACAAAATAAAGCTGCGATAAAGTTGTTGCCTCTTGACACGCACGGGGGACTCGTAGGAAGATGAGACCGTCAGCAAAAGCCGCTCCGCAATGAATACGAGACGCATGTCTTCACCTTGCAAATGCGCGAATCCCGCAACGAAGTTTTCCACAAGCTAAAGGCGTTCATTTCTCTCCTCATCCTGTTTGCCGGCGCAAATCGTGTTTGTGCGATCATCGACTCGAACACGAACGGTTTGAGTGATGTATGGGAGGAAATATACGGCGCAGTCGGCATCGATCCGAACGCCGATTCGGACGGCGATGGCTTCCCGAATATCCTCGAAAGCATGGCGGGAACAGATCCGTTTGACGTCACCTCTTATCCGCATATCGCGGGAGCGACCCTTTCCGGCACGAACCTGGTGATGAACGTGCCCGCGGCTCCGGGAAAAATGTATCAGTTGCAAAGTTCCCCCTCGCTGGTAGGAGGGCCGCCGGTGTGGTCGATTGAAACCAATCTGCTGGCGCAGCCAGGAATTACGACCGTGAGTTTTCCCTCGCCCGCAAACCTCGCGGGGAAATTTTTCCGCGTCGTTATTTCGGACGTGGATAGCCAGGGGCAAGGGTTGACGGATTGGGAGGCCTACAAGCTGGGCCTCGACCCACTGACTCCGTACAGCAACGGCCACCTCGATTTCAACGGCCAGCCCATCTCGGACTATCAATATTCGGTGAGCATGATGGCCACGCAAAACGTCGTGATCATCATGGCCAATGATCCCGCCACGGTGCAGCCGGATCTCGGGCAATCACCGACGGATTTGGGGCAATTCACGGTTTCGCGATCCGGTTTTGGCTTAGACCCCGTCACAGTGAACGTGGGAATCGGCGGTCCGGGTACGGGCTTCGCGGTGCCGAGCGTGGATTATAGCAATAATCTTCCAATTTCAGTCACGCTGCCGCCGGGTACGCTTTCGAAAACCATTTCGGTAACTCCCCTTGCGAACGCCAATCTGCAAGTGCCGGTCATCGCGCAATTGAATTTATTGCCGGGCAGCGGCTATTCGGTCGGCGCGCCAAATATCGCGAACGTGGTGATTTATCCGTCACCCACTGCGAACGGCCTCGGCTTGACCGGGAATTATTACACCAACGCCAACCTTAATTATTCGAGCGCAACCAATTTCAATTCCACCAATCTATTCCTGACGCGCATCGATCCGGCCATTGATTTCAATTGGACCAATGGGACATCGCCCAGCCTGAGCAACGGTGTCTACTGCGTGCGTTGGACAGGACAAATCGAACCGCAATATTCCGAGACTTACGTATTCGACACAATTTCCGATGACGGCGTGAAGCTATGGGTGAACGATCAGTTGCTGATCGATAAATGGCAGAATCAAAGCGGCCTGGAATGGACCAACGCCATCGCGCTCCAGGCCAATACCCGTTACAATCTTAAACTGGAATACGTGCAAACCGGCGGCAAGGCCCAGGCGCACTTGTACTGGTACAGCCCGAGCCAGCCGCGGCAAATCATTCCTTCCAATCGCCTTTATCCAACCAACGGTGTGAATAATAGCAGTTCGAACGCGCCATCACTTGTCACGAGTCCGTTGACCGCCGTCGGGTTTGTGGGCCAGCCATTCAGCTTCACCGTAACCGGCGCGAATACGCCGCGAAGTTTCACCGCCACGAACCTTCCGCCGGGTCTAAGTTTCAATACCACCAACGGCGCCATCGCGGGCGTGCCATTGCTGGCGGGCGATTACTCGGTGCCGTTGACGGCCAGCAATTCGGTAGGCGTCGGCGCCACTGCGCTCGACATCCTCATTCTTGATACCGGCAGTTCAGTCGTGCGGGAAGTGTGGACAAACGTGACCGGTGTGAACATTTCCGATATTCCAGTGAACATCCCCGCCAATTCCATCGCACCGCTAGGCGGTTTGGAAGGCCTCACGGATTTTGGGGACAATTACGGCGAGCGGATTCGAGGTTATTTCACCGCGCCGGTCACAGGCCATTATTACTTCTGGGTGGCTGGCAGCGATTCGGCGCAACTCTGGATTTCGAACGATGGCGAATCCGTCAACAAAGTTTTGCGCGCCTGGGTCACGCCCACGAACAATCCCACTTCGCCCGGCCATAACGGAACTACGCCACGTCAATGGAACGTGCAGGCCTCGCAAAAGTCCGGGTGGCTCTCACTTCGCGCCGGGCAGAAATATTATATCGAAATCCTGCACAAGGCCGGAGCTAACGCGAGCGATAATTGGTCCGTGAGCTGGTTGCAGGATCCGATGGGCACGAACACCGTTCCTGCCGGCATTACGCCGAGCTACCTGGTCTCGCGTTATTATTCGCCGCTCCCGGTGAATATTCCCGGAACGTTGTATTCGGCAAATATGCTGGCGCTGCCCGGCATTAACAGCGACGCCGTTGGCTCGGCTTCGTTGCGCCTGAGCGCGGACGGCACCAAGGCGATTTTGACTTACTCAGTCAACAATCTCGCCGGCACGCACGTCGACCACATCTACTCGGACCCGTACCTGAATTTTCCAACCACGCTGCTGTTTGACATTGCCGCCGCGCATCCGCAGCCCGATGGCAGCTATGCCTGGACCATCAAACCCACGGGCGCCCTTGGGGTGAGTGATATTCTCGAAATCATCCACGAGAATAAGTGCTTCATCGAAATTCAGACCGCGGCAAATCCGAACGGTGAAATCGCCGGGCACTTCACGCTGGCGGACGGTTCACAGACGTTCACTCCACCGCCGTTCCCACCGCCATGGATGGATGACTCCGCGGACCGAAATGCCGCCGCGCGTTTTCTCACGCAGGCGACTTTCGGGCCGAGCCAGGCGGACGTCGCTTCCGTGCAGTCGCTCGGCTACGCCAATTGGATCGATAACCAAATGTCATTGCCGGTGACCCATCATTTGCCGGTCGTGTTTGCCCACAAGAACCCGGACCCGAGCAACCCGTGGCCCAGCAGTGATTGGTTCAATGCCTGGTGGCAGAATTCCGTGACCGCCCCCGACCAATTGCGGCAACGCGTGGCATTTGCGCTGAGCGAAATCATGGTGGCCTCGGAAACCGGCACGTTGCAGAACCACGCGGATGCGCTGGGGTATTATTACGACACGCTCTTGGACAATTCGTTTGGCAATTTCCGGTCGCTCCTCAAAGCGGTCACATTGACTCCGGCGATGGGCGTTTACCTCAACATGCAGGGCAATAACAAAGGCAGCATCATCACAGGCCTTCACGCGAACGAAAACTACGCGCGCGAAATTAACCAGCTTTTCTCCGTCGGCCTGAACCGGCTGTGGCCGGATGGAACCTTGATCCTGGACTCAAGCGGAAATCTGGTGCCAACATATAATCAGGACGTGGTGAATGGGTTCGCCCAAACATTTACCGGTTGGAATTATTATCAGCCCAACCAGCCAAACGGCCGGTATCCCACGAACTTCAGCCCGTCGGTCAATTATACCAACGTCATGGTATTGGTCCCGCTGCATCACGATCTGAACGCGAAATTGCTCCTCGATAATGTCACGCTGCCGCCCGCACTGGGCAATGCATCCAATACCACGCTGACGAATTTCGATTTCTATTGCTCACAGGATTTGGAGCAGGGGCTGGATTCCATTTTCAATAATCAAAACGTCGGGCCTTTCATCTGCCGGCAGTTAATCCAACGGCTGGTGACCAGTAATCCGAGCCGGGGTTATTTGTACCGCGTCGCGCAAACATTCAACGACAACGGCAACGGCGTGCGCGGCGACATGGCGGCCGTAATTAAGACCGTCTTGCTGGATCCCGAGGCCCGTGGAACGAATTCTGTCTCGGACCCGGCGTTTGGCAAACAGCGCGAGCCGCTGTTGCGCGTGACGGCAATGGCGCGCGCATTTCCCGCGCCGCCCACCACGACCGGCACATATGCCGAAAGTGGCACCCAAACCACCAGCGTCTCCACTCCCGCGCCGCATCGGATGAACAACGGCGATGTCTTTGAACTCTCTTTCAACGATACTTCGGGAAATCCCGCGCTGCCGAACCAGGGCTATTCGGTAACCGTCACCGGTTCGAACACTTTTACCATCAATACGCCAAATCTTAGTTCAGGAACGTACACGCAGAACACAAACTTGATCACCTTGAACATCTCCGGCCATGGATTGGTCGTGGGAAATACCGCCTATCTCACCTTCACGACTGGCGGCGGAGCCAACGGAGTCTATCAGGTGGTCACCGTGAATTCTTCCTCGTCATTCACGGTCGCCACGCAGGATGCCGCGGTGCGTTCCGGGAATTGTTTATTGTCGAAAATTTCCATCAGCGGTTTTTCGCAAAGCAAAACAAACGTCACCATCAGTTGCGCCGGGCCGCATGGGCTGTCGTCGAATGAAACGGTTTATGTCGTATTCAATTCCACGACTCCGGCCGATGGTCCCTACCAGGTGAACACCATACCGGACGCATCACATTTTACGATCGTGGTGACCAATTCCACGAGTCAGACGCAGGGCGGTGGCAGTGTTTATCCCCTCGACCCGCCAGCGCTCAATCGGTCCGGAAATGTCACGGTGCAGTGGAACACCTGGAATCTCGGCCGTACCGATAATGGCTCCGCATTCAGTCTTTCCCAATCGCCGCTCAGCTCGGCAACGGTGTTCAATTTCTTCTTCCCGAACTACGAATTTCCCGGCGCGCTCGCGTCGGCTGGATTGACTACGCCGGAGTTTCAATTGACCTCGGACACGAGTGTTGCATTGCAGATGAATTTCCTGGAAGGCGGCATTCTGGTGAACAACGGCAACACCAACGGCCTGAGCAGTTTCAACAACGGTGGTGGCGCCATCGTGCTCGACCTTGGGCCATGGATATCGACGAATTACACCGCCCCGGCCAATGTCCCGGCGCTGGTGGATTCGTTGAATTCGCTGCTGGTGGCGGGCCAATTGTCCGCGGCCGGCAAGAGCAACATCGTGCGCTACGTCACGAACACGGTGAATTTCCCCTTTAGCATGACGGCACCCACGCAAAGTCAGATGCGCGACCGCGTGCGGGCGGTGGTTCATTTGATTACCGCGTCGCCGGACTTCACGATCCAGAAATGATTTATGAACGATAAGAACATATCGGTCATCACGCGCCGCGATTTCCTCCGCCGCGCCGCCTGCGCCGCGGTGGGCACGGCGGCGATGACTTCCGCCATCCGCGATTTGCGGTTCATGAACGCTGCCGTGGCGCAATCGAACGTCAGCGATTACAAGGCGCTGGTGTGCATTTTTCTCGCGGGCGGCAACGATTCGAACAACCTGATCGTGCCCACGATTTCGTCCGAGTACAGCAATTACTCGGCGATCCGCACGCCGGTGCTGGCCATCCCGCAAGGCGCGATCCTGCCACTGAAACAGAGCAACGGCACCTCCGATTATGTCGATCCTGACGGGCATACGTTTGGTCTTCATCCGGCCTGCCCGGAATTGCAGCAGCTTTTTCAGGCGGGCAAACTCGCGGTGCTCATGAATGCCGGCACTTTGGTCATGCCGATCACGCGCTCGCAATATATGAACGGCGGGCAGCGGCCGCCGCAGCTTTTTTCCCACGCCGACCAGGTCACGCAATGGCAGACCAGTGTTCCCGACCAACCGGCGTTGACTGGCTGGGGAGGGCGTTGCGCGGACCTGTTGAACGCTGTGAATCCGAGCGCCCAGATTTCCCTGTCCGTTTCGCTGGCGGGAGCCAACACATTCGAAGTCGGCAATATTGTCTCGCAGTATGCTGTTTCGACCAGCGGCGCGATTTCTCTGAATGGCGTGAGCGGTGCGCGCCTGGCGGCGCTCACGAACATCCTGGGACTGCCCTATCCGAACATGCAGGCGCAGGCATACGCGGGCGTAACCGAGCACAGCATCAATACCGGCGCGCTCTTGAATAGCGCCATTACGAATAGCGCTCCGGCGAATTTTTGGACCAATGGTTATCCGACCACGATCACGCCGCCCGGCGGAAACACCGTCACTTCGAGCCTGAGCCAGCAATTGAAAATGGTGGCGCGGCTGATCGATGCGGGCAACCGGAGACTGGGTGCGCCGCCTTCCGGCCAAAATGGCTTCGGCATGAAGCGGCAAATTTTCTTTTGCCAGGTCGGCGGCTATGATTTGCACAGTGGCCAGACGAATTATTCAAATACTAATCCCAACAACGTGATGGTCGGCGCCCATGCGAATTTGTTCGCGGAGTTAAGCCAGTCGCTGAAGACATTTCAACTGGCCATGGAACAATTGGGTTTGCAGAACCAGGTCACCTTGTTCACCGCCAGCGATTTCGGGCGCACCTTCCCGAGCAACGGGCAGGGGAGCGACCACGGCTGGGGCAGCCATCACCTCATCCTCGGCGGCTTGGGCGCGGCGAAAAACGGCTCCGTGCTGGGCGGCAAAACGTATGGCAAGTTTCCCACGCTCACCGTCAACGGCCCCGACGACACGGGTACCGGCCGTTGGATTCCGACGACTGCCATCGACCAGTATTTCTCCACTATCGCCACGTGGTTTGGCGTGGACAGTAGCAATCTGGCCACCGTCTTTCCAAACGTCGGCCGTTTCGCGACTGCGAATCTGGGCTTCATGAAGGCCTCGTGAGATGAAAAGATTTTGGGAGGTAGTTGTCGTTGTCGTGGTCATCATCGCAGGATTGTTTTTCTTCTTTCCGCGCAAATACACTTACAATTTATTTCCGCCTGCACAAAACGGAACCGCATCTGAAAACGGCTCGAATTCTCCGGCGGCTTCCACGCCGCAAACGGTTTCTTCGTCCAATGGTATGGCCGCTGTTACAGCCGGTTCGAACGAAATTGCTTCGCGAGTCACTTCACCGAACCCAGTGCCGGGTCCAACAGCAGGCACGAATGAAGAACCAGTCCTGCCGCCCCTGACCGTCTTGGACCAGGCCCGCGTCGCGCTAGGCAATTACCGCTCGGCCTTCAGCCAAAACCCGGTGGGCAACAACGCCGAGATCACTGCGGCGCTCATGGGAAAAAATCCAAGGCAGATTAATTTCATCGCCGACTCCGGCGTGCGCGTTAACGAGAAGGGTGAAATGGTGGATGTCTACGGCACGCCATTTTTCTTTCACCAGATATCCGGTCAGGAGATGGAAATTCGCTCTGCTGGTGAGGACAAAATACTATGGACGTTTGACGATCTCGTGACGAAGTGAGGGCAGGGGATAACGAGATTCTGTTTCTGATATTCCGTAGAGCGAATGTGACCGTGGAACGAGGTCAGCCGCCCTTTTTTTCCAATGTCTGTTCAGTAAATCCGCCCGTACTCGTGCCATTTTCATGGTGCACGGTCCAGTCCAGGAGGTCGTCAAAATGAAAGGTTATTCGCATCGGGCCTGGGGCGTAATCGGGAGTAAATTCCACCTTTAGTTCGTCGCCCTTGCGTCCCACAAGCGCCGCTTCATAGACGTTGCGAATTTCTCCGTCGATCCAGGGAACGCGCACGATGACGCCGGCCTGGGGAGAATCCAGCATTTTTTTAAGTTCTGGAATCCGTCGGCGCGCTTCCGCAATCGCGGACGCCAATTCCTCATCATTTTCCTCGAAGAGCAGTACTTCCTTACCTGGTAGCGATGGATTGCGGAGGCCCAGCGCGACCGGATCTTTGAGCAGTTCGTCGCCGAGCCGCGCGTTGGGGTCCCATTTCAACTTAAATTGTTTGCTCTCCCCGGTGCTCGCGTCCACCACCACCACATCGACATTCATCGCGGCGAGCGTCTTGTCATCTCCCACGTCTTGCATCAAAAGACGCCGGCATTGAGTTAAAATCGCCTCTTCGGAATTCGCGGGAGCGGTGAATCCGAGGACCAGGTCTTCACAATGTTTTCCGTGGCGCTTCAGCCAATTGACGTAACGCTCGTTGATGATCCGCATCTCTTTTTCCAGTGGATGTGAATCATCGATGATCACCGTGATCATCAAAGCGTACGCTTTGCCAAAAAGACCGAAAGGTCCCTTTGAACCGCACGCTTCCTGAGCTTTCACAGATGAGTCAAACATACGTTTGATGAATCAACCGCTGTGGCGCAGCCTTTAATTTAATCGCCCTTGCCCGCCGTGTGCACCCGGTTTTGTGTTTCGCGGAAGGTCTGAAGGAAAAGTTCGTTATCGGCAATCGTCTTCTCGATCAATTGCTTGAGCAGAAAAAGTTCGGAACTGTTGATGACCGCATGGACGCTCTGTTGAAACGCCTGCATCGGCGTGAAAGTCTGGAAGGAATCGCCGAGCAAAATCACCGTGGCATTGCGGCGCTGGTTTGTGGGCATCCGTTGCATGGCGCCCAGCGTCATGTTTTCCGTGATATCGTTCGCGGCAAATCGTTCCTCGATGATGACTACCTGGTAGCGAATCTGGCTGAAGCGAATGAGAAAATCGCCGTGCGTGGCGGCCGTATGAACTTTGTAGCCGAGTTCGCTGAGCGCGGAACGGGCGGCTTCAAGCCATTCGGGGGTGGAAAATGCGAGCAGCGCCGGCTTATCGGTTGTGCTGACAAAATCAAATTGAGCGGACATAAATTATTTCAATTTGAGTTTAAGGCCTGACGGCGGCGCTTCCGCGTCCTTCGCGGCCGCCTTTTCTTTTTCCTTCATGCGCAACGATGCGATGTCCGTGGTGGATTCGCCGCGCGACTTTTTAAGATTATCAATGCCGCGCGTCACCGGCCCGCGTTTCGTGCAATAGAGCAGGGCGGTCTCTTCGCTGATCGTGCCGTTTTCGAACGCTTCCAGCGCCGAGAAATCGAACGTGCGCCATCCGAAAGGCTGGCTGGCTTCGATGATTTCGTAAAAGCTTTTGCCTTCGGTTTCGCCGAGGCGAATGGTTTCCTGAGTCCGCAAATTCGAGCCCATGATTTCCAACATCGCGTAACGGCCACCACTTTCGCGCGGCACTAATCGCTGGCTGACCACCCACCTCAGCGTTTCCGCAAGCCGGCCGCGAATCTGTTCCTGTTCCTCGGTCTCAAACATACCCAGGATACGATTGATGGTCTGGCCAGCGTCAATCGTGTGCAGCGTGCTCAACACGAGATGGCCGGTTTCAGCGGCGCTTAATGCGATTTTGACCGTTTCACGGTCGCGCATTTCGCCGACTAGAATGACCTTGGGCGCCTGGCGCAACGCGGCGCGTAGGCCGTTGGAGTAATTGTCAAAGTCCGTTCCAAGTTCGCGCTGATTGAAGGTGGCTGAATGGTGCGGATGCACGAATTCAACCGGATCTTCGAGCGTAATGATATGGACCGGCTTGGAGAGGTTGATTTCGTTGAGAATAGCCGCGAGCGTCGTCGATTTACCGGAACCAGTCGCGCCGGTCACGAGCACGAGGCCGGTTTTTTCACGCGGCACGAGCCGGATGATCTCCGGGAGGCTCAGTTTGTCGAGCGACGGGATTTCCGTGTTCAGTTTGCGGCAAACGATCGAATAATTTCCGCGCTGCGAAAAGATGTTGATACGAAAACGCGCCTTGTCCGTCAGAGTATAGGCCGCATCGCACGAGCCGCGCCGCAACAAATCCTCGGCGTGCCAATTGTTTTCCCCGATAAGATTGAGCGCAATCATCTCGGTTTGAAACGGCGTGAGCGCCTCGATAGGCGGGTCGACGGCTACGGGTTTCAATTCGCCGAAGGATTCGACCTGCAACGGTTTGTCGACCGTGAACAGCAGGTCGGAAACTTCCGGCTGCGAATCGAGCATCGCGTTGAGGATAAGATCCAACTCGGGGCGGCGCATAACTTAATCAGTTTTCTTCTTCCTCTGGAGGGTTCGGCAGGAACGACCGGAACTTCCTTTTGTCCAGCGCCTTGTCGTAGGCTTCCTCCGGGGAAATTCGTTTCATCCGCAAATGTTCCATGATCGCGTCATCGAGCGGCTGATTGCCCTGGCGTTTGCCGACTTGGATCATGCCGGGGATTTGATGCGTCTTGCCCTCGCGGACGAGGTTGGCGATGGCGGTCGTGAAAACGAGAATTTCCAGGGCGGCCACGCGTCCTTTTTTGTCCACGCGCTTGAAAAGGTTTTGCGCGACAATCCCTTTCAACGCTTCGGAAAGCGTCGCCCGGATTTTGTTCTGCTGCTCCGCCGGGAAAACGTCAATGATACGGTCGACCGTTTTGGCCGCGCTCGGTGTGTGGAGAGTGCCGAAGACGAGATGCCCGGTGCTGGCCGCCACCAGTGCCAGTTCGATGGTTTCCAAATCGCGCAACTCGCCGACCAGGATCATGTCCGGGTCTTCGCGCAGCGCGCCGCGCAAAGCCGAGGCAAAGCTCTTGGTGTGCACGCCCACCTCGCGATGGTTGACCAGGCAGTTTTTGCTCTCGTGCACGAATTCAATCGGGTCCTCCACCGTGATAATATGGTCGCGGCGGTTTTTGTTCGCGTAATCCACCATCGCCGCCAGGGTTGTCGATTTGCCAGAACCCGTTGGGCCGGTGACGACCACCAGGCCGCGATGCAGCATGGCAAATTTTCTCAACACCGCCGGCAGTGGGGCGTCGAATTTTTCAAAGTCCTCAAATGAGAGCACCTTGCTGGGAATCTGGCGGAACACCGCCGCCACGCCGTTCTTCTGGTTGAAGAAATTCGCGCGAAAGCGGGAGATGTTTGGAATCTCGTAGCCGAAATCGACGTCGCCAGTTTCTTCGAAAATCTTGATCTTATACTCCGGCGCAATCTCATAGAGCATCGTCTTGAGACTGTCGTTTTCGAGCGGCGGGAAATCCACGCGCTGAAGCTCGCCGTTGATGCGCAGCATCGGGGCGTTGCCTGAAGCCAGGTGCAGGTCCGAGGCTTTTTGCTCGAACATCAAATTGAAGAAAGCGTCGATTTTTGCCATAATCTCTTTACGTCCAACACGGATGTTAGCTAAATCCGCACCACACTTAATTTCGTGAGCGAAATCGCCGAAAAAATTGCTGCTGAAATAGGAAGAACGGGAACGATACCGTTCGTCCGGTTCATGGAGATTGCATTGTATTGTCCCGATTATGGATTTTATGAAAAAGAAAAGGACAATATCGGCCGGCGAGGCGACTTTTTCACCAGCGTGAGCGTGGGCGGTTTATTTGGCGAACTGCTGGCGTTTCAATTCGCCGAATGGCTGGAAATAGGGCAGGACGCGGACATCAGGATTGTCGAAGCGGGCGCGCATAACGGGCAGTTGGCCGCCGACATATTGGGTTGGATGCGCGAGCGGCGGGAAAACATTTTCGGCCGCTTGAAATATTATATCGTCGAACCTTCCGCACGACGCTGGCAATGGCAACAGGCGAAGCTTCAGGAATTTCCGGAGACAGTGGTATGGATTCCGGAAATCTCTGCACTCGCCAAAACTTCAGCGCCGGCGCAAACGATTATTTTTTCGAACGAGCTCATGGACTCAATGCCAGTGCATCGGCTGGGCTGGGATGCAAAAGCCAAAAGATGGTTCGAATGGGGAGTCGCGTTAAAGGACGGACACTTTGCATGGTCCCGAATGGGTGACGCCGAAAATCACGCTTCACGTTTTACGTTTCACACTCCCGAGTTTGAAAGTTTGCTCAACATCCTTCCCGACGGTTACATCATCGAAGTCTGCCCCGCCGCCGAAACCTGG
>DATAZE010000061.1:0-24994 GCA_036272195.1 Verrucomicrobiia bacterium | reverse complement strand
CGGCAGTTTCCTTCCGAATGGCTACAGTATTTTTTAAACCGCTCTAGCCACGGCGCGAGCCGGGGGAACCGAGCGTGAAAATCGCCGAGCCCCGGATGGGGCGAAAGAAAAATGCCGTACGGTGCGCCTTGTCCCATTCGTCATTCGTCATTCGACATTATCCCCCGTTTTGTTACTTTTGAACCGTGAGTTTTGTTTCAGAATTGAATTCGCTGCCGCTCGACCAGCTGGTCAAACGCTCCCAAACCACCGCCAGCGCCACCGCGCGCGAAGCGATTGGCAAAGCCAGGCTATCGCTCGCCGATTTCGCCGCCCTCATTTCACCGGCTGCCGCCGAGTCTCTGGAACCGATGGCCCGCCGCGCGCACACCATGACCCAGCAACGCTTCGGCAAAGTTATCCGCTTGTTCGCGCCGCTCTATGTTTCCAACGAATGCATCAACAATTGCAAATACTGCGGCTTCTCACGCGATAATCCCATCCTGCGCGTCACCCTCTCGGTCGACGAAATGCTCCGCGAGGCCAAGGCCCTCCACGACCAGGGATTTCGCAATATCCTCCTCGTCGCCGGCGAACATCCGAAATTTGTTTCCGGAAATTATCTTAAAGACTGCGTCACCGCGCTGCACCACGAATGGCCGGGCATCTCGCTCGAAGTCGGCCCCATGGAAACCGAAGATTATCACCCACTCGTCCAGGCTGGCGCAGAGGGGCTTGTCGTCTACCAGGAAACCTACGACCGCGCCATCTACGACAACATGCACACCAACGGTCCCAAGAAGAATTTCGATTGGCGCGTCGAAACCGCCGAACGCGCCTACGCCGCTGGTTTCCGCCGGCTCGGTCTCGGTGCACTCTACGGCCTGGCGGACTGGCGCTACGAAGCGCTTTGTGTCGCCGCGCACGCGGACTACCTGTTGCGCAATTGCTGGAAAGCTTCCGTCACCATTTCCCTGCCGCGCCTGCGTCCGTGCGCCGGCGAATTCCAGCCGCTCACACACATGACCGACCGCGACCTCGCGCAACTCATTTGCGCCTTTCGCCTCATGTTCCCCGACGTCGGCCTCGTGCTCTCGACTCGCGAACAAGCCAGCCTGCGCGACGGCCTGATACCGCTCGGCATCACCTTGATAAGCGCCGGCAGCCACACCGAGCCCGGCGGCTACACCGGCGCGGGCAAGGAAAACATTCACCATACCGAACGCGGCCGCATCGTGGAAATTGGCGCAAGCGAATGGGCCACGCCCAGTGGCCACGCCACCAACGCCACCGGCCAATTTGAAATTGCCGACGAACGCTCCCCTCGCGAAGTCGCCGACCTGCTCCGCAAACTCGGCTACGAACCGGTTTGGAAAGATTGGGACGCGGCGTTGATGGCTTAATGACAGTTTTTCCACACCTTAAAACGTACAGTTACCGATGAATTTATCCGTCTCAAGAAAGTTGCCAGAATTAGAGAGGCCGTTTATCGTTTTCACATGACGAAGGCAGCCAAGGAACTGGTCGAGATCGTAAACCAATTGCCCGAAGAGAAGGCGCAGGAAGTAATCGATTTTGCGCGCTTTCTTACGCAACAGACCAGCGATATTGCCTGGGAGCGAATCATCGCAGATTCTCGGTCGCGGCCCAAACTTGATGCCTTTGTTGCGGACGCGCTCCGCGAAGGAGAATCAGAACCGCTCGAACCTGGCAAGTTGTGATCTCCAAAGCTCGGCCCTCTTTTTGGCGCGCTTATCAACGATTGGCACCTTCTGTAAAAAATCGAGCTCGCCATGCGTGGCGAATTTTTGAAAATACACCCAATCATCCTTCTCTACGTTTCAAAAAACTCCAGGCAAGAGACAATCTCTGGTCCGTCCGCGTTAACGAGCAATATCGTGCTGTAGGTGTTCGGTCGGGCGACACCATCAAAATGGATTTGGATCGGCACTCATAACGAATTCGACAATCTGTTTTCGTGAGCTCCAACACCATCATCGCCAACGGAAAAACCAGCGAAGCAAAACTTCCCTGTTCCATTGAGACTTTTCTGGTCGCTCAAAATCTTTTGCCGCGCAGCGTGGTGGTCGAGCACAATGGCGAAGCCGTGGCGCCTTCGGAATTTTCCCATCGCCAGCTCAAAGCCGGCGACCGTCTCGAAATCGTCAAGATAGTTGCCGGTGGTTAAACCCGCCTCCGCACTCATTAACCGCAAACAAGGTGATTCTACTGACGCCATTAAGGCATTTCTTTATGACCACCTACTTGACTTATAGTCCGCATGTGAATCTAATACTCCCAATATGAATTCAATTAATAGTCTATCAGCACAGCAACTTAGACGGGCGGCGGCTATCAAGGAACAGATAGATACCTTGCAGAATGAACTTGGGAAGATTTTGGGTGAAGAGGGTGCAACGCGCGTTGCCTCCGGGAAAAGAACCATGAGCGCCAGCGCGCGCGCCCGGATCGCCGCCGCTCAAAAAGCGCGCTGGGCGAAGGTAAAGGGCAAGAAGCCCGCCGCATCAGCCGGGGCCGGAAGACGAAAAATGAGCCCCGCCGCCCGCGCAAAAATCGCCGCCGCAGCCAAAGCCCGATGGGCCAAGGCCAAAGCCGCCGGACGCAAGTCGCTCTAAGATCCACAGCGTCCCTGACGCAACAGGAAGTATTTAAGCAGACACTCGCGGCACTGGAGAAATCCAGTGCCGCTTGCATTTATTGCGGGCTTGGCGAATAGCCGCTGGTGCTGAAACACAACGGGCCGTCCAGTGATACATCCCATGGCATCCATCCATAAGGCAGTCCGCATTCCACCGCGAGTTGCTTCGCGCGGATAAACGCCGGGAACGAATCCGCCAGCGTCAGAAAAACCACATACACCGAATTGTGCGCCTGCGCTGTGAAATAAGTTCGGATCTGCGCGGCGTTGGCGACTGGATCCAATCCTTTGGCCTTCCTCGGGTCGGAATATTCCACCCCGCCACGGTCTGACCATTTGATGTCCGTTTCGTTTCGCGTCATGTCGACGTTGTGGCAAAAATAGACGCGGCCATAAATGACGATGATATAGACTGCCTGCCGCTCGGTATTATGTTCCTTGGGAAGTCGCAGTTCCTGTTGCGATCGCTTCACCACTTCGTCCATCTTTTTCTCGAGCACATCAAGCTGCGTCGCCACGCGTTTCTTCTCCTCTTTCGAAGCGTCGATTTTATTTTGCTCCTCCAATTTCTTAACCTCACCGTCGGTGAGTTGAGCATCGAGCTTCTTCAACCGATCGCTCGGGTCCGAACTGGCGTTGGCATCGATCTCTTCGGCGTTTTTGGCCGCAAGCTCGCGAATCGCCTTTAACTTTTCGTCCAGTTGCTGACGCTCCGCGAGCAACGATACTTGCGTTTTCCACCGCGGGTCACCGGCCTGCGCGTGAAGCGCGGCAGCCAGTTGAAGTGACTGCTGAAGATTCGTTTGGGCCAGCGCAACCCGGCGCTCCAATAACCGGGTGGAATCCGCGTCGGCGTTTTGGGTCTTTGCCTTGCTCGTAAGCAACACCACCAGCACCGCCAAAAGAATAATGCCGCCGAACGCGTTGCACATCGTATCGAGCAACATGTAAAGACTGTCGTGCGGTTTGCGTCGGCGCAGATTCATTTAATGCCAATCCATTCCAGAAAACGCTGCCACCAACTCTTCGGTTTCGGCGGCGGTGGTGGTGACGCGGTCGTATTCGTTCCAGAAACCGTATTCGTTCCCGACATCGCACCGATCTCAGAGGTCCCGTTGGTCCCTGACAGCGCATTGGTTCCAGAAGCCGTATCGATCCCGTTAGTCGCGCCCGACCCGGAAGTCATATTAGTCCCGGATCCTCCATCGGTCGGCGGCCCCGCCGTCGGAACTCCACTCGGTCCTTCAGTCGTGTCAGTTCCACCGGAACCACGTGCGTTTGCCATAGAGCTCGGCGTACCGGGCGGGCCAGTCATGCGGTCAGGTTTCTTTCCGGACACCTCTTCATCATCAAGCGGCGGCGGTGCAGTAAAATGAATCTCGCGATCCTCTTCCAGAGCATCGAATCCCATCTCAAAATTTTTCTTTCGCGTCATTTTTTCGAGGTCCTTAAAAATCGCGATTCCCGATGGCCGAATCAGGAAAACAAAATATTGCTGAGCCTCCTTGGAGCGATTCAGATAAGCCTCGAACCCCGCACGCGCGCCGGACTTGTCAAACCGCTGGCCGAGTTCAGGACGATTAAACCGTTCAACCTCCACCCCCTTGCCACTCACCACCACCAGAATCGGCTCCTTGGTCGTCTGACTCCGGTCCGGCATCAGCCAGATTTGCCCCTCGCGGCTGCGCAGCTTCACGATTTTCGCCTCGACGCCTTTAATTTTTTGCTCCAGCGCAGTGGTCTCGTCTCGCACCTTCTCGTCCTCCCGCGCCAGCGCCGCCAATTTCCCCACGCCGTCCTGGATCTGCTGCCGCACAGCCGTAATACCCAACACTTTGTCCCGCTCCTCCAACGCCGATTTGCTCGCGGCCAATTCCTCCGCCAACCCCGCATGTTTGCTTTTTTCGTCGGTCAGTTCGGCGCGCAACCGCGCGATGTCCGACTCCAATTTGTCCGCCGCCGGCGCGGTATTGGCCGTCGTCAGCAATTGTTGCAGGCCCCTGTTTTCCGCATCGGCCTGCGCCTGTTGCCGGAGTGTTTCCTGAAGTTGCTTCTCCATTTTCGCCTCGGCTGCGGACGAGCGATTATCAGTCGGATGCCCCAGGTCCGTCGCCAGCAGTAGCGTGATAAAAATCAACATCCCACTCACCGCGGTAATGATGTCCGCGAAAGCGAAAAAACTGATCTTGGAATCGAAACTCCGGAAACGCTCTCTCATGATTTCGCTTCCGCCGAAGCCGGGGCGGGCGCTGGCGCCGGCCGCTCCGCCAGGCGCAATTTGGAAATAATGTACGAGTGGCAATAATCATTGCACTCATCCAGGAAAGCCATTTCGCGCTTTTGCTGAAAAGTAATGACCAACTGAAGAATGAGCGTAAACGTCAGCGCCACCAGCGTGGATTCGAACGCCGTCGCCAATCCGCCGGTCACGCCTTGCAGCGAGGCGCGAATTTTTTCCAGGTCGCCGCCCGCCTGCAATGTCGACGTGAACCGCCCGATTGCCAGGCTCAATCCCAAAACCGTCCCGATAAATCCCAGCACCGGTATCGCCCACACCAAGCCATTAACGACTGTATAGCTGGATGCCACCAGGTCTTCATCGTTCTCCGCCTGCGCGCGCAAAATTGCCGACACGTCATTCACCTGGCCGATGTTTTTGAAATTCGACAGCGCGCGATCGATGCGATTGAGCAGCACGAAATGTCGCGGATGATCCACCAGCGAATGAATGCGGTTCAACACCGTCGCCGCCGTACTTTCGTTCAGCACGAATTCCGGCTCCGCCGGCACAGCGGACAATTTCAACGCGCGCTCCTGAAGTTTCAGTTTTTTTCCTTTTAAAATCAGGACTGAAATTCCGACGAAAAAGAAAAACGTCGCCGGTATTACCGCAAACTGGTTGCTCGGCCGCATGTAAATCGTTGCGATTGTCGAAAAGCCCGGCACATGGCTGAAAACGAATATCATCAAGGCGTAAAGAATTCCCGCCAGCACCGCGCCCATCAGGAACGCCAGCGCATGATTCACGCTTGTATAGCGCCCGCCTTTGAAGCCGAGCCGGTTTTCAATGTCGTTTTGCGACCACGCCAGCAGTTCCGGATTGCCTGCTTTCGCCGCGCTCGTTTTGAGATCGATTGGAAATTGGGCCATAAATAATTTCAGTTTTTAGAATGAAACAACGGCAACAGTCCGTTTGCAAACGACAGCGCTTTCGCATCCACGCCCACTTTCGCCAGGTAATCCTCCCGCGGAATCGAGAGCGCAAACAGTGGCGAGAGCGGCATCGCCGGGCCAGTGACCAGCACCGGTTTGCCCGCCGCATCGTATCCCCACACGTCGCCGGATGGCTGCTCACCCATCAGAACCGGCTTCCCGTCCAGTCCCACGAAACCCGCGTAATGCAAGCCATCTCCCGCCACTGCTTGCGCGAGCGCCAGGTTCCCGGCCGCCTGCTTCAAGTAAGACAAACCTTTTGCCGCGCCAAAAAATTGCTCCAGCTTCGCGTTCCATTCATTTGTTTTCGAAGCAACAAACCAATCGCCGCTCGCAATTTTTCCACCGGCGATATCACGGATTCGCGCCTCTGCCATCCACGCGGAAGGACAAAACGACAGCCCCCACTCTTCCGACTGATATTTCATCAAATCCACAAATTGATTGAACAGGTACGCCCGAAAAACCGGCGACCCTGCGTCCGAATCCTTCACGGCATCCAACACCTGCAACAATGGCCGCGCGTAGGCATCCTCGCCGGGCCAGACTTTCCTTAATTCCATCGCGCCAAATGCAGCCGTCTCCTTCAGGCCCGACGTTTGGTCCAGCCGATAGACCGGTTGCGTCGGCGACAATTTCCATTGCCCGTTAAAGTAACCATAATCACGATCTGCAAACGTGGCGTTCGTGTCGTTCGCGGAAACCACCCACGCCTTGATTTGCTTCCATCCCACCGAGTTGTCCAGCACGCCCGCCGTAATCCACTCCACGGTTTTAGTTCCCGCCGGGTCCAGCCAAAACCGGTAGCGCTGATGGTCCGCATTCACCGCTGGGTCCTCGTCCAGTTGCTTGAAAAGCCCGCGCTCCACCGGCATTGCGATTTGCGGAATCAATTTGGGCGATTTCGCCTTTTTGATAAACGCCCACGTGGCCGCATTCGTTGCGTCCAACAATGATCGCAGCATCATCTCCTCACTCGCACCCAACGATTGAACGGCATTTGCCGCCGTCGCTGCTGGCGCGCTGGAAAATTCCGACGACGTTATCGATTTGATCGCCGACGAAAAATCAGCGAACGTGCGGGCCTGCTTTAATGAGACCAACCCGCCATCGAGTTTTTTCCATTCACGGTCATAAGCGTCGAAGCGCATCTGCGCCGCCGCGGCGCGCTGAAGCAAATCCGGCCGCACGGTGAGGTAATTCGTGAAACCCGCCTCGCAATCGTTGATTTTTTTCATCAAGTCCGCCAGCGTGTCCAACCGCGCCGCAGCCGCTTGGATCGATTCACGATAGTCCAGTTCCGCGCATTGCTTTTCCGCCGCCGAAACCCATTGATCAAGCTCCCCATTCACGGCCACGCCAGCGTCCGAAAGAACTTGCTGCCATTGCCTTTCAAAAGCGCTCACGCGCGGCTCATTCTCCGCCTTCAAATCCGGCGACAACGCATTCAACGCCGCGCGCGTTTGCGCCAATTGCCCGGCAATCGTAGTGACACGCGCCACGTCCGGTTCGCCACTCAGATGAACCGGCAGCTTCGCGAAAGAATTTTGAAAATTGTCCAGCAAGCCGTGTTCCCTCGCCACGAACGAGTCCGCATCCGCCACCGCCACGTTCACCGCTCCCGAATGCAACAATCCCTTTTGCGTCGTTCGCACGCTCTCAAGCAAATGCTCCGCCACGCGCGTTTGCCGTTGTGATACCGCGCTCTCCAAGGTGCGCGCGAACTGCCGCGCTCGCATTTGCCCCAGCACAAACCACATGATCAGCGCCCCCGCCAACAACACCGCCGCGGCCCCGGCCATGATGACCCGCCGCCGCACCGCCATGCGCCGCGCAATTTCCCCCTCGAGCAGGCTCGATCGTTTCCGGAAAGCGGCGGCAGCCTCCTCGGGAATCGGCCGCGTGAAATCCGCCAACGCCCGCCACACCTTGTGCAACGCCTCGAAATCCGCACGCAGCTCCGGCAATTCCACGTACCGCGCCGAAGTGTCCTTTTCCTCGCTCTCATGAATGCGCCGATGCAATTCGGAAAGCAGCGCTGCAAATTCGCGGTTCTTGCGGTCTTTTTCCTGCTCCACGCGCGTCCATTTTTCCAGTGCTTCCAGCCGCTGCAATTCACTCGCGGACAATTCCAGGACCAAATCTTTTTGTAGCCGCCGCATCAACTCAATTTTTGCGAGCGCCGCCGCCCACTGCGAAGCCCCCTTGTCCTGCTCCGCTCGTTCCAATAGAACGCCGCAACGAACCAGCGCCGCTTTGCGCCACATTTCTCCCTCGGGACGCGTTTTGAAACCAGCCGATTCAATGTCCTCGACCTCGTCCGCCACCGCCGCTGCATCACCGCCGGCAAGCACGCCGCCAAGATGCTCCAACCGCGCCGCCAGCACCTTCGCATCCACGCGCGCAAGTTCCGCCGCTGCGTTGGCATCGGAAGGATTCAGCCGCGCAATACTCCGCAAGGCACTCAGCGCTTCCTCGTCATTGCGATTCAACATCGCCTTGCGATACGCCGCGTACAGCGGGTGGTCCGTGCTGATGCCCTGCGCATAACACTGGTGCAGCGCCTGCACCGCCCGCGGGTCAATTCGTTCCGGCACCGCGAGCGCGTTCTGCTGGCAGAACGCGCGCCACTCGTTCGCGTTGCGAAATTCAAGCAGCTTGATTAAGCCGAGCAGATTGGGAGCGGTTTCCGCCAGTTGAATCGCCTGATGACGATCGTTGGCCCGGATCATCGCCTCACATTGCTGCAACCGCAAATTTGCCGCGTGACACGCCGCCGCGTATTCTTCGGCCACGCGCGGCGCGGTGTCCGGATTGCCGCCCTGCACCAGCAAGTCCGAAATCCTCCGAATCAGCCGTTCGATGTCGAGCAGAGTCATTCCATTTAAAGATTGTTAACCATCGGTTGATCAAACACTGCTTTCACGGGACCAGAAGCGCTCCCTGACGCGACCGCCAGGCCAATCAAATAGTTCTGTTCAGCAAATGTGATTTGATTGGTGCCCAGCCACGTCCACCGGGTCCCATTCGCCGAATAAGCGCCGCAAACTCCGTTCGTCCTCTTGGTCAACCGAAGATAAATCGGCAACGGAACAATCGACACGTTCGTAAATTGACACGTGCTCGAGGCGTTGTCCCGATGCACCCACAAAATCGAGGTCTGCGAAAGCCCGATGAAAGCAAATGACGCATCCGCTTTGGTGGATTCACGAATCATAATTCCCTGCCGGCTCGCGTTCTCGTGACTCGCGGATTTTATTCGGGAGGTAAAATCCACCGAACCGGAAGCCGGCTGCTGGACCAAAAAAAAGTTGTCAGACCCGCTGTCGATATTCCCTCCCGCGCCATAAACGACAATATCACTCTTTTCGACACCGGCCCCGGCTGTCCCCGTACCGCTTCCGATCCGTCTGGCCGCCCACGGTGCCGGCAACTTGGCAATCCCATCAAAAAGAGGCTGGCTGGCGGCGATGACGGGCTCCGACGTTTTGTCCGGCAACACGACGACTGCGCTGTTGGATTTCGCAAGTTCCGCCGGAAGTGCGGCCTTCTTCATTTCCTTAATCGGTGGACTTGGCATCGGTTGCACATTGGACAACTCAACATTGGTCTCGTGCCGTTGAACTGTTGCTGTATCCGAGGACTTTTTCTCCCCTCGATGTTGAAGGGCAATCACGCCGATAATTCCAATCAAGAACACGATGCCAAAAATATAGAACGGCCACTTCCGCACCGGCTTTTTCTGCCGCTCCGCTTCGAGTTGCCGCCGTTGCCGCTCGATTTCATCTTCCGTTCTTACATGCGGCCCGCTCGCGGGCCTCACCGGATTGTGCCCTCCTGCCGGCGGGCGTATTGCCGCGCTGCCTTTCTGTTCCACCGACAGCGTCACCACTTCGCTCATGACTTCGCCCAGCGAATTACTCGCGCGCACCGCGTAACGTGTTACTCCCAGCGGCGGATTTTGCACCGCCAACTCTTCGCCCGTCGCCTCTGCGATGGCCTGGCTCCTGCCCGCGCGGTCCACCGTGAACCACTGATACGCCGGCGTGGGCACACCTTCCGCTTTGGCGCGAAGCCGCACCGTCTCGCCCGCGACGCTGCTCAAGCTTTCTGGCAACAATACAAACCGCGGCGGCTGCCGTCCGGAGCGTGCGAAAATCGCCTCCTCATTGCTCACTCGCGAAGCGCGCATTTCGGAAAGCGCGCGACAATCAGGCCCCGCAAAACGATTCCCCGCCGGGTTATCCGAATGCAGGCAGCGCCAGCGGAAATCCGCCGGGTTGTCCTGCTCCTGCATCGACGTTGTAAAAGTATATTGCCACGCGCTCGCGTGAAAATCCCGGCGCTGATCACGCAAATCCAGCAACTCCAAGCTCTCCGCGAATAATCCCAGCACCTGTTCATCCGTCATTCCATCCACCCGAAAAGCGCTCCCCACCCGCGCTTCGAGCAGGCCGTAACCATTCACCGCATCCCCTGTCACTTGTTGCCAACGGACCGCCGGCACACGCACGCCGCCGGCAAGAGCCGCCAGCGACGACCAGTCCTCCTGGTTGAACAATTCCGGTTCCTTGTTCCATGAGTTCACCCAGCCGGACCACGCGCCCAAAATCACCGGCGGCGACGCAAACTGCCGCGCTTCCTCCGGCGCAAAAATCAGATGATGCGCCACGAAATTCGTGCGTCCCGTAAAATCCAGCCCTGCATCCTGAATGCGCGTCAAAACGTGATAACGCGAGCCGCGAATATCCAGCAGCCGGCAGCAATGGATCGGCCGCTCCTGCCCGCCGCTCAGCGAAAGATGCTGGTAATAACTCAGCTTCTCCAACTGCAACATCAGCGCCTCGCGCATCGCCGCACTGCGCGCCACCGTGCAATGTCCCGACCGTCCCGCCACCACCCCACGCGGCGCGCTCGTGTAGATGAGTTGCTGTGGCATACAGGTCGTCGCGCAATTCTATGTGGCCTGCGGCGCGACCGCAGCGTTGCTCGCTATCAACCCCGGACGCACCTGCGAAAGTATCCAAAGCAGCGGCACCTCAACTTGCACCGGCCGCAACTTCGCCGGGTCTGGAACGTATTCGCCCGGCCCGATTTTCAAGGGCGTATGGCCAAACGAACTGGCGAAGAAAAACATCACGTTCGTGCTCAGCGCCTCCGCGTTCGCCACCACCGCCGGACACAACCCGTGCAGCAATTCCCGCACGGCGCGCGAATTTTCTTCGATCGCGCCCAGGTCCAGTTTCCCATGGTGCAACGGCTCGGGCAGCGGTCTGCCGTTCAGCAATTGCAGCCACACATCGCTCTTGCCCACCACGAACGCCACCGGCGTCTCGATCGGTTCGCCCGGCCGCAAATTCCGGATCACCTGGATGCGCGCCCGCATCTCCGCGAGAATGATGTCCTGTTGGTCCACCACCGGCTTTTCCATTTGCGGATCCTTCGTCTCGCGGATCGCGCGCCGGAATTCCGGGCTGTTGAACGGGTCGAACAGATAAATAATTCCTGCCGCGCTCGCCACGTGCTGCGCGCCCGGCTGTTCCACAATATTGACGCCCGGCTGAAAATGCTCGCCCGCGTTGTCGTAAAAAATCAGCGCGCACTGCTCGCCGCTCCTGCCCTCAGGCGTCAGCGTATAAACAAACGGATGCGGCAGCGCGACCATTCTCCCCTGCCGCGGCAATCGCTCATACATCGCGCCTTCAAAAACCGTTTTCGCGAGCTTCGCCTGCGCGGGCGTTTGCGCGCCGAACAACGCCTTGCGCATGTCGTTCACCGGCGCGTTGCCCGTCGGATCGCTGTCCTGACAAACCACCCCGAACTCCCGGTAGAGCGTGACCGGAAACACCTTCGTCAACACGCTCAGGAAATACGATTTCCCTGCGCTCTGGTCCCCAACCAATGAAATAATATGATGCGGCATCGCGAGAAAACCCGGCGGAAGCTTTCGGCGGCAATGCGGACATGCAATTTCCGAAGAAGGTATCCCCATGGCATCGAGCGCCTGGCCCGCGTTGTTGAAACGCGTCGCAAGAAAACGTTGCTGCGCGTCCTCCCCCAGCACCGGATCGCCGCGCAGCGAATCATGCACCGCGATGTGCATGACATCACCGGTATCGAATCGCAGCCAGCAGACCGGGCAGGTGAATTCGCCTTCGAGATTCGGTGGCGCCGCCGCCGCCGAACCAGGTTGAGTCGCCGGCGGAGCGGATTCCGGACGCGGGACGGTAAATCTCACATGACAATAAGGGCAATCACCGCCTCTGCCAGCGTCCTCCTCATCCGCCTTCAACTTCTCACCGCATGATGGACAGAAAAATCGAAATTCCATAACTGCGACTCACCGCGTCTTTCTGCTTATAAATAGTGCGTCAATCCCGCACGATTGGCAAAGGCAAAGAGTCAATCTACGACCCGCAATGCGTCGAAACGGTTCAATGACGAACGACGAATTGACCAACAACGCGGGCGTTCCATTCGTCATTCGTCATTTCACCACCGACTTATAAACCAAATTCACCACCCGCCGATAATTCTCCTCGCTGAATTGCGTCGCAATCCGCTTTGCCGCCTTCGGCCCTTTTTCCCGTAACACCTCTCGGTTGTGATCCAAGTGCACGATGATTTTCGAAATCTCCTCAATCAACGCCCTCGGACTCGACACCGCCACCTTGTAACCGCAATCGTCACCGGCAAGTTGTCCCGGCCCGCCGCAATCCGCCACAATCGGCACGCACCCCGCCAGCATCGCCTCCGCCAGCGTGACCCCGGCGCTGTCCCGCAAGCTCGGCAGCAGATAAACATGCGACTCCCGCAACTCCCGCGCATACTCTTCCCCCGACAACGAATCACCCACCAGCACCTCATCCTGCAACCCAAGTCGCGTCGCGAGTTGCTGGATTTTCTCAAACTCCGGTCCCTTCCCGCCGTAGCGATAACGGAACCGCACCCCCTGGCTCTTGGCTCGCGCCAGCGCCTGCAACGCGAGCGCCACCCCCTTGCGGCCGTCCAAACTCCCGCCTGCAAACAATCGCAGCGGTCCATCGCTTGATTTCTCCGACGCCTTTTGCGCAGCGGCCGTCAACGCGCTGTCCAAATGAAAATAACCCAGCAGCCGCGAAACCCCGGCCCGGGTCCCGCGCAATCGGAGGACCAAAGATTCCGTCTCCGCATTTGCCGCGAACACATGCGCCGCATGGCGAAGGCACGCCCGCACCCCCGGCGAAAAACTCGATTTCACATTGGAAAATTTCCGCACCAACTCGAACGCGCGAGCCGTCGGACTGAGCACCGGCAGGAACTTCAGCGGAAACGATTCATTTCCGCCCACCGGGCCGAAGACGAGTGGAATCCCCAATTGCCAAAGCCGGCACGGCACCCGCCAGCTCATCAGCGTCAAATGATGCGCCACATCAAACCTCACCTTTTCGTGCAATTCCCTCGCGACCGGCAAAATCTGTTTGGTGAAATCCACATACTCCCTCCATCCCTGCAAATGCGCCGCCAATCGATTCGGATGCCATGGCTTGAACCGTCCCGCATAGACAAAATGAACATTGTCCCCCACCCGTCCCGCCGCGCGTGCCGCCTCCAAATCCTCCCGATTTCGCGGGCTCGTCAGCACCCACAATTCATGGTCCCGCGCCAGGCATTGGACCGCCGTCCAGCCGATGTGGCTTTCCGAACCCAGCCGCGGATTGCACGCCAAAGCAGAAACCAAAATTTTCATCAGGTCAGCAATTTCTCAAGCTGACGACATAAAAGTCCATGTTTAGCATCAAAGCAATCTCGCAAGCGACCCGTCTCAATCCCTAACGACTAGTTGGCCGTATTGATTTGTTCAGCGGCATCCTTCGGCTCCCTTCCGTCTTTCACACCCACAATGCCGTACGCGCACAAACCTGCTCCAATGCTGAAACAAAGGACAATCGCTGTTACCAGACCGACCACGTGGACCAATCCCAGCGCAACACTTCCGGAGGAAATCGTCGGCCCGAAATACTGCAAGCCCGCGCCCTCAGTGACATACAATATTAGGAAAGCCGCGAAGCCCAGCGTGAACAGGAACCAGCAGGCGCCTCCCAACAAAAACATCGCTCGTTTCATGCGCATAACGATCCTATTCATCAATGTGCCGCCAGAACGTCACCGCCCCACACCAGACCGTATTGAATCGGCCACGCGGCATAATACAGAAACTTTTGCGCTGGCGTCATATCATCCCAACTTGTGTTTTGCGATTCCGCAACCGTAGCGTCCTGATGGCCAGCAGTCGCGCAACCCGACACCAATCCCCCGGCCACAAGCAACCAGCAAATAGGTAGCAGCCTGACTGGTATCATAACTCCTCTCACAAAAGAGTTGTAATGCGCCCCATCCGCCCTGTCCAGAATCGATTACGCAAAAGACAGGTTTAGAGCCTGTCGCAAACCGCACAGCTTAAACGCCTGAGCAAACCGGAAAACACCGTCATTTTATGCCCTAATTCGGGTGAATTCGCGAAATTCGTGTAAAGTTTTCCTTCCAAAAATGGTCTAGGAACTGCTCATTTTTCTCCGAATCTATGAAGAAAAACGACCTTAAACGACTGGTCATTTTGGTGGTGGCAATGGCGGCATTCATCGGTACCGCCAACGCCGCCCCGCCCGTCATCCTGACCGTCAATCCGCCCGTGATTAGCAATACCTATCCCGGCGCCATTGCGCTCGACATCACCGGGTTGACCAATACGGAGAAAGTCATCATCCAGCGATGGATCGATAACAACAGCAACGGCGTCATCGACGCCGGCGAATGGCTGATCGATTCTTTCAAAATCTCCGACGGCCGCGCGATGGTCATCGGCGGCGTGACCAACGTCAGCGTCCCTTACGACAACAATCCCATCACCGGCGAAATCACCACGGCGTTCGGTCTTCCACCCGCCATGGCCATTGAGAACATGGTCGGAAAATATATTTTCCAGGTGGTAAGCCCGAGCGGCCGATTTTTGCCCGTCAGCGCTTCGTTCGCCATCACGAATTCTACGTTCAACCAATCGGTGAGCGGGATCGTTTATAGCAATGGTGTCCCGGCGCCGAATGCCGTGGTCGTAGCGCAGGATTTGCAGGCGGGTAATACCGTGGGCGCGACGTTGGCGGACGCCAGCGGACATTATTTTCTAACGCTCGCTCCCGGCAATTACGGCTTCATTGCCATCGCACCGAATTGTTACTTCAATCAAAACGCCGGCCCAGTCGTGGCACTGACCAATGGAATGTCCGCCACGAACGATTTATTTACCACCAACGGCACGACGACGATCTCGGGAAACGTTTATGATTCGGCGAGCAGCAACGCCATACCCGGCTTGCTCGTCCAATTGCAGACCGGCCCCCTGTTCGTGATTGCCTTCACGGACACGAATGGCAACTACTCCGCCAGCGTCACGCCGAACTTTTGGAAAATCAAACCGACCAAGGAACGATTGACCCGCCGGGCGTATGTGGTGCCGCAAGCAACCTTTCAAGTGGACGCAACCGCCGGCGATGTGACCAATGCGAGCATCTCCCTCACTCAGGGCGACGCGCTTTTCTACGGCCGCATCACGGATAATTCAAACCATCCCTTCGCCAATATCCAAATCGATTCCAGCGCGAACGATGCAAATAATAACAGCATCGCCAGCGCGAAAGGATATAGCGATGCCAACGGGTATTTCGCCGTGGCGGTTCTGGGAGACCGCACCAACTATTGGAATTGCAGCGTGGATTCCGGCACCGGCACGCCCCTGGTAAATTATGTCGTGAATTTTTTCCCCCAGGTGACGAACGCGCCCGGCCAGACAACCCTGGAGAATTTCGTCGCGCTGCCGGTCATTGGCCAGATTACCGGCCATGCTCAGGATAATACCGGCAGCCCGGTGGCCGGAGTTTCGTTGAACGCCAATAATAATAACAACTATCAATCACTGGATGGCACCACGGACAATTCGGGAAATTATACTCTGTTCGTAGCCGCCGGGCAGTGGTATGTGCAATTCCTTACGGGCGGCAATGACAGTGATAATCTCGATCAGCACGGCCTCTCAGACATCACCGGCCCGCATATTGTGTCCGTGCCGCCGACGAATGCGGTGTTGAACTTGACGGTGTTCCCGATCGGCACGCCCTTCATGAGCACACCACACCGATTTTCCAACACCCAATTCGGTTTCAACGTCAATGGCGCCCTCAATGTGAATTATACCGTGCAGGTCTCTACGAACCTCGCGTCATCGAATTGGAACACCCTGGTCTCGTTTCAACTGACGAATAGTTCCTTCCCCGTGACGGACCTGAACGCGACCAACAGCCCGCGCTTCTACCGCGTCCTCAAGAACTGACCGTAGGACAGGCATCCCGCCAGTTGTGTTCTGCAAAAAAGCTGCTGCGGTAATCGTAGCTCCGTAGGAGCGGTATAGTTGTAGTTGAAACAGTAAAGGATCTTCGAAGCTCCGTAGGAGAGACATCATTTTTATGCCGCTCCTACGGAGCTGAAAGGCCCAAGCAAATAGGTTGCCGACCACTATTGGCATCCTCCCTGTCTCCATATGGTTTGGGCCGGATTACGATGGCCTCGAAATCGATTTAGGCCGCCGCATTTTCCTCATATCGAGGCTTGACCTTTTGCCATAAACAGGCACATTACGCGGCTCGGTTTTAACCCGTTAATAAGTTGAATTGGTTAAATAAGTTAAACGGGTGGGACCTTTCGGGCCACTATCTCCCGTTTAACCCATTTAGCTCATTTGACTTATTTAACCGATTTAACGAACAAACGATTTTATAGCCCATGCAGCACATTCGAAATATCGCCATCATCGCGCACGTCGACCACGGCAAAACGACGCTCGTGGATTGTTTGCTCAAGCAATCCGGCACCTTCCGCGCCAACCAGCACGAATCCTCCGAGGAGCGCCTCATGGACTCGATGGATCTGGAAAAGGAAAAGGGCATCACCATCCGCGCGAAAAACGCTGCCTTCAAATATAAGAATTTTCACGTCAACATCGTTGACACCCCCGGCCACGCCGATTTCGGCGGCGAAGTCGAGCGCATCATGAACATGATCGACGGCGTGCTGCTGGTCGTCGATGCCGCGGACGGTCCGCAGGCTCAGACGCGCTTCGTGCTGCGCAAGGCCCTCGAAGCCGGCGCCAAGCCCATCGTCGTCATCAATAAAATCGACCGCGATAATGCGAATCCCAAGAAGGTCCTGGACCTGGTGTTCGAATTGTTCATGTCGCTCAATGCGACCGATGAACAGCTCGATTTTCCATTCATCTATTGTTCCGCCAAGCAAGGGTATGCCAAGACGGAACTGGAGCACGTGACCGGCACGATGGAACCGCTCTTCGACGCGATCATTAAGCACATTCCGCCACCGCGCGCGAAAGCCGGCGAAGGCTTTCAAATGTTGGTCGCGAATCTCGATTACAGCGATTACCTCGGCCGTATCGCCTTCGGAAAAATCTACGAGGGCAAAGTAAAGCTGGGCGACCCTGCCATTTGCCGCCACGGTGACGGCCGCATCGGCAAGGGAAAAATCACCGCCATCTTCCATTTCGAAGGCATGAAGCGCATCGAGGTGCCGGAAGCCCACGCTGGCGATATCGTCGGCCTCACCGGCTTCGAAGATGTGTTCATCGGGGAAACGATTTGCGATTCAGAGTCCCGCAGCACACTGCCCTATATTCCGATTGATCCGCCGACCATCCAGATGGAATTCGCCGTCAATGACAGCCCGCTCGCCGGCAAAGACGGTAAGCTCGTGACCGCGCGGCACATCTGGGACCGCCTCGTCAAAGAAATCCGCACCAACGTCGCCCTGCGCATCGCGCAAACGCCCGACCCGAAAATTTTCGCCGTGAGCGGGCGGGGCGAAATGCAGATCGCCATCCTCGTCGAGCAAATGCGCCGCGAAGGTTACGAAGTTCTCGTGTCGCGCCCGGAAGTGCTGTGGAAAAAGGACGCCGCCGGCAATCCGCTGGAGCCGATTGAGAAATTATTCGTCGAAATCCCCGCCGAAAACCTCGGCGCGATCATGGAAAACCTCTCCACCCGCAAAGCGCAGATCACGAACATGAACCACGTCGGCAACCTCGTTTCCGTGGAAGCGCTCGTCCCGATGCGCGGACTCATCGGTTTTGAAACCGACCTCGTCAATTCCACCAAGGGCATGGGTGTCATGAGCCATCTCTTCCACGAATACGGCGAAGACCGCGGCGAAATTGCCGCCCGCAAAAATGGCTCGCTCGTCAGCATGGATATGGGCGAAGCCACCTCCTACGCCTTGAACATGGTGCAGGAGCGCGGCCGCTTGATGGTCGAACCCGGTGACCAAATCTACATCGGCATGATCGTCGGCGAAAACACCCGCGAGAACGACATCCCCGTGAATCCCGTGAAGGAAAAACGCCTCACCAACATGCGTTCCCAGGGCGACGGCAAAGGCATCCAGCTCAACGCTCCCCTCAAGCTCAGCCTCGAACGCGCGCTGGAATACATCGACGTGGACGAGTACGTGGAAGCGACGCCGAAGAATTTGCGCCTCCGCAAAAAAATCCTCGACGAAAATCAGCGCAAACGCTCCGAGAAATCGCGCGTCCTGAAATTCGTGCAGGAATAGTGGCACGGGCGTCTCGCCCGTGCGTTTCGATTCTCACGCCAAATTCAGCGCAAAACACTGGTCCTCCGCATCGCCTTCGAGCCGGAGGATGACCTCGATCTGCTTGAGGCCTTTGGCCAGGCAGGTATGGATCGCGTCCACCAACGTCGGAAAATTAAGCGCCGCCTCGGCCTTCTTCGTCCACCGGCCCGTGGCCTTCAAAAATTTATTGCTGCCCACTTTCCGCACCAGCAACTTCTTAATCGGCGAACGCGTCATTCATCCATTCGACGCCCCTCCCCCGCCCTTTGTTCAAATTGATTCCGAACCTTGATTCTCCCAAGTGAGGCGAGCCGAACCCCGCGAACCGTCTCCTCTTCATCGCAGGGCCCACGCAGCTAAATTTCCAACGTGATCGGTTTTTAAAAATTCTTTCGACAGAAAACTCTCGACAGAAAACCCTTTCTGTTCAATTCCAACCCTTCGCGTTTTCCGAAAATTTAGAATTTAGCTGCATCGGCTCTGCTCTTCATCGCCCCCGCGCTTGAATTCATCCCCGCTTTCACTGAAACTTTCACCGTGAACGACCACGGGCAACTGCGCGACACGCTGAAAAAATATTTCGGCTTCACGTCGTTCCGGCCGTTGCAGGAGGAAATCATCCGCGACACCCTGGCCGGCAAGGACGTGTTTGCCGTCCTGCCGACCGGCGGCGGCAAATCGCTCTGCTTTCAACTTCCCGCGCTTATTCGCCCCGGCCTCACCGTCGTCGTCTCGCCCCTCATCGCGCTGATGAAAGACCAGGTGGACGCCTTGCAGGCCGCGGGTGTTCCCGCGACATTTCTCAATTCCTCGCTCGCCGCCGGTGAATCGCGCTCGCGCTTGCGCGGATTGCACAATGGCGAATATCGCCTGCTGTACGTCGCACCCGAGCGGCTGATGCTCTCCGGCTTTCTCGAGGATTTGAAGCGATGGAATGTGGGCTTATTCGCCATCGACGAGGCGCATTGCATTAGTGAATGGGGCCACGATTTCCGCCCCGAATACCGCCAGATAAATTCCCTGCGCGGAGTTTTCCCCGAAGTGCCGTTGATGGCGCTCACGGCCACCGCCACCGAACGCGTGCGCGCGGACATTGTCACGCAATTGCACCTGCGCAACCCGGCTTGCTACACCGCCAGCTTCAATCGGCCCAACCTGACCTACCGCATCGCCGCAAAATCCGGCGCTTACGAGCAAATCCTGGATTTCGTACGCGCGCGCAGGCGCGAAAGCGGCATCATTTATTGCCAGGCCCGCAAAACCGCCGATAGCCTCGCCAGCAAACTCAATTCCGACGGCATTCGCGCCGCCGCTTACCACGCCGGCATGGAAACCGACGACCGCAGCCGCAGCCAGGAAGCGTTCCTGCGCGATGAAGTCCGCGTGGTCTGCGCGACCATCGCTTTCGGGATGGGCATCAACAAGCCCAACGTGCGTTTCGTGATTCATCATGACCTGCCCAAAAACATCGAGGGCTACTATCAGGAAACCGGCCGCGCCGGCCGCGACGGTTTGCCGAGCGAATGCCTCCTGTTATTCAGCCCCGGTGATCGCGTCAAATACAGCCGCTTCATCGATGAGATGTCCAACCCCAGGGAACGCGACATCGCGCGCGCGCAACTTGAGCAGATCGTCCACTACGCCGAATGCGCCTCCTGCCGCCGGGCCTTCCTGCTGAATTATTTCGGCGAGCAATACGACGGTGGGGCGAGAATCCTCTCGAGCCCTGATCAATTGGATTCCAAAGTAGTCACGGCTCAACAGAGTCCCGCCCCATCAGAAATCAATTGCGCCGCCTGCGACAATTGCCTCTCCCCGCGCCAGACCTGGGACGGCACCGTCGCCGCGCAGAAATTTCTCTCGTGCGTCTATCGTATCCGCGAAAAAAGCGGTTTCGGCGTCGGCATCCAACACGTGGTCGAAGTTCTCTGCGGCGCGGAAACCGAAAAAATTCGGAAATGGAACCATCACACACTTTCCACCTACAACATCGGCGGCGAGCACAGCCGCCCGGAGTGGTCGGCCATCGGGCGCGAATTGGTCCGGCTCGGCTTGCTGCGCCAGGACGCGGAAAAATTCAACACCACTGAATTGACCGAAGAAGGCCGCGCCGCTCTCAAGTCGCGCCAAAAAGTCGTCCTCACCCGATCCGTCGCCGCCGCGGCGGAACCAGGCCGCCATCGCGCCGGAGAAATCTCCTGCGACGAACTGTTGTTTGAGAAACTCCGCCAATTGCGCAAACGCCTCGCCGACGAACGCGGCATGCCTCCTTACATCATTTTCTCGGACGTCTCCTTGCGACAAATGGCGCGTCAGTATCCGCAGGATGAAAGAGCGTTCTCACGCATCAGCGGCGTGGGCGACAAGAAATTGCGCGAATTTGGCGCGCTCTTCCTCGAGGAAATCGCCGCGCATTTGCAAGCCAACGCACGCCAGACATTCGCCGATGATTCATTCGTCGAAGCACCGCCCCTTCCCTCACGATCCAGTCTCAACGACACCGCGCGCGAAACGATTCACTTTTTCCGTCAGGGAAAATCAGTGGAAGAAATCACTCGAATCCGCGGATTGAAGGAAAGCACCATTTACGGCCATCTTGAGGACGCGATCCGCGCAGGTGAAGCGATTGAACTGGACCGCTTGGTAAATGAGCAGGGCCGAAGGGACATCGCCACAGCCTTCGAAAGGCACGGCTTCGCCAATCTGACCGGCGCCGTGGAATCATTGGGTGGCCGCTACTCGCATGGGCAACTCCGCGTTTATCGCGCGGCGGCGGCTCGATCGCCCGCGGCCTGATTCCAGTGGCACGGGCGTCCCGCCCGTGCGAATCGGAAACACACGAGCGAGACGCCCGTGCCGCTAGACTGCTTGATTCGATTGGGAGAAGAGCCGGTCTCGGATCCTTTCCTCCGTAGCGCAGGCGGGTTCTGGGGGCTTTCCTATCTTTAAGAAATCTGCCGTTTACCCCCGCATGGTTGCGGACGCCTCGATGCCCACCATGCAAACATCATCCGAAAACTTCCCGTCCGCCGAAAATCGCTGCATGCGCGCTATCAATTCGTCGAACAAATCCGACGGCGTCAATTGCGCCCGTTTTTCCACGTCCGCAATCAGCATCGCCTGGCTGTAAAGCTCGTGCTCGTCATCCTGCACTTCGTACAGGCCGTCCGTGAAAAGCATCACCAAATCCCGCGGCGAAAATTTAACTTCGGAGGTCTGGTAAATCGCCTCTTCAAACAACCCCAGCGCCGGCTGGCTCTTGCCGCCGATGTTAGTCAGCGCTTCGACCTTGTTCTTATCGCGGCGCACCAGCAGCGGTTTCGGATGCCCGGCATTCGTGTAACGGATGATTCCTGTTTTCCAATTCGCCACGAGATAAAAACCCGTCGTCAACATCGGCGTGCCGGCGTGTTTGAGAATCGCGTGCAGGTCGCGGTTCAGTTTTGTGAAAAACTGCCCGGGATCATGCGCCAGTGGTTTCAGTTCCTCCAGCAACGCCCGAATCATCGCCGTCACCAGCGAAGACCGCACTCCGTGACCCGCCACGTCGCAGATGAACACACTCGCTTCGTCATCGGACAATGCCGACACCGTGAAAAAATCGCCGCCCACTGCGCCCGTCGGCAAATAACGATGCGTGAAAAGAAACGCGCTCTCCTCCGGCGTCGCGTTGCGCGGGAAGGACGGATATTGCTGCGGCAGCATCGTAATCTGGATTTCCCGCGCCATCTTGAGATCGTCCTCCAGCTCCAGATTTTTTGTATGCAACTCCTTCCGGCTGCGCGCCAGTTCCGTGTTCGCCTTGCGAATGCGTTCTGCCGCCATTTTTTGCGCCGTGATATCCCAAAACATTCCCTGCACGCCCACCACGTTCCCCTCTGCGTCAAAAATCGGCATCTTCACCACCTGATTGTAACCGCGCTCGCCGGCGAACCTGCTTTCCTCCACCGCCTCAAAAGGTTTTTTCGTTTCAATCACCCGCCGGTCATCCGCCTCGCGCTCCTTCGCCACCTCGGGCGGCAGGAAATCCGCGATCGTCTTGCCAATCACTTCCTCCCGCGCCTTCCCCAGCGTCTTGCTGAATTGCCGATTCACAAAAGTGTAACGCCCCTGCAAATCCTTGCGGAAAATATTCTGCGGGATCGTCTCCACCAGCGAATGATACAACGTCTCCGACCTCTGCAAATCTTCTTCCATCCGCCGCTGCTTCGTGATGTCCCAAAACATCCCCTGTAACCCCATGATGCGCCCGTTTGCATCATAAAGCGGCGTTTTCAAAATCTGCACATAAACCAGTTCGTGTCCCTCTCCCGGCGGCTGATGCTCCTCGATCGTCGTGAATGGCTCGCCCGTTTCCATTACCCGCCAGTCATCGCGCCGATATTTCTCCGCTAATTCCGCCGGGAAAAAATCAAAATCCGTCTTGCCCACAATATCCTCCAGCTTCACTCCGAGCAGCTTGCAGAAATGCTGGTTCGCAAAAATAAATTTCCCCTGCGTGTCCTTGCGGAAAATATTTTGCGGAATGGTCTCCACCAATGAATGATATAACGCCTCCGAGTTACGCAGGCTTTCCTCCGTCTGCTTGCGATGCGTGATGTCTTCGACCGTGCCCTCGTAATAAAGCAGTTCGCCGCGATTACTCCGCCGCGCATGACAATTCTCCGAAATCCAAATGACACTCCCATCCTTGCGATAAATCTGCGACTCGAAACCCGTGATCGTGTCCTGCTCACGCATCACCCGCACAAATTCATCCCGGCGCCCCTCCGCCACATACAACCGCCGGCCGATGTCCGTCACGCTATTTATCAATTCCTGCGGCGTCGCATAACCGTAAATCCGTGCCAGCGCTATGTTCGCCAGCAGATAACGCCCCTCCGGCGTCGTCTGAAAGATACCTTCAATCAGGTGATCAAAAATGCTGTGATACTTTTCCTCTGCCGCCAGCAACGTCACATCCATCCGATGCCGCTCGATGGCATAACGAATTGATCGCTCCAACCAGCCCGGCGTCAACTGGCTTTTCACGAGATAATCCTGCGCGCCCGCCTGCACCGCCTCCACAGCCACCGTCTCATTATCCGCGTCACCCGCGGCGATAATGGGCAGCCGCGGCGCTTCGGCTTTCAGCAGGGAAATATTCGCCAGGCCCGCACCATCCGGCAGCGCCACATCCAGCACCACCACGTCAAAATGCTTGTCATTGATGGCTGAGAACCCCTCCTGCAACCCCGCCGCCGCCGAAACATCGGCGCTCAACTCCCGCGCCTGACCAATCATCTCCCCGACCGTCCGCGTAAAGCCCGGGTCATGCTCGATCAACAGAATATTCAATCGCTCTTGCGACATATACAACGCCTTTGGCAGCCAGATTCAGGCCAACAGAAGCGCAGATTTTGGTTCGGCTAGAATCATGACAGGATTGCCCGGAGGCTGCAAGCGCTTTGGGAGCAGGGCTCACGCATTTAATTTCGCCGACAAATGTCCGGTTGACGAAGCGCCGATTTTAATCGGCTTTGAATGATGCCAAACCGCAGGTGGTACCGGATCCCAAGCCGATCGAAAATCGGCGCTCCGTTTGCGAATTAAGTGCGTGCGCCCTCGCTTTGGTAAAATCGGAGTATTCCTCATGGACAATCGACTTTTTCAAGTATGGTCTTCCACCTGCCCTTTTTACCTAACTCACCCCACTGTTGCGCATACCGCCGTCATCGATAGTTCCGTGGCTTAAGGAGGCCTCACTCAGGTTTCCGGAGGCTGAACCCTATCAAAATATGAAACAGTATCGCGCGGGCGGCAGCGGTGCGTCTCTGGCTCTGGTAATCAGCATCCTCCTTTATTTCCAAAACCCTTTAATAACAAAAGCTCAGACCAATAGTTGGACCGGGTCCACCAGCGGTAATTGGGAGGACACCTCGTGGTCATTGGGCGTGCTGCCAGGCCCGGGCCAAACCATCCTATTCACCAATGCCGGTTGGAAAGCCCTGTCCATCGGGCAAAACACCGCGAACAATTTTCCCCAGACGTTGACCGTCGATTCCATCACGGTTTCTTCGCCCACAAATTCATTTAACACTCTCCTGCTAAACTTCGTGGGCACGAGTTCGCCGCTGGTAGCCGAGTCACTCACGCTCAATGCCAATTCAACCATCACGCTGTCTTCCTCCGCTCTCCAGGTCCACAGCAACATGTCGATCGGCGGCGCCTTTAATCAAAGCAATTTTTCCGGCGTGTCCGCGGGTAGAATTCAGATCGGCGATATCGGGCCCGGAACTTACACAATGGACAGTGGCACTCTGACGGTGACGAATTTCGAAGTCATTGGGGGCTGGGGTAACGTGTCGGTTTTCGACCAGGAAGGCGGCTATCATTTCGCAACGCCGCTCCGGATCAATGCCGGCGGCGGAGAATACGATTTGCGCGGCGGACAGCTGGGTGGCGATGTCCAAATGACCGGCGGCATACTGAACC
>DATAZE010000060.1:0-95445 GCA_036272195.1 Verrucomicrobiia bacterium | reverse complement strand
AATACATCATGAGCATGTTCGCCCAAAAATCACGCGAACCGTCATCATCGAATTTCTGGTCCGGGCCAAAGTCACCATCGGCCCGCTGGCTGGCGAGCGCGCCTTCAATCCACACCTTGCTCTCGGCGATCATTTTCGGGTCGTTGAGGACATAGGCGAGTTCGATATATCCGCGCAGCCAATACGGCACTTCCTCCCAGCCGAATTTGCCTTTTCCATCCTTGCTCAACCAGGCGTTGTCGTCCTTTTGCAACCACGCGCTGATCTCGCCGAGATTTCCGGAAAGTCCGCTTCGCTGGCGCTCGAGGTAAACGCGCAGCCATCCTTTCGGTTGCACTGCTCCCGCGGGCAACGGAATCAAATGACCCGGCTGAAGCGGCGGACGGTTGCCGATATAATAGTGGTTTGTCCCGCCAACCGGTGGACGGTCAACGACCGTGAGCCGTGTTTGAGCGGAAACCAAGCCGGCACAAAACGTCAATGCACCGATGAAAACGAATTTTTTTCCTTTCATGGGCCGATAAGAACGCGATAGAACCGCTGATTATAATTTGTTGCCGTGGGATCCATGAATTGGAACGGAAGCACGGGCGAGTTGCTCGTGAGCAGCCAGTTCCAACCGGTAAAACTCGTCGTCAGATTGGTCGTTGCATACACCGAATAATCGGGACCGGTGTCTCCGCCAATCTGCATCTGAAAACCGCCCCGCGCAATTGACAACTGCGACACCGAAGGCTGCACCGGTTGCAAAACCGCGACCGTGAAACTTTGCGTGGCGCTCATCGACGGCGTCCCGTTATCGGTGGCCAGCACCGAGAATGGATAGGCGGCACCGGCTTGCGCGATCGCCGGCCGCCAGCTCACCGCGCCGTTGACAGAGTTAATGGTCGCGCCCGCGGGCGCACTTTGAAAACTGTATGACAATGTCTGCGCGGGTGAATCCACATCGGTTGCTGAATTGTTCATCACCAACGTCCGGCCCGCCAGAATTGAAGTGTCCAGGATCGGCGACAGCGCGGGCGTATGATTCATCAGCGAAGGCACATCGGTCGCGCTGAATACGCGATTAAAAATTTGCACGTCATCGATGGCCCCGGCAAGAAATCCTCCCGCAACTCCCGTTTGCACGCTGCCGATGCGCAGATTTACCGGAGCGGTTTTCGAGCCTGTCGGCCCGGTCGTGGTCGCCTGCAACATTCCGTCCAGGTAAAGGTTCATTTGGCCACTGACCGAATCGCGCGTCGCCGTCACGTGATGCCACTGCCCGTCACTGATGGAGCCAGTCGTGTGAATCGTGGTATCCGGGTTGCCGATGCCAAAGGCCGCATTGGTCCCAACGAGCGTAATGCCGAAATCATCGGCCGCGCCCGGCATTTCACCATCCACCAATCCTTTTCCATTGTACCATTGGCCGCTGCCGCCGGTCGCGGTTGTCTTCACCCAAAACGCCACCGTGAATTGATCGCTGACCACCCGCGGGATGCTGACGTAACTGCTGACGCCATCGAACTGGGCCGCGTAAGCGCCCAATTTCCCGGCGGGAAATGTCACCGCGCCGGAGAGCGTCCCATTGTTTCCGTTGCCACTCTTATCCTGCGTGTTGTTCTCGAAAGGATACCACGCCGTCGGAACCTGCATGGGCGCGGTCACAAATTCCGTTGCGACCAGATTTGAAAAGCTCGAAAGCGATTGATCGCCGTCCGAACAATAGTTGCGCACTCCAATCATCCCACCGGTGAAAGTGCCATCCTGCAAATCAAGGACCGGCTGATTGGTGTCGTTCACGAAGATGCGAATTCGCGGCCCGACCGTCTGAACCTTGAGATGGTAAAACGTATTCGCCGCCAGGGTCATCGCCACATTCGTAATCGCGTGCCAGGAGTTGCTGGCGTAACCGAATTCCAGCTGACCAGCCTGGGGATTGATGCCCACATAATATCCGCAATAAGCGTCCGCGCCGATGTCCGGTTTCGTAACGCGGAAAATCAGCCCCGCATTTCCCACCGGCCCCACCGAGGCGTCGCCTTCGTAAGTAAAATTCGTGAAGGTGGTTTGCATCGCGAGCGCCTTGGCGCCATTCGCCGAAGCCGGCACGGTGCTCAATATGCCGTTGCGGGCGGACCAGTTTCCGCCAAAGACCGTCCAACGCGTGGCCCAATCGGTAGCGAAGGTTTCAGCGAACGAATTTGTCCCCGTGCGAGTGCCCAGCCACGGAAACCAGCTCAACCGCAGATGTTGCGAACCGAAAGGCACCAACGTGACCGCCTGCAGCGAATTTGCCGAGGACATCGGGCTGGCCGGGGGCTCGAAGGCGTGCGTGCCCTGCCAACCATTGGTCCATCCGGAAACCGGGCGGGCATTCGCCACGAGATTGACCGACGGCTGCGCGGGGTCGAACGGATTCGCCGGGGTGGTGAAATTCGTGGGCGTGAGATAGCTGGCGGGATTGGTGGGATCAATTTGCAACGCGTAGGCCCATGGCGTCGTCGGCTGAATTTGAAATTCATCGAAGCCAAGCCCCAACGGGTCGGGAGTGCGCACCGTCCAATTCTCGCCAATCGCCAGCGAGTAAACCAGCGGCCCGCGATTCACGGCGACCGATTGGCTCGGTCCCATTTGTGTCTGCACGCTCATCGGAAGATTGACGGTGACCAAATCGCCATTGGTCCACGTCCGTGAAACCCGGAAAAAAGAACCGGCGGTGACTCCCGGCTGCCATTGGCCATTGACCGACACCGTGGCGTTGCTGCACCAACCCGGAATGCGCAACACCAACGGAAAACTGCCGGGACTGGCGATCGAGATGCGGAGCCGCACCTGCTCTTCGAATGGATACGAAGTGTCCTCAGTAATGGCCACCTGCTGGCCGCCCGCCGTCGCGTTCACCACGGTGGGGCCGTAGGCGATCGCCGCCAGCCCGCCGTCTGTCGTCGCGGCCCACGAATTTTGGATGAACTTCGGCCAGCCCATGTGGAAGTTATAACGGCAGCAGGGAAAACCCGAATCCGGTCCCGGCAGCGTGCCGTTCGCATAATCCTGGTTGAAACCGTGCCCGCCATATTTGGCGATCACATTGTTGGGAAGCGTGTAATACTGAATGCCCTTGATGTTATTGGCGAGCGCGGCCGGCAATGCGTTGAACGAAATTTTTTCCAATCGATCACCCAGGCTTGCATCGCCGGTAATGCGAATGGACGTTTCCAGGCTTAACATCGCTTCCACGATGGAGCACAACTCGACGCCCTCGATGCTGGCGTTCCCCGCGAGAAATTCCGTGCCGCTGTTGATTCCACACGACAACCCGTGTTCCTCGTCGAGATGCTCCAATCCCAAAGACAGCGCGCCTTCATCCGAAGGTTTGTGCGAGAGCTGATAAAAAACCGCCGGAAATTTCAGCGCCTGCTCCACGTTCACATTATGTTTCGGTTGAAAATCGGTGCCGTAGAGCATGAAATTGTTGCTCGATAAAATGCCCGACCAATCGTAAGCCTGCTGGCGCAGAAGATTGACGAGCGAAAGCAGATTCGGATCGCCGTCACGATTGTAAAGCCAGAGCGCGATGTCCATTTCATCGCCCGCTCGCGATTTGCCCCAGTCCTGTAACGGCCGCGAAGGCAGGTTCGCCTGCATGTAACGAAAATAATTGCTCAGCACATTCGGCACGCGCGCGTCGGCGGTGGCTTCGTAATAATCCCGGAGCGCATACGTCGCGATCATGCGCGGCCACCAATCATTGTTGGACACGGGCCCGATGTAGCCATCCGGGCCTTGATGGTTCAGTAACCAATCCATCCATTTTTGCGCCTTCTGCTTGAGACCCGCATCGTTCAGAGTGTAGGCCAAGGCCACGAGCCCCTTATAATAATAGGGGCTGCGCTCCCAATTGTCGCCCGTGCCCCCGAGCCAGCCGCTGTTCGCGCCGAGGTCGTCGGCGTAAATTGTTTCAGCGTTGCCAGTGAGGCCGTCGCGCTGCAATTGGCATTGCGTCAACAACCAGCCGAGCGGACGCACACTGCCAAGCGGCAGCGCCGCGAATGGCGTGTTCACCAGCGGCGAGCGGTTGGTCACGACCGAGGTCGGCGGCAGATTGGTTGGCGACGGAATGCCCAGCGGATTTGTGTCCGCGAACAATACCCCCGTCGGCACGACTTCGCGCGCCTGGCTGGCACTTTCCCACTCGAGTTTCGCGCGCGCGAAACCGCCGTTTTCATAATACTCCACGCGGACGTCATATTGCTGGCCGCCGGTGAGCGGCAGGCTGCCGCTGACTTCCGTGCCGGAATCATCCCGCCACTTGTCGATCAACAACTGCCCATTGATCCATAGCCGGCAGCCGTCGTCCGCCGTTAGATGAAACGTGTAAACTTCCGAATAACGCGGCTGGATAAAACCCGTCCAACGAATGGAAAATTGATTCGAGGAAACGCCTGCAGCGGGAGAACCGTTGCCCCAATTGAAATTGATGGACGAATCCGTCCGCTCCAGCGCCAGGGTGACGAGGACTTTGTCACTGAAATAGGCGCCGTGCAGGCCCGTCCCGTTCTCAACCCAGGTTGGCTGCGGCGTCACCTGCGGCGGTGGCACTAAAACGGTTTCGTCGTCTAGGCCGGCATCGAGGTACTGGCCACCCGAGGTCTGATGGCAATGAACTGCCAGCGTATTGTTGGCATTAAGCAACAACGCCGCTTTTGCCGTGTCACCGAATACAAAATGGCCATAGCCACTCGTGTATCCGGCCGCTGAAAACGCCAGCACGCCGTTCAGATAAATCTCCACATCCTCGTCATGGTGAACGTTCCAAACGAGATTGCTGATTTGCTGCGTCGTCAGTGAACCGGGATTGAACGCGCGGCGCAGCCAGATATCGCCCGTGCTCCACGTCGTGCGAACGACCGCGCCGGGAGTGCCCGCCGTGCCGAATCCGCCCGGTCCGCTGCGCCAACCGCTCGTCGAAAAACCGGGCGCATACCAATCCGCCGGCGGCGTATTCGTCGTATAACTCCAAACCTGCCCGCTGGTTTGCGATGAAGGAACGACGGCGGTGAAACCGTACAGGCCGGCGGGCGACGCGATGGCTGCGCGCATTCGCTGAAGAATTGGTTTCGTGATTTTGCGGTCGTAAGTGAACAACCCGTTCAATTCCGTTTCCACATCCGTCAATTGCGTGTAAACCGCCGCGTTCAGGCCGTGGTTCGAAACGAAATCAGAAAGCTGCCCACAAAAACCTTCGAACTGGGAAGTCATATCGTCGCCGTTCGTCGCCGCGACATAACCCCATCCAGGCGCCCACGTGTGATTGGTGATGCCGAGTCCCACTCCGCCGAATTCGCCGCACACAGGGACCTGGTTCGAGGTGACCGGATAGCCGGGGCTGGGGTAGCTGTGAACGTCGAGAATATCTCCCGCTCCGGCATAGTTGCCGCCGCTGGCCTGGTTGACCAGCCGCGACGGGTCGAGCGCTTTGATTTCCTGGCAGAGCGCCGCGGTGTCGTGTTGCCCCTGCGCTTCATTGAAAATCACCCACATGATGATCGAGGGATGATTCCAACGATTCTGCACCATGCTCAACAGTTCCGTTTCGAATTGGTTCGTCTCGATGACCTGTGGATTGCCGGTGTAGGAATTCACGCTGGGCATGTCCTGCCAAACCAGCACGCCCAATTTATCCGCCCAATAATACCAGCGCGGACGCTCCACCTTGATATGCTTGCGCACCATGTTGAAGCCCACTGCTTTTATTTTCTCGATGTCGCTGCGGAGCGCATTGTCGGTTGGCGCGGTGTAAATGCCATCCGGCCAGAAACCCTGGTCGAGCGGCCCGAACTGGAACACAAATTGATTGTTCAACAGCATCTTCACGAAACCGTTGTTCGTGGCCAGGCTGATTTTCCTCATGCCGAAATAGCTCGTCACTGAATCCACTCTCGTGGAGGCATTCGAAAGCGTCACGTCCAGGTCGTATAGAAATGGATTCGTGGGCGTCCACAACGTCGGACTGGGCACAGGCAACAGCAGGCTCGCGCCCGGATTGCCCGAAACGGTGGCGACGATGTTCGAGCCGACGCGCGCGATGGCATTGACGGTAACACCATTGGTGGGGCCGGAAATAATTGTGCTGACGGCAAGCCGCTGGTTGTCGATGTCCGGGACGAGTCTCATGCTCACGATGCTCGTCGCCGGGACAGGTTCCAGCCATACCGGCTGCCAGATGCCGCTGCAGGAAGTGTACATGATTCCGCCCGGATAAAGCGTCTGCTTGCCGCGCGGTTGCCCGCCGCCATCGGTCGGATCATAAATGCGAACAATCAGTTCCTGCGGGCCGCTCCCGCTCAGGTGGGAAGTGATGTCGTAAGTGGCCGGGTCGTATCCGCCTCGATGAATGCCCACACTCGCGCCGTTGATGAAAACCTCCGATTCCCAATCGACCGCATCGAGGTGCAGTAAAACTTTTTGCCCGCTCCACGCCGCCGGCAGGGTAAAAGTCCGCCGGTACCAGGCCCGGTCGTGATACGCCTTTACCCCGGAGATGGCCGACTCCATGGGAAACGGCACGAGAATCTGCGCGGACAAGGTTTGATTAATCGGGACTGGATCGTTCGAAGCACCCGCCTGAAATTGCCAAATGCCATTCAGGTTCAACCAATTGGTCCGCACCATCTGCGGGCGCGGATAATCGGGCAGCGGGTTGTTAGTGTCCACCTGCTGCGCGAAATCCGTCATCAGCGGCGCTTGCTGCATTTGCCAGGCGCGCACCGACGCAGCCCAAAAAGTCGAACCGATCAGCAGCACTGCCGCGGCTGTGTTGCCGATCAATCGCATGAATCAGTTGTTTTTAATATCCACCACGCCCAGGTCGACGTACTGCCCCCCGCTGTTCTGACGGCAATGGACGGCAATGGAATTTCCGCCCGCTTTCAACGCCTCACGGGCCGCGCCGGTCAAAGGAACCGCGTCATAGCTGGTCGTCCAACCGCTCTTTTGCAGCGCCAGCACGCCATTCACGTAAATTTCCACGTCGTCGTCGTGATACAACCACAGTTCCGCCGAGTTCAACTTATCCTTGGGAATGTTGATTTCGCGGCGCAGCCAGATATCCGAAGTGTCCCAGGTGGTATTCACAACCGATCCAGGTGTCTCCGGAGTTCCGAAACCGCTCTTGCCCTCGCGCCATCCGGAATCCGTGTAGTCCGGTTTGGTCCAATCGCCGTCTGGTTTGGTCATCGTATATCGCCACATTGCCGGAGTCGTGTCCGCCGCGGGCACAATCGGCTGAATGGTCGGAGGCTGTGGAATGGCCGCCCAATTCTTCGCACGGGTGCGGTCGCGACCGGCCCACTTGGACCAAACGGCCTTGTCATACAGCAGTTGCACAAATACTCCGCCAACGACCGGCCGCGCGGTGAAACCAACTTTCCGTGCATCCTTCGTTTGATACCAATCAGTCATCGGCGACCGGTCCGGGGCTTCATTCAAGAAGGTGATGATCGGAGCGATGATCGTCTCAAAATCCGCCCGGTCCTGCGTCAGCGTCGCCGTCCAGGTCTCCCAATCGAGCTTCGTGTAATTCTTGCGATTATCGAGCGGCAGGCCGTATCGGTTCTCCATTTTTTTGTAGTAATCCATTTCCTTGCGCGCGACTTCGGCCGGGAAAAGATTCAACCCAAGAATTCGGTCCCAGATGAGATTATATTTTTCGCTCCAGGTTCCCGGGCGGTCGAAAGCCAGGCGAAAATGGTCGCCGTCGTCAGCTTCCTTGACCCAGCGCTGGGCAAAGTCGTGGGCCAGCTTGGAATATTCCGCGGCTTGCGCATGGTCCCCGCGCATCTCGCACAGGCTCGCATACGCGCCGAGCGCACAGATGGCTTTCGCGCTCAGGTTTACATTGTGCGCGAGGTGGCCGGCGAAATCGTCCGTGCACAATTGATTTTCCGGGTCGAAGCCTTTGTCTTTGAGATAGGCGGCCCATTTTTCCAATCGCGGCCAGTACTGGCTCGCGAATTTCGCGTTGCCTTCCATCTTCGCGATCGCGCCCATCAACAACAGCAGGTTGCCGGTTTCCTCCACCGGCATTTGATTTTGCACGGTGCGCTCGCCGCCGCCGTAGACCTGGCCGTTCGCGTCGGGATAGGTGCCGAGGTCATGCGGCGCAAACGGAAATTTCCATCGTTCGCTCGTGGCGTAATTCATGAACGGCACGATGAACGACTTGGCCAGCGAAGGCCCCAGGAGCAAAAATTGCGGAGACATCGGATAAAAAACGTCCGAGGTCGAAATGCAACCGTTGGAATGGTTTTCCTTGCAGAACTGCAGCGGCTGGCCATTGGCGTCGGCGACGAATTTTCCGGCTGCGAAACATTGACGATACGCGAGCGACCCGATTTGTGCGTAGTTCTCGCCGCCGGCGCTGGTCAGGTCCGCGATCAGTTCCGCATCAAACGCCGCGCAGCGTTTCTTCAACGATTCATAATCATGGGCGGAAGCCTTGAGCAAATCGGCCGCCTCCCAACCGTTACGCCGCCAGTAAGGCCGCAAATTTTTCTTCATGTACTGGATCGAATACAAATCGTCATAGGCCAGCATCAACCAATGCGAAACCGGCTTCGCGCCAACGCTGCCAAATTGAAAGGCAATCGCGGAAACCGGGCCGGTCGACGCAGGCCGCACCGTATCCGACAACACAGCCACCCCAGAAATATTTCCGCTGGAAACGAACGCATCCCGAACCGCACCGGCCTCGCCCTGGACGGATTGCGGCTTTTGGCCAGTGGTTGCAGCGAGATACAGGTAGCCCCAATCGATCCGCACATCGTCGCCTTTGCGGCCCAGGACCGCCTGGTCTTTCGAGCCGACCTTCACCGCTGCGAGACCTCGGATTTTTTCCGTGGACCACACCACTTCCTGGTCCGGCGTATTCACGACTAGTTCGCTGCCGGCGTCAAAGAGGGTTTCAATCTGGTGGTTCTTGCCGTCCATCGATTGACATTCGTAAGTCAAATAAGTCACCGGGCGCGACAGCAAATCGATCGATTCCGGCAAGTCGGCGGTCATGAAGGTAAGGGTCAAGCGCACGCCCTGCCCTTCGAACGTGTAAATCGTGCGCGTGGGCAGCACCTTCAATCCACTTTGCGGCAGCGCGGGCACAGCCTCCGGATTTTTGCCCATCAGCCGAAACGGCTGGCCGTCGATGCGAATCAAACTGGTGAGCCGCTGCGCTTTCCCGGTCCAATGCGTCGTGTCTACATCGGTCAGCTTGTCGCCCGGCGACCAGATGCTGAAATACGGATCGCAGGCCACCAACGGAACGGACGGTGGCCGCAATGTCTCAGCGCGGCAAATACTCGAAATGCCGGCGAAGACAAAGGATAGGATTAACAGCGCAAAAAACCTGGAGTGGTGGGTAGATTTTCGTTTCACGGATTAAATCATTGAACAAAGTTGAAGCAGATTGCAACAAGCTTGCTGGTTATTGTTCCAGCGCGCTGGTGTTGGCAGTGGACCAATTTTGAATTTCCGTATGTGGATTATTGTCATTGCTCCAACGCGCACGCCAGCCGAGATCCTGCGGATTGATGACATCGCTCCGCCTTGCGCTTTCCACATGGCCATCAGCGAACAGCAAATCAACATGATAATTGTGGCGGTTTGAGGGGCATTGGTTGTGCGTGTCAGGTGTGTTATCAGCGCTATCGCCGATCACCGGGTCCAAATTGGCACCGAAACTGACATTATTGACCGCAATATCCGTACGGACGTCTCCGAGAGCGATCATATCCGACGGCCGGCGAACCATCGTATCCTTGACCACTCCCTTGTCAGTGTCCGCGCCCATTCCCAGGGGGTAGGGACCGGCAGGGCTCGGGTTATTTACCAGGCCCCAATCGTTGTAGCCGAGCGAAAACAGGGACGTCTTCAATATCGCAAAATTATCCAGCTTGCCGTCCTCACCGATCTTAGGCTGGCCCGCTGGGCCCGCCAAAGTGGCGTTAAGATTGGTGTCCCAGAAACTTTCCTGGCGCGCGCCCGGACAACTAAAAGCGTTCCGATTATTTCCCATGCTGCTCAAGAGCCGTGGTTGCCAGACATAAATATTCTTGTTGGGATCAAAACAGGAAGGGTACTGGGCGTAATCGCCCGCATACATGACCAGCGCGATGCCGATCTGCCGCATATTATTGATGCAGCCGGTTTGTTTGGCCTTGGCTTTCGCCTTGGCCAGCGCGGGCAATAACATCGCCGCCAGGATGGCAATAATGGCGATGACAACCAGCAGTTCAATCAGGGTGAAGGCGCCGCGCCTTTTGGTAAATGCGGAGCCGGTTAAAGCACGGGGTCTCATACGGTTGGAACTTGTCTTGGGGCCGGAATAGCAGTCAGTTTTCAATCTTTATACAGTGTAAACCCTGCCACGAAATCGTCACGTGGCATGAAGTGGCCACAACCCCATCGGAGCCGATTCCGCGCGAATTTTACATCGTCAATTTCGCAGGGTCCGTTTCAATCAATTCCCACTGTTGCTCCGCCTTCCCTTCCCACGGCGCCAGGATCACGGAATCTTTTGAAGCAGCGGTCAACGATTGCCCGGACGTAACGTCGATGATGCGATAAAATCCGTTCGCCTGTTTCGCCAACTTCCAGGTGGGACGCTGGGACGAATCCTGCCCGAAAGGAATCTGAACCATCGCACGGGTCGCGCCATTGGTGCTTTCCGCAAAAGTTTTATGGGTGAAATGGTTTTGCAACTGGAACACCGAATCGCCCGCCGGCAGCAATTTCCAGGTCATGCATTTCCAGGGTTGCGCCGGGTATAGCACGATGTGAGTGCCGTTCGCGCTGTTCGCATTCTCCGGCCGCAGCAGGTCCCCAAATTTGACGTTTCGAATCTGATACGATTTTGGGGCGACGGAAATCTCCTCCGCCGGGGAAAGAAACGCCGCTGCGCACAGCGCCGCCGCGAAAATAATTATTTTTTTCACGTCAAAAGTTCTCAAATAAAAAGCCGGGGGGCGCCCTAGTAAAAGGCGCCCCCGGGTTGGTCTAATATTCGTTTACGGTTGGCGCAACAGGAAGAACCTGTTGGTCGTATCCAGCGGAATCGCGTTCGAGGACGCTCCACCCGAGTCAAACGTTCCCGCCGAATTCGTGGTCCATTGCGCCAGCGGCAGCGCGATATTGGTCGTGCTCAACAGCGTGTAGCCGGTGCCCGGCGAGCCGGTGCCAGTCAACACGAAGTTGCCGTTGGAGATGAACGGATGATTCAGAGCCGGCGCGCCGCCGGTCGAAGTGATCGTCAAGATGCCCGTGGCCGGGTTGAAGGTGCCGCTGCCCGACGGCAGCACCGTGACGGTGGTGAAGTTTCCACTGCCAGCCGCGGCCGAATTGAACAACTTGAACGTGCTGCCCGACACCAATGAGCTGGCGCCGGAGTTCGTCACGACCAACGTGCCGGCATAAGTGACGGCCGTCAGGCCGGCAACCGCGTCGTTGTTGGTGCCGCCGGTATTATTGTTAATGCGGAACAAGGCTGAGCTGGTGCCGGAGAGCGTCAGTGTGTTGTTGATGGTCAGCGTCCCGATGGAAGCCGCGCCCGGCGAGAGTTTCGCGCCCGCCGCCACCGTCACCGGTCCGGCAATCGTTCCCGTGCCGCCCAGTGCGCCCGCGCTCACCTGCGTGGTGTTCGTGTAGGTATTGACGCCATTCAGGAACAGCGTGCCGTTGCCGAGTTTCGTCAAACCGCCGCCGCCCGCGCCGTTCAACAACGCCTGGCCGATATTGATGGCGTTCGTGCCGCTGTCGATTATCGCGCCGTTGGTCAACACGTTCGCCGCCGTCAGGCCCTGCATGAACGTGGCGTTCGCGAACAGCGATGCAATCAACGTGCCGCCGTTAAAGTTGAACGTGGCCGTGCCGCCGCCGAGATGCGTCACCTGGCCGGCGGTAATGGTGCCGCCGTTCAAGTTGACCGTGCCGTTGCCGCTGGCCGAACAGATATCCAGGTCGGCAAAGCCGCCGACGCCGACGATCACTGCTCCGGTTCCGGAAACATTGAGCGTGCCGATGCCGTTTTCAGCGACATTCACGCGAGTGTTGTTGCTCGGATTCACCTTCATCAGCGTGCCGCCCGAGATATTATAAACACCCGTGCCGCCACCGTTGCGGCCGATGGAGATCCAGTTGGTCCCCACCATCGTGCCGCCGGTTTGATTCATCGTGCCGTTGCCGCTGCCGCCGATTTGCGTATCGCCGGTGCGGGCAATGATGGTGCCGCCCGACATCGTCACTGAACCTACGGTGCCGGCGCTCTTGGCGACCAGGAACGTGGGGCCGCTGGCGACCGCGTTGTCCTGGATCGTCATCGTGCCGGTGCTGGTTCCAGTGTCGGTCACGTTGAAGTCGTTACCCGTGGTGACTTTCGCGTTGTCCTTCATGGTCAGGGTGCCGTTGCCGCTGCCGGTGCCGACGGAGATCCAGGCAGCATCGTTCACGCTGCCAGAGTTGGACACAACCAGATTGGCGGTCGCGCCGGCGCTCATCCCGAGGAAGAACCCTTGCCCGCCGTTCGACGTCGTCAGCACCGCGTTATCCTTGACGACAACCGTCGCCGTTGAGCCGCCGCTTTCGCTGAAGTTATTCGAACCGCCGTTGGTCACGGTGGTATTCCCGGCCAGCGTCAGGAACTGCTGGGCGAGGTTGCCGGCAATGCCGTTGGCGTAACCCAGCGATATGTTGCCAAAGCTGACGCGTGAATTGTAGATGGACATCGTGGAGATGTTATTGACCGTGCCATTGCCACGGCCTACCGCGATCCAGCTTCCCACATTGAGAACGGTGTTTGACAGGATGACGTTCGCTCCCGCCGCCGGAGTGCCGCCCACCCACATTTCACCCGCGTCGGTATTCGTCTGACCGCCGGCGGTGCCGTCCAGCACCACGGTGCCGTTATTGACTTGATAAGCGCCGCCGACATTCGCCGGCGAGAACACGTTCACGCCCACGCCCGCGTAGGTCATTTTGGCCGGACCCAGTTTGATGAGCGTGCCGGAGGCAGTCTGGCCGAGGCCGGTCAAGGTAAGGTCGCCTTCCGTGTCAATCTTACCGGTGTTGGCCTGATAACCGCGATTGATGGTCACCGGCGTGCCGGCATACATGAAGGTCGCTCCGTTGTTGATCGTGAGGTTCGTCGGGCTGGCCGAGGAAGCGCCAATCGCGCTCGGCTGGCCGCCGTTCGCCAGGTTGGTGACGACGAGAACACCGTTCGAGATGACCGTCGCGCCCGTGTAATTGTTACCGCCCGTGTTAAGGACGCTCAGCGTGCTCGCGCCTTGTTTAACCAAACTGACGGCACCGCTGATTTTGCCGGAACCGACGAAGTTATATGTCAAATTGCTATTGATGACAGTCAGACTCTTCGGACTGACGGTCGTGGTGATATTCACGTTGGTGGTGCCGGTCGCATTATCGTCGAACAGGACTGCGTTGCCGTCGCTGTAGAACGTGGGGAAACCGGTGCCGAGGTTGATCCAGTTGGTGGTCAAACCAATGTCCCAATTGCCGCCCGCCTGCCCTTCCCAGCGAGGCAGGTTGACGCCGGAAATGTTCAGGTCAATCGTGCTGTTGCCCACGTTGGTGACGAGGTTCGCCGCGATTCCGGTCGGCAGCGAGCCGATCACAAAACCACCCGAGCCGGTCAGCGCGCCGAAATGCACCAGCGGGAACTGGCCAACCTGCGGCAAGCTGTCAGCGATGTTTATCATGACAGCGCCATTAACGGTGAGAGCCCCGTTGACGTTCAGCGGAGCGGCGCCCACCACCGGGTTTCCGAAACCATCGAGATCGAAGTTCAGCGATGCGCCAGTAGCGCTGCCCAGCATGAGGCTGGCCGCGTTGAACTCCGCATTGGGCGATTGAACCACAACGCCGAAAGCCGCATTGTCAGCCACCGTGTAAGCGCCGGACGCAGCGGAACCGGTGCCGGTGATCAACGTGCCCGCGCTTACCACCGTGGGGCCGGCATAAGTATTCGGGCCGCTCAACGTGAGCGTACCGGTGCCAAGTTTCGTCAGAGTGCCGCCGCCGTTGTCGTCCAATTCCTGCGGAACGGTGACATTGAAGCCCTGCGAATCAATGACCGCACCATTGGCGCCAATCGTTGTTGAAAACAGGCCCGAGATGAATGTCGAATTATTGGCGTTCGCCTGGAGCGTTCCGCCGTTGAAGTTCAGGATCGTGACCGTCGACCCGGTAGTGGGAGAAATAACTTGGTGCGCCTGGAACACACCGCCGTTCAAGTTCAAAGCGCCCGAGGCCGAAGTGTTGAGCGCCATGAACACATTCCCCAGCAGCGCCGTGCCGCCGTTCATGTTCCAGGTCGCGTTGGCGCTGTCTTCGCCGATATAGACATCACCGACGGCGATATTAATCGAGCCGCCCGTCTGATTGATAATGCCGACCGCTCCCGTGCCGTGCGTGATGGTCAAATTACCATTTCCAGTTTTTGTGATGGTTCCACCGGAGATATTCAGGACACCAACGCCGCCCTCGCGACCCACCGCCAGCCAGTTGGTCAGATTTATGACAGCAGTGCCACTGACGTTGTTGGTCGCAACCGCGCCGGCCGAGCTATTGTCGCCCTGGCCAATCCAGTATTCAGAGGAGCTATTGATGGTACCGCCGCTTTGGTTAAAAGTCCCGACGCTGGGGGCGCCGGTGCGTGTGCTGATCGCGAAAGAACCGCCGCCGTTTTTATTGATGGTGCCGCCGGTCATGTTGAACGTCCCGGTGCCGCCGCTGCGACCGGTCACCAGCCAATTGTTGGCGTTGATCGTTCCACCGCTGAAATTGTATACGCCCGCGCCCACATTGCCGACCCACAGTTCGCCGGTGATGTCGATTAAGCCATTGACCTGCGTGACGCTGTCGGTGACGGAACCAGACACGTGCGGCGCGTTCGCTTCCACGATCACGTCTTTGTTAAAACCGCTGATCGTCGCCGGAGCGAACGCTCCACCACCCGTCGTCTGGGTGCTGACGCCGAGGAGGGTGGCGGTTCCGCCGGTGGTATAGGTCAAATCAACACTCGTGACGGCACTGGCAGTGCCCGTGATGGGAATATCCAGCGACCACAGGTAAGGGGCGTTGCCCACAAAACCGTTGGCCGGCCCGGGAAATTGGAAATTAATTCCCAACGCATCAACGCGCCCGGCCACCGCCATGACTTCCGCTGCCGCGCCCGGCCCAAACCAATCGGGCATGGAAAGAGTTCCCGTCTCGGTGGTGCTGTCGGCGTGATGCACCACGTAATTAATTCCCACCGGGCCGTTGCCGGCGGTGCCCAGGAAAGACAAGCCCGTGACCGGCGCCGGCGCCGTCATCGTGATGGTGGCAGTCGGCACGGTGGCGGAGATCAACACCGCGTTATTGGCCGCGTAATTCGGCGGGAGGTTGAACGAATGGTCCGCCTGCGACATGCTGACAATAGGGGTGCCGGCGGCCGGCAAACCGATCGAGGGATTCGCCGGGGAAAGCCCCTGCTCAAACCAAGTGAAGTCACTCTCCGCAGTTCCGCCACCCACGGTGGCGTTAACCGCCGCTGGACTCGCAGGAGCGCCCAGGTTGACGGCGAAATTGCCGCTGCCGGTGATGGTGCCGCCATTGACGTTAAGGATGCCCGTGCCGAGTTCGCCCACGTTGAACCCGCCGTTGCTGTAATTGATCGAACCGCCATTCAAAGTATAAATGCCAGTGTTGCCGACCGCGACTCCCAGGCGGAAAGGCGTGATAAAACCGTTGCCGGCGTTAGTCCCAATCAAAGTCACCGCCTGGCCGTTCTGTATGAAAGCGCCATCGCCCGCGCCGTTGCCGGCCCGGATTTGGCCCACGAGCCAGTCGGGATTGCCCATGCTGATTTGCACGGCGTTGTTGGTGCCGTGGTCGTTGATCGCGTTGTCAGCGCCTCCCGGCACTACACCGCCGGTCCAATTGGCGGCATTGGTATAATCAGCCGTTCCCCCGATCCAGGATATATCAGCCGCCTGCGTCATCGAGACGGTGGCCATGAGACTTAACACTGAGACTAATTTCTTTTTCATAGGATGAGCAGACCGATCCCCTTTTGAGAGACCAAGCGATGGGACACTACCGGCCTTTGAGGGTTCAGGGGGTTTCATTCGGATTTGGTTTATTTCTGAATCCGTGCCCGGATTGAGGAATGCACGCCACGTGGGATGGCGGTTTCAACGCGGCGAATGAGGCACGAAAAGAAGATTCGTCCGCCGAGTTGGGCCTTCCGGTCCGGTAACAGGAACATGACTCGACTCTAAAGCCGTTAGTAAAGAAGTCATGTGGCATGAAGTGGCCACATGGAAAGAGAAAGTTCCAAACTCCAAGCATCAAGGCCCAGAGAAATTCAAAATCTCAAACTCCAAAAACGCTCGAGAACGTTAGAGTTTGAGACTTGGAGTTTCCCGGGAGCCTGCCCGTCTTCACTGCGCTTCGACGCGGTCGCGCCGAACTTGAAAGCGAAGGCGGAGAACTTGGGATTTGGAACTTGCTCTTTAATCCCGGCGGTGAATTCCACCGCCAGGATCAGACTAATTGGTCTTCGTGCTCGCGAGTTGCGCTTCAACCTGCTTTTTCCATTCGTCTCCCAGCTCGGGCGCCGTTTTGCCCGTGTATTTCTTCCACAAATCCTCGTTGTATTTCCCGCCACGCATTGCGGCGTCCATTTCCGCGACGATTTTCCCGTCATACTTGTCCGCGACCCAGTTCAAAAAATCCGCCGTTATACGGTAGCTGTCGGTGTAGTTCGGCGTAAAGTTCCGGCGCTTCTGCATCCACACGATGTCCGCGCCGTGGCTTTGCGGCTCATACTTGAACCACCGCACGTAATCCGCCGAGCCTTCCACCAGCCAGCCCGGGTTGCGCCCGTGGAATTGTTGGACCACATGGACCATTTCATGCACGAGCGAACCGATCGCTTCGCCATGAAGCTCCTTTCCCAGCCATTCGGAATTAGCCACCACCTTCGTGCCGGAAGTAAACGCCACACCCTTGATGGGTTTGAGAGTGATGCTGAAATGGCTGGGCGCTTCATATCCATCACCGGGAAGCATCGCCACAATTTTGGGATACCAGTCGGCCATCACCGGCGCGAGGTTGTTCTGGGCCCAGTTTTTCAATTCCGGCGCGCCCGTGGTATCAATCGTGATTTCGGATTTGCCATCCGCCGTTTTTATCGTGAACGCGTCCGTCGCGCCTTCCGCATCGGCCTTATCGCCCGACGCACCCGCGTCAATCACATTGATCTCGCTGTAAAAAGTATTTCCGAAATCATCGTCGTGCTCGGTGGCGAGGATATCAAACAACAGGTACCGGTATTTTCCAATCGGGCCGTCGGTGTCGGAAATGCTCACGCCGTATTGGCCGCCGTCTTCCCCCTCACCTTTTGATTTGGTGCTCACCGAGACGATGTGTTTCCAGCCGCAACTTTCCGGATTCACTCCGTTCGTCGGCGCCGCATTGAAATCCTTCGAAGTGCCGTCGCTGGCATATAATTTATAGATCTGCGGCCCGCGCGTGCTCGGGTGCCACGAGTAGGTGTTGACTTGTTTGATGCTGATCATGCTGCCGAGGTCGGCCACGATCCGTCCGCCCGGGTTGCCTTCAGTGAAAAAGAAATTTTCGTCGGGTTGATCTTCCTCAGTGGGCAGTTTGCCGTCGTTGAGCTTGGACAAACCGCCGCTCGCGGCGTCCATTTCGCCCGCCGCGATGGAGAACTTCGCGCCGGTCGCCGCGTTGTGCGCGGCCGGCGATGGCACATTTTTGAATTTGAATCCCGCCGCGGCGGAATCGTTGTTGTTATGCCCGATGGTTACTTTGACTTCGGCACGCGCGGCCACGCCTCCCGCGAGCACCAGCGCCAATGCCAGGATGAATTTTCGATGGTTCATTTTTTTATGCAGAGTTTTGGTTTAGAGTTCGGATTATTGCGGGATCAAAGCGTGCGTTCCCCATTCGCTCGGCTGGGGTCCCATGACAAATTCAATCTTTCCGCCATGCTCCAGCTCTTTGCCGGGCAGGAACGGCGAATCCCAGGTTTTGCCGTTGAGCTTGACGGATTGAACGTAAATATTCTGGTCGGAAATGTTCTCCGCCGTCATCGAGAAGTTTTTCCCATTGGAAAGGTGCATGATCGCGGAGGGAATTTGCGGCGCGCCGATGACGTAATAACCGCTCGCCGGGCAAACGGGGTAAAATCCCATGCACGCGAACATATACCAAGCCGACATCTGCCCGCAGTCATCATTGCCGCACAACGAACCCGGGCCGCTGCCGTATTGATTCGCCACCACCTGGTGCAGGCGCTCCGCCGCCTTCCAAGGCTTGCCGGCGTAGCAATAGAGATAAATGACATGATGGCTGGGCTCATTGCCATGCCAGTATTCCCCGATGCAACCGCGCAGATCGTTCGCCGATAATTCACTCTTGAACGCGTCGGATTGTTTGGCGTTGAAAAGCGAATCCAATTTCTCGACAAACTTCTCATTGCCACCCATCAACGAAATCAAACCGGGCACGTCCTGCGGGACGAACCAGGAATATTGCGAACTCGAAGCCTCGGTCACATCCTGCATCCCCTTGCCGCCGCCAAAAAGGTGCGCATCGAAATTGGTGCGCCAGTTCCCCTTTGAATCTTTCGCGTCCATCCAGCCCATTTCCGGATTATAAATGTTCTTATAGCTCGCGGCGCGCTTCATGAAATAATCGTAATCGTCGTGCTTGCCCAGCGCCTTCGCCATTTGCGCGATGCACCAATCGTCATAGGCGTATTCCAGTGTCTTCGAGAGCGACTCATCTTCTTCATCGCACGGCACCCAGCCCAGCTTCCGATACGAAGCGACGCCGTCGTAATCCGGATTCATGGCCGTGGCCTTGATGGCTTCGTACGCGTGTTCGGCGTCAAAGCCCTTCACGTGTTTTAAATAACCATCGACGATCACCGGCACGGCATGGTAGCCGATCATGCACCAGGTTTCGTTGGCCTGCAGTTCCCACATCGGCAACAGGTGGTCCGCGCTTTTGTCATAATGATCGAGAATGGAATTGATCATGTCCGAATCGCGCTTCTCACGGATCAACGCCAGCAACGGATGCTCCGCGCGGAACGTGTCCCACAAGGAAAACACTGTGTATTTGGTGAATTTTTTGGCGTGATAAATATTTTCATCGAAGCCGCGATATTCGCCGTTCGCATCCTGGTAAAGATTTGGCACCAGCAACGCGTGATAAAGCGAGGTGTAAAAAGTTTTCTTTTGCTCCTCTGAACCTTCGATTTGGATGCTGCTCAACTCCGTGTCCCATTTTTTCCGCGTAGTTTCCCGCAACTGGTCAAAATCCCAGCCGGGAATTTCCGAATCCAGATTTTCCAGCGCATTGGCGGCGCTCACCGCCGAGACGGCCACCTTGACCTGGATGACTTCGCCGGCGTGCGTCTTGAATTTCGCGAGAAATTGAAGATTGGTGCCCGCGGCCTCATTGCGGCTGCGAAAACGATAATTAATATAGCTGGTGTAAATCACCGGTTTTTCGTTGCTGATGATTTTCGCCTCATCGAACGGACGCGAATAGCGCGCGGCAAAATAAAGATACCGTTCCTTGGCCCAGCCGTTCACCAAATGAAAACCGGTGATAGTGCTGCTGTCCTCGATGCGCACGCGCGATTCAGCCACGTGCCAGCGGCCGCCGTTGATGACGTGGTTCAGGTCGGTGAGCAGCGACGCGGAATCACTGGCGGGAAAAGTGAAGCGCAAAATTCCCGCGCGTTCGCCTGCGGTCAATTCCGTCGTGACGCCGGACTTCTGAAGTTTTACTCGGTAATAACCCGCGGCGGCGGATTCATCGGCGTGGGAGAATGCGGATTGATAGCCTTCCTCCGGATGGTCCTTCCGTCCGACCGTAAAGGCAGGTTCGCCCACTTGCGGTATGAACAGAAAATCGCCGAGATCGGGACAACCCGTGCCGCTCAGGTGCGTCATGCTGAAACCCATGATGGTCGGATCGCTATACTCATAACCGGAATCCGTGTCCCAGTTGGTCACGTCCGTATCCGGACTGATCTGCACCATGCCGAACGGCGCGGACGGCCCGGGAAAGGTATTGCCTTCGCCCTGGGAGCCAACAAACGGACAGATATAATCCGACAAACGCTCCGCGCCGTTCGCGGCGCGGGCAAAAACCATCAGTTGCACCGCGGCAAAAACCGCGAGTCCAAAGGTTGGAAGCGAATGTTTTATTTTCATGTGGATTTAGCGATTGCGTTTCCGCTTAGATTTTCGGCGGACGATCGGCAGCGGCGGAACCGAAATCCTTGTTCGGCGTCGCGCCCATCATTAGCACCAGCTTCCCGCCCGCGGCAATTTCGTCCTGGGTGATAAAGCCCTTCGTGAACGGCTTGCCGTTAAGCGTGGCGGACTGGATATACATGTTCGCCGGCGAATTGTTTTTGGCAACCACGGTGAATTCGCGGCCTTTGTAAAATTTGGAATCCAGCTTGAGCGTCGCCTGCTCAACCAACGGACTGCCGAGCACATACGCGCCGCTGGTCGGATCCACCGGATAAAAACCCAGCGCGGTGAAAACATACCAGGCCGAAGTTTGGCCGCAGTCGTCATTGCCGCAAATACCATCAGGCTTGTCGGTATAAAGCAGATTCGCAATCTGCCGCACGCGCGCCTGGGTCTTCCAGGGCTGACCGGAGTAATTGTAGAGATAAGCCACGTGATGATCGGGTTCGTTGCCGTGGGAATACATCCCAATCACGCCCGTTACGTCCGGAATCGAGTGCAGGTTCGGAATGGTTTCTTTCGTGTCGAACATCTCATCGAGCCGGGCGGTGAATTTGTCATCGCCTCCCAGTTTGGAAATCAACCCGGGAACGTCATGCGGCACGAAGAAATTATACTGCCAGGCATTGGCCTCCGTATATTCGTTGAAGTTGATGCTATTCTGTTCTTTCTCGTCAAATGGCATCACCCAGCTTCCATCCGCCACTTTTCCGCGCATGAAACCGGTTGAAGGATCGAAAACGTTTTCCCAGGTGTGCGAGCGCAGGGAATATTTCTGTGCGACATCATCCTGCCCGAGCATTTTCGCGAACCGTCCGATGCAGGCGTCGTCATAAGAATATTCGAGAACTTTCGAAACGCTCTGCACGCCTTTGCCGGTCGGGATATAACCCTTGGTGCGATAAGAATCCAATTGCTCGCGGTTGCGATCCGTCGAAGCGATCATATCATGCAACGCTTCCTGCGCGTCCCAATCGCGAAAACCTTTTTCGTAGGCATCGACGATCACCGGGATGGCGTGGTTGCCGATCATGCACCAGGTTTCCTTGCCGCCTTCAGGCCAGACCGGAAGCGTCTGATGATTATAAATCGTGAAGTGATCGAGCATCGTCTTGACGCAATCATTCACAATCTCCGGATGGACCAGTGTGATCAGCGGGTTTTCCGCGCGGAACGTGTCCCACAACGAAAGCTCCGTGTAATACTTGAAACCGTTGGCCTGGTGCACATGCCCGTCCGGCCCGCGAAATTGTCCGTCCACATCGCTCAACAAAGTGGGCGCAACCATCGTGTGATAGAACGAGGCATAAAACGTTTTGGCGAGATCCGCGTCCTCGGTCTTGATTTCAATGGCGCTTAAAGCCTGGTCCCATTGTTTGCGCGCCGCCTTGGCGATCGCGTCGAAATTCCAATCAGGAATTTCCGCGTGCAGATTTTTGCGCGCGCCGTCGACGCTCACGGTGGACAAACCGACCCGCACTTTGATTTGCTCGCCCGCCTTGGTCTTGAAATCAAAATGACCCTTGGTTTCCTTGCCGGTCGTTTCCTTCCCGGTCACGTCCTTATCCCCCTGCGCGACTCCCGAGGAGTCAAACGGCCGCGAAAATTCCATCACGAAATAATAAACTTTGCCCCCGCCCCAACCGTCGCTGCGGCGATAACCGCTCGCAGTGTGGTCGTCCTCGATAGTCAACTGCGCCTCGGTCACGTTATTGCCGACGCCGTGTTGCAAATCCACAATCACATGGCCGGCGTCCGTGGCCGGAAAAGTGTACCGCTGAAAACCCGCGTGCGGAGTGGCGGTCAGTTCCACCTTCACCTTGGGATCCGTCAGCATGACCTCGTAATAACCCGGCTGCGCCGTTTCCTGGTCATGTGAAAACCGGGAGCGATAACCGTCACTCGCTCCGGTGCCCGGCACCAGCTTCACTTCGCCGACTGTGGGCATCACCAGGATGTTGCCCAAATCCGGGCAACCGGTTCCAGTCAGGTGGTTGTGCGTGAACCCAAGAATAGTGCTGTCGGAATAATGATAACCGCCGCAGCCGTCCCACCCGTTGTCGCGCGTGTCCGGCGAAAGCTGCACCATGCCGAACGGCACCGTGGCGCCAGGATAAACGTGCCCGTGCGCATCCGTGCCGGTGCGCGTGTCCACATAATCCGCCGGCGATTTGGCGTGGCAGGCAAAAATCATTCCCAGAATGGGAATGCCGGGGAGAAGTCGGGCGACTGTTTTTTTCATAAATATGTTTTTCATAAACTTTTGTGACCGGCGTCGGCTGCTCAAACGCCGAGTTGTTTTTTCACTGTGGCAAATGCCGCGATTGCCATTTCCAAATCCTCGCGCGAATGCGCCGCGGACATTTGCGTGCGAATCCGCGCCTGCCCCTGCGGCACGACCGGATACGAGAACCCCATCACATAAACGCCTTCCCGCAACATCGCGTCCGCAAATTTCCCCGCCAGCGCCGCGTCTCCCAGCATCACCGGACAAATCGGATGCGTGCCGGGAAGGATATTAAACCCGCTCTGCGACATTCCTTCACGGAAAAACTTCGCATTCGTCTCCAGCTTGTCGCGCAGCGCGGTCGATCCGGTCAACAACTCCAGCACCTTCAAGGTGGCTCCGACGATGGCTGGCGCCAGTGTATTCGAAAAAAGATACGGCCGCGAGCGCTGGCGCAAATATTCAATGATCTCTTTTCGCCCGCTCACATATCCGCCGCTCGCGCCGCCCAACGCCTTGCCGAGCGTGCCGGTAAGCACGTCCACGCGGCCCATCACATGATGATGCTCGTGCGTACCGCGCCCCGTTTTGCCCATGAAACCCACCGCGTGAGAATCGTCCACCATCACCAGCGCGCCGTATTCATCGGCCAGGTCGCAAATGGCTTTCAAATTCGCAATCGAACCGTCCATCGAAAAAACGCCGTCGGTGGCGATCATCTTGAAACGCGCGTTCCCCGCGTCGTTCAACTTCGCCTCGAGATCCACCATGTCGTTGTTCTTATAGCGATGCCGCTGGGCCTTGCACAACCGCACGCCGTCAATGATGCTCGCGTGATTTAATTCATCGGAGATGATCGCGTCTTCCGCGCCCAGCAACGTCTCGAACAAACCGGTGTTGGCATCGAAACACGACGAATAAAGAATCGTGTCTTCCGTGCCTAAAAATTCGCTGAGTTTCTTTTCCAGTTCCTTATGAATCGCCTGCGTGCCGCAAATGAAACGCACGCTGGCCAGACCGTAACCCCATTGGTCAATCGTCTCCTTCGCCGCCGCCGCCACGGCCGGATGTTGCGCCAGGCCGAGGTAATTATTCGCGCACAAATTCAGCACCGGCTTTCCCTGCGCCACCTGGATCGTCACGCTCTGCGGCGTGATGATGACGCGCTCGTTTTTGTAAGTGCCCGCGGCGCGGATGCCGTCGAGCTGCGCGTTCAAGTGGTTTTGGAAGGCTGTTTGCATTAGCGCCAATTCAAAATCACCTTGCCGGATTGGCCCGATAACATTGCGTCGAATCCCTTCTGGAATTCCGTGTAATGCATCCGATGCGTGATGACCGGACGGATATCCAGCCCGCTTTGGAGCATCACCGTCATCTTGTACCACGTCTCATACATCTCGCGCCCGTAAATGCCCTTGAGCGTCAGCATCGAAAAAATGACCGTCCGCCAATCAATGGCCATTTCCTTTTCGGGAATGCCGAGGATCGCGATTTTTCCGCCGTGGCTCATGTTCGCCAGCATGTCGTGGAAAGCGGAGACGTTGCCGGACATTTCGAGGCCGACGTCGAAACCTTCGACCATGCCAAGCTGTTTCTGGACGTCTTTCAAATTTTGTTTGCGCACATCCACAGCCAGCGTCACACCCATTTTGCGCGCCAGCTCGAGCCGGTATTCATTCACATCCGTGATCACGACATAACGCGCTCCCGCATGCCGCGCCACCGCTGCGCCCATAATGCCGATTGGCCCCGCGCCCGTAATCAACACGTCCTCACCCAGCAGCGGAAATGACAGCGCCGTATGCACCGCATTGCCAAACGGATCGAAAATGGACGCCACGTCGCGGTCTATCCCCGCGGAATGCACCCACACATTCGACATCGGCAGCGAAATATATTCGGCAAATGCGCCCGCCCGATTCACTCCCACGCCCTTGGTATCGGCGCACAGATGCCGCCGCCCGGCGAGACAATTCCGGCAATGCCCGCACACCACGTGCCCCTCCCCGCTCACCACCTGGCCGGGAAAAAAATCTTTAACATTGGAACCGACCTCCACGATTTCGCCAACGAATTCATGGCCCACGACCAGCGGCACCGGGATGGTCTTTCGGGCCCATTCATCCCACTTGTAAATATGCACGTCCGTCCCGCAAATCCCCGTCCGGTCCACGCGAATCAAAACGTCATTGATTCCAATTTGCGGTTCCGGAACATCTTCCAGCCACAATCCCGGTTCGGATTTTGACTTAACCAAAGCTTTCATCGTTATTTTGTCGACCGCTTAATCGTAATTATTCAGAATGTTTTAACGCAAAAACGCTAAGATGCGAAGGACTGAAGCCAAAGCCGGAAATCCAGCCTTTTTCCTCTCTCTGCGCCTCTGCTTCTTTGCGCCTTTGCGTTGAATTCCGGTTGCATGGATTCGGCTTAATGCGTCATGGACGGCGGCGCAGCATCCGGCCCGCTTCCCCAGTTCGGATTCGGCTGCGGGCCCATCTTAAATATAAATGTTCCGCCGTTGGCAATGTCCGCATGACGGAACCACGGCTTGTTCCACGGCTGGCCGTTCAACGTGGCGGATTGAATATAGACATTTTTTTCGGAATTATCATCCGCCTGCACGACCAGATCCTTCCCGTTGCCCATGTGCATCGTCGCTTTACTAAAAAGCGGCGAGCCGAAGAGGTAAGCCCCGCTCGAAGGTTCCACCGGGTAAAATCCCAGGGCGCTGAAGACATACCACGACGAAGTCGAGCCCTGGTCATCCATTCCGGGAAAGGCCACCCCCCATTTATCGCTGCCGTACATCAGGCGCAGGATTTTCCGAATCAACTCCTGCGTCTTCCACGGTTGCCCGGCGTAATCATAATAATACCCCGATTGCTGGTCCGGCTGATTGCCCTGGCAATAGAGACCGATCAAGCCAGTGACATCACGCGCGATGCCCGTGGGGTTGTAGGGCGTGGTGAAAAATTCATCGAGCTTCTTTTGGAAATTTTCACGTCCGCCCACCAGGTTGATGAGGCCTTGCACATCATGCGGCACCAGCCAGAAATTTTGCCAGCCGGTGGCTTCCTTCATCATGTAATTATAATAAGGCTCACGCGGGTCGAACGGCGAAATCCAGGTGCCATCCTCATTCCGACCCCGCATGAAACCAGTCGAGGCATCATACACATTGGTGTAATTCTGCGCGCGGGCCAGGAACAATTTATAATCGTCCTCATTGCCGATCTTTTTGGCGAATTGAGCCACCGCGTAATCATCCCAGCTATATTCCAGCGTTTTGTCCACGCCGGCATTCCCGCTGGCATTCGGCGGACTCGGATGCTCCATGAAGATATCATGCACCCAACCTTTGGCCTCGTATTCGGCGAGATTGCCGCGCGGCCCCGCCGGGTCCAGGGCGTTTTTGCGCAGAAATGGATAAACCGAAGCGTAATCAAACGGCAATCCGCGCTCCCAATCGCCCAGATACGTGAGTACGGCATGGTCGCCGTAAAAGGACGTATGCATCCAGCCGGATTCGCGCGCCATCTCCAGGTGCGTGCGGAGGATGTTCGTCTTTACGTCCGGCTCCAGCAACGTCAGCAGCACCGTCTGGTTGCGGCCCGTATCCCAGAATGCCATCGGGCTATAGCGATCATATTCGGCGACCGCGCCTTCCTGCCCGCGAACCGGCTCGCCTTTTTTCGTAATCAACCACGGCGTCATCAGCGAATTATAAAGCGTGGAGTAAAAGAGCATCCGCTCCTTTTCCGTGCCGCCTTCGACCTCGATCAAATTAAGCTTCTGACTCCACAACTCTTCCGCGTGGTGATGGACGTCATCGAAATTGCCGGCCTCCGCCGTCAGTTGTTCTTGCGCCGCTTCCGCGGTACGGCCCGATGCAACGCGAACGACCACTTGCTCGCCTGCTGTCGTGGCGAATTGGAGATAAGACCCCGCGTAGCTGCCGGATTCAGACCGCGAACCCGGATGCGTGGCGTCATCCCGCCGGACGCGCCCGCCCTCGAGTTGCGGCGGGTTTTGCCGGAAGGTACCGAAGGCCTTAAACGGTTTCGAAAACACCGCCACGAAAACACGCCCGCCAAAATCTCTGCGACCGCGACCGCCGGTGCTGCGCCCGCGAACGGTATGGTCATCAACAATTTCAATCGAGTTCTCCGACGCCCCCAGGTCCATCAGCACGAAGCCCCGCTCGGTTTCAGGAAAGGTGAATCGGTAATACGCCGTGCGTTCGGTGGTGGTCAACTCGGTGCGAATGCCGCTGTCGGGAAAAAACACACTATAATATCCGGGCGACGCCTTCTCGGAAGATTTGTCGTACGGCGAAGCATAGCTGCGGTCCGGCGGCACCGTCCAACTACCCACCACCGGCATAATGGTCAGTCCGGGCGCAGGCGCCGAAAAGCCAAGCATCGTGGGGCGCGAATGGATGTAAGGATAAATGATGCCGTGATTGCCCGCCGCCTCCGTCAAATCCTTGTTGATCGGGCCGAGCAAAATGTTGCGATGCGGCAATCCCGGGCCCGGAAACGTAAACCCCGAATAAGCCTCCTCGCCCGGCGGCGGTGCGTTCCCAAGCAACTTCGGATCGTCCAACGACGCCGTGCCCACCAGTGGATTGGCGTATTCCACCGGCGTCTTTCCAAAAACCGCGCCGCTCGCGAGAGCGCCAAGCAGGAGCAGTGGAACCATAAGCCTTGTAACAGCCGACGTCAGGAGGCTCATACTATTTCCGCACGAGAAGGTTGGAGACTCCGGACGTCGGCGGCTACGAAATATATTAATCATATCACTCGAAGGTTCCGCGGTAACGATGCTGTCCATGATGGTTGAAGTGAGCCGCTTTACGAACGATTTAGCATTATTCGTTCGACACCGCTCGCAAATGCCTGTTCATTGGTGCCCTTAAGTTTTTCCATGATGAAAATGGAACTCGGGCGAACGGCGGGCGGCACATGAAAAAGTCAATTAGTCTAGTCCAATGCCAAAGTCCACCTGAGGTTACAATTTCACAACAAAAGTCACATTTTTCATGTCTCAAAAACGGCGTGACCAGACGAAACTCTGCTCTCAGCCGTGCTTTACTTAAAATAGGCACCCCCAATTTCAATCGAACTATGAAGATTCCCGCTCCCGCATCGAAATTATTGGCCCTGACAGTTCTCGCCTTTTCTCAAGCGGTATTCGCTGCCGACTCCACTGTGACGCCTGCTTCCGATTCCTTGAAACTGCCCGCCATCTTTGCCGACAACATGGTGTTGCAGCAACAACAACCCGTGCCGGTCTGGGGTTGGAGCGCGCCGGGCGCGAAAGTGACCGTCAAATTCGCCGGCCAATCAAAATCCACCCATGCCGATCGGCAGGGTGTGTGGCGCGTGAAACTTGGCAAGCTCACCGCATCCTTCACTCCGCAATCGCTCGTCATTGAATCCGGCGGCACAAAAGTATTCACCAACATTTTGGTCGGCGAAGTCTGGCTTTGTTCCGGGCAATCGAACATGGAAAAACCGATTGATGGCCGGCCCTGGTGGAAACCGTGCTTCAACTCGACGCAGGAACTGGCGGCGGCAAACTTCCCCGCCATTCGCCTCTTCAAAGTCGAACAGACCCTCGCCCACGAGCCGTTGAGCGACTTCAAGAAAATCGATGCCTGGCGTCTGTGCGATTCAAATGCCTTGCAAACCATCAGCTTTTCCGCCGCCGCGTATTTTTTTGGCCGCGAAATCCAGACCAATCTCAACGTCCCGGTCGGCCTCATCGAATCATCCTGGGGCGGAACGCGCATCGAGCCCTGGACGCCGAAGGCCGGGTTTGATTCCGTTCCTTCACTCGTGAAGCTCGGAATTCCCGTGGCGAAATCCACCGCCGTCCACCCCACGACTCCCATGGCAATCTATAACGCCATGATCGCGCCGATGGTCGGCTTCGCCATTCGCGGCGCATTGTGGTACCAGGGTGAATCCAATTTATCTGGCGCCGCGAATGAAACCGATTATCTGACTTATGCGGAGAAAATGGCCGCCCTGATTGGCGGCTGGCGCAAGATTTGGGACGAAGGCAATTTTCCGTTCTATTTCGTCCAGATTGCGCCTTACCGATACAACGGCCGTGACAAGGCGACTTCTTCGCCTGAGCGATTGCCCGAGTTCTGGACGATTCAATCGCGCGCCGCCCGGACGATCAAGAACACCGGCATGGTCGTGACCACCGACCTCGTGGACGACCTTGATGACATCCATCCCCGCGACAAGGAAAATGTCGGCCACCGCCTGGCGCTGCTCGCGCGCAACAAAACTTACGGCGAAAAAGACGTGGTCGCCTCCGGTCCGGTTTTCAAACAAATGAAAATCGAAGGCAACAAAGCCACCCTTACCTTTGATAACGCGGACGGCGGATTAATCAGCCGCGACGGCCAGCCTTTGACCTGGTTTGGCATCGCCGGCCAGGACGGAAAATTTGTCGACGCCGACATCAAAATCGTGGGCGACACCCTGGAACTTTCCTCCACTGATGTCGAAAAGCCAGAAGCCGTCCGGTTTGCCTGGCGCGAAGTCGCTCAGCCCAATTTTTGCAACAAAGCCGGTTTGCCGGCGGAGCCGTTCACGACGGAAAAACCAGCCGCAAAGTAAATCCAGTCTGGCGGACGTTGCCCTCGTTGAGAGAGGCCTCGCTCTATTTGCCGGAGCCTTCCGGCACCAGCCACGCGACGTACCCGCCGTCTTTCCGCAAGGGCATTACCACCGAATCCTTGCTGGTGACGATGCGCTCCGACCGCACAAATGCGTCATTGCGATCCGGGCTGTCGGCCAGTTCGATCAACTTATAATTCCCCTTGCCTAAAAAGTTGAGCGACACCGTTTCCCGCCGCGGCGTCGTGCCATTAATCATGCCCACAAACCATTGGTCGCCGTGCCGGCGCGCGTAAGCGGCCAATTGTCCGATTTCGCTTTCCGGCAAGACGATGGTTTTATCCCACAACGACGGCAGCGCCTTCAAAACATCCGCCGCATCGCTTTCCAGATAATGCTTGGGACTATCACCCATGCATAAAAAGGGCGAGGTGAATACAATCGGCATCGCCAGCTCATGCGCGAAGGACGAGCCATCCAGCCGTTTCGGAATAAATAGCGTCGGCGTGTAATCCGCCGGGCCTTGCACGTAGCGGACGAACGGTAGCGTGGTGTCGTGGACGGACGGATTCTTCCCCTGCTCGCGGCCACTGATCGCCTCGCGAGTCATCTCGTTCGGCCAGGTCCGCTCGCGGCCCGTCGGTTTCACCGCACCGTGGATGTCAATCATCAGCCCCACCGCCGCCGCGTCGCGCAGCGTGTCATCATACCATTGCACCCAGGCCGAGTTGGCGGGATGCGGGAAATCAATTTTCAATCCCACGATGCCCAATTCCCTGGCTCGTTTAAAATAAGCCACACGCTCATCCGGCTTGAAAACATATTTGGAATGCACCCACACCCAAATCTTCACACCCTGGCTTTTGGCGTAATCAACCACGCCCCGCATCGCGTTCCACGCATTGTCTCCGCCGCCGTTCCAATCGCGCCAGCCGTCATCCACCAAATAATATTCATAGCCCATTTGTTTGGTGCCATCGATCCACGAATTCTGTTCCTCCAATTTGGGCGACCCGCCCGTGAGCCAATGCCAGATGGAACGTCCCGGCTTGATCCAGTCGGCGTTCGCCAGTTCCGGCGCCGCCGGAGGGCAGAGATTTTTTATAATGTCGCTGTTCACCAGCGTGTTCAAATCCTGCGCCAAAACCGTCACGCGCCAGGGCGAAACAATTTCCCCGTTCTGATCCCACCCATCAGCATCGTAATGAAACAACGCCTTGAAACTGCTGGCTCCCGCCGCCTGCAAGGCCATGTCACTATACGAAATGAGATTCGCCTCGGTCATCATTCCGTAACCGGCGTCGCCGGGGAATTTCAACGTCGCCGGCGCCATCAGCTTCATGCCCTTGGGCAATTGGCCGACGATATCCGGATAAAACTTCGATTCGTAGGATGAATTGTTTTCGTCCTGACGCCAAAGAGTCGAGCCCACCGGCACAGTCCATTCGGTACTTTCGCCATCGATATGCCGCGACCCGCTGCCGGACACGCGATACTGGCAGGCAACGCCATCGTTGAACACCCGCACTTCGAGCTGCCATTGGGTGCTGTCGCTGGTCAAACCGATGACAATGACGTTGCAATGATTCACGGCGATGTCGTGCAGCCCGCGCGTGCGGTATTGCTCGTTGATGACGTGTCTCTCCGCCTTGCCGGAGAATTCCACGTTCTGGCCCAGGTCATGGCTGTCCACAGTGATTCCCAATTCCGATTTCTCGAGAACGCGTTGGCCGTGAAAATTCACCGCATAACTCAAATGCTCGCCCGCGCTCACTGCCACGGCAATTTTTCCGTCCGGACTTTTTATCGTGAGTTCGTTTTCTTTCGCCGGCAAGACGCCGGCAAACGACAGGACAAAAATGCCCGCCAGAAGGATGACGGGAACAACCGTGTTTTTGATTTTCATTGGAAAAATTCCGAATCCCGTCGCACCGTCAATTTCAACTCAGCAACTTGGGACGTTCGTTGAATGTCTTCAGCACGAGTTCGCCAAAAATCGTATTCGCCCAGGCAAACCACGCGCGGGTGAATTTTTTCGGGTCGTTCTTATTGAAGGCTTCGTGCATGAAGCCAGTCCCGGCGTGCGTGTGCTGCAGAATCGTCAGGCACTCCTTGATCTCGTCGTCGTCCTGCGCGGTAAGGCCCTGGATGATAATGCCGAGCGGCCAAATCATATCCATGCCGACGTGCGGGCCGCCGAGGCCCTTCCCGGCGCTACCGAGGCAATAGTAAGGGTTCTTGTCCGAGAGCAACATTTTGCGCGTGTTCTGATAGACCCGTTCGCCAGGCTTCACCGCGCCCAGGTAAGGCAATGAAAGCAAACTCGGAATGTTGCCGTCGTCCGTGCAGTAATAATTTCCAAACGCGTCCACTTCATACGCATAAACCTTTCCTGCAAACGGATGATTGACGACGGAGTATTCATGAAGCGCACTTTCCACTTCCTCCGCCAGCGCGCGGCATTCCCCGGCCAGGTTCGAATCCTTGCGCAACTGCTCCACCATTTCCGCTGCCTGCCGCATGCTGACCATCGCGAAGAAATTCGACGGGATCAAAAATGGAAAAATCGTCGCATCATCGCTCGGCCGGAACATCGAATAAATCAATCCCACCGGTCTCGCGGGGTTCCCGTAACCGCGCCCCGGCACCGTGTCTGTCGCGGTTTCTGTCCGGCGCATGAAATGATACGGTCCCTTGCCGTGCTTGCGCTGCTGCTCGCGAAACGTCTGCAACACGAGCGCAATCGACTGCTGCCATTGCTCATCGAACGGCGCCGTATCACCGGTGGCTTTCCAATAGCCGTGCGCCAGCCGAATGGGATAGCACAGCGAATCAATTTCCCATTTCCGCTCGTGAACGCCCGGCTTCATGTCGGTGAGATCGCTGGACCATTCACTCCGCTTCGTCGCGTCCTTGTAAAACGCATTCGCGTAAGGATCCTTGAGAATGCAGCGCGTCTGCCGATTGATCACTCCCGCGACCAATTGCTGCAACTGATTATCTTCCTTCAACAGCGAGAGATAGGGATAGACCTGGGCCGAACTGTCGCGCAGCCACATCGCATCAATATCCCCGGTAATCACGTATGTATCCGGGCGGCCATCGACCATTGAAAAATCAACGGTCGTATCGAGCGTGTTCGGAAAACAGTTTTCAAACATCCAGCCAATTTCCTTGTTGCCGATGGACGATCTCACGCGCTCAATCGTGCGCTCCACGGCTTCGCTCCTGAATTTGCGTTTCGCGGGCGCAACGCGCACCAGGGGAAAACTGCTGTCCTCAGCCCAGGCGTGGGCGCTCACGAGCAATGTGGCGGTGGCAAGGGAGGTGTTGCGAATAAAGTCTCTTCGAGTCATAACGGATAATTGGTTTGAAACGAACGTGGCCGGAGAATAACGAGCGGATTCGTTCGTGACACGTTCAATTTTGCAAAATCATCGGTATCCCACTGGACCATGGACAATCAGAAAGATGTATCCTTTATGGTAGTTTTGTAACAGGTCTGCCTCTTCCAGATTCCTGACATCAAAAAATTAGCCCCCGCTCTGTGTAATTATTTCCCCCAAAGTCTACCTGCTCGAGTGGCCTGAACGAAATCGTCAAATCGTGGAACGGGATGATTGGTGTCAATCCGAATGCCGATAACCGAAAAGTCGCCGTGGGCAGCAACCACTTTTTCCCAGTCTGACCGGGTTAAATGATAATCCGCATTAAAGTCTGCGCCCACGGTTTCGGACGTCGCGTTGAACACTCGGCTTACTTCTTCCAGCGTAAAGGTCGGAAGGTCAGTTGTTTTTTCTACTTTCTTATTTCTATAGTTCACAAAAACGGATACCTGGTAGGTAAGAATATACCTCCCACCGAAAGGCACTTCCGTGTTCCATGTCACCGCCCCAGGAGATGCGGACTGGGTAATAAAATTATCGATTGAACAATCTGGGAACATTTGCTGCATCTCGTTTACATGAGGAACGGTTTTAACTCCGCTCCTAATAATCGCCTTATAATCCGCGTTAGAGAGCGAACATCCGCACGCAAGAACGAGGCTCAAGCATAATAGTATTCGATAATCGATAAAAAATGGATGAGTTCTCACTTTTACCTTCTCCTGTTTGTTTCCAATCTCGACTGGCAGCCAGTGGGTTAAATGTAACCGGTCGTGCAAACGTTGTACCAGAGGATCTTTACCTTGTTCGCTTTCGGCTGCAAGCTCAACTCGAATTTCGCAAACGAAAAAATGTCTCTTTTATTTCACTTTTGTAACGTCTATTATCCATTTGACCGAACAAACACGATCGACAGCCAATATATTCCGGTTTCGGGCTGGCCGTCGCCAATCCAATTATGCAACCGACCGTACCCCTCGATTGGTGGCCGCAGGACTTCCTGACCCGGCGTCCACTGCAAAACGTTTTTGTCTGCGGCCGGCAATTGCATCCGCCTCTTTTTAGCCATATTGTCACTTTTCCGCGCCTGGAAATTCCCCTCAAAGGCGAGTACGAGAACCAGATTGAACAGGCCGCCAAAATCGAAACCGTTTGCCTGCGGCCCGGCAGCGCCTTGTTCATTCCGCCCAACTGTTGGAATTATCCCACGTGGGAACGCAAGGTGGAGGTGATGTCGCTGTTGTTTGGAAGAAAACAGCTCGGCGTCAGCGTCGTCTCCGCCAAAGGGCCCAAGACACCGCAACTTGTCGCCCATAAATTCGCCGTGCCTGCGCCCGTCAGCGGCCCAATTCCGCATATCCTCGAAGCGATGCTGGAATTATATTCGGTCAAGGAACCAGCGGCGGCGATTACCGACCTCGCCCGCGCGCTCGTGCAATGCGTCGAGCGGCTTGTCCACGAATCGCCCGCTGCGGAGGCCGAAAATCGCGGACAAAGCTTTTTCGAACGCGTTTGCATTTATCTTCAGGGCAGCTACCAGAATGATATCACGCGCGATTCGGTCGCCCATTCGTTCAGCGTCAGCCCGAACCACCTTTCGCGCGTGTTTCACCGGCACGGACATATGACGTTCATTGACTACCTGACGCACGTCCGGATCGCGCGGAGCAAATTTCTTCTGTGCAATTATAATTTCAAACTGGAAGACGTCGCCGTGCGTTGCGGCTTTCGCGATGCCGCCTATTTCTGCCGCGTTTTCAAACGCGTCACCAAGACGACTCCCATCGAATACCGCGCCAAAATGTTGCAATACTCCGCCGCTCCGGAAATGGAAAAAGCCGAACCCGTGGAAAACGGCGCCGTTGGATAAACGCGTCCTTCCGAATAAAGCTGTAGTGGCACGGGCGTCTCGCCCGTGTGTTTCGATTCTCACGGGCGAGACGCCCGTGCCACTATTGATTTTAAATGATTTACCCACGGGCTTTATTTACCGTGTCCCCGTGCCGAATCCGAACAACCTTTCCAAACCCGCCGCCAATCCCCGGCACTGGCTGCTGGATCCAAAAATTGTTTTCCTGAACCACGGCGCGTTCGGGGCCTGCCCGCGGCGCGTCCTGGAATTTCAAAGCGAGTGGCGCGCGCGAATGGAGCGCCAGCCCCTGCAATTTCTTGTCCGCGACGCGGAACCGGCCCTGGACGCCGCGCGCGAAAGTCTTGCGCAATTTATCGGCACGGACGCGGACGATTTAGTTTTCGTTCCCAACGCGACCAGCGGCGTCAATTCCGTTTTGCGCTCGCTCACTTTTCAACGCGGCGATGAATTGCTGACCACGAACCAAGAATACAACGCCTGCCGCAATGCCCTCGACTATGTGGCGCAACGTTCCGGCGCGCGCGTGGTGGTCGCCAATATCCCGTTTCCTTTTCGCCACGCCGATGAAATCATCACGCCGATTCTGGAACGCGTGACCTCGCGGACCAAACTGGCGCTGGTGGACCATGTGACCAGTCAAACGGGCATTGTTCTGCCCATCGCCAAAATCATAAAAGGCTTGCGCGCGCGCGGCGTGGATACGCTGGTGGATGGCGCGCATGCGCCAGGAATGGTGCCGCTGAATTTGCGGCAACTCGGCGCGACCTATTACACCGGCAACTGCCACAAATGGCTGTGCGCGCCGAAAGGCGCGGCGTTCCTGCGCGTGCGTCGCGACCGGCAAAAACTTATTCGCCCGCTCACCATCAGCCACGCGGCCAATTCCCGCCGCAAGGATCGCTCGCGCTTTCTCCTGGAGTTCGGCTGGCAGGGCACATTTGATCCCTCCGCTTTTCTAAGCGTGCCCGAAGCGATTCGTTTCGTCGGCTCATTGCAGCCCGGCGGCTGGCCGGAAGTGATGGCGCGGAATCGCGCGCTGGTTTTAGCCGCGAGAAAAATATTGTGCGACACTTTGGACGTCGCGGAGCCCTGTCCGGAAGAATTCATCGGTTCGATTGCTGCAATTCCGCTGCCGGACGCCGCCAAGGATCAATTGCCCCGCCTGCCATTCAATGAATCACCGTTGCAAAATACGCTGCGGCGGAAGCACCGAATCGAAGTGCCCATGATATCGTGGCCTGCGCCACCCGCGCGCCTGCTGCGTATTGCGGCGCAGCTTTACAATTCGCTGCCGCAATATGAAAGATTGGCGGCCGCGTTGCGGGATGAGTTGCGGGATTAAAGCATCTCACTATACGAACGACACGGTTGGAAATGGGGAGCGCAGAGCATTGCTCTGCGAGCTTTACGGGCGGTTCGTGCGGAGCGATGCTCCGCGCTCCGAATCATCCAGCCGCCGCAGCGCAAACGCATAAGCGCCCACAGCAATCGCCTGGCTGGTGCCCAGGCGCGAAATACCGATTCCCACGCGGCGCAACGGATCATATTTCACCGTGCGTTTGCTGCGCGGAACTTTGATTTCCCGCGTTTCGCCTTTAAGAAATTTTTCCATCTCCGCCGGCTCCTGGAGGTTGAATCCTTTCGAAGCAAGCCGCGGAAACGAATTTCCACCCGGCCCCACGTAAGGGCCGTTTAATTCAGCCACCGTGTCTGCCAAAAACAACGGCCACGCGCTCGACAAGCCGCCGCCGATGACCGCCAGCCCATCAATCAGGGTTAATGAATTTCCCAGCGCATCGCCGACCACTTCACCAAGCCGTCGGAACGCTTCAACCGCCGCCGGACGGTTGCCGGGTTGGTTGCCGAGGCCGATTTCAGCAATCACTTTCGGTTCGGGCGATTGTTCAAAAGGAACGCCCGCGCGCTCGGCATAGGTCCGCCGCACCGCGCGAATGCTGATGCCTTCTTCCGCGTTCATCGTGGGCGCGAGTTTGTGCCGCAGCAGCCACACTTCACCAGCGATCGAGTTGTCACCGACAAACAGTTCGCTGTCCCGCACAATGCCGCCGCCAAAACCGGTTCCGATCGTGATGCCCAAAAGATTTTTGTAACGCTTCGGACTGCAGGCTTTTTCCAGCTCGCTATTCACGTAAGGCAAAAACCCGGCGATGGCCTCGCCATAGGCAAACAGGTCGCCGTCGTTATTCAGAAAAACAGGAATCCGAAATTCCTCTTCCAGCATCGGTCCCAGGGCAATGCCGCCGCGAAAAGCCGGCAGGTTCGGCAGATCACCGATGATGCCGTTCGGATAATCCGCCGGCCCGGGAAACGCAAAGCTGATCGCCGCGGGTTGCGCCGGGCATTTCTGTTTCGTCACCGTGAAACCCTCAACGATGTTTTGCAGACAACGGTCGAGGTCGTCTGCGTTCGAAGGCGTCGTGAAGGTCGGCGTGACCGGTTTATTGCCCTGCATGGCGGAGAAACGAAAACTCGTTCCCCCCGCATCGAGCGTCATCACGATTCGCGGGTCCTGGTCGTATGCGGACATCGGTGGCGAATCCTAATTAGGCTGGAACCGGAACCTCGCGATTGCGTCCGATTTTGTGGCCGACCAAACCGTAAAAAGCCACGTACGCGTAAGCGATCATCGGCACGATGAACGACATTTGCAAGCCGTGCGCGTTGCCGTTTGCGATAAGGACATCCGCAATCTTGCCCTGGAGCGGAGGCAACAGCGCGCCGCCGACGACAGCCATGACCAGCAGCGATGATACCTGCCCTTTCAGCACGCCCATCTTATCCAGCGCCAGCGAGAAAATGTTTGGCCAGCCAATCGAGGTGAAAAGCCCGACGCCAACCACACACCACATTGCCACTTTGCCGCCTACCAGGACCGCCGCGATCAACAGCGCCACAATCGTCGCCGAAAAAATAAACAACGTCCGGCCCGGCATCGCCTTGCCGAACTGGAACAACAGCCAGCAAAAGGCGAGCATCGGCAGATAATTTCTCACAATCGCCCAGCCGGCCACGAAATCGAAATGTTTTTGGTCCGAATCCCAACTGCGCAGGATCCAGAACAACAGGAAACCGAGGATGGGAATCGCGATAAGCACAACCTGTTTCTTCGCCTTCTTCATCTCGCTCAGTTCGACTGCGCCCATGAAACGGCCAATCAACATGCCGCCCCAGAACAGCGATACATACTTGCTCGCCTCGAGCGCCGTCATGCCGGCGATGTCCGGCTGGCCGAGGAAATTGATGATGGCGCTGCCCACCGAAACTTCGCCGCCGACATACATCAGGATGGCCAGCACGCCGAGCACCACGTGCGGGTATTTGAGCGCTCCGATACCCTGTTCAGCCTTGCCCTCACCTACGTGTGGCAGATGGATGACCCAGAAAACTCCGGCCATGATGACGAAAACGGTGCAGAAGATCATGTAGGGAATCTTGGCGGACTCGGCGCCGTGCGCACCGGTCTTGGCGAAATATTGAAAAATCAGCCAGCCTCCGATGAGCGGCCCGATGGTCGTTCCCAGCGAGTTAAAAGCCTGCGCCAGGTTCAATCGGCTCGAAGCGGTGCGCTCCGGTCCCAGAATGGTCACATACGGATTCGCGGCAATTTGCAGCATGGCGAATCCCATGCCGACCACAAACAACCCGCCGAGGAATACCCAATACGCAGAAAGACTTCCGTTTGCTGAGTGCGAAGCCAGGTTTGCCGCCGGCCAAAAGAGGCCCGCGCCAAATGCCGAAATCAACAAGCCGATGATCACACCGTTCTTATAGCCAATCCGCGCAATCGGATCCCCGGTGGTCGCAGAAATGATGAAATACAACAGTGACGCGACAAAATAAGCGCCGAAAAAAGCGAACTGAACTAGCATCGCGTGGAAATAATCCAGCGTGAACGCCTCTCTGAACTTTGGAATCAGGATGTCGTTGAACACCGTCATGAATCCCCACAGGAAAAACAGGGTGGTCATGATGGCGAACGGTCCGCGATAATTCTGACCGTCAGTGGATTGAGAAGTGCCGGTGGCCGGCGCGGTAGTCATGCTTGCCATAGTTCAGGGATGTTTTCCGGTTTGTGTTATGGTAGAAAAAATTCGCGGCGTTTCTTGTTCCGGCCGTCCACGAACAGCCTGTTGGAGGTGCCAAATGTCATTCCGCAGTCCCGTTTTACAAGCCGCCGCTTCGAATTTCAAGCTCGCGCGGGAAATTGTGTGAAAAATATCGAAGCGCCTCGGATTGTCAATTTGTAACCACCACAGGAGAATTGTAACCGGCAGGGTTTCTCAAAAATGCGCGAGAAAAAGCTCCAAAAATCCGCGAAGAAAAACTTCTCGTTGAGGGAACCTTCGGTTACAAATATACCATAAATGGCACATTATTCCCGTTCTACGGTCTTGACCCCATGAATTAATCTGGTCGAACGGGTTCCTATGAATAATCTGGCTACCGGTGCCACAGCCCAACCGCATGAAAGAACTGCTCCAAAAGCATAAGCAATATCTCCTGACCGGAGTCTCCTATGTCATTCCTTTCATTGCCTGCGGCGGAATTCTCATCGCGCTGTCGCTGGCATATGCTTTTCAATTCCATCATGTGGATGCGCACGGCGCGCCGGACATCAGCCAGTGCCCCACGTTTGTTCAAAACGTGTTCACCATTGGAGTAAAAGCATTCGAACTGTTTCCCGCGGTACTGGCTGGGTTCATCTCTTACGGCATGGCCGGTAAACCCGGATTGGTGCCGGGATTTGTTGGCGGATTTATCGCCGCGTTGCCCCAAACGGTCGATGGCAAAAGCGCCAGCGCAGGTTTCCTCGGCGCTCTCATCATCGGCCTGATCGCGGGTCACGTAGTCAATCTTCTCAAAAAATTGCCGATGCCGAAAATCTTCAAGCCGGTAATGCCGATTATTATCATTCCCATTTTGTCGGCGCTGGCCGCCGGGCTGTTAATGCTCGCGCTCAATGTGCCCATCGCGACCATCATGGTGGACATGGGCCACGTGCTGGAAAATCTCCAAAGCGGTTCGCAAGTTTTTCTGGCCATGGTGCTGGGAGCAATGATTGCGTTCGACATGGGCGGCCCAGTCAATAAAGCCGCCTTCTTTTTCGGAGCGGCGATGATTCAGCAAAGCAATTACACCATCATGGGCGCGTGCGCCGCCGCCATTTGCACCCCGCCGCTTGGCCTAGGCCTCGCCACTTTGTTGAGCCGCAAACGCTGGACCGAAGAACAACGCGAATCCGGCCTCGCCGCCCTCGGCATGGGATTGATCGGCATTACTGAAGGCGCGATTCCCTTTGCCGCCGGTGATCCGTTCCGCGTCATTCCCTCCATTATGCTCGGTTCGATGGTCGCCTCGACCATCGCCATGCTCGGCGGAGTGGGCGACCACGCGCCGCACGGCGGTCCCATCGTGTTGCCGGTTGTCGATCACCGGATTATGTTTGTAGTGGCCATCATAGCCGGAGCATTGACGACGGCTGCGGCCATCAATACAGTCAAAAAATTCACGGAGAAGTCTACTCCTGTCGAAGGAGCAAAATCATGAAAATTGTCGCTGTTACCGCGTGCCCCACGGGCATCGCCCACACTTATATGGCCGCCGAGCAATTGGAAAAAACGGCCCGCAAACTTGGCCACTCCATCAAAGTCGAAACCCAGGGCGCCATGGGCATCGAAAATAAATTGACCGAAAGTGAAATCAACGGCGCGGCCGTCGCCATTATGGCCGTGGACATCGCCATTGAAGAACCCGAACGTTTCGATCGCATCCGAAAAATCAAAGTCCCGGTCCAGGCCGCGATGAAGAACCCGGAAGCGATATTTGCCCAGATCTGATTTCATGCCGCTCGATTTCTCCTTTTCCTGTCCGTTGCCGAATGGCGTTCACGCCCGCCCCGCGAGCGCTCTGGAAGAGGTGGCCCGTACGTTTACCGCGGACGTTGTGTTGCTCAACCAGCGCACCGGCCGCTCCGCCAACGCCAAAAGTATTTTATCCATCGTCGGCGCGGACATCCGGTTCAGTGATCCCTGCCTCTTGAAAGTCAGCGGCCTGGACGAGGAACGCGCCATTGCCGCGCTCGGTGCTTTCATCCGCAACACCCTGCCCCGCCAGGAAACCGAGTTGCCCACGTTTACCGCCTCCGAAGGCGAACTCGAACTGCCGCGTTGCCTGGAAAAAAGCGGCGCGGTTTTCCGCCGCGGCACTGCGGTCGTTCCCGGAATCGCGCAGGGGCAAATCGTCCGCGCGGGCGGCTTCAATGTTCCCGATGGCTTGCCGATGGATGATGTCGTCGACACCCTGGCCGAACAACGGCGCGTGAATGATGCGCTCGATGAATTGATTGCCTGGTACGGCCGGCGCGCCAGCGCTGCCGGAAAAGGAATCGAAAGCGACCTGCTTGTGGCGCACCGTTCGCTCGCTCGCGACGAAGAATTTCGCGCCTGCCTGCTGGACGCAATCGCCGCCCGCCACCGCACCGCCGCGGGCGCCATTGCCGACGCGGAAGCGCGTTTTACGAAAGTTTTTTCCGACAGCGAGAACCCGTTGCTGCACGAACGGGTGCTGGATATCCAGGACGTTTGCGCCCAGTTGTTGCAGCGCGTTTATGGCAACGAAACCGCCACCCGCAGCCTGACGTTGACGGAAGATTCCATCGTCGTGGCTGATTCCCTCACGCCCTGCCAATTCCTCTTTCTGGACTGCCGCCTTCTCAAGGGACTGGTCCTCGCTGAAGCCGGGACAACGTCTCATACCGTCATCCTCGCGCGCTCTTTCGGCGTGCCCACGCTGGTGGGCGTCGAAAATATCGAAGGCCTCGCCGAAAAAGCCCAGGCCGTCGTGGATGCGGACATCGGCGTCCTGGTAACCAATCTCACCGATACCGCGCGCCGTTATTACACGATGGAACATCAGCGCCTGGATGGGCGGCAGGCTGTCCTTCGGAACTTCGGCGGCAAACTCGCAACCACGCGTGACGGTCATGCCATTGAGATCGCTGCCAATATCGCCACTTTCGAAGAGGCCGACCGTGCTTTCACCGCCGGCGCGGAAGGCATTGGCTTGTTCCGCACGGAAATGCTTTTCCTCGACCGCGCTTCGGCGCCGGACGAAGCCGAACAGCACGAGATTTATAATCGTGTGATTGAAGCCGCCAATGGCCGGCAGGTGATTATCCGCACCATGGATGTCGGCGGCGACAAGGCCCTGAGTTATTTAAACCTGGCTGCCGAACAAAATCCATTTCTCGGCTATCGCGCGGTGCGGATTTATCCGCAGTTCGAATCCCTCTTCCGGATACAGGTGCGGGCCCTTGTTCGTGCCTCCGCCCACGGGCCGCTCCGCATCATGATCCCGATGATTTCGCGGCTTGAGGAAATCCGGTGGGCTAAAAAAATAATCGCCGAGGAACAGGCCCTTTGCATCGCTGAATCCAAACCTTTTGATAAAAAGATGCAAATCGGCGCGATGATCGAAGTGCCTTCGGCCGCGTTTGCGTTGGAAGAGTTCTGCCGGGAAGTCGATTTCTTCAGCATCGGCTCCAACGACCTGTTGCAGTACTTCATGGCTGTGGACCGCGCCGATTCGCGCATCGCCTCGCTTTACAATCCGCTCCAGCCTGCGTTCCTGCGGTTGCTCAAGCAAATCGTCGATGCCGCCCGCGCCAACAAGAAATGGATCGGCCTCTGTGGTGAAATGGGCGGTCAAATACGTTACCTGCCCCTGCTGGCCGGCCTCGGCTTGAACGAAATCAGCGTGTCCGCGCCGGCGATCGCAGGTCTCAAGGCGGAATTATCCCGGCTCGACCTGCCCGACTGCCAGCAGTTGTTTGCCGCTGCGCTGAAGTGCGCCACCGCCGATGAAGTCGGCGTGCTGCTCGATAAATTTTCCGCGCAGCATTCGTTGCCGCTGCTCGCTCCGGAGATGGTCGTCATCAATGCCGATGCCACCACCAAGGAGGAAGCCATTAAGCGCGGCGTGGATTTGCTTTATATCCACGGGCGCACCGAGCAACCGCGCGCCGTGGAAGAGGCGATTTGGAAACGTGAAGCCAATTATTCCACCGGGTTCGGCCACGGCTTTGCCATCCCGCACTGCAAGAGCAGCGCGGTCAACGCCAACTCCGTGGTGGTGCTCAAATTTGCCGAACCCGTCCCCTGGAATTCGCTCGATGACAAACCCGTTCGCGTGGTCATTCTCATGGTCATCCACGAAAGTGACAGCGCGACCGAGCACATGAAAATTATTTCCGCGCTGGCGCGCCAGGTTACGCACGAAAGCTTCCGCGAAAGCATCGAAAAAGAACAGAATCCCGAGCGGCTTTGCGCGTTTCTTAAATCCAAAATAGGATGCTGAGACACCGCGCAACCGGACCCCAATTTCTTCCTGGCCTTAGTGGCACGGGCGTCTCGCCCGTGCGTTTCAGTTCTTACGGGCGCGACGCCCATGCCACTTTCATGTCCCTATGAAATTGAACGTCCCACTCTCGATCACCTCGTGTTTTTTGGGCCTGAATCTCATCGCCGGCGAGCCGCCCAAATCGCCGGACCTCTCCAAAGAAAAAGTCCTCTACGAGATCGGCTATTCGCATCTGGATACGCAATGGCGTTGGACCTATCCGCAGGTCATCTCCGAGTTCATTCCCAACACCGTCAACGAAAACGAACCCCTGTTCGAACGCTACCCGGATTACGTCTTCAACTGGACCGGCGCCAATCGCTATCAGTTCATGAAGGAATATCACCCGCGCGACTACGAAAAAGTCCGCCAGTGGGTGGCGCAGGGACGCTGGTTTCCCGCGGGTTCATCGTGGGAGGAAAATGACGTCAACATTCCCTCCTCGGAATCGCTTCTCCGCCAGATTTTGCTCGGCCACGAATATTTCAAAAAAGAATTCGGCACCGAGAGCAGCGAATACATGATTCCGGATTGCTTCGGTTTTCCGGCTTCGCTGCCGTCCGTGCTCGCGCATTGCGGTCTGCGCGGTTTCTCGACCCAAAAACTGACCTGGGGTTCCGCCGTTGGCATTCCGTTTAACGTCGGCGTTTGGCAAGGCCCGGATGGTAATTCCGTCATCGCCGCTTTGAACGCCGGCAGCTACAACTCCGAGATTAAGGAGAACGCGGCCACCAGCAAAACCTTGAACGAGCGCCTCGAGAAAGACGGCCAGACCAGCGGCGTTTTCGCCGATTTCCTGTATTATGGAACCGGCGATCGCGGCGGCGCGCCTTCGCAGCGTTCGGTGCGGTGGCTGGAAACCTCGCTTCACACCGACGGCCCGGTGCATGTTTTTTCTGGCCGGGCTGACCAGATGTTTAACGACATCACGGACGCTCAAAAAGCGAAACTGCCCGTCTACAAAGGAGACCTGCTGCTTACCGAACATTCCGCGGGCTCCCTTACTTCCGAAGCTTACATGAAGCGATGGAACCGGAAAAACGAATTGCTCGCCGACGCCGCCGAGCGCGCTTCCGTCGCCGCCTGGATGCTCAATGCCGCACCGTATCCGCGCGAGAAATTGCGCCGCGCGTGGGAATTGGTCCTCGGCGGCCAGTTCCACGACCTGCTCCCCGGCACATCGCTTCCCAAGGCCTACGAATTCACCTGGAACGACGAAATCATTGCCATGAATTGCTTCGCTGAAACCTTGCAGAACGCCGTGGGCGGCGTGGCGCGAGCGTTGGATACGCGCGCCGATGGCGTGCCGCTCGTCGTTTACAATCCGCTCTCGATCGCGCGCGAAGACGTGGCCGAAGCTGAATTGGAATTTCCCGATTCAACCACTCGCCTCCAGGTTTTTGACGGCGAAGGCAAACCCGTGCCCACGCAATTGCTTTCCGCGGACAACGGCAAATATCATTTTTGCTTTCTCGCCAAAGTCCCTTCCGTCGGTTTTGCGGTCTACTCCGTCCAACCAACCACCGCGCTGACATTATCCAGCGTGCCGCAGGCGTCCGAGCGCTCTTTGTATAACGCCCGCTATCATGTCAGGTTGAATGACGCGGGCGATATCGCCAGTGTGGTTGATAATATTGCGGGCAAAGAACTGCTTTCCGCGCCCGCCCGGCTCGCTTTTCAAACCGAAAACCCGCGCGAATGGCCGGCGTGGAATATGGATTGGGAAGACCAATCCAACGCGCCGCGCGGTTACGTGGACGGTCCGGTGACTTTCCGCACGATTGAAAACGGGCCCGTGCGCGCCGCCATCGAAGTAACGCGGCGGGCGGAAAATTCCATTTTCATCCAGACCATCAGCCTCGCGGCCGGCGACGCCGGAAACCGGATTGAAATCAAAACTCACATCGATTGGCAGGGCAAAGCTTGCGCGTTGAAAGCCACCTTTCCCCTCTTAGTCAGCAACCCGCTGGCGACCTATAATTGGGACCTTGGCAAAATCCAGCGCGGCAATAATGATCCCAAAAAATATGAGGTCCCCAGCCATCAATGGTTCGACCTCACCGGTACCGGCGGACGCTACGGGGTGTCGATCCTCAACGACACCAAATACGGCAGCGACAAACCGTCGGACAATCTTCTCCGCCTGACTTTGCTTTACACGCCCGGTTTGGAAAATGCCCGCGAATACCGTGAACAGCAATATCAGGACTGGGGAAAGCATGATTTTGTCTATGGCATTTACGGCCACCAGGGCGATTGGCGGAAGGGAAAATCGGACTGGCAAGCCGCGCGCCTCGGCCAGCCGTTGTTCGTGTTCCGCACCGAGCCGCACGCAGGCAAATTGGGCCGCAGCTTCAGCCTGTTGCATCTGAGTTCGGACGATGTCGCTGTCCGCGCGATCAAAATGGCGGAAGACGGCGATCAAGTCGTCGTCCGCCTCCAGGAATTAGACGGAGCCGGCTCGAAGACCGTTGAACTGACTGGGGCAAACGGCGTAGCGCAGGCGGTTGAACTGAATGGCCTCGAGCAACCGCTCGGCACTGTCGCCAACAGCGGTGAAACTCTCGCGCTGGATTTCAAGCCGTATCAACTTCGGTCGTTAGGCCTGCGCCTCACCGCTCCCGCAAAGTTGGCGCCCCCCATATCGGTCCCCGTGAAACTTCCCTACAACCTGGACATTTTCAGCTTCAACGATTCCAAATATGACGGCGGCTGCGATGATGGCGGCACAACCATTCCCGCCGAGATGATTGGCGACACCGTGGTTGCGGAAGGCGTCCAGTTTCAAATCGGGCCGACGGAAAACGGCAAAGAAAATGCCGTGTCTTGCCAGGGCCAGACCGTTTCGTTGCCGCAGGGAAAATTCAATCGCATCTACCTGCTCGCCATGGCTGTCCACGGTGACGCCGAAACCACTTTCAAAGTGGACGGCCGCCCGATGCCGTTGCGTATCGAAGATTGGTCCGGCTACATCGGGCAATGGGACAATCGCGTTTTTCAAGGTCCAGTCCAGGCATTGACCTATTCCGTGACCAATCTGCTGGATCGTCTCGACGCCGGCTTCATCAAGCGCGATTCGCTGGCGTGGTTCTGTTCACATCGTCATCAGCAGGACGGCAATGATGAGGTTTACAATTACAGTTACCTGTTCAAATACCATTTCGATGTCCTTAACGGTGCCAAAACGTTGACCTTGCCCGACAACCCGCACATTCGTGTCGTCGCGGTAACCATGGCCCACGATGAAAACGACGCCACTGTAGCCGCTCTTCCGTTGTACGACGACTTCACCGGAAGGACCGCGCTTCAATTAAAGCGCTGAGGCATCCAAAAATATCGTAGCCGCAGACGTTAGTCTGCGCTGATCGATCTTCACCGCGCGCGAATCTGCTTCAGCACCCCTCTTTCGAGGGGTGAATTCAGTCCAAACAAGCGGCATCATGGCCGACGTGCCTGGTCCATAAAATTTCTGGACAACGACCATTTCGAAACCTGTAATAAAGTTGCGGTAAAAAATTAAAACCCCGCCCGAAAACATTTTTACGTTTCGCGCCAATTTTATCTCAGTTCTTTTGCTGGCAGCGACCACAACCGTTTTTGCCCAAGGCGGAAACGGATGGTTGACCAATGCCGAAGACGTGATTTCGTTGCCTCCCGAACGCGCCGCGCTCTCCCTGCCGGTGGTCGTTCGCGGCACTGTCACCGCGGCGGACCCGGCGTTGAAAGGCCGGTTTTTCATTCAGGACACCACCGGCGGCGTTTTTGTAGACAACGCCAATGGCGAGCGACCAAGCCCGGGCGATATTCTTGAGGTCACTGGCATCACTCATCCCGGCGCATTCGCGCCGATCATCACTGCGCCCAAACTGGTTAAACTCGGGACCGGCCCCCTGCCCACGCCCAAGTCGATCAACATCGAGCGCCTGATTTCCGGTGCGGAAGACAGCCAGCGAATCGAAATTTCCGGAACCATCCGGGATGCGCGCAATGAGGGCGGACGTCTCGCCGTGGATTTGGCTGCCGGCGGCTACCGCTTCCGCGCTTATATTCCGCCCGATCGAAAGCTCGACCCGCAACGCCTCATCGCCGCCGAAGTGCGCGTGCGCGGCACCGCCGCGGAATCTCACAATCGTTCCTTGCGGCATCTCATCTCGCCAGAAATTTATGTTCCCGTCCCCGGCGATTTCGTCGTCAGCCGCTTCGAGGACTCGGACCCTTTTCGCGCGCCCGTTATTCCCCTCAACAGCGTGGCGCAATATCGCCAGGACGTTCCGCTCAATCAGCGCGTGCACGTGCGCGGCATTCTCACCCTGCAACGGCCCGGCGAGGATCTTTTTCTGGAAGACGGCACTGGCGGCCTGCGAGTGCAAAGCCACCAATGGACCACTTTTCAACCGGGCGACGCGGTTGAAGCGGTCGGTTTCCCGGGTATCGAACAGTATTTGCCGGTATTGGAAGACGCAGTGTTGCGGAAAACTGATGGGGCATCCGTGACGCTTCAGCCATCCCGGATCACCGTCAGCGAAATCCTCGGCGGATTGCACCACGCGGATTATGTCTGCTTGAACGCCAAGGCCGTCGACCGCACCACGCGGGTTTTCAATCAACAGCGGGTCACACCGGCCCACACGCGCGCCACGTTGGTGCTGCAAAGCAGCAATGTGCTATTCACCGCCGAATCCGATCAGCAGGCGGGAGTCAATGCGCTCGCTTCGGTTCCGCTCGGCAGCATCGTGGAAGTGTCCGGCGTCTGCCTGACTGAAATCAATGCCGATGGCGCGGTCGATTCCTTCCGCATTCTTCTCGCCAGCCCGAACGCAGTGCGCATCCTGCGCCAACCCAGCTGGCTCACGCCGCAACGCCTTCTCATCGGCCTGACGGCGGCCATTTTGATTTTAATACTCGTCGCGAGCTGGTCGGTCATGGTTTCAAAAAGAAATTCCACCTTGCAACGATTGGTCCGCGAAAAAGAGCACGCGCAGGTGGAATTGCAACGCGCGCACGATGAACTCGATAACCGCGTCCGCGAGCGAACGGAGCAGTTGCAATTTCAAATCACCGCCCGCAAGGAGGCCCAACTGCAATTCCGCGCCGTCCTCACCGAGCGCACCCGGCTCGCCCAGGAGCTTCACGACACCCTCGAACAGACCCTCACCGGCATCGCGCTTCAAATGGACGCCGCCTCCAAAAGCCTCGAACGCGCCCCGGCGGACACCGATCGTTTCCTCGAAATGGCCCGAAACATGGTCACCCAGGGCCAGATCGAAGTGCGCCGCTCCGTGTGGGACTTGCGTTCCCGCGCGCTCGAACAATTTAATTTGCCCAGCGCCCTGCAAACTTCCGCCAAGGAAGCCACCAACGGCACCGGAATCCACGTCGCCGTCGAAGCCCGCGGGTTGGTCCGTCCGTTGCCGGAAATCATCGAGGAAAATCTTCTCCGCATCGCCCAGGAATCCGTTACCAACGTCGTGAAACATTCCGGCGCCACCACTGCCAAAGTGCTGCTCGATTACGCTGCCGATTCCGTTCGCCTCGAGATTGAAGACAACGGCAAAGGCTTCTCGACCACGAGCCATCCCGGTCCCGCAGAAGGCCACTTCGGGCTGCTCGGCATTCGCGAGCGCGCCACGCGCCTGCGCGGGCAGGCCTCGTTCCAAAGCACGCCCGGAAAAGGCACCCTCATCCGGCTCGATGTCCCCGTTGATCCAACCGGAGAAAATCATCCGCCCGCCCCGAACAACGACGACGCAAACGCTCCATGAAACCAGGCGCCAAAATTCGGATTTTAATCGTCGATGATCATTTCCTCGTCCGCATGGGGCTTACGGCCGTCGTCAACATGGAACCGGACATGGAAGTTGCGGGCGAAGCCGGAGACGGCGCGCAAGCCATCGATTGTTTTGAAAAATTAGTGCCGGACCTGACGTTGATGGATTTGCGAATGCCCGGCAAAGACGGCATCCAGGCCACCACGGAAATCCGTAACAAATTTCCCGCCGCCCGCATCCTGATGCTGACCACCTTTGACGGTGACGAGGACATTCACAAGGCCCTTCAGGCAGGCGCGCAGGGTTACGTGCTGAAAAATTCCACGCGCGAAACATTGATTCCCGCGCTGCGCACCGTCGCTGCCGGGGAACGATGGATTCCCAAGGACATTGCCAGCCGGCTTGCTTCCCGAAAGACATTTGAGGAACTAACGCCCCGCGAGGTCGAAGTGCTGCACAAACTCGCCCGTGGCCTGGCCAACAAGGAAATTGCCGACACGCTCGGCATCAGCGAGCATACGGTAAAAGGCCATCTCAAAAACATCCTCGGCAAACTTCGCGTGGCCGATCGCACCGAAGCAGTGACCACTGCCATTCTGCGGGGGATCATCCACTTGTAATATTTTCTAGCGGATCGCGTTCAACAAAACGGCTCTGTGACGATCCTGCCGGGAATTATTTTGCCACTCTCCTGAACAGCCAAAATGACCACACACACAAACTGGCGGCCAACGCAGTTAACAAAAGAAAAAACGGATCTCGCGCCAATTGCGGCCCTTCCGCAATCGCTCTCCAAACGTGAGCTGTCGTAATCAAACCGAAGATGATGCCCGTCGTCACAAGATATGCTTTCATACGCGTGGGGGTCTGGTCGAAGAATGTATCGCCACTCCGCGCCAGTCAACCATGATAGCGCCACAGGCGTCCCATGGGGCCCATCTCAAAATTTGTATACCGCAAAAAGCTGCGGAGCAGCGTCAGAAGATAGCCCACGGCGCGAGCCGTGGGAACCGGTCGTGAAAATCGTTGAGCCCCGGATGGGGCGAAAGAAAAATACCCTGGCGCGTTCTTTCGCCGCTCCGCGGCTCGTTTTCTTTTATCCCTTCAATCCCACGGCTCGCGCCGTGGGCTACCCTCTGGCGCCACTCCGTGGCTGAAATACTGTACAAATTTTGAGATGCGCCCGTGCCATGGATCCATCTTTGCAGTGCCACTTTTTCGAAAATTTCTTTTTGAGGGAAAACTACTGCCCCGTTCCCGCCGCCGCGGATTTCACCTCGACCGCATTGGTTGCATCCACGTAGAAAGGAATATTCATATGCGCGGCATGTCCATGCCCGTCGCGAACGTACGCAAAAAGGCGATACGCTCCGGGCTGTGCCGGCGCAGATAGTGTCACATCGCTGATAGCGCGATTTGAAATCAATCCCGCCAGGCCGGAGGGTTTGGCCTCGAAATCGCCGCCCACACTCGTAGCGCTGCTTTCCTTCAGAATTTCCCACGAGTAGGCCAGCGCATCGTTGTCCGGATCCTTCGCTAAAATTTTCGCCGTGTAAGACGTTCCCGGCTTGAGATGCACGCTTTGCCGGGGCGTTTCGCCGTTCAGCCACGCGCCCTTGATTTGCGGGCTGCGGTTCGTCGGCCAATTGCCACTCCACAAATGCTGCAGCACGTCCACCGATTCGGTTTGCTCGCCCGAATCAAGAAACACCCCGTACCAGGTGGGCGTCCGCTCCTGTTTTTGACCCCACAGAAACGCGTAGGAACCGAGGCAATGTTGCGGGTCAGTGGCAATCACTGCGTCATACCGCTTTTCGTAAAGGCCCGCCTTGACCGTGCTGTCGTTTTCAAACGGCGCGCCCCAATCGGTTTTGGGAGATTCCCAATGTCCCGTCGCTCCCCATTCGGTCACGATATACGGCCCGTCCCATTGCGCTTCATGCAAATAGCGCGGCAGATTCACAATGTCCGCGTACATCTGCACCGCGAGCAGGTCCAGGTCCGGCGCGCGCGTTTTGAGTTCGTGAAGCAAATGCAGATTGACTCCCGCCAGCGGCGTGGTGGTGAGATGATTGGGATCCACCTCATGAATCATTTTTGAAATACCGTTGACCGCGTCCCACACTTTCGGGTTTTCCGCGTTCAAATTTAACTCGTTCCCAATCGCCCAGATGATCAACGCCGGCTGGTCCTTATAGCGCAACACTTGAGTTTTGATGCGCTCCAATTGCCGGGCAACCATCACCGGGTCATCATAATTGAAACCGTTCCGCTCCCGCCCCACGTCCAGGCCGAGCGTAACACAGAGCCCGTTCTTCTGCGCGCGTGCGAGGAGCGCTTCACCGCCTCCCGAGCCCCAGGTGCGAACGGAATTTCCACCGCGCACGGCCAATTGCTCCATCGTGCCCGAACCAAGTCCCGCGCCCTTGATCCAAAACGGCTTGCCGTCGACGTAGAGTTGGTAGCCGCTGTCCGTCTTGCGAATTTCGGCTTTCGTTGGGCCATGATTTTCCGATTGGCCCCGCGCCGTCAGGCCGAACACAGCCGCGCACGAAAGCGCCAGGCAAAAAGACCGCGTGATTATGCAAGACTGCCGGAAGTTCAGGTTCTTTTTCAAGGCGTGGAGTCGAGATGTGCGATCACTGGTTTCGTGTTCGTTATTGGACATCGCCAGAACACACATTTCACGACCTAACGATAGATTCCCAGCGCAACCACGTAATCCCTCTTTCGAGGGGGCGGAGCCTCAAAAATTGAAGGTCTTCGTCGGCACGTGCACCACGTCGAAGGGCTTCAGGTAAAAAAGTGCCTCGTCCTCGCCGGCAAGGATTCGATTCAAATTCAGCCGGTAAATTCTTTGCCTCTCGCCATCCACACGCAGCACGGTGACACTCGAAAGCTTGGCGCGATAGGGATCGAACCCGCCGGCTTCCGAAATAGCATCCAGCACCGTCATGCGTCGCTCCATCGGAATTTTTCCGGGCCGAGTGACCGCGCCGGTCACATACACCGCGGCCACAGCGGCCACAAGTTTCACGCTGATGGGATCATCCTTCACCTGGCTCTTGTAAAGCGCGGTAAGTTCGGCCTCCAACTGCACGACCGTCTTGCCCTCGGCCATGACCTCTCCCACTTCTTCCAGGTTCACCATTCCATCCAGCCCGATTTTCTGGACGGCATTGAAATTCGTGGAATACCGGAAGGTGATGCTAATGGCGTCGCCTTGGTCCAGGATATTGGTGGAGTGCGGAAACAGATTGAGACGCGAATACTCCGCCGGCGGGCCATCGGAATTTGTCGCACAGCCGGCAACGAGGACCGCGAGCAACATTCCCAGCGCAGCCATCCCTGCCAGGGGTCCAAGCCACAAGTTGCCGGCACGCCGCGGACGGCGTTCCACGAGGTCGCTCTCATTCAAAACAAGGGCCGCGTTCATTTTCAATTTACTCATCATTTCGCTGCCCGCCGATGGCGGGGAAACTCCAACATCTAGGCGGCTCGCATTACCGGTATCAAGCGGCAAATGCCCAATGGGAGCAATGTTACCGGTTCGTAACACGAAAATATTGAGAGCGCCCAATTTCAACGAACCCAGGCGCTCAGCAAAAAGCGCCAGAAGGCTGGCGCACTCCAGGACGCTATCGCGAGTCAAGCAGCGCAAAGCATTCCGTTAGGTTTTAGAGTGCGGCGGCCCTCCGCCGCTTTCGGAGAAGGGAATGCCCGCAGCGAGTTTTGATAAATTGCGACCCTGCCGAAATGTTTCAGAAGCTGTAATTCAACTGAAACGAAATACTGTTATCGCTGTAACTGCTCCCGGAAATATTGGAAGTCCGTTCCCAATGCGAAAAATTCACGCCGCTGCCCAGCTTGTCCGTCAGCCGATAGGAAACGCTCATGGTGACGCCGATCCGGTCGAAATTTTCCTTTTCGATAAAAAGCAACGGCTGGGTTCCGTGTTCGTACGTAAGCGTCAATCCGAGATTGGAGTATTGCGTGGCCGCCCACGTCATCGCGTCGCTGAACGAAAGCAGTTCGGTGTAATTGTTTCCCTTGTTATATCCCAGTTGAACATCCCGCCGCGCGGAGAGTTGATAAGAAAGGAACTGCGTGAGCTGATGCGTCAGCTCAAAATCGAAATAATACGAAACCAGCGTGCTCGGTGGCTCGCCGAACGTGCCATCGAAACGGTAGATGGTCGGTCCGCCGCTGATGTTCGCGGTCAGGAACTGGGTGATGTTCCAGTTCAGATACGGCCCCAGGCTGTAACTCGTATTATCACTTTGCAGCGGCAGCCGGTAATCCGTTTCGCTGACGCTGAGTTCAATTCCCGCCTGGGTGCTCTCCGCAAAACGCCACGCGCCCTTTAGGAAAAGATATTCCGATCCGCGGTCGAGATATTCAAACGCGCGCGAAGTGGAGCGGAAATCGTCATGGCTGAGTCCCGCTTCCAATTGCCACTTGCCGGGAAACCATTGCGCCCGTGCGCCAATGGTGTTGTCCAGCCGCGGCAGGGAATTCAGCCCCGCCACCGACGGCACGGTGACCACCTCGTCAGAATAATCGAACTGATCGTAGAACGAGAGAGTCCCCTGGTCGAACGAAAGGTCCCACGTCAGCGTGGAGTTGGGCGCGATTTCAAGCGAGTCGCTTCGCGTATGCCCGAGATAAGTGGCGTAGCCGAATTGCGAAGATAATTGAATTTTTGAATTCTCCGTCGCCTGCCAGAGAAAACCGAGGGTCACGCCCGCGTGAATGGACGTATCGCTCCGGGGATGGTCCTGGGACGTATTGATGTTGTCATCGAAAGTCACGCCAAGGTAGGTGCCGACGTTAAGCAGCACCGGTCCGGCGCGTATACTGTCCGGTTGCGGCACAACCGTCGCGTTCGTTTGTGAATTAATCGCCGCGTCGGCTGAGAGTGCCCTGCGCAATGCCTCTTGTGAATGTGACGCCAACGCCGGCAGAAACCCCAAAGCGATTATGATCGACCGGCGAAAAGGCCGCCCTCGCGGAATCGACGCGCCGGGCCAGTGGCTAAATTTTCTTCGCGCCAAGGTACATCTCCCTGGCTAAAGCGTAGGCCGCCGGTGAAATTCAAGCTCCGCGCGCGCCGAATTTCCCCGTGTGAGGCTGCACCCGCTCATAGGCCACCTTTCGAAGCCATCCAAATGAAACTGGTTTCCGAAAGGGCGGTCATGAATTCATCAGGCGCTTAGAACCGCATGGTCAGATCCAATTGCAGGAGATTGTATCGGTGGAACGGATTCATCTGCGGGATATCCTGATTGCTGCCACCGGTGCCCAACTTGTCGTTAATCCGAGTGGCATATCCATAACGCAGGGTCGCGATCATATTATCCGTCAAACCAAAGGCCGCCGCGGCGTAAATACCTTCCATGTTCAAGTCTTCGAAAAAGTCCGAATCAATCAGGTTAGGATCCAGCGAATACTGCTCCACGTGCTGCCAATAGGTGCGTAATTCCCAGGCGTGCCGCTTGGCTGTCGCGCCGGTCACCAAACCTAAACTGTCCTTATTGCCGATCGCCAAACCGATTTGATACGCCTTGTCATCGCCGGTTTGCGCGGATGGAATCAGGATGATCCCGCTGCCGTTAAATGCGGGATTGCTCTGCGCCGTAAAAGCCGCCCGTGCGCGATCGCCTCCGTCCAGGTTTTGCGCGTAATCACCGAACAACCGGACATTGAGCTTCTTTACTTTGACGTTCAGTTCCCACGGCACATCCAAAATCAGGAGATCGTTGATGCCCGTTTCATTCGAGAAAAATCCATCGTAAGGTCCGACATTATAAAAGGCGGAATGTCCGGCCACGCCAAACGTTGTCCCCTGGCCGACGAAAACTCCCGCGAAATCCGGAGAGGTGGCACTGATATTGTTCGCGCCCCGTCCCGTGTAATTGTACAGCGCCGGCGCCACCTTGAACGAAACCGTTTTCGTTACGTGATAATTGACGCCCAATTGCCACCCGAGAACAAAAGGCAGATTGGAATCGTTATAATTGAAATTGAAATAACCCGCGCTCGCGTGGGTCGGATTCGGGTCCTCATATATAAACTGGCCGAAGTTCGCAAAAATATCCGCCTGCCCCACAGTATATTTAAAACGTTCCGCCAAACCTTCCGGGTTCAAATCCGAATCCCAGGTCAAGGTGGTCGTGTAAAATGGATTAGGCATCTTGCCCACGGTAATGTCCGCCCAATCCGTAGGCTTCCATCCAAGATAAACCTGGCCAATGCCGATGCCCGCGGCCGATTTTCCAAAGGGCGCGCTGGACGAAGAACCGAACGTCACCCAGCTTGATCGCGGATTCGTCGACGTCTCAATGCGAACGCCATAATAAAAGTCATCGTAAACTTCGCCGCGCAATCCGAGTCTTACCGCGTAACGAAGACGGTTCAAATCGACGCTGCCGCCCTTCGGGTCCGTCGCGGTACGATCCTCGTAGCGCACGCGGAGGTCGCCGAACAATTCCACATTCTTGATGGCATTGTTGATTTTCCATTTGGACCCCGGAAGCTGGGCCAATTCATTGGTGCGCATGGCATCCGCCTCCGCCTTTACCTTGTCCGCTTCTTCCTGCGTGACAAATCCCTTTTTAACGAACAAATCCAGGAGCGGGTCCGGCGCTTCCGCACCGATTGCCACACTCGCGGCGCAAACCGCCACCGTCGCCGCCGCACGAATGCTCCGAGAGCCAATGTTTTTGATAGGAGATTGTCGCATTTGAAAAGAACCTAAAAACCCACCGCAACAACTCCGTGGCGGAAATGTTACAATTTGGTGACGACCTTTTAAGCGACTTAAAGTCTGGCGCTGAATTGTAACATTCACGCAGAAACCCTTATTTATAGAGAAAAATCGCCCGCAATGAATCTATTGAATCGGAAAGTTCCAAACTCTAAGTTCCAAAGAAGCTCCGTTGCGCCGCCAACCCACGTCTGATACTTTTGGAACTTGGAGCTTGGAACTTTTTCACCTCACCACTGGCGAACACGATAAAACCTGCCGGGCGCTGTCGCCGCCGGATCCACCAGGCGCAACACCCGACCATTTCCGGCCTGGAGCGGCAAACCAATCCAGGCGCCGTCCAGCAACGAGTCTCTATACTCCAACCGGTAGACCCGCCCGTTGCGGGAAGGAACGGACAAGCTGAAGACATTAGTTTGAAAAGAAAGATTAACCGCCGGCGCTTGAATCGAAATCCCGATATTACTGGTGACCGCCAGGCTATGAAGCACGCCCGCCGCAATCTGAACCACATTCGTCAATCCCGCCGGAACGACATTCTGTTTGTAATCCACATTGGTATTGGATCCACCGCCTGCGCCCCAGGCAACCACCGTGCCGTCTGACTTGAGCGCCATCGTGTGATACCCTCCCGCCGCTATCGCCACGACGTTGCTCAAACTCGCGGGAGTATTAGTCTGGCCATAATTATTCAAGCCCCACGAGATGAGCGTTCCGTCCGCCTTGAGGGCCGCACTATGAAATCCACCAACCGCTATGCCTACCACATTGGTCAATCCCACCGGGACGACATCTTGTTGGTAATCTATATCGGTGTTGGTTCCGCCGCCCGCACCCCAGCCAACCACAGTTCCATCCGCTTTAAGAGCCAGCGTGTGATAACCCCCGCCCGCAATGGCCACCACATTCGAAAGACCGGTGGGCACGACTGACTGTTTATAATCGGGGTTCGAATACTTATTGGTATCCGAACCTGCCCCCCACGCGATCACCGTGCCGTCCGATTTCAAAGCCACGCTGTGATACCACCCGCACGCAATGGCCACCACGTTGCTCAAACCACCCGGCACGGTCGTCTGCCCAAAAAAACCAACTCCCGCCGCTGTTACAGCGCCATTGGTCCTCAGCGCCAGACTATGGGCATACCCGCACGCAATCGACATATAGTTATTTGTCCCCGCCGGAAAAAAATCCGTTTGTCCTCCCGAATCATCCCCCCATCCCATAAGAGTTCCGTCCGCCCTTAACGCCAGGCTATGAATGAATCCCCCGCCAACCAAAACCGCATTCGTGAGCGAGGCGGGTACAATCGATTGCCCATAGTCATTTCCATCCGAGTGCTTGATAATTTTGCCCGCGCCCCACGCAACTACATTGGTATTGCTGGCACCAACGAGCGAGGGAGTCGCAAAACTTCCCAGAAGAAGCACAAAAACAATTCCAATCAGCTTTCTCATCAGTCAGATGTAAATTCTCTAAATCTCAATCCTATTAGAGATTGCTCAATGAACAGTCAACCTAGTTTGGTGCTTGTGACCTAAACGTCACACACCGATTCGGCTTTTCCTCTAAACTCCTGGCCGCAGCAAAGTAACGTTTTGACGACTTGCCGGGCAAAAGCCCGGTTGAAACGGTCTAGACCAACACAATACACTATGCCTGAACAACTTATAAACCATTTCTCGGGGTCTTAAAACTGACGTTGCTTGTCTCAGGACGGGAGGTGGACCCAAACCACTTCATATAGAGTGCGTCTCACCAAACCATAGAAGATGTGGTGGGGTGGACAGCATGGAAAACCAAACCAATCCAGAAGTCATTAATAGGAAGATATGAAAAAACAAACAAAAGCAACATTGATCGCCCTCGCGATCGCCGGAGTTGCTGCGACCTCGCACGCCGCAGCTTATAACAACGACCTGATCATCGGATTCAGCTCAACCACAGGCAACGACCTGCTCTATGATCTCGGATCGTTCGGTTCACTCACCCCTGGCAAAACGTGGGACCTCTCGTCCCTCCTCGGTAGCTACAATCTGAGCACCGTGAACTGGGGCGTGATCGGCAATACGTCCGTCAACGGTGGCAATCGCACCATCTACACCACGTTCAACGGCACGCCCGCGACCGTGGGTGCCGGCACAGGCTCAGGCATCAACACCGCCACGCTCTCACTGTATAACAATAACTTCACTACTGCCGGCGCCGGACAGTTCGCTCAGGTTTCCGCAACGGACGATAACAGCTGGAACCACCAGACCATCAACCCGACGACCGATAGCGATTACGTTACGGCCTACGAAAACCCGAACCGCGGCGGTACCGGAGCCATCAACTTCTACAGTGCCAAAGCGAACAGCACCGATCCCGTGCAAGACCAGTTCTTCACCCTGGACTCTTCCGGCATCGTTACCTTCGGCACGGCAGCCGTTCCGGAACCCTCCACGTACGGCTTGTTCGCCGGCGCCGGCCTGTTGGCCGTTTGCCTGCGCAATCAGTTCCGTCGCAAACAGGCTTAATTCATTAGGCCAGCCTTGCTTAGTTCAACCAGACAGAAACAAACAAATCGAAAAACAAAAATGAAAATCAATAGAACAATCCTCGCGACAGTGCTCGGACTGAGCGTCGCCGGCGCTTCCCAGGCGGGAACCGTGTACCTCACCGGTTCGACGGCCGCTCGCGGCACCGTCCAATTGGCCCTGAATACAGCGGGAATCGTTTTCCAGTCGGCGCCGACATTCACCGGCTACGAAGGCGACAACTATATGGGCTTCGTTGGCAATGACCTGAGCGGCAATCCTTTGACCGTTAAATGTCATTGGAGCGGTTCCGAAGCCGGCATCAAAGACGTGGCCCTTGCTCAATCGAGCAGCTTCATCGCTGACTCAGCGCTCAACGCCAGCGAAAACGGCTCCGCCGAACCGGCTGCGACCGAAACCGCCACGGTTGACCTCGGCATGGCGGACAATGCTCAATCGTTCTCCCGCACGAAGACTCCGGTTGTGAACACTAACGCGCAGGTTGGTGTCATTACCTTCGCCTGGGTCCGCAACAACGGTCTCTGGCAGGGAACCAACGTGAGCTCCTCTCAAATCAAACAAGCATTGGCCGGCTTTGCTCCGCGCTCAGTGTTTTCCGGCAACCCGGCGGATAAAAATGATTACGTCTATGTGTCCGGTCGTGACTTCTCGTCCGGCACTCGCGTGAATGCCTACGGCGACACTGGATTCGGTATTCTGACCCCGCCCAGCCAGATCGAAATCGACACAGCCAGCGGCAACTTGAAGTCGGACACCGACATCAATGGCGCGGCGGGCGTGTTCTTCGGCGACATCGGCTGGCCGAGCGGCGGCACGTTGGCCAACACGCTGGGCGTCAGCACCTCTGGCAAAGATGACAGCCAGGCTCTGGGTGATGGCACAACCGGTTACTCGGTTATCGCCTACCTCAGCCGCGGCGATGCCAACACGGCCATCACGGCCGGCGGAAAGGAATGCACCTACAATGGCGTTTCGTTCTCCCGCAACGGCATCATCGAAGGCAACTACACGTTCTGGGGATATGAATTCATCTTCCAGCGCAGTGGCGCCGGAGCCCAGGCTCAAGCCGCTTATGCTGGATTGAAAACTGGTGTCCCGACCGCAGCCGGTCATACCAGCGCCAGCTTGATCCCGGTCAACGACATGGACTGCACGCGCTCCGGCCCTAACGGCGGCGTGGCCCATAAGTAAAATAGTTTAGTTGGTTTCACGCCGGCGCGGATTTTGGTCCGCGCCGGCCTTTTGATTTACTTGTCAAAATAGAAAATTGTGCCAATGGTTTTTAAAACTTTCACCCGCTAAAGATTCGCAATGAAGACAGCCTTTGGAATTTCAATTTTGATCAATTTCGTTTCGATCGGCGTGGTGATTGCTCTCCTGGCCGGCAGATCAAAATCTATTTCCCACGCCACAGCGATGCCGGCGACGGAGGAAATTAAGCCGGAAGAACCAGCGTCACGGTCGCAGCCTCAAACGGTTCCGGCAGTCAAGTCGCAGTCATTTCATTGGAACGAGCTCGAGTCCGATGATTACCGCGCTTACATTGCAAATCTACGCGGCATCGAATGCCCCGGGCAAACCATTCGCGACATTATTACGGCGGATGTGGACGCCGCCATTTTCGCCCCGCGCCGCCAGCAATTGAAACAAAATCAAAACCATCATTCGAGCGGACTGGATGCCGAATTGCAGGAACTGAACGGCGAAGAAACTGCGTTGATCGCTTCCCTGCTGGGAACGAAACTCAATACCAGCCAGGTGGCAATCGATACTCCTACGCAACCCCGTTCGGTGCGCAAAAGGCCCCAAGCCATGCCGGTTGCCCTGCCCATCGCCTTCGCGGATTTGGAATCGGCCGGATTAAAATTGAACGCGAACCAACTCCATGAAATCGCAGAATTGCGCCAGAGCTTTGTCGATCAAGTAGGCGGTCCCAACCAGGACCCGAATGACCCCGCGTACCGCGAGCGGTGGCAGATGGCCCAACCCGCCGTCAATGCTGAATTGGAGGCCATGCTCGGAACCTCTGCCTATCAAACGCTGCAATTCGAATCACAATCCGCAGCGCTCTCGCCGCCCGCGCCAACGGCCAAACCGTAGGCTCATAGTTCCGCGTTCGCGCGGCTGACAGTCGGATTCTTTCATCCGGCCGCATAAATGCGGAACTACAAACGGGTAGCCCGCGGATCTGGCCAGGCAGCATCGAGACCCGCGCTTCTATTCCTTTTGCTTTTCCTTCGTCTTGTGTGCTTCTCGCCACGCTTTTGCGCGTTGACGGGCTTCGGCAATCTGCTCGGGACTGAGTTTGTTGGCTGAAAGCGTCGTGGCGGTCGCTTGCCCCAGCACGGGATCCGATCCATCCAATTCAACCATATAACGGTTGGCGAGGTGATTTCCGTTTTCCGATGACAGCAAAAACCATTTATAGGCTTCGATGGAGTTTTGCGCCACGCCCTTTCCGTCATCATACAACCGGCCCAGATTCATCTGGCCTTTGGTATCATCACTTTCCGCAGCCTGCCGGTAGTATTTGACCGAGTTGGCAAGATTCTGGTCCACGCCCAATCCACCATTCTCGTAAATGAAACCAAGAAAATTTGCGGCCTCTCCGCGACCCACTTCGGCGGCCATTTGGTACCATTTGGTTGCCTCTTTCCAATCCAGCTTCGTTCCGTCCGTCCCGTCCATATAAAGGTAACCCAGGGCCATCATGGCATTGGGTTCTTTTTGCGCGGCTGCTTTTTGATACCAGATGATCGCTTGGGGAAGATCCTTTTGGATTCCGCGGCCGTTGGCGTACATAAATCCGAGATTAAATTCTCCCAGGGGATCTCTCCTTTCAGCGGCCTTGCGGAACCATTGCACAGCTTTCCCATCATCTTGCTCCACCCCTTCTCCGTTGAAATACATTGCTCCAAAATCCTGTTGCGCCGCCGCGTTTCCCTTTTCCGCGGCCTGACGCATGTAGTCAACTGCTTGTGCAGAGTTCTGCTTTACGCCCTCTCCTTTAGAGTAAGATCGCGCCAGAAAATAAAGCGCCCCGGGATTTCCCTTCTCCGCCGCTTCTCGAGCAGTTTCAAGGGTAAATTCAGTTCCCGCCCGCACCGGCGTGGCACGCAATGAAAACAGGGTCAAAAACACGGCCACCGTCAGAAAACTCGTTCTTTCCATAATCAGCATTCTCTAATTTGTCTAATTGACAGCGATGCTCTCCACTCATTGTGTCAAAACCGTGTGACGCCGGTGACAAACGTATTTCGAGAACTGGAGGCCGCGTTACAAATAACGCCCAATCGTCGAAGCGCTAATGATTTTTCGTAACAAAGCAGCACAAATAATTAATTACCAGCCGATTACGCCAATGTCCTAAAACAGCATTTCCATGTCCTGACAGAGGTTGTTGGAGGCAGCCGGAAGCGCTTAGTTTTTCTCCTTACGGTTTGTGGAACCATTCGTCCCAAAAAATGAATTGTTGAGAATCGAAATAGAATTTATGACAAAAATAAATAAACTGGCATTGCTGGCGGGAGTTGTCGGATTTGTGACTTCGGCCCACGCCGCGGGATATACCGGCGACCTTTTGATCGGCTTCTCTGATGGTGTCGGCAACGATGTTATTTACGATCTCGGCGCCCCCACCGTGATCACGGACGGCGCAAACTGGAACCTCGCGTCGGTGACTTCAACCTTCATGCTAACCACCGTAAATTGGGGCGTGGTCGGCAATACGCTCGTTAACGGCGCCAATCGTTTGTGTTACACGACTTTTAACATTACACCGCTTCCGTTGGGGGCCGGAGCGGCGTCCCAGATCAACACCGACGACAAAGCCCTGTATACCACTTTCACAACCGCCGGAGCAGGCCAGCATATAACCATTGCTCCGACCGAAGATAATAGTTGGAATCGGCAAACCATCAATCCCACACTCGACGTACAATATGCAAATGAATGGGAAAATCCAAATATCGTCGGGACGACTTCTTTCAAATTTTGGCGAGTTCAGGCCGATACCTCAGCCCCGATTTTGTTGGGCACTTTCAACCTCGCCGCGAACGGCGTGCTGACCTTCCACACCAATTCGGTAGTCACCACCCCGCCGCCGCCTCAGATTACCTCCATCACGCGAGCCGGCAACCTCTCGACTATTTCTTTCACGACCACGAACGGCTCTTTCACTTACAAGCTCAGTTACACCAATGCGACCGGCCTGAAAGCCGCTACCAGCCTGTGGGCGACTTCGCCCACCACTGTTTCCGGCAACGGCTCGGTTCAGTCCATTCCGGATACGACGACCGACACCAATCGGTTCTACCGCGTGAGCGTGCAGTAGCCAGCGGAAGTCGACAATCGTTAGATTGTCCTGAACATTGGCCGGCCCGTAAACGGGCCGGCCAATTTGTTTTTGGGAGAATCGAATAACAGTCGCAACGGCCCGAAGCTGTATCGCACTGGTCAAGGTTGGTGAGGCGCGCAGCTCCGCGCGCGCCCGGCACGGTGAGAAGACATAGCTTACAGGCAACCGCCTCCGACAATTCAAAGTCCTTTGAGCTTCCGCACCTTTGCGTCTTTGCGTTAAAAGCCTTCCGAATAGTCTGCCTTAAATAGCTTTCGGCAGAATGACCGTCACCCGGCCCGTGCGCCGAGCCAGCGCCGGCCCGCCTTTGCCTTTTTTCTTCTTATCATCATCGTCCGAATTATCACTGGCGACTTCCTTGGCGGCATCGCTGGTGGCCTGGTTCGCGGCGGATTGACTGGCAGCCGTGGCGGTGGCGGTCGTTCCTAGCGTCGATTGAGCAGTGCCGCCGTTGACGGAAACGTTCTGGCCCAACACATCGGCAGTCACCGTACCCGATACATTGGCGCCACCGACACCGATGATGACACCCGCCACCGTGCCGCCGGCCGAAACGTCCGCCGAGCCGGCTGAGAGAAGTGTTCCACTGAAATTCTGCGCGGCATTGATGATTGAGCTTTGGCGCGAAATGAACAAACCGGTAATATTCCCTTGGGCCGTGACATCCACTGCGCCGCCAATCAAACCCGAAGCTCCCATGTCAATATTGCCCGGAATGGCCGGCGTGATGATGTTCCCTTTGTCATCTTTGACCGCCGCCGTGCCGGCCGTCAAAGTCACCGTGGGTCCGCCGGCCACATTTCCATCCAGCGCCAATTGCAGAATGCCGGCCTGGCTCGCCACAATATTGCCTCGCGGGGTGCTCACGGTGATATTTCCTGGTTTATTCGGATCGCCTGGCAAGCGTTCAGAACCGGGAAGGCTGACGGCCACAATGCCGCTCCCGTAAATCTGCCCCGCAGGCCGGCCAGCCAGCGGCACGGTCACATAATTATTCCCACCGCTGCCGACATTCACATTGCCGAAAGATGACTCCACCGTAACGTTTCCTCCATCATAGGCGGCTATGCGCGAGCCATTGATGTCCACATCACCGTGGGCAGTCACCGTGACGTCACTATGGCCCGAAGTGTAAACGCCGTATGCGTTGCCGGAATTGCCAATAAAAAGATTTTGAGAACCGAGATCGATCGAACCCGCCACACTGTTGACTGTCACATCGCCCCCGCCAAAAGACGCGATGCGGGAAGTGAGCATCGTGATATCTCCGACGGAGGTGAGGCTGACGGCGGCGCCACCGAAACTGACAATCCCACTGCTATTTCCCAAATCCACACTTCCCGCTGTGACCGCGAATGTTCCCGGGCCGCCCACGGTGTAACCGGAACCCGGCCGGGCATCCGGCGGGGCGCCGACGCTGCCCGTTTCAAGCGCTCCGATTGGGTCGTAGTTGGGATTGTTCGCGGGTTTCGTCAGAAAAGTGTAGGTCGTCGTCTCAATTTTGCCGGTGGCCGTGTCAATGACCGGCGCTCCATTCGCCCCCATTACAATCACGGTCACGGTTCCTTTTAGAGCATCAATGGCGTTCATCGCGTCGCTAAGCGAAATATCACCATTGAATCCCAACCGGTGAGTTGCGGAATCATAAACAAAGTTCGGAATGCCTTGAAAGAGCCGTGCCGCCTGAATGTATTGAGCTACTGAAACATTTCCCAACTGCGTGGTGTCGGCGCCAATCAATGCCGGATTCACCGCCAATTGAAATACCGAGTTCCAATCATCAGGTCGAAGAGGATTGGCGCTGATGATGGCGCTCGCCAGATCGACAAAGTGCAGTCCGGGGGTGTTGATGATGTTGCCGTTTACGTTCAACGAAGTCGTGTCTGTCGAATGCAAGTTTTTGCCAGTGAACCCCACGTCCTTCAGATCACCAACCACGGTGATGTGCGTGGCTTTGACGGTCGTCAGATCGATCGACTCCATTTTTCCCGAAATCGAAATAACCACGTCATGGCCATCGTCGTCGAGCAAACCAGATCCTAGTCCCGCTGTTACCACGGGACCGTTCCCATTGTCGAAAAGAAGACTATCGCCGCTCAACATCGTCAAGGTGGTGCGTGCGTCAAAACCGCCAATGCCCGAAAAATTCCCGCCGTCAATCGTCGTTAAATTCAGGTTGCCATGAGCTGAAGGATACATTTCCAACGATTGATCAAATAAAACACCACCCGCGCCGGCAATAATTTTCAAAGTGGGCGGCAGTATGAATGGAACGGCGGTATTTCCCTCGGAGGACGGTGGGAGATGGGGGGCCAACAGACCGGTGAATTCCACCAGGTTGCCTGCCTCAAATGATACCGACGCGAACTGGTCGTAATTAAACAGGTGAAAGCCCGCATACGTCGAGTTCCGGTTTGCCCGCTCGTTAAACACGCCACTCGGATTGCGCACATCCTGGACGTAAAGATTCCCTCCCGCCGAGACATCCCAACTGCCCTTGACGAGGCTCAAAGCAAAACTCTGTTTGCCCGTACTGTTATGTCCGGTGCTGTCCAGGATGGGTTGACCGATGTCTCCACCTGCAGTGATTTTCCCAGTGCCGTTAGCCAGCACATAATGCCCGTAGACGTTCCCGCCCGCGTCGATGGTGACGTCGCCTCCGCCGAAGGCGCCGGTACCGGCGTCATTCTTGGCGTTGGCGTAATCGTTTGGATCGGCGGTCTGGATAGGCGCAAAGCTGGTGACATCGCCACCGGCGCTAATCGTCACATTTCCACCCGCCGCTGTGCTGATTCCCCCCAGGGCGGCGGAATTCACTGCGTAAAAAGGCGCGGCCGTCTGGCCGAAAAGAAAACCATTGATGTTCACGCCGGTGTTCACATCACCTTTCGTTGCCGTTGCATCAATATTTCCGCCATTGCGCGTCCGCACGGCGCCGCTGTTGACGATGATATCGTTGGCGGCCAAAAGATTGATATCGCCATTTTGTGTTTCAATGAACGCACTGCCGTTCAGCAAAATGCTGCCGCTGCCTGCCTCCGGCCGCGTGAGGGGATTGGCCGGTCCGGCGGATAAACTGAGGCTCCAGTTTTTCGCCGCCTTGATGCCCGAACCGTCGTTGAAAATAATATCATTTCCCGCGCTCAAGGTCAGCAATGCCGCGCCGCCGGGATCCACCAGGTTCCAGAGTGTGCTGACCGTAATGGTATCATCCGCCTGGACATTAATTTCGTACAGACCGGAACTGGAATTGAAAAGGGCAGCATGTGAACTGATGAAAGCGGCGTCTATCAACCACTCCTCGGGATCCATCGTGAATGTCCCACCGCGAAAATGCGTCGCCGCACGGCCATTAATACCTGATAGGATATCGCCAAGATTCGCGGCTGAAATTTCCAACTGTCCTCCGTTGCCGCCGTGCGTGCCGCCGGAAATATCAATGCTCGAACCGGCCAGATCGGAAAATGTGTTGCCTGATTTCACCAACACGGAACCGCCGGAACTAACTCCCTGGCTGTCTCCGTGTGCGGAAAGGACCGAGCCCGCGCCAAGGTTAACTGCATCACTCGCCACCAGTTCAATGGTGCCGTTGACCTTTTGAACTGCGTTGGCCTGAATCAATCCGCCCTGGTTAACCACCTGCGCATGCAACGCGATGCTTCCGCCATCAGCAATCAGTTTGCCTGAATTGTTCACCGAACCTTCGGGCAAAGTCACCGTCGCGCTCAGACCGCGCCCATCCGGCCGGGATGAAATCAAAACGTCCTGCCCGGCATACAATCCGATGCTTCCTCCCGGAGCGGTAATCGTTCCCTGGTTATCAATATCATGAGCGATCAGAAACGCCGATCCGCCCCCGATGATATTAATATGTCCGTAATTAATAATGCTCGCGGTCGGCGGCGGGGCGCTGAACTCCCAGGGGCCGGAGCCGGAAAGATCCGGAGTATTTATCGGTGCCGTGGTGAGCATCAGACCGTGCGTCGTAATCGAGGCCTGGCCACCCACATAAAATCCGGCGGCATTCTGCAATATCACATAACCGTTGGCATTCAGGTTTCCCAGAATCTGGGACGCGTTGGGATCATTGATTTGGTTCCAAACCACCGACGACGATGACGGCTGAACAAAAGTGGTGGTCTCGCCGACACCAATATTAAAACTTTGCCAACTGATGAAAGCGCGGTCGGAGGTATTAATGGTCAGTTGCGATCCGGAGGTGGTAAATGTTGCGGAACCCTGGCCGACTTTGCCGCCCACCGGATTACCCCGAACCAAGTCAACGATCGCAAACATCACCAACACGAGCGCAAATCTGAAAACTGGAGAATGACGTCTCATAAAAAATTCCCATGTCCTGTAGTTTGAATCATGAAAGCTTGGTAAAAAAAAGTGAACGCTTTAATTGTTACATTTTGCCGACGGCTTAAAATTGGGCCGTCAATGCAAAATTAAAACGGGGCGCGCCTTGCGGCGTCCCGGGAGTCGACAACAACGGCCATGCAAAAATTAACCGGCCGTCCCAATGCGGCCCGACCGAAACCACCCCGCCGAACCCACAACCCCAAAGCGGCGTCTCCGACGGGCGTCCCTGTGGATCCAATAAAAAGGTTTGCGCATAATCCATGAAAACCGAACCACGGATCACCATCGGCTGCTTGTTGTAAGCGATCCCCACCAGGTGAGGCGGAGTTTTCAGTTCCAAACTCGTGCGCCAGCCTGAATCACCAAAAACCTCGCCTTCGCGATAGCCCCGGACACTGTTGACGCCGCCCGCTCCAAATTGCTCGTTGCTGATCAACGGCTCGCTCGCCATCTGGGCATCCGCATGAACCGACAGCGTCCAATTGGTGTGCAGAATGAAATCATGAGTGACACTCGGAGTCAGGGCCAGCCAATGACCTTGAGATTGCCTGGACCCCGTTATCGCCTGAAGTTCCTTCGCCGTACCCGAATACCAAAGATCTCCGACCGCGCCAAAACCCAGCGTGGTCGTTCCCCAACGATTCCTCGACACGGCATCGTAGCGAAGAGAGAGCGGGAAATATTCCAAACTTTTGACGGTGACACCTCTCGGCGGCGGATTCGGCGAGGTCACCGTGGAGATGATGGGCGGATTCGGATCGCCTCCCGGACCGCGCGTGATAATCGAAAACAAAAAGTTATTCGTTTTGAAACTGCTCAGACGATAAGTTTTGAAATCAAAGCCGCCGGAAAGAGTTGATTGATATTCGGCCGAAGTGCTGCGGGGAATACTCAGCCGGGTGCCGAGATCGTTATTCACCGTCAGATCCTGTTGATTGTCCATTTCCCGGATGGAGATCACGCCCGGAACGTCCAGCACGGACTTGTTGGCCAAAGTCGTCACTCCGGTATCGATCGTCGAACGGCTGGCAAAGAGGTTCAATTCCAACCGGCCCGAAGGCGGCGGCAGGTTAAACCTGCGCGTTGCCTCATCGAAACCGAAATTGCCCGGCGTCGAAGCGATTGTCTCCTGCACCCCGACATCCGAACCCAAAGGCATCCGGTAGAACCCGCTGTAATTCGCCACCAGCGGCTTATCGTAAAATTTCCAATTGAACCCCGCCTTATAACTCTCCGGAGAAAAACTGTACTGCACACCCAATGAATGCTCGAAATTCCAGAAATCCTTATACTCAGCGGAAGAGTTGACCCGCAGATCCGGCGTGCCCGGCGAATTCTGATTGTTCAACTCCGTTTTGGCGTGAAACGGAAAGCGGTCTTTCACATCGAGCTTGAGCAGGCTCGTTCCTTCCAGAAAGCCGGGTTCAATCGCCGGATAAATCTGCCGATCCTGGTTGGCATTCGCCCGGTCGAGTTCTGCCTGAAATACCGGCTCGCTCAAAATCATGTTCGGATGCAGGCTCGGCAGCGCGCGCATGATATTGTTCGAGGTGAAATAACGATTGTTCACCACGGCGATTTCCGTGAGGCGCCCTTCAAAAACCCGGATCTTCACAATTTTGTCCGAAAGCGTTTGCTGCGGAAGCGTAACCGACACTGTCGCAAATCCGTGCTCGCGATACACGACCTGCAAATCCGTCAACGCTTGCCGAATCGCCTCGAAGGTCACATTCGTGCCGATATACGGCTGTAAAATTAATTCTGTGAGATTTGTGTCCAGCAAGGTGTTGCCGACCAATTCAAATCCTTTCACCTCAAAAACGGGTCCCTTGTTGGTCGATTGGTCCGGAACAGAATTTGTGGAAGGCGGGAGCAACTGGGCGCGACGCGCCTGCTTGCTCAACTCGACCATTTTGTCACTCAACGCCAATTGCACATCATTCGTATCGATCGAATTCGTGGAGCCCAGGATCAATTGCGTCGTCGGCGGGGGTTGCGGCGGGAGGAGGGCTTTCCTTTCAGCAATTTCCAGTTCGGCCATCTTGCGATGCAACTCTTCCTGTTCCGGAGTTGGCGTCCGGACTGGTCTCAACGGTTTCACCGGCGCTGGTTCGGGCGCCGGAACACAAGTGATGACATTGGTAATATAAGGCGCCAGCACATTTGAGATCTCGGCCACCTCGTTGCTGGAGATACTGTAGCGCTTGCCAGAAATCCGGATCTGCGGAACCGCGCTCCGAAAAACATGCATCGTCACGATGCCGTTGGAAATTTCATTCGCCCCGATCGCAACGCTCACCGACGGGTAACCGCGCCGCGCATATTCAGTCTGCAAGTCCGAAGCTGCGTGAACAATTTCATCCACGCTTACATTCGTCCCGGTGTAAGCGGAAAACATCGGAACCACGTCCTTCGGCGTGCCCTGAACCGTGTCGTTTACCAAATAACCTTCAACGTGGAAGCGAGGAACGGAATTCGAATCGGCTGCCGATGAAGCAGCGAGGGATTGCATCCAGCAGAAAAACAATAATACCGAAAGCCGGCAGGCGACGGAGAAATTCATTTGCTCACGTCGTTGGCGCGAATTGACGAAGCACAATCAGGGCCCGCTGGGCAAGGCCCATTCCGCGTCCCCGCCTCAAATCCGAAATGTGGCAGACAAAGGGTCAAATTCATAAAAATCGCAATGCTCTCAAAGTTCTGGCCCGCGACCGCCTGGTTTTTGCAACAGTCATCCGAATGCGTGAAAACATCGGAGCGGGGTTATTTAAGCCCCAAATCAGGGCGTGGAGATTGAGCGGGCTGCGTTACGAATTCGTGTCCGACTCGTGACAACACTGAAACTAAAAAATCCGCGAAGTTTTTCCCGGCAAAATTTTCTTGAAACCAAAAAAAGAAATCGCCCCCGGCGACGCAATGAGCGCGTCTAAAATTTCCAAACGGGGTGTTTAAAGATCAATGAATATCAAAACGAAAAATTCGCCCAAGGATCGGTGCTGGTGAAACCCGTGCTGCCGGCCATGCGCTCCGCGTCGCTGTTACCCGCAGCGATGACATAGTTCTGGATGCCGGTTCCGGTGGCGCAATTGCGAACGACGAGATTCAAATTGGAATCTACTTTGATTCCCGCGGTGACATTGAATGCCAGAAAATTGCCATCGATTCGATTACGCTGGCCCGTGGTGTGAATACCTGCGGCGGCGTTATTGTCGCATTTGTTTGCGGTCAGCGAACAATTGTCCGGTGCCTGGATGCCGTCGCCTCCATTGAAGCTGGCGACGCAACCGTCAACGGTGGAGTGCTGGGCGGCCAGAATCCCGATGGTGCCGGGACCTGAATTTTGTGAAGCCACGCAATGAACGGCGGAACTGCCCGGCCCAAGAGAGATGCCGTAGCCATTCGTTCCCGTCGAAAAAGAGGCCACGCAATCGATCAATTGGCAGTGAGAGCCGGTAATGATCCCGGTTGCGCTCGGCCCGTTATTTTGAAAGGCGGCACAGTGGGAGATAGTGCTGCCGGAACCAACCGAAATGCCGAAGCAATTGGCATTGCCGTTGCCGTTGTATTCGGCCACGCAATTTTCCACGACCGAACCCTGCGCGGCTACGATTCCGGCTAAAAAAGACGCGCCGGTTGCATTGGTATATGCCTGGCAGTCTTTCACGAGGCCGTTTTCTCCCATCTCAATTCCTTCCCCCTGGTTGCCCGATACGAGAATATTTTCCACGATCGCGTTGACGGCGAAACTCAAGCCGAGGCCAGTCGAGTTCCAATTGCAGACAACGCCGTTGCGAACCTTGATATTCCGCCGTTGAATCGAGGTGATTATGCGAATGCCCTGACCGCCCAGTCCGGAACCATCCATGGCAAATCCGTTGAGGTCGATCGTGACATTATTCGTATCGATGCGAATACCCCCTTTTCCGGCGCTGTTGACGAAGTTGGTCGTGAGATAATACGAACCCGGTTTCGTGATGACGAAATTATCGGAACTGTCACCCGGGGTGGTCGCCACAGAAATCGGAATGCGCGCCTCAATCTGGTCGAGCGTTTTCATTGTCGGCGCGGGCGGACTAGGTGGGGTGAGAGTGCCCTGCGCAAAAACGCTTTGCAGTCCGGGAACGAAGAGCCAAAGCAACAAAGAAAATACCCTCATCGAACGAGTGCGAAAAATGGCACGCATAAAAGAATCCTTCCAAGGTCTAGTGGTGTGGGCAAACTGTGGCAAAGCGGTCGCTGGATTTCAATGCAAAAGTCGGGACGAATCCACAATCGCAGCGGGCTCTCCGCCGGTTAAGAAACGGCGTCCACGCCATTAACTCATCTCCAAACTTCGCGTCGAAAATTTCATCGGTCGAAATTTTTCTGGGAATAAGATGTTTGAGTATGGTTTCGAAAACGCCGCAACGTTGTAACAATGTACTTCTAGCCTTCTCCCTCGCAGACGACCCGACAACTCCCGCGCGCAGTTCATCGCTCGGACAAGTTGTGCGGTGGTCGGTTGGATTTTGCAGCCCGGCCCGCGACCACTCGCGAGACATCCGGACTCTGGAGAGCAATGGCGGTTTTTCTGAAAGGCAACATGAAATCAAACGGTGCATACGAGCTTCATCTGACCGTGAGAGAGGCCTCTCTTTCGGCCGGGTTGGAATGGTCTTCGCGTTTTTCAAATTGGCTGATGCTTCAAGTCGAATCCGGAACAGGTTACTGGATGCACGCGAGGCAGAACCTCCAACTCGAACCCGGCACGGTGCTGGTGCTGCCGCCTGATTCGGACGGTAGCGTCCGCGCCAGCCAGATGGGCGGCCTCTCTTTCTCTTTTTTCTGCGTGGACCCAATGCGCCTGATGGGCCTGATGACTCTGGCAGAACAAACTTTCTTTCGAACTGCGGCCTCGCAGGAGGAATTTGTCGCCCGCACCCTTGCACCGCATCACCCGCTGGCCGCCGGTTTGCAGCAGCTGTTCGCTGAACGAAAAAACGCCGGCAGCCTGCTCCGCCTCCAACTGCTCCAGAAATTCCTGGAGATCTTCGGAAACGAATTGAATAACAACTCCGTCGAACCGGACGCAGGCGCGGACGCCAAACAACGACTGTCGGATTTTCTAAAAACAACCCAGACCTCCGAATTGATCAATCTCAGTTTCGCCGAACTGGTCCTGGTGTCGCGCTGCACTCCCCGCCATCTCAGCCGCATATTCCGCGAAGTCGTGGGCATGTCGTTTCGCGACAAACGCGCCGAATTGCGCCTCGCCCAGGCTTGCGACCTTCTGGCCTCCACCGAACTCAAGATTGTCGATGTCGCGCTGGAAAGCGGGTTCCAGTCATTAAGTCTTTTCAATTTGATGTTCGCCCGCCGTTTCGGAATCAGCCCCGGCCGATGGCGGCAGAAACACCTCGAAAGCAAAATGGCCGCCGCCGTACGCGCGCCGCGAAAAGGAAACTTCCTCGTTTCGGCGTGAGGAAAATTCAGTTGATGAGCAACTATTTCAACAAACCGGCTGGAATGAATGGATTCCCACTCCGTACCTTTCCGGCCTTACCTAAGTCCGGCGATTTACCGTTATGTTCGCGACCCGTTCGATTGGCATACGCGCGCTTTCCTTATTCTGGCAGTTGATAATTGTCACACTCAGCTTTTGGGGCTGGCTTTTCATCTGGCAGAATTCGGTGTTTCAAGAAAGCGCCGGCGTGCAGCGGTATATCCTGTATTTTGAATTCCTGATCATCGGCGTCGTCTTCGGATTCGACCGGCGCGAGCGCGCGGAACCGGGCAAAGACTGGCTGATTGCCAACCGGAAAAGTTTGCGCCAGGCGTTCTTCGGATTATTCAGCGTTTTTCTCGTCGTGTTTGCTTTGAAGGACGTCGGAATTTCGCGATCGTTTTTCTTCAGCTACCTGCCCTCGCTCTACGCCAGCCTGCTTTTTTCCAATTACTGGCTGCCTCTTTCCATCGCGCAACGGGCGTTTTCCGGTGAACGCGAAGAACGCGCCGCGCTGGTCGGCACTTTGGAAACCGCCGACCGCATTCAACCCTGGCTGGAACGCAAACAGCTGATGGGCATGCGCACCGTCGGCCTGGTCTGCGCCGAGCAGGCCCACGCCGAGGCCTCGACCCTCCCCATCCTCGGCACCCTGGATCAAATCGGCGACATCCTGCGAACCAAATCCATCACTCAATTGATCGTGCTGAATTTATCGCTCGGCGGCGAACGGCTCCGCGAAATCACCCAACTCTGCGAAAACGCCGCAGTCAGATTGGTCGTGCTGCACGATCTTCAACCCTATTTCAACCACAAGACCATCGTCTTCGAAGACGATGGCGTTCGATTTATCGGTCTGCGCGAAGAGCCGTTGGAAAGCCCGCTGAACCGCTTCGTCAAGCGGCTGCTTGATCTCGCGGTCTCGATTCCCGTGGTCCTTTTCATTTTGCCGTTCGCCAACCTTCTGGTTTGGTTCATTCACCTGTTTTTCTCTCCCGGCCCACTGTTTTTCAGACAGGTGCGCAACGGCATGTTGGGACGCCCGTTCACGATTTACAAATACCGGACCATGCACGTCCACGACGATAGCGACGGACGCCAGGCCAGCCGCAACGATCCCCGGATATTTCGCGGCGGTAGTTGGCTGCGCCGCTTGAGCATTGACGAGTTGCCTCAATTTCTCAATGTGCTGCTCGGCGACATGAGCGTGGTCGGCCCGCGCCCTCATCTGCCGCAACATGACGAAGCCTTCGTCAAAGTCACACAGAATTATTTCATCCGCCGGTTCATTCGCCCCGGCATCACCGGCTGGGCGCAGGTCAAGGGGTATCGCGGCGAAATTCTTTCCGAAATGGACATCCAGCAACGCGTGGAGGCCGATTTTCATTATCTCGAAAACTGGTCGTTCGGCCTGGACGTGCTCATCATTTTGAAGACCGCCAAGCACTGTTTCGTGCCGCCGGACAAGGCTTACTAAACCGATTCCATGCAGTAGGAATTCAACGCAAAGGCGCAAAGGGGCGAAGACGCAAAAGTGGGAACAGCAAAATCCAAAAAACTTGCTCACTGCACGACGGCCCCCAAGGATGCCGTCGAAAACAATTCAACTCCTTTGCGCCTTCGCTCCCTTGCGTCTTTGCGTTAAAACTCTTCTGAATAGTTCTGGCTAAAAGCGCGCGGAAATGTCCGAAAAGTTGAGGTCGATTCACTTGAATGACACAAACCCGTCATGAAACCGCCACCGCGTTCGACCAATTTTTCTTTGCGAGTTTCCAAGGGCACCCAATCAACCCGGAATATCCAATTCACCGGCTGGTTTGAGGTGTCGTCAGACTGTTGCTCATTCTGAACTCGGCAAATTATATCGTCCGGCGAAATAGCTTTTCCGCGCGAGGGCGCGAAACGGCCAAGTGCGGCAGCTTGTCTGGATTAGTGGCACGGGCGTCTCGCCCGTACGATTCAGAGAATGTTTTGGAAAAACGCACGGGTGAGACGCCCGTGCCACTATGACCGAACGAACCATTATGTTACCCCCGGAGTCGGGCGGCGCCGGCCACGGCCCTCATTATCGTCTAACCACGATGGTCCCGAAACGCCGATTCCTGTCCTATTTACGCGAGCGCTGGTGGATGGTGTTGATTTGCCTGGTCTGCGCGCTGGCAGTGGTGCTGGTTTACGAAACTGTCCGCACGCCGCGCTACCACTCATTTGCGCAGCTCTACTTATCGAGCGATGCGCCCGTCAGCGCGATGGGATTTGTCACCGAGGACTCTCAAAATTATTTCGGCACGCAGATTGAACTGTTGAAAAGTGCCCGGTTGCGGAATGGCGTTTACGAGCAACTCCATGTCGATCGCAAGCCCGGCCGGAAAGCCCCGCTTGTCGACATCAACGTTGCCCAGCCTTTGAGAACATCACTTTTGAATGTCGAAGCGAACGGTTCGGACCCCGAATTGGTCCAGCGTTTTCTCAAGGAACTCATCGATCAATATCTTGCCTATAAAAAAGAAACCCGCCTCGCGAGTTCCGAAGATTTACTGAACTCCGTCACCGAACAGGTCGCCCTCAAAGGAACCAGCCTCGAAACCGAACAGGAAAAATGGTCCGAGTTTCAAAAAACCAACAACGTCGCCGTACTCGAGGAAGACGGCAAAAGCGCCGGGATGTATTTGTCCGATCTTAATCTCCAACTCGCCAAGCTCCGCTTGGAACACAAAATCCTGACCGAAGTGTCCAACGCCGTCCCAGCCAAAGCCACCGCAACCGCCACGAACCTTCCCGCCACCCCGGCACTTTCGGCAGCGGCCGCTGAAACCACAACCAACCAGGTATCGCAGGACGACGACACGGCGCTGAAAAACGCCCGCGTGGAAGTGGCCGTGTTCCTCGGCAACAAGGACGATGAAATCCGCACGATGGGCCAGCATCGGTTCGATGAAGAACTCGCGCGCCGGCAGCAATACGTTTCCATTCTCGAGAACGACCAGGGAAAACGGAAGGCGCTCCAAATCCAGGACCTAGAAAAACGCATCGCCGCCATCGTGGAAGCCATTCCCGTGTGGGAAGCCAGAATGCTCGATATCAACCAGCGGCTCGCGCAGGCACAGCAACTCAAAAACAACATCGCCCGCCAGCAGGAATTTTATGACCACCTTCTCGGCACGATGCAAAGCGTGGATCTCAGCAAAAACGTGCAGCAGGAGCGTCTCGCCGTGCTCCAGCCCCCGACTCCCGCCGCGCCGGAAAGACGCAGCCTTCCGCTGCGAATCGTGCTGGCCGCCATCGGCGGTATCGCGCTGAGCCTCGGGATCGTTTTTCTGTGGTACCTGCTCGATGACCGGCTCGTCTCCGTGCGCGACATCAGCGATCAATTTGGCGAAACCGTCCTGGGATTAGTGCCGCAAATCCGCGTGCCCCGCGCCAACCCGGAAAAGGCGCTCCTGGACGACGACGATTCCCGGACAGCCTACGCGGAATCCTTCCGCCACTTGCGCTCCGCCCTGATCCTCTCCAGCCCAGGCAACGCGTCGCCATCCCAGACCCTGCTCTTTACCAGCGCCATGCCGGACGAAGGAAAAACCACCGTGGCGGTAAACGTGGCGCGCGTGCTCGCCAGGAGCGGCCTGCGCGTGGCACTGGTCGATGCGGATCTTCACAGCGGCGGCAACCGAAAATTTTTCGGCGACCCGAACGGACACGGCCTGATCGATTTCCTGCGCAACGAAGTAGGGATGGACCTGATTTTGCGCCCATCGGACATTTTGGGGCTGACGATGGTTTCCCGCGGCCCGCGCAACGTGGATACTGAAGGCCTTTTTCTCCGTCCGCGATTGGAGGAGTTGCTCGCGCATCTCCGCGAGCAAAACGATTTCGTCATCCTTGATTGCGCACCCGTATTGTCGGCGGACAACTCAGCCCTGCTGGTTCCACACGCTGATTCGGTCGTCCTCGTGACCCGCCCGTTCCACACGCGCTCACGCCTGATTCGCCGCGCGTTGGACATGCTGTATCAGAGACGCGCCAGGCAAGTGACCATTATTTTAAATCGCGCGCGCGCCGAGGATTTGACGGGACACTATGCGGCCAACGGCATGGACCGCAGTGAAAAAAACGGCCATGCAGTTAGTGCGTAGCTGGCGAATCGGCGTTGCGGGCAGTTTAGATCTGGCTCGTCATATCTTAATTTGAGGGATTATGGGCAAACGTTTCCGAAGGGTGTGCTGTTGCGGAATGACGCTGTTCATCGGGATATCCCTGGGATTGCCGGTTTCCACCCCGGCGCAATCCTCCACGCTTAACGTTACGAATTTCGGCGCGCGAGGTGATGCGTTTGAAACCTTCGCGGACACGGTCCAAGGCTCGGCCATGATTCATTTGCTCCCCACCAACCAGCTTTCCACCGCGGATGTCGGCAAGCTCACGCTGCTGTTTGGCGCGGGTCCGGCAGCCTCATCCACCAACCAGCAGGATCTCGTGGCGCAAATTCTTTCAGTCGCGCAAGGCACCAATATTACTCTCTCCGCTCCGGCCGGAATCACCGCCAGCCAGGTGTTGGTCACCTGCGGCACCCAAAATGCCGACGCGTTTCAGCAATGCATCAACGCCTGCACCGAGACCAATGCCGTCATCCAGGTTCCGCCCGGCCGTTACTTGCTGGTACCGCCAGTCATGTTGGATACGCACTTTGTCATGGCCGGGGCCGGCGACGCGCGCCCGGCGGTTGTCCTTCAAACCGGTGGTATTCATTTCCTCGGCGCGGATTCTTCGATGAGCGTTCTGCTTGGGTGCGGAGCATGGCAATTGAAAGGTAGCTGGGTGCATCGCGGCTGGATGTTCGAATGCCTCGGACCCGTCAAAAACAATGCGCCGCTGATTTTCGAAAACCTCACCTTCGATGGCGGCGTGCAGCAGGGCCGACAGGCGTTTTACAACGGCGGCCCCGCTCGCACCAGCGACGGCGCCGGTTGGGACGTGACCCACGATGCGGTCGTGGACATCGGCGCGCCTCCGCTTCATGCCGTCAAACAATTCATCAATTGCACGTTCACTCATTGGCGCGGTGAAATGGTCAAGAGCGTCGCGTCGCTCATGGACGGTTACATCGAGATGACCAACTGCGCTTTTCTCGACGGCGAAGCCTCGGGATTTAATTTCAATTTCACGCACCGCATTACCGGCTGCACCTTTTCCAACCTCGACATGGCCCTGGAATTTTACGTCGGATACATGACCGGGCCGTCCGTGTTCGAAAATTCCACCGTCACGAACGTCCACAACGCCATCGTTCTCGTCGGAGCATTGACTAATCATCCCACGCCCTCTTACACGATTTCTGGCAACACGTTCGCCCCGTCCGGCGCAGGCCTCCTGATGGGCCCGGCCCGCAACGTCACCATTTCCAGCAACCAGTTTTTCGGCGGGAACATCGGCATCGGAACCGACGATTACGCGTATCAAGGTTCGGGCATAAACAGCAACATCGTCATCCTCGCGAACGTGTTTCAAAATACCGGCACGCCCTTCAACGTCGCCGGCGATGGAACGGACAGCATCGTGAACGTGACCATCACCGCAAATCAGGCATGGAATTGCGGCCGGTTCGCGGACGGTTACGGCTGGAGCAGCAACGTGGTATTCCGCAGCAACCGTTCCGGTGGGTTGCACGCCGGTCTTCTTTACAGCCAGCAACTCCTCGGGCAATGGTTTATGGACGACGCGTCCAACATCTTTCCCTGGTTCACGGTCTATGATACCCCGCCCACGCCCGCTCCTGTCACCTACGCCAACGGGATGCATCAGCGTTTGTTTCCGTCCGCCACCAACTCTTTGTTCGTCATCGATGCGACGCATCCGCAGCAAATTCCACCCGGCGCAACTTTGATCATCAACAACGGCGGGACAAAGACCTGCTCTTTACTTTCCGGCGTCAGCAATGGCATCGCGCCAGCGCTGATGCCTGCCGGAAAGACGTTACTTTACGTGTGGCAAAACGGCGTCTGGCAACCAGGCGCCAATCTGCCGCAGCCTCCACCGCCGCAAAATCTCAGGATCCTGGACGCACCGTAGCCAAAGCTGGAGTTCAGCTTCCAGACTGTTCCAACTCCAACCTTTCGCATCTCTAAAAGAAAAAGCCCGACTCGACCCATGCCGACTCCCAACATGCTTTCCGCCAAGGCCTGTCTCGACGCCTTTTGTCCTCCGTTTTTGCAGAGGCTCAAGGCGCGCATCGAGGCATCGCCGCTGGCTTATCGGCTGGCGCGCGGCGCGTTCTGGTCGCTGGCTGGCTCGCTCATATCCCGCGGGATGGGGCTGCTCGCCGGAGTTCTCGTCGCACGCCTGTTGGGCAAGCACGATTACGGGCAACTCGGCATGGTGCAAAGCACGACCGGCATGTTCGGCATTTTCGCCGGCTTCGGCATGGGTTTGACCGCGAACAAACATGTGGCGGAATTCAAAAACAAAGACCAGGCCCGCGCCGGACGAATCATTTGCCTCTCCAGTCTCGTCTCCTGGACGACGGGCGGATTATTGACGCTGGTCTTGCTCACGTTCGCTCCGTGGCTCGCGCGGAACACACTCGGCTCCCCGCAAATGACCGGCTTGCTCCAGGCTGGCGCATGGTTGCTGTTATTGGGCGGTGTCAACGGCGCGCAAACCGGCGCGCTCGCCGGTTTCGAAGCCTTCAAGACCATCGCGCGAATCAATTTGATCGCCGGGCTGCTCGCTTTTCCCATTACACTCGCCGGCGTCTGGTTCGGCGGCGTGACCGGCTCGGTCTGGGCGCTCGTCGTCAATCTCGCACTGAACTGCGTCATGAATTTCGTCGCTCTCCGAAAAGAAGCGGCCCGCGCCGGCGTTCCGTTGAGCTACCGCCATTGCACGCAGGAATGGCCTGTCCTCTGGAGCTTCAGCGTTCCCGCGGTTTTGGGCGGCGCGATCGCCGCGCCCGTCACGTGGGCAGCCAGCGCGTGGCTGGTAAACCAGGCCGACGGTTACGCCCAAATGGGAATTTTCAACGCCATCTATCGCATCCGCATCATTCCCGAAATGATGCTCAATATGCTGCTCGCCCCGCTCCTGCCGGTGTTGAGCGAAACCTTCGGCCTCGGTAATATGCAAGGTTACCGTAAGGCGGTGCGTTCCGCCCTGGCCATCTCGTTGATGGTCACCGTTCCATTTGCGTTGCTTCAAATCGCCGTGCCCTCGCTCACCCTGCTTCCCTACGGCCACGCCTACGCGGGTCACGCGGCGGTCGTGCAATGGTCGATGTTCGATCTCGCGGTGATGGGCCTCTTCAACCCGCTCATGAACCAAATCATTGTGAGCATGAATCGCATGTGGCTGGGATTCGCTTACAGCGCCGGTTTTTCAATCATTTACGGGGCGCTGGCCTATGTGTTCGTGCTCCGTTACGGCGCCGCCGGCCTGGCCGCCGCCGGAATTTTGGCGCACGTCATCTGTCTCGGGCCTTATCTCTTTTACATTTATCGGAGCAGGATGATGTGCGCTTCCGGATTGCCGATGAACCAATTGTCCCTGGCGCTCTGCGCAGCGGCGGCGCTCGCCTATGCAGCCAGCCGATCGTCCAACCAACCGCTGGCTGGTGGCCTTGCAGTGGTCCTGATTTCCGCTTTCGTTTATTTCCAGGCAAAAATTCTTCTTCGCTAAGCGCGAACTCATTTCATGGCAGAAAATAACTATTCGCTCCGCGCCGAACTGGCTGGGCACATGCCATCCTCCCAGGCAATTGCGGATCACGCGGAAGGTGTCGACCGCCTCTCGACCAATTCCGTCGGCATTGATTCGCCGCTTTATTTGCATTTACGTTCGTTATTCGCCGACCTGGAAAACGCCTCCGTCCACGCGCACGGCCGGATGCTCGACCTTGGCTGCGGAAACAAGCCTTACGAAAAAATGTTCGCCGGGCGTGTTTCCGAACACGTCGGTTGCGATATCGTCCAATCCAACGAACGGCGCGTTGACGTCATTTGTCCCGCCACTGAAATACCCTTGCAGAATGACACTTTCGACACCGTGCTTTGCACGCAAGTCATCGAGCACGTGGCAGATCATCGCGCGGTGTTGAGCGAGGCCTTTCGCTTGCTGAAACCAGGCGGTGTGCTGATTGTTTCCGCGCCCATGTATTGGCCGCTCCATGAAGAACCGTACGATTTTTTCCGGTTCACGCGTCACGGATTGCGGCATCTGCTCGAGCAAATTGGATTTGCGAAACTCGAAATCGCCAACAATGGCGGGAAATGGGCCTTGTGCGGCCAGGTGCTCATCCAGACTTTAGTCACCACGCGGTTCGCCTCGTGGTTCCTGACCCGCAAAGTGATTGTCCCTTCAATCAACCGGATTTTCGCCGCGCTGGACCAAAAATTCCCCAACGCCGGCAACCCAATGAACTACGTCGTCGTTGCCCGCAAGTTATGCCCTTCTTCTCGATAATCATTCCCACCTTCAATCGCGCCGCGCTGTTGCAGCAGGCGCTGGAGTCGATCGCGCAACAAACGTTCCGCGATTTTGAAACCTTGGTGGTGGACGATGGCTCAACTGACGCAACCCCACAGGTCGCTGCGTCCTTCGGCGCGCGCCTGCTTCGCCAGGAAAATCGCGGCCCGGGCGCAGCCCGCAATCTCGGCATCCAACAAGCCTCTGGTCGGTATATCGCGTTCCTCGACAGCGATGATCAATGGCTGCCGTGGACGCTCGATACGTATTACCGGATCATTGCTGAAAAACACGGCCCGGCGTTTCTTTCGGGAATTTCGGTGCCACTCGACGAAACGGTGTCGCTGGGCTCCATCCAGTTCAGGGATTTGAAGATCGAATTCCACACCAATCTCCTCGCCGCGTGTAATGATCGCGTCCCGCCGGTCGGCGGCACTCCGTCCATCTGTCTGCGCCGGGAAAATTTGCTGCGTACCGGCGGTTTTACCACTCAACGCATCAACGGCGAAGACACCGATTTGTGGCTGCGTTTGGGCGACGCTCCCGGTTTCGTGCGCATCTTGAATCCGCCGGTTTTTCGCCAGCGCCATCACGCCGGCAACATCTCTCATCAAACCCCTCCCGCGCTTGCCGGCGCGTGGTATTTGATGCAACAGGAGCGCAACGGCGCTTATCCCGGCGGCCCACGCCATCACCGCCGGCGCCTGCGAATTATTTGCGGCACGGTCCGCAGCGTCAGCCTTGAATGTCTCGCTCACGGCCGCGCGGACGCCGCACTCCAATTATATCGCGCCAGTTTTGGCTGGAACTTCGCCCTCGGAAATTTCAAGTATCTCCTCGCCTTCCCGCTCCTCGCCTGGCGCGGAAAACCATTTCAACGAAAGGAATCCCCATGCGCTTCCACGGCCTGATGGTGATTCGCGACGAAGACGATATCCTTCCGGAATCCCTCGCGCATTTGCTCGAGTGGATCGATGCCGTTTACATCCTCGATCTCGGCAGCAAGGATTCCACCTGGCAAATCGTCCAGGACGCCGCTGCGCGGGACCGTCGCATCGTGCCGTGGAAAAGTTTCCCCTATCGTTTCGATGAATCACTGCGCGGTTACGTCTTCAACGCTTTTCGCTCCCGCATCGAAGATGGAGATTGGGTGCTGCGCCTGGATGCGGATGAATTTTACCAAATCACGCCGCGCGAATTTGTCGCCAACCATCTCGCGCCGCACGAAACGCTGGTTTATCTCGCGTGGTATTATTTCCGCCTCACCTCGCACGAAGTGGAGGATTACGAAAGTGGAAAAATCACCATCATGGAAGATCGAAAACGTCCCATCGCGCAACGCCGCCGCTTTTATAAAATTCCCCAATATGCCGAGCCGCGAATGTTTCAATATCGCGCCTCGATGAAATGGCCCGCGCCGCGCCCGTTTCCGTTTCACTCCGGCTATGTGGCCCAGGAAAGAATTCCCATCCGGCACTATCCTCATCGCGACCCGCAACAGATGCAAAAGCGCTACCGGCTGCGCGCCACCATGATGGAACTCGACGCCGGCGCGGGACCTCATTGGCGTCTCAACGATTGGCACAAGGACGTGCTGCACGTGAACGGCTCGCTGGCCGCCGCCGCGGAACAAACGCAAGCCTCGGAAGGCTTGTCCGCCGCCGAAGGTCACACCGCCGGACATCTCCATTTCTGGGAACCGGGCACCGTGCTGCCGCCCATTGGAAACGATATTCAGCACCGCTCGCCCTGGCTGCGCCGCGCCGTCCAACGCGCCATCCATCCCCATCTCGTGCGCGGCATTGATTTGTTTCGCGAACCGTGGAACGGCTCGGAACCGTCCTTGCTGCCCGCCGAAATTCAGGCGCGGCTTTGAACCCGATTCTTCATTGTGAAAAAATTTAACCTTCCCGTTTTAAAGAAAGGATTCCGGCTGCTTCGCCAGCACGGCATCCCTCTTTTAATTGAACGGTTTGTGCGGCGGCAGGACATACTTTCCTCCGCCCCGATTCCATGCGATCCCGGCTCAACACTCGATGTTCACATGCAGGTGTGTCATCGCGATTGGCTGAATGCGCTCTGGACGCTGAAATCTCTGCGCGCTCATTGTTGGAGCGACTTCAGTTTGACCGTCTATCTGGATTTCAACGTCGGTCCTGACGTCCGCTCCATTTTTGAAACGCATTTGCTGGGAATACGAATTCCGCGGCACGAATGGCTGGACGAGCAGGTGCGGCTGAAACTCGCGCCCATCGCGCCCACGCTCGCCGCTCTCTGGCGCGCGCATCATTCGCCCACCCTTTACAAAATGGTGAACGCCTGGATTTGCGCACGCAATCCGCGTCTGCTCTATCTCGATCCCGACGTACTCTTTTTTGCGATGCCCGCGGAATTGTTCGACTTCATTGAAAAAGGTAGTCCAGAAAAAGTCCTCGGCCTCTTCAACGTCACCAGGCTCCCGCCCGCAGACCTCGCCGACTGCGGCGCATTTTCAGTCAGCGAATCCGAGGTGAGCGAGAAATACGATTTGAAACTGCCACGCGATTTTAACGCCGGCATCGGGGTCATCCAACACGACCATATCGACTGGCCATTCCTCGAAGAAGTGCTGGCCACCATGCGATGGATTCCCGACCGTACCTTGCTGCTGGACCAGACCTGCCTAGCTTTGCTCGCCGCGCGCAACGGCTGGGAACGCCTCGATCGCAAACGCTATCTCGTGGACGAAGGCGCGTTCTGTAGCGAAACCGTCGCCGCGCATTATTTCGGCAGCACTCGCCGCGACGCCTTTTACGTAGAGGGCATTCCGCAGGTCCGCTGGCAAAATCGCCACTAAAAAGATGCTACTGCCGCCGCGCCGCCTGCACCCACGACTGCAATTAAAAGCGCCACGTGAAAAAATGAGGCCGCACGAACAAACCGCAACGGTAGTCATTACTACCAAAAACCGCCGCAAAGACCTGTTGAAGGCCGTCGCTTCGGCGCTGAACCAGACCGCTCAACCGGAAGTGCTGGTCATCGACGACGGCTCCTCCGATGACACCTCCGCAGCGGTTGCGCGTGAATTCCCTTCCGTGCGATTGCATCGCTCCGAGCAATCGTTCGGCTTGATCGTCCAACGAAATCGCGGCGCGCGCATGGCTGGCAACCCCATTTTATTTTCCATCGATGACGACGCCGTTTTTTCCACGCCGCGGGTTGTCGAACAAACCTTGCGCGAATTCGAACATCCGCGTGTCGGCGCCGTGGCAATTCCCTTCATCGACGTGAATACGAGTTCCGAGGTTCGGCAGAAAGCGCCGCGTGCCGAAGGCATCCACGCCACACACACGTTCATCGGCACGGCGCACGCGTTGCGGCGTGACGTGTTCCTCAAGCTGTCTGGTTACCGCGAGGGATTCGTTCACCAGGGTGAGGAGGAGGATTACTGCATCCGCATGTTCAACGCCGGCTGGATTGCGCGCTGCGGAAACGCCGACCCCATCCACCACTTTGAATCGCCGCGACGCAACTGGGCGCGCATGGATTATTACGGAGCGCGCAATAAAATCCTGTTTGCATGGCATAACGTCCCCTGGCGGCACCTGCCCGCCCACTTATTTTGCACCACCGCACTCGCCGCGAGCCACACCGCGTCACCGCGCCGATTGCTCACCCGCTTTCGCGGCATCGCGGCCGCGTATGCTCTGATTTGTTCCCGGAAAATCTCGCGCTCGCCGGTCAGCGCGGATGTTTATCAATTGGGCCGCCAGCTGAAACGTCGCGGCGCAATTCCCCTGGACGAACTCATGAATCGGTTGATCGCCCGTCCCACTCTGGCGTCGCCGGAAACCAGTTCCCGTGTTGTCACAACCCTCTCATAATTTGTTGGACGAAGACGTCCCGCCCACGTCCGCCAGCGCCATGCGCTGGATCGTAGCGCAGGAAGGCTCCCGGCAATCCTACGCCGTGCCGCTCGCGTTTCACCGTCTCGGATTGATGCGCCTGTTTTACGCAGACATCTGGTGCCGCTCCGGACGCTCCTTATTACGCCACGGCACCTCCGGAACTCGCGCCCTCGCAGGCAGGTTCCGATCCGAAATTCCGAGTGACCGGGTCATCTCCTTCAACCAATCGGCGGTCGTGGCCAAAACCTTCCAGCACATCCGCCGTGGCCGGCAATCACCAACTGAACTCGGCGAATCTCATTGCCGCTTTGGTCGCTGGTTTGCGCAACGCGTTTCCCGCCACCTGCAAACCATTGAGTTGGATCCGGAAAGGGACTTGTTCTTCGGCTTCGACACCAACTCGCTCGAAGTCCTGGAAATGCTCAAGCAGCGCGGCGTGTTCACCGTGCTCGACCAGGTGGATGCCGGCCAAGTCCACGAGGAAATCGTGCTCGAGGAAACCGAACGCTGGCCCGGCTGGCAAAAATTCCCCGGGCGCATGCCGCAAAGTTATTGGGACCGAAGACAGGCGGAATGGGCAGTCGCCGATTTGGTTCTGGTGAATTCCGAGTGGTCAAAACAGGCCATCATGCGCCAGGGAGTTCCCCCCGAAAAAATCATCGTGGTTCCGTTGGCTTTGGATCCGCACATTCACCAGCCATCTCCGGTCAACGCCGAAGGCACGTTGAAAGTGCTGTGGCTTGGCAATGTCATTCTCAGCAAAGGCATTCAATATCTCGTGGAAGCCGCGCGCCTGCTCGAAGCGGAGAATATTCAATTTCTTCTGGCCGGCCCGCTCGGCATCGAGGAAAAAATCGTTCGCACCTTTCCCGCGAACATCCAGGTGTTGGGACGAATTACGCGCGACCGCCTGGGCGAGGTTTATCGCGATGCCCATGTGTTTGTGTTGCCCACGATTTCCGACGGTTTCGCCGTCACTCAACTCGAGGCGATGGCCCATGGTCTGCCGGTCGTCATCACTCCTAATTGCGGGCGCGTGGTCACCGACGGCGTGGAGGGATTGGTGGTGCCGGCGCGAGACAGCCAGGCGCTCGCGGATGCTCTGTCGCGTCTGAACGCTGACCGCCCGCTGGTTGCCGAAATGTCCCGGCAAGCCCTGAAGACAGCTCACGCGTACGATCTACCCTCCAACGCGAGAATGATCTGCGATCTGACTTTGCCGCATCATGTCCGCCACGTGGAAAACTTAAAATGACCTCCGCGTCGTCATATCTCGCTCTGGCCCTGTTCGGACAACTACTTGTCTGGCTCGCCGTCGTGCAGGTTTTCCTGATGACCCGGCAGGCGTCGCTGTATCATCCGCTTTCGGTCTACCTGCTCTTTCATGGCCTTGCTTTCGTGGCACGCCCCTTCCTGGTCTACTATCTCGATTTCGATCGCGAATGGCAGTACATGCTCTTCGAGCCGACCACCACGCAATTCATTTGGGCGCTCGCTACCAGTTCCTTCGCCCTCATCGTGTTCGCAGCGGCATCGCTGACCTTCGGATGGTGCAAAACTGAATTCACCACACTGGCCACGGAGCCTTTCACTCAGCAACAAATTTCCGCCCTCGCCATTCTGACCGTGGTGCTGCTCCCCTTGATCGGCTATTCGATAAAAAGCCTCTACACTGGCGGCCTCCAAATAGAGAACCGCGGCAGCACTTACGTGATGGTGGGCGACAGCGGTTACACGTTGGAAGCGCAATACATGGCCGGTCCGCTGTTATGCGCGTGGCTCGTCGTCAAACGCTTTCGCTGGCCGGCCGTCGTGCCGATGGTTCCCTACCTGGTCTACCGCGTCTATACCGGCGGCTCCCGTTGGACGATCGTTCTCCTGTTCCTCGTGATCGCCCTCGTTTACGCCTGGCAAAAACGCAGCAAATGGCCTCCGCTCTGGGCCGTGGGTTGCGCCATCCCGGTGTTTCTGTTGTTCAAAACCATCGGCGACAATCGCCACTTTCTGGAACAATACCTCGAAGGCCAGCCGTCAGAGCGCCCGGCCGCAACGCAAGCCGACTGGAAAACCAAATACGACAATCCGGATTTTGCCAATTTCGATTATCTCACTTTCGTCATGGCGGCTGTCCCGGAACGCACCGGCGTCTACACCTACGGCGCGCAGTATCTGCAGCTATTCACCGAACCGGTACCGCGCAAATTGTGGCCGGGCAAACCCGTCGGCGCGCCAGTCCGGCTTTTTAATCTGAATAATTACGGCAATTTCCTGGGTCTGACTGTTTCCATCGTCGGCGACGGATGGATGAGCGGCGGCTGGCTCGGCATTGCCGTCACGATGGCCATCGTAGGCGCCATCCTCGGGCGCGCTCATCGCTGGTTTTGGAAAAACAGCGCCTTCAATATTCCGTGCCTGTTCTATCTGGTCGGCCTGGCGATGCTCCCACAATGGTTTCGCGACGGGGGAATATCCATTGCGAAATTTTTGTTTTGGAACCTTATTCCGTTGATCTTGTGGGTGGTCGCCACCTGGGCCACGAACGGCTGCTATTTTCCAGCCGGCTCCGTTTTGGTGAGACCAGGGACCAAACTCCGTTTCGTCCGGCGCGCTCTCCGCTAAGCCGCAACTATTCAGAAAACTTTTAACGCAAAGGCGCGAAGGTTTTGAAATGTTTTCGATGACATCTTTTAGAAAACTGTTTAGCGGACAGATTTTTTGCATGGCCATTCTGGTTTTTGCCGCACCCCCTTTGCGTCTTTGCCTCTTTGCATTGAATTCCCGACCCGCATGTCAGCTCCCTTAAATCTCGCCATCGTCTGGGCGCAATACGGCCCTTACCATTTCGCGCGCATGTCCGCGTTACGGAAACTCGCCAGCTCGGCAAAAGTGCACGCGGTCGAAATGGCGAATCAAACCTCCGTCTACGCCTGGAGCCGCCCGACGGGTGTGGAGGAATTGATCACGCTTTGCCCGGATTCCGTGTTCGAGAATCTTTCGTTCTGGAAAGTGTTTTTGCGCGCGCGCCGGACCTTCAAGAAACTTGCGGTGGACGTTTGCATCCTGCCCGGCTACGCCCCGCGCCAATCACTCGCCGCGCTGCTCGCCGCCAAGTCTTTGCGAATCCGCACCGTGATGATGAACGAAAGTCACGCCGGCACCTCGCGCGCGCAGGGATTGGCCACCGTCGCCAAGCGGCGGCTCATGGCCTTGTTCGATTCCGCGCTCGTGGGCGGCAACCCGCAGAAACGATACGCCGCCTCGTTCGGTTTTTCGCGCGAGAAAATTTTTATCGGCTATGACGCCGTCGACAACGACTACTTTTCCAAGCGCGCCGATGAAATCCGCGCGCGCGCCTCGGAAATCCGCGCACAGTTCGACCTGCCGGAAAATTATTTTTTAAGCCTCGGCCGTTTCGTAGCCAAAAAGAACCTCGTTACTCTCATCCGCGCCTATCGCCTGTTTCTCAACGCCAACCCCGGAACCCGCACTCACTTGGTGATAGTCGGCTCGGGCGAGGAGGACGCCGCCTTGCGGAAACTCTGCCGCGAATTGCGCCTCCCGGTTCACGACAAAACGAACAGCGGACGTCCCAACACCGAACCTAAAATCTGCGCTTCTGAAAATTCTCCCGGTGTGCATTTCTACGGCTTCCGGCAAATTGAGGACAACCCCGTTTTTTACTCCCTCGCTGACGCCTTCGTGCTTCCCAGCTTGTGGGAGGAATGGGGACTCGTTGTCAACGAAGCGATGGCCTCGGGATTGCCCGTCGTCGTCAGCGAAACCGCCGGCTGCGCCGAAAACCTGCTGTTGCCGGGCCGTCTCGCCGCGCCGCTTCACTGGTCGGAAAATGTGCGGATCTGCCTGGCGCAACTGGCCGGGCGCATCCGCCAAAACGGTTTCGTGTTCAATCCCCGCTCCGCCCAATCCCTGGCCAACGCCCTCGAATTGCTCGAATCCTCTCCTGAGCTTCGCCGCCGGATGGGTCAGAGCAGCCGCGTCATCATCGAAAAATTTTCCTGCGACAATTTCGCACGGAACGCCCTCGCGGCAGTCCGAGCGGCAACCGGCAACCCTTCGGATATTAGGTTCACCACGGACGAAATGGCAATTCCGACACCCCCGACCCTCGTCCCTCGCCCCTCGGCCTGCGACCCTTCCAACCAATGAAACATCTCCATTTCACCCAGGCACTGGAACCGTTAAACGGCGGCGGCATGGGCCTCAGCACCGTGGCGTTGCATCGGCAACTGCGCGGTATGGGCGTCGACTCCACACTCTGCTCGACCTACAGCGACGCGCCCCAGAAACCAGCCGAAGCCGTCCTCGAATTCCGCCGCATCAAACCGGATTTTCTCTATTACTCCCCCGCGTTGCGCGAGCGCGCGAAACAATTGGTCGCCTCCGCAGATGTCATTCACGGGCACGGCCTTTATGTCGGCACGAATTATCTGCTGGGCTCAGAGTGCCGGCGTCAAGGCCGTCCGCTCGTTTATCACACGCACGGATTTCTCGACCCGTGGATATTGAACCGCTCCCGCTGGAAAAAACGGCTGGTTCACTGGCTCTTTGAGAACGCCAATTTTCAACACGCCCGCCTCTGGCGCGCGCTCACGACCAAAGAAGCGGACCAAATCCGCGCGCAAGGCATTCGCGGCCCGGTAGTCGTCGTTCCCGTCGGCCTTGACGTCGCGAGTTTCAACGTTCCTTTTCAGCGCGGCGATGAAATTGAAACGCCGCTGGTTCCGCACCTCGTGAACCAACGCCGTTTCCGCGCCGTGTTCATCTCGCGGCTTCATCCCAAGAAAGGACTGGATATCTTGCTCCCCGCCTGGGCGAAACTTGCCGCCGAGCGACGCGAATGGGAACTCATCATCGCCGGCCCGGACGAAGGCGGCTATGCAGCCACGGTGGATGGATTGATTCGCGAATTCGCGTTGGAGGATTCCGTCCGTCGCGTTGGGAAAATTTCCCATGCGTCAAAAGTGAAGCTCCTCAAATCCGCCGATGTTTTCGTGCTGCCGTCCTACTCGGAAGGATTCACCAGCGCCATCCTGGAAGCCATGGCCGCGTCCGTGCCGGTGGTGGCCACGCGCGAGTGCAATTTCCCCGAGCTCTTCCAAAACGGCGGCGGATGGGAATGCGACGTCAATCTCGACTCGCTTGCCGACTCCTTGCGCGAAGCCGTGACCGCTTCCGAAACCGAGCGGCACCAGCGTGGCGCGGCCGGGCGCAAATTACTCGAGCGCGATTACACCTGGGAAAGCGTCTGCCGTCACCTGCTCCAGGCCTGCGCGAATTATTGCAACCAATGATCGCCTCTCCCCATACCGCCCCTGCCTCGCGAGAGCAGATGTTGCGCGTTCGCAACGATCTGTTCGACGCGCGACTCGGCCTGGATCGCGGACGTCCGCTCTGGATTGAAGCGTGTTGGTATCTTTGCAAATGCCTGCTGTTCCTCACACCCCTGCCGGTGCCCTCGAGTATCAAGCGAAGCGTTCTGCGCAGTTTCGGCGCGCGCATCGGCAAAGGTGTAGTCATCAAACCCCGCGTCAATATTCACTTCCCCTGGAAACTGGCCGTTGGCGATCACACGTGGATCGGCGAGGAAGTTTTCCTGCTCAATTTCGAAGCCATTACCATCGGCGACCAATGCTGCATTTCTCAACGCGCGTTTCTTTGCACCGGCAATCACAATTATCGGCAGCCCTCCATGCCCTATCGCAACCAGCCAATCACGATTGAAGATGGCGCGTGGGTCGGCGCCCAGGTCTTCGTGTCGCCGGGCGTCACCATTGGCTCGGAGGCAGTCATCGCCGCCGGCTCAGTCGTGACCAAAAGCCAGCCTCCGGGCGCGGTGTGCGCCGGAAATCCCTGCACCGCCACCCGCAGCCGGTGGGTTTGATTTCTCAGCCAGTACGGTTCCTCAAAAAATCCAGAAAGGTAAAAAATTTATGATCACCAATTTGCCCACTGCCCACAGCGACCGCCAGGCGCTGTCGCTCGATAAATATCCAATCCAAGAAAGGGAAGCCGCCATGTCCGCCCGAAAATTTCAGCCCGCGAGTCATTACCGAAAGATTTTGGGAATCCAGTTTTTCGTCGGCAACGCCGTGCAAGCCGTCAAGGCCGGCATGAAAGGCGGCCTCGTCGTCGCGCCCGCCGCGCCGTCGCTGCTCGATATCAATCGCGACACCCATTACCGCGATGCCTTGTTGGAATCCGACCTGGCCATCACCGACAGCGGATTCATGGTCATGATCTGGAACGCGCTTCTGCCGGACACCATTTGCCGCGTTTCCGGTTTGGAATATTTGAAACTCCTTTTGTCACAGACCGAACTCGGGGAACCCGGCGCCACTTTCTGGGTGATGCCTTCGAAACCGTCCATGCGCCGCAACCTTCACTGGCTTCGCGGGCGCGGGCTGCCGCTGGAGGAAGACGATTGCTACGTCGCACCCAAATACCCGGCGGGATCCATTTACGATGAAAAATTGCTCAAGCTCATCAATGATCGGCGACCCGCGCATGTCGTCATCGCCGTAGGCGGTGGGGTGCAGGAAAGACTCGGGTTATTCCTGAAACGCCATTGTGATTTTCAGCCTGGAATTCACTGCACCGGGGCTGCGATCGCTTTTCTGAGCGGGGACCAAACCTCGATTCCCGACTGGGCCGACCACTACCGGCTCGGTTGGCTTTTCCGATGCGCTTCCGACCCGAGCCGCTTTGTCCCGCGCTACGCCAAGGCGTTCCGACTGGCGTTGATGCTGTGGCGTTACCGCGATCAATTGCCGGGTTGAAAAGTGCACCGCCTTTAGTGGCACGGGCGTCTCGCCCGTGTGGCTCCCGCTTTTTGTAATAAGAAACGCACGGGCGAGACGCCCGTGCCACTAGCACACTTTTATTCACCCCATGCAACCCCCTTCCTCCCCGGAATATCTTGCCAAGCCGTTGCACTCCGTCGAACACCGCACGGGCACGCTGTCGCTGTTGATCGGTTTTTGCTCGGGCTGGCCGCTCGCCATCGCGGCGCTCGTTGCCTATTGGTTATTGTTCTTCAATCAAATTCGAAGCGAATGGCAGGTAAACCCTCAATATAGTTATGGCTACGTTGTCCCCTTGCTGGGTCTCATTTTGTTTTGGCGGCGCTGGCCGGGTCGACCGGAACCGACGCCCGGCAACGCCTGGGTCGCCGGGCTGATCGCCGGCGGTTTGCTTCTCCTCGCCCTGCCGCTGCGAGTGCTCTTCGAAGCCAATCCCGAATGGCGGTTGCTCTATTGGATCAGCGGGCTGGATGTCCTGGGCGTCACCCTTTGCCTGCTCGGCTGGCTCGGTGGAACGCGCTGGGTGCGCTATTTCGCGCCGCCGCTTCTCTTCATGCTCATTGCGCTTCCGTGGCCCATGAACCTCGAACAGGCCGCGATTCAAAACCTGATGCGGCTCGTGGCGGGAATGACCGTGTCCGTCGTCAACTGTCTCGGCATTCCCGCCGTCCAGCACGGAAACCTTATCGAAGTCAGTGCCGGATTGGTGGGCATTGACGAAGCCTGCAGCGGGGTTCGTTCCTTGCAATCCTCGCTTATGCTTTCCCTTTTCCTCGGCGAAATGAATCGTTGGTCCTGGAAACGCCGCACGGAACTGCTGGGGGCCTCGATGCTCTTTGTGCTGCCGGCGAATCTCGTCCGCACCACATTTTTAGTATGGGCCGCCGCCCGGCGCGGCATCCCCCAGATGCAAGCCTGGCACGACACCGCCGGAATTTTAATCATGCTCATCGTGTTGCCCGGACTGTTGGGACTGAGTTATTGGATGCGGCCAAAAGAAAAGATAAGCGAGCCCGCTGCGTCCCCCAGATTTCTGTTTCCGTCACTCCCGCGCTGGGTGGGCGTGGCGATGTTGCTCTGGATCGCCACCACCGAAATCGCGACGGAATTATGGTATCGCAGTCACGAAAAAAATCTCGTCGCCAATGTCAACTGGTCGGTGGCCTGGCCAGATACTGCTTCGCATTTCAAGAAAACCGAGCTGCCGGAAAATTCCAGGATCATCCTCCGTTGCAACCACACCGAATCCGCCTCGTGGCAGGACGACCTCGGCAATGATTGGAGCGCTTTTGTTTTGAATTGGGATCCCGGAAAAAATTCCGCGCAACTAGCCAAAGGCCATCGGCCTGACATTTGTTTTCCCGCTGCCGGCGCAAAATTAGCTGGCGATTTCGGCCACGTCCCCGTCACCGCGGATGGATTTGATATTCCTTTTCACTATCAAAGTTTTGAAAGCCGGGACCGATTGCTGCATGTATTTTATTGCCTGTGGCCGGATAAAATCGCCTCGGCAGACGCCGGCTCACGCGACGACGCCTCCCGCACCGGACGCATTCAGGCAGCCTTGACCGGCGAAAGAAATCTGGGGCAAAAAGTTCTCGAGATAGTGATTTACGGGCCGGAAACACAGGAAGAAGCCATCGCCTTGTTGCGTTCGCAAGCGCCAGCATTGATCCGGAAAAGTTCGGGGTAAACGCCGCTACGTAGCGCAGGCTTTCCAGTCACCCGCTTCATCCGGCTCACGCGATTCAAAAAAACATTCCGCAAAAAAAGCGGCCGTCTTTTCCAGACGGCCGCTTTTTTATTATCTACAGCTCCCAAAGGATTTCCGTAACGGCCATGCCATCGCGGCCACGAGCCCGACTAATCCCGTTCCGACTGCATACCCATCCGGTTCCGGCACCGAAACCAAAACCGGCGGCGAGACCGGAACGTAATTGTAAACGATTGTAATATCCGCGCCCGCCAGTACCTGCGCTTCCCGGATCGATTTTGCGTTGGCGCGGCCATTGAATCGCGTCCGTGTAGAAAGAAAAAGATCCGCCAACCCGGAGCCGGTGAAGAAGCCGAGCCGTTGCCTGGACGTCAGCCGCGTTCGATCCTCACCGGCCACCGCGTAAGTGCTCGCATCCCCCGACGCCCCGCCAAAATCAACATCCCCGTCAAAAGCATCAGCCCGGTAATTATGATTCTCGTTCTGGCGCGCCTTCAGAAATGGATGACGAGCGTCCGGCAAGGTCAACAACAACTCAAGGCTCTGGTGAAATTGCTTTGAAGCCGCACGCTTCGAAGTGTTCTCATATTGCTGCGTCAACTCACCGGTGCCTTGCAGAATAATTTCAACCGAACAAAGTCTTCCGAGGCTCGCATCAAATTTTTGAAACGCGACCGGCGCATCGGAATAATCCGTCAACTCCGGTGTCAGTGAAACCGTCTCCGTGATGGTGGACATGGCCGCGCCCGCCCCATTGCCGCAACAACACAACAGCACGGCGATAAAAAATTTCCAGCCGCTTGCCAACTCGGCCCGACGACCGTGCCAAATCCCTCCCACGACGTCTCCTCGTCGCACGCGTTCAAAATGGCCGGTCAATGTCATTGGCAGAGTGTGGCATTAGCGCCGCGGTAGCGCTGCCTTGTTTCGGACACCACCTGCAGAGAGACGACATTCATCCAGTGCGGAAATTTAAAAATCGCAACCTGTATCTCATCGTCAGCCATTCGTTGCCCGAATGTCACTTTTCCGGCGGGTCGAACTGCTAGGATTGCCGGGTTGCAGACCTATGAATAGTTTCCTGAAAAAAATCCTGATCTTCGTTGCAGTCATGGCGGTCGTGGCCGGCGCCGGCTGGTTCGGGCGCAAGGCCTACAAAAAGTCCATGGAGCGGCGGCTCGTTTCCCAGGCCAGGCAATATCTGGCCGCCAAAGATTTTCACAATGCCAGCCTGTCCCTGCAACGGGCCTTGGAATTGAACCCCGTCAGCGCGGACGCCAGCGACACGATGGCCAGCCTGCTGGAAGCCGCTGAGGCTCCCGCCGCCTTGAACTGGCGGATGCGCGCCGCCAAACTTGATTCCGCCAATATGGACAAGCGCTTCCTCTGGGCTGACTTGGCGGTCCGGGCCAACGATCCCGCCACCGCCACCGAAGCGTTGAGCGGCCTCGACGAAAAATCCAAAAACACCGCCCGCTATCACAAGCTGATGGGAGCCTTCGCCTGGAGCAGCCATCACTCAGAAGAAGCCGAGCAGCATTACCTGGCAGCAGAACATCTGGAACCGGAAAATCCCGCCATCCAGATGAACCTCGCCACCATCCGGTTAGTCTCGACCAACCAGGCCGTCGCGCAGGCCGCGCACGCGGCCCTCGAGCAACTCGCCACCAACACCGCGCTCCGTTCGAGCGCGCTGCACGAATTGCTTACCGAAGCAACTCTTCACAAATCCTTCCGCCAGGCAGCTGTTTATTCTTCGCAGTTGGCAAAAGATCCCGCCGCCACACCCGCCGATAAGATTGGCTACCTGGAATTGCTCCACCAAAACCAAAGCTCGGAATACGCCGCGTGGCTCGGCTCGCTCGAAAAAATCTCGCAAACCTCCGCCGATCAGGCGTTCGCGCTCGGGCGCTGGAAAGTCGTGATCGACGGCCCCACCAATGCCTTGCACTGGATGGCCAGCCTGCCGCCGCAAATCCAGACCAACCTGCCGGTTCCGCTCGTCATGTCCGATTGCCAAATCGCCGTCAAGGATTGGAACGGGATTCTTGCCGACGTGCCCAAACAGGACTGGGGCGAGGCGAATTATTACAAGTTCGCGCTGCAATCCCTCGCCGAGCGCTCCCTGTCTCAAAACGCCGCTGCCGATGTTTCCTGGCATCGGGCGCTCCGGTTGTCGGCACATCGATTGGAGCGGTTGTCGCGTCTGGCGGACATCATTGGCGCGTGGGGCTGGTCCGCCGAAAAATCGGACGTGCTGGCCGAAATCGTCGATGAATTCCCCGGGGAGAACTGGGCCGTGGACCAACTCGCGATGCAGCTTTATGCCCAGGGAAAAACGTCCGAAATGGAAAGCCTCTTCTTCAAGGTGTATTCGAAAGACCCCTCCAACCCTCGCCTCAAAAAT
>DATAZE010000059.1:0-32057 GCA_036272195.1 Verrucomicrobiia bacterium | reverse complement strand
AATCGCGAATGGTGAGAAATTTGCGCCGATCTTCGTAACGGCGGGGTTTGTGGAGCAACAAATCTTCGATGGTGAAAATATCCAGCCGCGCGAGCAACTTTGCCCGTTCCGCGCCCACGCCCCACAGCGCCATGACCGGGGCAGCGAGTGGCGGAAGATTTTGGTTTGCGGGAGCGGCAGACATTGGCGGCACAATACAAATCGGCTCAAAGCGCTTCAACGGTAAATGCAATTGTTCGCGCACTAGACCTGCTGAAGCGGGGTGCTAATCGAATCCGCCCGATGCTGCTGATTTTAGAGATAGGCTCTCAAACGTAGGTGCTCCTGGGATTGCGCGCGCGCCGCGCTCACAGTAGGATGAAGCCAGTGATGGATGCCCGCAGTGAATCGAATGACGCACCTGCTCCGCTGGTCCTGCTGCTCCGCATCCACGCATTGCAGGCGTGGCGCAAACTCAAGGCGCTACGCGATCAATCCCGACTCCTCACCAGCGTGATCGGAGTATTCATCGTCGGTTACCTCGTGCTTTCGTTTCAATTGTTCTCCTGGGGCATGAAGTTCATCGCGAGCTTCCCCGGCCTGGGCACGGTGTTGACCGAGCGGCTGATGTATCTGCTGTTCGCCTTCCTGTTCGCATTGCTGCTGCTGAGCAATCTCGTCATCAGCTACACCAATTTGTTCCGCAACCGGGAAGCGGCGTACCTGCTCACGCAACCCTTGGAGTGGCAAACCATTTTTCGCTGGAAATTTATTGAGTCGGCGCTGCTCGCGTCGTGGGCATTCCTGTTTTTAATTGCGCCGATGCTCGCGGCTTTCGGACTAATTCGCCATGTGCCGTGGCATTTCTATATCATCACCACCGCGCTGACGGGAATGTATATTGTGCTGCCGGGCGTGATTGGCTCGTGGTTTGCCATTTGCCTGGCGCGTTACCTTGACCGGCGCAGCTTTCAAATCACGCTTCTGGCCGGCTCCATTGCTCTGCTGGGAATCGCCACGTTTTGGTGGCAGACGCAGGCCGCCACGGACGAAATGTTGGAATCGCGCGTGCTCGAAGTTCTCGATTTATTGCTGGCTCGCACCAAATTCGCGATGTTTCCGCTGCTGCCCAGCTACTGGCTCTCAACCAGCGTCTTGCAATGGGCCGACGGCGCGGTGACTTCAGCCCTGTTTTTCGTGCTCGTGCTTTTGAGCAATACCCTTTTCTTCGGCCTGGTCACTTTCACGCGCGTAGGGAAACTGTTTTTCGACACTTATTCGGCCGTGCAAAGCCGCGCCGGGAGCCGGACCCGCCAAATCCCGAGCGCGCAATCAAAGGAGTTTCCCCCGCCCGGCCCAATGGAAAAATTCGTCCGCTTGTTCGCCTTTGCACGGCGTGATACTCGCGCGCTCATCGTGAAAGATGCGCGCATGTTCTGGCGCGATACCACGCAATGGGGCCAGTCCGTGATGCTCTTTGGCCTGCTCGGCGTGTACATCATCAACCTGCGGCATTTCACGCAGCAACTGAACAATCCCTTTTGGATCAATCTCGTCGCTTACCTGAACCTCAGCGCCTGCGCGCTTAATCTCGCCACGCTCACGACGCGCTTTGTCTACCCGCAATTCTCGCTGGAAGGCCGGCGGCTGTGGATCATCGGCATGGCGCCACTGGGTTTGAGACGCGTGGTCAAAGTAAAATACTGGCTGGCCAGTCTCGCGTCTCTTGCGGTGACGGTGACGCTTATCACGCTCTCGTGTCATTTGCTGAAAATGAGCTGGGATCAAATCGCTTTTTTCGCATCGATCGTGACAGTGATGACGTTTTCGCTGACGGGACTTTCCGTCGGGCTGGGCGTGCTCTACCCGAACATGAAGGACTCGAATCCCAGTAAAATCGTCAGCGGTTTCGGCAGCACGCTCTGTCTCGTGCTGAGCTTCCTTTACATCCTCGGCTCGGTGCTTCTGCTCGCCATCGGCACGGCCGGTTTTCACGCGCACATCTCGTGGATCGTGGCCAGCATCATTGTTTTTTGCGCGCTCTCGGTCTTGGTCGGCTGGCTGCCCCTGAAACTCGGGTTGCGGCAGTTGGAAAAAATGGAGTTTTGAATCGTAGCGGCCGACGTAAGGAGGCTCTGATTTTTTTGCGGGAAAAGTGTGAGCCTTCTTACGTCGGCTGCTACAGAAGTTTAGCGAATCGACTGCGCCAGGGCTTCGAATAATGCTTCCCTGCCGTCGATGTGTGTGCACGCGCCGTTTTCGATTATCAATCCGAATCCTTCACCGTAGGCGGGGCCGTTGGCGACGCAGGCATTCGTGCGGCATTCGGCGATTTGGTTTTCCGCGGCGTGAACTACCTCCGGCCGACCGCCGTCCACTTCATATTTCCATCCCGTAAGTCTCGCCTGAGGAAACCAACCGCGTAAATGCGCGATGATTTTTTCTGTGGGAAGCAATTCGGCAACAAGGGTTCCATGGCGGGTGGAAATTTTACCAGATTTCACTTCGGTCAATTCTCCCTCGGGCGAACGCGACCACACTTTGCCGAAAGAGAAGTCGCTGACTGCCGCGGCGTGAAAAACCGCGCCCACCGATTTCCCGCTCAGCGCCTGCAGTTTCGCCTTGAGACTGGCGGTGGTGGTAAATGTCTCGACGTGCTGTGCGCGGCGCTCGCCGGGATACGAGGACTGTTGCCCGATAAGCAGGGTCGTTTCGTGCCCGCGCGCGGCCAGAAAATTCGCCAACTCCGTGCCGAGTTGCCCGGTGGAAAAATTCGTCAGGCGCCGCGCTCCATCCAGCGGCTCGTAAGTCGGTCCGGCGGTGACAAGGCAAATCACGGTTTAAAATTACCGGAAAGCGACCAAAATGCGCGAAAAATTTTGCGAATTCGTGTGAATTCGTGTCCATTGGTGGTTCATACTAACGGAACCGAATGAGCAAAATTGTCGGCATAGATTTGGGCACCACGAATTCTCTCGTGGCCACGGTGGATTCAGGCATCCCGCTGGTCATCGCGGATGCAGAGGGACGCCGACTGACGCTCTCGGTCGTTCATTTTCCAGCGCTCGATGCGGAGCCGGTGGTCGGCGTTGCCGCTAATCGCGTTCGAGTGATCAAGCCGACGGAAACCGTTTATTCCGTCAAACGTTTTATCGGCCGGCGCGGATCGGAAATATCGCCGGAGGAAAAATCGGTCACGTATCCCCTGGATTGCACCGGCGCGGGCGCGGTGAGCATCCCGATTCACGGCAAGAATTTTTCGCCGGAGGAAATTTCGGCTGAAGTGCTGAAAAAACTCAAGCGCGACGCCGAGGCCAGTTTCAACGAACCGGTCACCCGCGCGGTAATCACTGTTCCCGCTTATTTCAACGACGCCCAACGCAACGCCACCAAGAAAGCCGGCGAACTGGCCGGTTTCACCGTGGAGCGCATCGTTAACGAGCCAACCGCAGCGGCGCTTGCCTACGGCCTAAACCGATTGCATGAGCGCGCCAAAATCGCGGTTTACGATTTGGGCGGCGGCACGTTCGATCTCTCAATTCTCGAACTCAATAATGGTGTTTTCCAGGTCCTTTCCACCAACGGAAACACGCGCCTCGGTGGGGATGATATTGACCGACACATCATCGATTTTCTTATTACGAAAATCGCAGCGGAAGGCGGACCGAACCTGCAAATGACGAATGACGAATGTCAAATGGCGCCGGACAAGACATTCGTCATTCGTCATTCGTCATTACTATCGCGTCTTCGCGAAGCGGCGGAAGAAGCGAAAATCAAACTCTCCACCGAAACCGAAGTCGACATCACGCTGCCGTTTCTCACGCCGGAATTCAGTTTTAATTGCAAGCTGACGCGCCCGGAACTGGAAAATCTTTCGCGCGACCTCATCCTGCGGACGCGCGAGCATTGCCTGCGCTCGCTGTCGGATGCGAAGCTGGAGGCGAAGGACCTTGACCAGGTGATTCTCGTCGGCGGGCAAACGCGCATGCCGCTCGTGCGACAGTTGGTTGCGGAATGGTTCGGCTGCGTGGACTTCGAGGAAACGCGCGGCGGCATCCGGCTCGGCGCGGAGTATCACCAGGCCAAAGGCCCGCAACTGAACACTTCTCAAAATCCCGATGAAGCCGTGGCGCTGGGGGCCGCGATCCAGGCGGAAATCCTTTCCGGCGGTTTTCAAAACGTCTTACTGCTCGACATCACGCCGCTGTCATTGGGCATCGAAACGTTTGGCGGTTTGATGAACGTCATCATTCCGCGCAACACGACTATTCCAGTGAAGGCCGGCGAGATGTTTACCACCGCAGTGGACAACCAGCGCGATATGCTCATCCACGTGCTGCAGGGCGAGCGCGAACGCGCAAACCACAATTGGAGCCTGGGTAAATTCACGATTGAATTTGCAGCCGCGCCACGCGGTGTCCCGCGGGTGGGTGTCCAATTTGAAATCGACGCGAACGGAATCCTGCATGTACTCGCGCGTGATATTGCCAGCGGCAAACAAAAGGTGGTGGAAATGAAATCCGCCGTGGATGTGGACGATACCGCGGTGCAACAGATGGTCGAGGAATCGGTGGAACACGCCTTCGAAGATCTGGCTGCCCGGCGCTGGATCGAGGCGAAATTAAAGGCGAACGAATTAATTTCCGCCACGCGCAAGGCATTGGCGGATTGCGCAGGCGAATTGGAACCCGATTACCAGGCGCGAGTGGAGGCGGCGTTGCAAAATGTGGAGAAGACGGTCGCCGGCGAAGATGCCCAAACGAAAATCGGAAACGTAAAACAACTTCAGGCCGATTGCGCTGCGCTGGACGAAGTCACCAAACCGCTTGCCGAATTGCTCATGGACAAGGTGACGGAAGCGATGCTGCGAAAACGCGGGTTGGTGTAGGAATTTGCACTGCCACTTTTGGCGCGGCCTTGCCGGCGGGACACCGGCGCTCCCAGGAACGCACGGGCGGGACGCCCGTGCCACTACGTCAGTGCCCGGCGGGTTCCACCGGCAGAGAAATGCGCACGATGCCGCTCTGGCCGGATTTACGGGGAAGAATTTCCAATTTGCCGTGGTGAGTCTCGATGATTTTGCGGCTTACGGTCAATCCCAGTCCCAACCCCACATTGCGCGTGGTGAAAAACGGCGAGGGCGCTTTTTGCGCGGCTTCGGGCGTGAAACCAGAACCGTTATCCTGGACTTCGATTTGCAAATCATGGACGACGCCGTTGCCGTTGGCGTCGGTGTGCAGGCGAACACCGATTTTTGGGTCGGTGGGATTGGCCTGCAGGGCGTTGAGGATGACCTCGGTCAGCGCGTGTTTCAAAGCAGCGCGATCACCAGTCATCACGATCGGCTTGGCCTCGTCTTCGTATTTGAACTGAGCGGCCTTGACGGGTTGATGTTTGCGCGCTTCTTCGTAGGCCTCCTCGATCAACGGATTCATCGGGAACGCCTCATGAGAGATGAGACTATCGCGCGCGAGGAAACGCATCTGGTTGATGAGCCGCGTGACGCGCTTGACGCCGTCGGCGAGCGCGGCATCGAGCGATGCCCGGAATTCCGGGTCTTTGTATTTATCGGCCAGCAACTGTTGATGAGTCGAGAGCGGGACCATGGCGTTGCCAACCTCGTGGGCGAGGCGGTCGGCCATGGTGCGCACGAGGCGCAAATTGGCAGCCTCGATTTCGAGGCGCCGCAATTGTTCGCTCTGTGTGAGGTCCTCGACCATCAACAGCGCTGACGCCGGCTGGGCTCCGTTTTGGCGCTGGAAAGGGACAATGGTGATATTATAAATGGTGCCCGACTCTGGTTCGAACTTGAAGGTGGGCACTGCCGTTCCGGTTTTTAGAACCTGATAAACTTTGGTGCCGATGACCTGCGGCAAGTCGCTGAACTCCATTTCGCCGGTGCGCTGGTTGGATACGCCAAAGAAACGGCGCGCGGATTTATTCGCGTGGAGCACGGCAAGGTCGCGGTTCACGACAATGCAAGCACTGCTGAGTTCGCGGAGAATTTCCGCCATCATTGTGTGGCTGCCGGAAAGCTGGTCGTGCAACCAGATATTCTTGACCGCCAGGCCGAGTTGTTCCAGCAGGTGAAAAATCAGTTCCAATTCCGGGTTCGCCAGCGGTTCGCCGGTGATATGACCGTCGAAGACGGCGACACCGATGACCGTCTCGCGATCCAGTATCGGCACGGCCACTTGCGCGCCGAGCAACTCAAATTCTTTTTGCGCCTCGAGATCCAGCCGGGCCTCATCGCTCGTGCGGCGCAGGATGCGGCCAAGCCGGGCAACTTGTCCGCCAATACCGGTCTCGAAAGAAAGTTCGAAATGTTCCAGCAACCCGGGTGAGAGGCCAATGGCGCAGGCTGCGCGCAACCGCCGGTTGTCATCCAGCCGCAATTGCGCGCCCATCCATTCGGAAGGTTGGCGAAGGAAAACGGCGGCGCGGTTGATGCCGATCAATTCGCGGAGCAACAGCAGGAACTGCTTGAGCATCGCATCGGCATCGAGCGAATGCGTGAGAATGGCGGAGAAACCGCGCAGCGGGCTGAGGCTTTGAAAAGGGGTTTGGCCGGCAGCAGGCAGCATGGGACCGTTCGATTTCGCGTAATCGAACGTTGATGCGGAGACAGGGGATGACTGCGGAGCGGGCGCGGCGGGCATTTCCCACAGGCGGTCGAGCAGAGCGGCGAGCATTCGCATCCGCACGGGCTTGGCCAGCACATGGGTGGCGCCTTGAAGATAGGCTTCCTCTTCCCATTCGGATTGTTTCGCGCCGGTAAAAACTATCAGGGGACAGCGGGGGGCGCGGCGGCGGAGTTTTTCGAGGACCCAGACGCCCTGCACGCTTGAAAGCTCGACGTCGACAAGACAGGCATTCGCGATCCCGTGTGCGAGAAGCGGTTCCGCTTCTTCAACGGTGGCACGATGCACTATCCGGTATTGGTCCGGACTCAGCCCGGTCCGAAGCAATTCCACTAGCTCCGGATGGGGCGCGAGTACCAAAAGCGTCTTCATTTTTCGAGCGGGGCGGCATGAGTAAAGTAAAGCTGCTGGCGCTTGGGCTTGGTAGCCTGCGGTTGGGCACTCGTGCGAGTAACCAGCTTTTTGCAACCGACAACCTCATTGCCTCGACCATCACTCGAGATGATCAAGGTCTTCCCTGCTGCCATTACTATCATCAGATGATCCATACGATTCCCAATTGGGTCAATTTGTTTCTTCAGCACAATAGACAATATTGCTTCACAGTTGCAAACACATGGAATACCGATTCGGCTCTCTGGAAGACTACTTAATGACCCCCTAGGGACACACCGGGAATTTGCAGCCTAACCCGTTCAAGAGAATCGATTTGCAGGGAAGCGCATGCAGATCCGGTTCATCTGTGAAAGGAATTGGCAGCTTGCCGGCGCTCCGCCACGCGAACCAAAATAAAAATCAAAAGGATTGCTTACCATCTGGCTTTCCCGGCAAAATGCACGAGTTTACCGCATGAATACAGCCAGTTTGACTCCGACTGAAAAGCCCGCGCCCGCAGCAGGATTGCCTGCCGCAGGCTCGCCGACCGCAGGTCCGGATTTTTCGCAGCCCGTTGTCCGGCCCAAGAAGAGCATTTTCAAACTGGTGGGTGAAGTCCTTGACCACGGGGGTCCCGGCTACCTGCAGTTTGCCATCACCAATATTTGCAATGCCGACTGCGGTTTCTGCGGTTTCGCGCGCTCCAAGTTTGATCCCAAGGCGCGCCGCAGCGTCACCCTGAAGGAAGCCAAGGATGTCATTGATATCGCGGTAAAAAACCACATTGGCTACCTGCTTTTCGTCGGCGGCGAACCGATGGTCCACAAGGAACTTCGCGCGATGACCCGTTACGCCGCCGAGCGCGGGATTCATCCGATGATTTGCACGAACGGCGGGCTGTGGACGGAAGATAACATGCGCGGCCTGGCCAGCGACGGCCTCAGCAGCGTCATCATGTCCATCGACGCGCACGATGTTTCCAAGCACGAGAAAAATCGCGGCCTGCCGGATGTGTGCCGCAAAATCAAGCGCGCGAACGAATTTTTCCACTCCGTCGGCATCCAGACCACCGCGAGTATTACCGCGAGCCGGCTGATTGAAGATTACGAGAAGCTGCCCGAGTTCCTGGAAGCGGTTGGGTTCAAAAGCTGCACGTTCAGTTACCCGCTCACTTCGCTGGCGAGCAGCTATCTCAGCTTCAGCGACAGCGGCCTGGTGAATTTCTCGAAGGACGAACTCATCGAGCTGTTCGAGAAAATCAAGAACATGAAGCAACGCAGCGGTTATCCGGTCGTGAACCCGACCGAGTCACTGCACGAAATGCAGCGGCATTTGCGCGGCGAAAAGGAGCAATTCGGCTGCCTCGGCGGGCACAAATATTTTTATCTCGATTGGAATCTCAACATGTATCGTTGTCATTTCTGGGAAAAGCCGATGTGCAACATTTACGAGTTCGACCAATCGAAACTCATCCGCGACGGCTGCACGCGTTGTATGATTGATTGCTACCGGGATCCGAGCGTCCTGCAGTTTGTAGCCATCAGCGCCAGCGACGCCTTCAACAACGTGAAAAAAGGCAAACTCGGCGCCGCCGCAAAAAATATTTTCGATCGCCGCAACCTGACCTCCATCAAAGCTGTCTGGGAAGACCGCAAGTGGATTGGCGGGGTTTGATTTCATCTAGCGGCGGTCTTTGATCGCCGCAATTTTCTGTCCCGGCAGAGGTGCACCTTCAATATTGATTGATATTTCCCGCCGTTTTGCTATTACTCTGACGCTCCAAAGAAGTCTGGCACGGTGCCGTTCGCAAGGAGACGTAGAAATGTTAACGAGGCAATTGCAATGAATTTCAGGCGTATTTTCGAATCCACTGCATTTCTCTTCCTGCTGGCCGCGGCCACACCGCTCTCCGCCCAGATTATCACCAACGTGTCTCCGCCACTGGGTGGGCATGGTGATTTCATCAGGATTTTTGGGAATGGTTTCACGCCCGGCGGACACCGTCCCAGCAAGCTCATCGTTACGTTTAACGGCGTTCTGTCCACCTCCAACACCAACTCCGTGGTCCAAGATTATGAAATCGACATCACCAATGTGCCGACTGCGGCGATATCCGGCTATATCGGGATTTCCATCAACGGAATCACGAACATAAGTCCGCAGCCATTCGTCATTGTTCCCACCAATACGCCTTATGCGACAAATTTCAGTCCCGGGTACGGCGCGGCCAATACCACTGTGACCATCACCGGGGTTCATTTCATCACCGCCAAAGTCACCAACGCGACTTTTAACGGAGTAATTTCAAAAACCATTTCTCACGTCACTCCCGTCGTGAACAGCGATAATTCCATGACGGTCACCGTCCCGGACGGAGTCAGGGCGGGGCCCATCATCATTTTGTCCTCGAATGGGGTGGCGCACAATTTCAGCACCGCGACCAATACCATCTCCACTTCGACCAACTTTTTCGTTCAGCCCATCATTACCAGTTTTTCCCCGGCCAACGGACGGCCAAATACCAATGTAGTCATCAAGGGAACAAATTTTATCGCTGCGTCGGGGGTGTCGTTTGGAAGTGCCAGCGCAGCCGGTTTCACAGTCGTGGATAACAATACGATTAACGCGACGGTTCCCACGAACGCGTCCACCGCCCTCATCGGAGTGTCGGCGCCTCCCGGCACTATATTCCCGCCGTCATCCTCTTCGGCTGCCTTCAAGATATTGCCAACGATTTTCAGTTTTTCCCCCTCGACGGGTCCCACGAACACCCTCATCACCATCACTGGTTCGGGGTTGGATGAGAAATCGCCGCACCCGGACGTCACTGTCGGCGGCGGAACGGTCGTTACCTTCGGCACGATTTCGGCGAATTCACTTTCGTTTAATGTGCCCACGACCGCGGCTTCCGGGCTCATCACCATTACCACCACCAACGGCTCAATCAGCACCACCCAGATTTTCTATTTGCCTGCCAGCATCAGCAGCTTCACACCAAATGCCGGCCCGCCCGGAACCGTCGTGAAAATTACCGGCAACAATTTTACAAATGCCTCCGCGGTCAGCTTCAACGGGATTCCGGCAACGGCTTTTGCGGTGACCAATAATACCACCGTGGGAGCCATCGTTCCCGCGGGCGTGACTTCAGGTGTTATCAGCATTACCACGCCGTTCGGCACGACGAACAGCACGGAGGTGTTCCTCGGTCCGCCGATGATTATTAGTTTCACGCCCACTCATGGCCTGCCCGGCACCAACGTGATAATTACCGGCACGAGTTTCACCAACGCCACGGCGGTCCTGTTTAACGGCCTCCCGGCCGCGGGTTTTACTGTGATAAACAACACCACCTTGAGCGCGGTCGTGCCCGGCCTCGCGACCACCGGACCGATCACCGTGGCAGCGCCCGGCGGCACCAATACCAGCGCGCAGAATTTCACGATTGATTCGACGGACCTCGGAATTTCCATTACCGGCGTTCCCAACCCGGTGTTCCTCGGCAGTAATTTGGTTTATTCAATTGTCGTCACGAATATTGGCCCGGTACCGGCGTTGAATGTCCGGATTACCAACACGCTGCCGATAACTGTCACACTGAAATCCGCCACGACTTCGCAAGGCACGCTGACGACCAACGGGAATCCGATTTCCGCCGCTCTCGGCAGCCTTAACAACGGCAGTTCCGCCACCGTCACGCTCACGGTGACTCCGACAGCCGTTGGGCAGCTCACTAACCAGGCATTCGTGGTGACTGATTCCCATGATCCCAATCCGGCCAACGATAGCGCTGCGATCGTCACCACCGTCTGGCCGTTGCCGTTCCTTACCATCACGAATTTGATGAGCAACAGCCTCCTGCGAGTTTCCTGGCCTGCGCCCTTGAGTGGCTTCACCCTGCAATTTAGAACTGATCTTTCGACCAGCGCTTCCTGGACCAACGACCCCGGGAGCAAAGTCATCAATGGCACGAACGTTTCCGTCATCGAGACGAACATCGGCACCGCTAAGTTTTTCCGGCTGACGAATTAGCTGTCGTTGATGGCGCGGGGTCTCCCTCGTGAAATTCGCAGGATTTTTTTGAAGAAGAGGAACGCACGGGCGAGACGCCCGTGCCACTATCGCTTTTCGTTGTAACTTTTTTGCGAATATTTTTGCCGGGCCAATTCAGACACGCGAGCGGCCAAAGCTGGATCCGGTTTCCACTCCGAGCCGCGCACTCCCAGGCTTTTCGCGCCAACGTCCCGCATGGCCGACTCCCAAGTGCCGCGATCCAGGGACAACGGCGGCGGCTGCACTGAACCTTGAATCAATAAACCCAGCTTGTTTCTTCGCTGGGCAGCTCCGGCAATTTTCTTTCCCTGCCAGAGCACATCAAATTTTTCGAAGCCGACAAAGCATTGCCCCGGTTCCGATTTTCGGCAGCAGGACGCCAACTCCGCTTGAATCTCCATTTTCGCGAACGCCGCTACTATCCATTCATGCACCCGCCGGTAGCTCTCGACTGCGGTGAGCGAATACCATTCATGGCTCGTGGGAAACGCGAGGCTGTAAGTCCAATCCGCATCATGCGGCACCAGACCGCCGCCCGTGGGCCGCCGCACCAGCGGGCGCAACCAAGTGGTCTTTTCAATTTCCGAGAATTTTTGGAAATAACCAAACGATGCCGCTGACTCCGTCCATCCATAAAACCGCAATACTGGCTGGTGCAATTGCGGCATCGCTTCCAGCAACGCCTCATCCATGGCCATGTTGAAAGCAGCGTCGCCGCGGCCCGATTCCAGCAAAAGCCATCCGTTTTTATCCGTGTGCATCCTTGTTAAAGTTTCTTTTTGACGCCGATGCGCGGGCACAGCGTTTTGATTTCGCAATGATCACAATCGGGATTGCGCGCGTAACAACGCCGACGCCCATGCCAAATCAACAAATGGCTAAAGAGTGTCCATTGCTGCTGCGGCACGAGCTTTATCAATACCTGCTCGATGCGCACCGGGTCAGTTTCGCCGGTCAAACCCAACCGCAACGAAAGCCGCGCGACGTGCGTGTCCACCACCACTCCGACGTTCGTATCGAAGGCATTTCCCAAAACCACGTTCGCGGTCTTGCGCCCGACGCCGCCTAGTTCGACCAGTTCTTCCATCGTGCGCGGCACATCTCCGCGGTGTTTTTCCACGATCGATCGCGCAGCGGCTTTGATATTTTTGGCTTTGTTGCGGTAAAACCCGGCGGTTTTGATCGCCTGCTCCAACTCCGGCAAGTCGGCATTCGCAAAATCCGCCGCCGAGCGGTATTTTTTGAACAAACTTTCGGTCACGATATTGACGCGTTTGTCAGTGCATTGCGCGGAAAGAATCGTGGCGATGAGCAGTTCCAGCGGGTTGGAAAAATTCAATTCACAATGCGCGGTGGGATAAGCCTGGATCAATCCGGCGATGATTTTCTTCGTGCGTGCGGCTTTCGCCTCTGAAGTTTCGCGTGGCATTTTCAACAATTAGACAATAAACATGCCACAACGCGAATAGAATTACAGGCCGCTCGAAAAACAAAAGCCCGCGGTGTTCAACACCGCGGGCGAGCTTATGCGAAAGACAGATTAGAATTTGTAGGCAATCGCCGTGACCAGCCTGGCGTCATTTTTCAAACGTCCCTTGGCCGGTTCATGATTGTAGGTATCCTGAAAAAAGGAACGCAGCGAAAGCTTTTTGCTGGTCGATATGTCCGCCTCGATGCCGATTTCGAAGTTGACGATGTAATTTGAAAATCTGTCAACCTGCGGCAGCCATTCCGCCGTTTGCCAAAGCCGGGCGCGGTCGCTCAGGGTCTGGTTGAATTTTTCGCCCACACGCAGCGTGGCGTAGCTCTGCTGATCGTCGCCCAGTTTCTGAACAATGTATCCAGGACCGGCTTCCACGCTCAATTGAGTGGCTTTTGTTTTGACAAGATAGTAACCGGCACCAGGACTCAATGAGAGACGGTAACGGATGTCCGCCACTCCGTCGTGCAAGCCTTCTATTCTTGCATAACCATAAAAGCGGTCGGTGAAGAGCCAATTATATTGGCCGAAACCGTGCAGGGATTCCGCGGTGGTCTCGCTATCTCCGTTTTGCTTGGTTTTGCCATAGCTCCCGTCCACGCCGAAGTTGAGCTCGTTCTGGTTCCATTTTTTTCCGGTGGCGAAAGCAAGATTCGCCACTTCGGTGTCGCTGTTACCCCGCGTCAAAGTCAGCCCGGCGGCGACACTGCTCTGCCATTTATTGGTGGTGGTTACCGTTTCCTGGGCGTGGGAAGAAAACGGGATGGTGAGCGCCGCAAGCGCGGCGACGGTTGTGTATATGGAATAGTGGTGTTTCATGACTGTCCCTTGGGTGTTATGGCTCCGGCGCTGACGCGTCGAAGCCGGTTGGTTCGGATGCACTAGTGAACACGGCCCGGAATATGTCCTGGAGTTTCGTTGATCTTCTGAAAATGCGGCGAAGGCCGTTCTAAACCGTGAACGGTCCATCGCGAATTTCTTTTCAGAAGCCCGTCCGTGGATAAATCAGCGAAACAGGCTTTGGCAGCTTTTGGATGTTAAGGCCCGCCACGAAAGCGGAGTCGCCGTCGAGGGCAACGCAATTTTTCGACATAGTTCCCATGGGTGTTAGGTGTTTCAGCGGCGCCATGCTACCAAAGCACCGCTGGTCTTCAACCCACAAAAACAGGTCTGCTTATTTGAAAGTTCGACTGGAAACGTGCATCAGCACTTGCACAATTCAGGCTCTTCGATTTCGTCCGGCGCGTCCACGAGCGGCGTGCCATCGGCGGCTTCAGGATATTCGAAGATTTTTCCCTCGTAATTGCGCACCACCACCCGGTCGTCATTGTGGCAGAGGACATATTCCGGGTTGACCGGGATTTTGCCGCCGCCGCCGGGCGCATCGATCACATACGTCGGCACCGCATAGCCAGTCGTATGGCCACGCAACGCTTCCATAATCTGCAGGCCTTTGCGCACGCTCGCGCGCAGGTGCGCCGATCCGGAAATCAAATCGCATTGATAAAGGTAATACGGCTTCACGCGGCACATGAGCAGTTTCTGCACGTGCGCCTTCATGATTTCAGCATCGTCGTTCACGTTGCGAAGCAGTACCGATTGATTGCCGAGCGGAATCCCAGCGTCCGCCAGGCGGCCGAGCGCGTCGCGCACTTCCGTCGTCAACTCACGCGGATGATTCGAATGAACGCTCATGAACAGCGGATGATATTTCTTGAGCATCGCACATAATTGCGGCGTGATGCGCTGCGGGAGAAAAATGGGGATGCGCGTGCCGATGCGCAAAAATTCAATATGCGGAATCGCGCGCAACCGGCCCAGCAGCTGTTCCAGTTTGTCGTCGCTGAACAAAAGCGGATCGCCGCCACTCAGCAACACATCCCGAATTTCCGGATGGGCGGCGATGTATTCGATTTGTTTGTCGAATTCGGGATGAAAATCATAGCCGTTCGCGTTGCTGACAAGACGTGAGCGCGTGCAATACCGGCAATAGGACGCGCATCGGTCAGTCACCAAAAATAACACACGATCGGGATAACGATGCACGAGACCGGGCACCGGCGAGTGCGAATCTTCGCCGCACGGGTCGCTCATCTCCCAGGATGCAGTGAGCGTTTCTTCGAGGCGCGGGATGACCTGCCAGCGAATCGGGCAATTCTCATCCGCAGGATCGATCAGGTTGAAAAAATACGGCGTGATGGCCAGCGCAAGTTTATGGTTCGCCAGTTTTGCGCCGGCAAGTTCCTCCGGTGTCAATGTGGGCAAAAGCCGCTGAAGCTGCTCGACCGTCGTGATACGGTGCTTCAGTTGCCAGTGCCAATCGTTCCAGTCGGAATCCGGAACGTTACTCCAGTATCCCCGGCCGGCGGAACGAAATTGTTTGAGTGAATTTGAAGTACGCGCTGGAGGTTCCTCGCCATTTTCCCGTGAAGTATCGCTGTGCATTGTTCGATAATTGTTAGCGCACTATAAATTTGATCGTCTGACTGTCAAGTGAAGTGGCGACCGGGTGAATAACCCCTATTAGTGGCGAAACTCTCCCCATTTCATTTCGAAAACGGCCTAAAACCCGCCCTACAATTGAGATTTTCGAAGTTCTGAGGCTTTACTGTGGCGACATAATGACCCGGTAAAATTGCCCGGGCGCATGGCCAACCGGCAAAGAAACCGACATGACATTGTTGGTCGCCACGATGGGACTGCCCAGATCCGTCCAACCGGAGCCGGCGAGATTAGTCGTCGATTGGATTTGGTAGGATTGATTCACGAATGCGGCCCAACCGAAGGTCAGGTTACCGTTTGAGACCACTGGGGAATTCAGCACCGGCCGTGGAACGGTCTCCACTGTGACGTCATCCAGACCGAACGCGCCGGGCGTGTTGTTGAAATCGAATTCCAGCGTCCCGCTCGTGCCCGCGGAAGAAACGATATATTGCATATTCGTCCAACCAAACACCGGCAGATTTGCGCCCGCGAAAAGCGTGGAGCCGTTCCATTTCGCGGTAAAGCCGTTCGGAGAATTTTCACCGTCCTGATCGGGAATGCTCGTCACCCAAAATGAAATCAGCAATTGTTGGCCGGTAATTGTCGAAACAGTCTGCGACAAAGTCCCGTCATCAGGCCATTGGCCCAAATAACCGCCGTAAATTCCGGAATGCACAAACAATTCATCCGGCTGGCCCGGCAGCGCATTTTGTCCCGCGACATCCGAGTCATCGCCGGCGAGTGCGAACGTCAGAGTCGGGTCGCCAACGTAAGTCCAGTCACTCAGATCGCCGGCTTCAAAACCGCCGTTTCCTACATACAGGTCAAATTGGCGATTTTGCGTCGTGCCAACGGTGAGGTTGTTGAAGGCGACATTGGCGCTGGCATGGGTGATTAAAAAATTATTTGCGTTGGTGTTGAGACTCACCGTCACGGTGGTGCTATTGCCGGGATTTAACGTCCCGCCGCTCGATGAAACATTCAACCAGTCGGCGCTATTTGCCGAACTCCACGCGAGCGGCGTCGTGCCGGTATTCGAGAGAGTGAAAGTCTGGGTGGTCACGCTGAACGGTCCGCCGCTGCGGCTTTGCGAAGTGAAGCCGACCGGAGACATGACCCGCAAGGTGTCCACCGGCGGCGCCAGCAGCGCCTGCATCAAATTCGTGCTGATGGTGCCCCACCCGGTGCAAAGATCGTAACCTGCTGTTGCCTTGTATTTGGTGGGGCTGGAACTGTTTGTATTGCTGCCGATGGTAATGTCGTGAAAGCCGGAATGGTAGTTGGTGCTTTTTCCGATGGCATAAAGGCTCGGATTGGCAAAGCCGATGGGAGGCTGGCCATTGGCGGCGGCCTGCTGGTTGACCAGAGCCATGAAGCCAGCCCAGAGCGGGGCTGCCAGGCTCGTGCCCCCTTCTGGAAGGTCAGTCGACCCGAGGATGAAGTCGTTGCCCCATACGATATTGATATTGTTGGCCACGAGAGAGACATCCGGCAGATTGCGCATGGTAGTGGAGCCTTGATTGACTGTCATGCTGATGCCCTGCTGCCAGGCGGGAATTGGATAAACGAGACTCACGCCGCCGCCCGACGCTTGTGCCGGTATGGCGTCGCCTAAGCCATCATCACTCGCCGGCGAGGTCCAGGCGGTTTCCGACGCCCAATCTCCGGTCGCAGTGGTCGTCAACGTGGTTCCGCCCACGACCGTGATATAAGGATCGTCAGCCGGTTCGTCCACGGCAGACGAAAATGCCCCGAAATCACCGCTCGCCAAAAAGAAGCTCTGACCTTGAGCGGCGAATTGTTGGAAGATTTGCACCGTCGAAAGATTAATATCCATCCCGTAAGAGCAACTGAGTTGCTTGGCCAGGTCATCCGTGGCCATACGATTCAGCACATCATTGATTTGAGCAGTCGTGGTTGCATCCTGGATATAGTTTGTCCCCAGCGGCGGCTGATCCTGCGGCGTGGGACCTATGTAGACCAGAACGCTACTCAAACCCGGCGCCATGGAAATGGCCATTTCAATGTCCCCAGTGGTTTCCACGGCATAGGAAAGCAAACTAAAGTTTTCATCAATCGAGCCGCTGGCGCTGCCACCGTCAACCAAAACCGGCTGCACCGGAACGTAGGGAAAAATGCCGGTCTCGTCTTCGTAGTCCTGGATGTCCTGCTGGGAGAAACCGAACAGTTCAAAAATCCCGACGGACTGTCCGGTGCCGTCCTGCGAAGCGTTAGGCACATACGCGTTGCGGAAATCGTAGCCCTCGAAGGGACCCGTGTTGCTGCCACTTCCCCCTCCTCCTCCGCCCCCGCCGCCATTTGGCCGGATTCTTGGGGAAGTCGTTGCCGGATGTATATGCGGGCGCGGTCTCACAAAATTATCCAGACCGCTGACCGCCAGCACGGGCGTCTTTAAATCCAATGACGGCTCCGTATCCGGCGCGAAAAAATTACGGTCCTCTTTAGGATGCTTGAACGTGCGCAGATGGACGTGAAACGCATTTTCGACGTCGCCCACTGAACCGGAGACGTGCACCAGCGTGCGGTTGGGATGCGTGCGGGTGACCGTCAGGTGATGAGCCTTGGCGAAATCGATTACCGATTGATAATCCTCCGCGCTCGGGGCAAACGACGCTGCGAATTCATCCGGTTTCAGAAAATGATGAAAGTTCGGACTGGACGGGTTGTAAATGTCCGCCAATAGGTTGGTGAGCTGCTCGCGATTGCGCAGCGGCAAACCAATCGCCACCTCCATTTGATATCCAGCGTTGAGCTGGCCGAGCGGAGAAAGCCTCCGGGCGGCCCTGGGTATGTGCCCCTTAAGAACCTGCGGTTGCGTCGTCACCGGCCCGACTGCAAATGAAAACACCGGCGCTGATAAAAGCACTGCCGCGGCGAGGGTTTGTGATTGAAGCAACTTTGCAAAGCCAAATCGCCAGACGGCAAAAAAACGATGCAGACCGAGAACGCTCGTACGGGAAATCCGGCGCATTATCTTATACTAACGTCAAACCAAAAAGGATTCAACTAATTACGTCCGACGAGCGACCTTCGAACAACGCAATTCGGATTTTAAGGCGCGACGGACGGAGCTTCAGCTGTCGCGACCGGCAATTGCGGGCGCATATTTGCACGCTTGACGTCCAGCGCATCCAGCCGTTGGAGGGCTTCGGCGACTGCTTTGTCAGGAATGGGTCCTGAGCTCGCGAGAATTTTCAGCGAGGCGCTCCGTCTTTTGTAGTATTCCTGCAAGGTCTCGCGATAACTGTCCACCAGCGGTATGAAATCGGGCGCAACCCGCAGGCGCAACACATCCAATTCCCACAACTTTCGTTTGAGCATCTGCAATTGCGGCGCGCGGCTCCAGCCGCGAATGATGGTTTGAAACGTGATGTCCGTGCGCATCGGCGGGGCTTCGCCAATCTGCACCTCGATGGGAAATTGAAACAATGCGTCGAGCTGGTTCCAGCTTGCTTCCGGCGTCAGCAGGTGCATCACGTCGCGTCCGCTGAATTCCGCGAGTTGCAAGGCCCACCATTTTTCGACGTCGAGCGGCTCTTGAAACGTGCCGTGGAACGCATCCAGAAAGGCGATTTGCCAATTCAAATAATTGGGCAACTCCGAAAGCATGGCGCGCAGGCCCGCCGGCCCGTTCGGCATCTGCAATATTTCGCTGACAAATAACTGCGCGCTGCTGCCGTAAACGTCCGCATTGTCGTCCGACAATTGCTCGTCCCCCGGCCAGCTCAATTGATCAAACGTGAGCGGTGGGTTGGTCCGCAATATGGCCGCGGCCTCAGCCAGCGGGTTCAACATGCGAGTGCGGTCTCCGGGCATGCGCGGCGCGTCGCTGAAATCCACGGTCAGGTGGGAAACATTGAAAACGTTTTCGCCCGGCAGCGGCGGCGGCAGGATCAATTTAATTTCGCTGGAACCGAGCAGTTGCCGCGTCAATCCGCGCGCCAGCCATTCGGGGATTTCCGTGGAACGATCCGTGGCATTGCGGTTGGCAATTTCCAACAGGCACGCGCGAACAATTGCTTCCACGAATTGGCTCCGATTCACCACATCCGGCAAATCCACGCCGCAATCCCATTTGCCGCCGAGTCTTTCCGGGGCGATGGAAATTGGATCATCCGTTGAGCGCGCGGGGCGCAGGACCACGAAGATTTTTCCCTGCCACAGGTCGCGCATCTCCAACTGGTGCAGCAAGGCCTGCTTGACGCGTTCGCAGGAAACCGCCAGCAAGGCCGGCTGAAGGGTGACCATGTCCGGCGACTTCGCCAATTCAACTGAACGCCGGGAAAGCGAAAGGCTGCGGGCGTTCACAAAAAACTGCCCGGAAGCGCTGCCAGTCGTCGTGGTATTGGGCGGCCATTGCGCGTTCGCAACGCTCAACACGGCCAGTGTTCCGGCGATGATGGCAATGGTTTTCATGGATTGAGCCAGCGATTCAGCTCTTGGGTGGAGACTTCGCCGGCTTGCTTTCGGTTTTCGCCGCGGGCTTGCTCTCACTCGCGGAAGACTTGCTCTCGGCTGCCGGTTTGCTTTCGGCCGGTTTGGCCGCGGCGGAATCTTTTTTGGCCGCCTCCTTGTATTTATCGCTCCGGTAGTCCGTGATGTAAAAACCACTGCCCTTGAAAATCAAACCAGCTCCAGCGCCGATTTTCTTGGTCACCTTTCCACGCCCCCATTTTTTCTGGGCGCAAAGGTTTTCGGGACAAACCGCCAACGGCTTGTCTTTCATCGACTGAAATATTTCAAATTCATGCCCGCACTTCGAGCAAGCGTATTCGTAAGTTGGCATAGTCGCCATTGTAATACCCGGACGCGGGGTTGGGGTCAAGACTCGCGGCGGTTTGGCGAAGCGCGGAATTCATGACATGCAAATGACGAATTGCTGAGTGGCACCGCAGTCCATTTATAATTCGCCATTCTCACCGACACGCGAAATAAATTCCGCGCTCCCCATCATCCACCGATGCAACTCATCGAGCGGGAAGCAGGCTGGAAATCCGGCTCGCCAATATGATGGCGCGCTTCTTTTTGCCAGACCACAGCTTTGAGCCATTCGCCGATCTCCGCTTCCGAACTGCCGTTGCGCAATTGCGAACGCAGGTCATGCTCCGCCACGCTGAACAGGCAGGTGCGGATTTTTCCATCCGCCGTGAGACGGATGCGATTGCAATGACCGCAAAAGGGTTCGCTCACCGGCGCAATGACGCCGATCTCGCCACGCCCATCGGAGAATCGCCAGCGCTTTGAGGTCGAAGAAGGATTGTCTGGAGCCACGGGCTGCAAATCGAATCGTGCCCGGAGCCGCCGTAAAATGTCCTGCCCGCTCACCACCATTTCCTTCTGCCACCCCTGCGCGGAATCCAGCGGCATGAATTCGATAAAACGAAAACTCAGCTCGCGCTCGCGCGCGAATTCAGCGAGGGCCTCGATTTCATGGTCGTTGATGTCGCGGATAATAACCCCGTTCACTTTCACCGGATCAAATCCCAATTCCCGGGCCAGTTCAATCGAGCGCAGGACTTCACCGAGCCCATCCCGACCGGTGATTTTTTTGAAGTTTTCCCGATCCAGCGAGTCGAGGCTGAAACTGACGCGCCGCAACCCGGCCTCGCGCAAGGCACGCGCTTTCTCGGCGAACAAAAATCCATTGGTGGTCATCGAGAGGTCTTCGATGCCGGGAATTTTTGCCAGCCGCGCAACCAACCCCTCGATGCCGTGGCGCAACAACGGTTCGCCGCCGGTCAGCCGGATTTTTTGAATGCCCCACCCGACTGCCAGCCGGACAAAGCGCTCAATTTCCTCAAAGGTGAGAAGGTTCGCTTTGGGCACCCATTGTTGGGCGATCGGCGCGGGGTTCGGCAGATGCGCCCAATGTCCACGATAAAAATTTTGCGCCGCCTCGGTCTCAGGCAGGCAATACATGCAGCGAAAGTTGCAACGGTCAGTAACGCTTACTCGTAGATCGCGCAAAATACGACCGTGCGAATCAACGAGCAGAGTCGGCGCGGTCATTTCGGCGGCGAATTTGTGGGCGCGTTGTTGGTGCCTGCCGGCATCAGTTTCACGGTGCCATCCTGGTTGACCTCGACGTTGAGATCGTAATTGGCGGGAACTTTTGCCGGCGTGGCAGCGGCGTTGGTGCCGCCGGGAGCGGGCGGCGATTTTTGCATCAACTGTTGCGCGCCCTTTTGGTCCGACCGGGCAAAAATCCCTTCGCGAATCCAAGCCAGTCGGCGCGAAATGTTTAATTCTTCTTTGAGCTTGGCGACCTGGACGCGCAGGACTTTCAAATCGTTGAACTGGCGCTCAAGCTCCGCTTTTTCCGACACGAGGCGCTGAAGTTCTTTTTCCAAAAACGCCTTGTCGCCCTCGGAAGCCGTGAGTTTCTTCTGCGTGTCATCGATCTGCGACTGTAAATTCGTGATGGAACTGCTGAGGTCGGCGGCTTTTTCGTCGAGATGCTTGTTCTGCGCCTCCAGGTCGGCGATCTGGGTATCGCGCTTGGCCACTTCATCCTGGGCGGCTTTCAGGGAATCCTCGGTCTTGGCGAGCGTATTGGAAGTCTCCGTAATCTGGTTGGTGAGCGTGCCCAAATCCTGCACGCGCGCGGCGAGCAGGTTGGTAAGCTCGTTGTTCACGTTCCTCTGTTCGTCCAGTTTTGCGCTGGTATCGGCCCATTTGTTGGAATGGGTCAGAATCTGTTCCTCGGCGACCTTTTTATCGCGGGTGGCGTTCGATTGGTTGACCACGAGCGCAATGGCTAGGCCGACGCATGCCAGAGTCAGAATGATAATTCCCATGCGATTTTTCATAGATTGAACAAGATGCAAGGCCACGCGGAATTTGGCAAGCGTCCATCTCCACTTGAATAAATGCGCGCGTCTTTTAAGTTACCACCGTAACTATGATGAGATTGCCGCGCGAAACGCCCGTGATGACGCTTCCGAACACAACGCTGTTTCCGCAGGCGCTGCTGCCACTTTACATTTTTGAACCACGCTATCGCAAGATGCTTGCCGATGCGCTGAACTCCGATCGGATGTTTGCCGTGGCGATGCAAAAGCCGGGTTCCAACCGTGAGACGCCTTCGCCGATTGCGGGCCTCGGCGTGATTCGCGTTTCGGTCCGGCACAAGGACGATTCTTCCCATTTGATTCTGCTGGGCATTGCCCGGGTGCAACTCGAGCAGACGGTGCGCTACAAACCCTATCGTGTGCAACGAATCCGCCCGATTGAAACGCCGCCATGCGACAGTGTGGCGGTCGACGCGTTGCTGGCCAAGGTCCGTGAACTGCTCGGGGAATGCTTCGCGCTCGGCCTGCCGTTGCCGCCGTTTACAAAAGTTGCTTCCGGCCCTGGAAATAGCGACCCCACGCCTTCGTTTTCGCCCAAGGAAATCCTGGGCTACCTGGATTCATTGACCAGCCCGGAGCAGACCGCCGATTTGGTTTCATGCGCGGTGCTGCCCGGCGGCCTCGAACGGCAGGCCATCCTGGAAACCATCGATGTCGAAGACCGGTTGCGGCGATTGATACAATTTCTATTGGCGAAAATTAACATGAAAAGGAAAAGGAAAGGTGCCGCGTATGAGTGAACCGACTGCAATGCACGAACAGGACCTGGGCGGAATCAGCCGCGAGGAGATGATGGCCGCTCTTTTTGCGCAACTCGTCATTCAGCAGGCCAACATGGCGATGCTATTGCTCGGCAAGGTGCCGCATCCGCAAACCGGAGAAATCGTCCGCGACATCGAAGCCGCGCGACTGTTCATCGACCAATTGGAAATGCTCGAAGCAAAAACGAAGGGCAATCTTAGCAAGGAAGAGGGGCAGCTTCTGAAGCAAAGCCTGATGTCCCTGCGGATGGCGTTTGTGGAGGCGATGCAATCGCCGCCGCCGGAGCAGAAACCGGCTGAAGTCACTCCGCCGCCTGCAGAAAATAAAATCGAAGCAGGTGATGCGGAATCCGCGGCAGACGCAGATTCGAAAAAGAAATTTACGAAGAAGTATTGAGCAGCCTTACATCGGCTGCAACGGAGTTGCTTTGTAAAAAGAAAAGGCCCGGCTTGCGCCGGGCCTTTTTGATTTTAAAGCTTCGTTATTTGCCGGCGGGCGGCGCAGCCGGCATTCCGGGGGCTTCCTTTTCCGGAGCATCCAACGAGAGGTTCACGCCTTTCAGCTTCTCGTCAAGAATCTGGATGTCCGCGTCTTTCTCCAATTTCTTGGTGTAATCCGGAAGGAGTTTCTGCATGGCCTGCTGGGTCTGGAAGTCCTTGATCCCGTCTTTCACCTTGTCAAAGTCCACCTTCTTGGCCGGTATCTTTTCGTGCAGCTTGAGGATGTGGTAACCGAATTGGCTCGTGATGATGTCGCTGACCTGGCCGTTGGTCAGGGAGAACGCGGTGTCTTTGAATTCCTGCACGAACGGATCGTTCTTTGTGAATTTGTATTCGCCGTGGTTTTCTTTGACGCCCGGGTCTTCGGAGTACTGGTCCGCGAGTTTCGCGAAATCCTCGCCTGCGCGCGCGCGCTTGAGAAGGTCTTCCATCTGTTTATGCTTGGCCGCTTTCTTATCATCGGACAACGGCTGCTGGGTTTCCGCGTCCTTGGTCATGAGCAGGATGTGGCTCACGCGGACGGTTTCCGGCTGTTCGAATTTCGCGATGTTCGCCGGGTCTTCGTAAAACTTTTTTACATCGTCGTCGCTGACGTGAACATTCAATTCGCGCTCGAGCACGACCGGAATGGTGAGTTGTTCGATGTTCTGTTTGTCCCATTGTTCGCGTGTTTCGCCGCCGAACAATTGCATGCTGATGCGCTTCTCAAAATCCGCATCGCTCAAGCCGCTTTCTGACTTCACTTTTGCGAGCCGGGCCTGGTAGTTCTCTTTGCCTTTGGCGCGGTCGGCATCGGTCGCCTTGCTGAGGAACAATTGTTGGATGACGAGAGTCTTGAGCGCCTGTTCTTCGATGTCCGGCGGCGTCTGCGTTTGCCGGGCGGCGGCCATGGCCTTGTTCTTCACCACGATCGCATCGAGGTCGCTGCGTTTAACTTCCACACCCTTGCCCTTGGCCACGACGGCATCGTCGAACAATTTATCCAGGCTGGCTCCCGCCTTTGCCGGCGAGTTGGTTTGTGCCGGCATGTCCGGCGTGACGCTGAACACCGCTAACGGCACCGCAGCGCCAAGCAGGACCAATAATTGACTCATTTTTTTCATAACTATCTGTTCACTCTAGCATGGTTCTATAGTTTAACTACGGCGACATTGCTGATATCAGGATCTCTTCGAATTTCGTCCAGAACTTCTCCCGGCGGGACGCTATCCAGATTCAATGCAGTCAGGGCAAATCCGCCAACAGTATCGCGACTCAGGCTCATACTGGCAATGTTTACTTTGTGCTTACCCAGAAGGGTTCCGAGGTAACCCACAATGCCTGGCCGGTCCTTGTTATTCAGGAGGAGAACCACGCCAAAAGGCACGATTTCCGTAGGCTGGCTGTAGACCCGCACGATGCGCGGATTGTCCGGCGAGCCAAAAAACGTGCCGCCTGCCGACAGCACCTTGACGCCCCCATTTGAGGCCTGCACGTGCACCCATTCGTTGAAGGTCACGGGCTCGCTCGAGCGCTTCTCCTCGACCGTCAATCCGAGGGTCGAGGCGATGCTGCGGACGTTCACGTTGTTCAAATCCTTCACCGCGGTGCGCGACAAAAATCCTTCCAGAATTTTCCGTGTGATCGGATCGACGTTCGGCAAATCCTTCGCCTTGCCGCCGTAGGTGATATACAACCGGTCGACCTGCGCAGGCGCGAGTTGCGCGAGAAGTTTGCCAAGCTTTTCACCAAGTACGAGGTAAGGTTTCACCTGCTCGTAAGTCTTGGCATCCAGGTAAGGCAGGTTGACGCCGTTGCGCACCTCGCCGGTGAGCAAATAGCCCGCGACGACTTCCGCCACTTCAATGCCGCACTTCTCCTGCGCTTCAGCCGTGCTTGCGCCGAGGTGGGGCGTAAGGATGACGTTGGCGTGCTTGCGAAACGGATGATCCGCCGGGAGCGGCTCTTCAATGAATACGTCCAGAGCAGCAGCGGAAACTTTGCCGGAATCCAAGGCCGCGATGAGATCGTTCTCCACGATGATTTCCCCGCGCGCGCAATTCACAATGCACACTTTGGGTTTCATTTTCGAAAACGCCTCAGAGTTGAGCATTCCCTTGGTCTGCTCGGTCACCGGCATGTGGACGGTAATAAAATCCGCGTCGCGATAGACTGCGTCGAGTTCGCTGACTAATTCCACGCCGAGGGCCTTGGCGCGCGCCTCAGTCAAAAAGGGATCATACGCAAGCACGCGCATCCCAAAAGCGACCGCGCGCTTGGCGACTTCACCACCGATGCGGCCCATACCCAGCACGCCCAAGGTCTTTTCAGCCAATTCAACACCTTGAAACAATTTCCGGTCCCATTTGCCTGCCGTCATTGAGGCATAGGCTTGCGGGACTTTGCGGGCGAGGTTCAGCAACATCGTGAACGTAAGCTCTGCGGTGGTGATGGTATTGCCGCCGGGAGTGTTCATGACGACCACGCCGCGTTGGGTGGCGGCTTCGACGTCGATGTTGTCCACTCCGACCCCGGCGCGGCCGACCACGCGCAATTTAGGGGCGGCCTCGATGATTTTTTTGGTCACTTTGGTTTCGGACCGCACGATCATCGCCACGACATCGGATACCAGTGGCAAGAGTTCGGCTTCAGACAGCCGCTTGGGGAGCACCGTGACCTGAAATTCAGGACGCTGCTGCAAAAGGGTTATTCCTTTGGGTGAAATTGGGTCGCAAACGAGCACTTTCATAAATTCGAACGGCGAGTCTAGGCCAAGGGCATTAGCGGGTCAAAACAAGAAAGACCGCGTGGGGAAACCATAGTTTTGGCTTATGAAGAGTATAAATTGAGGCGGCATACCCCCGGTGGAATAGGGTTGAATGGATCGGAACGAGGTTTTCGTGATGCCTGATTACGTGCAGTATCTGAGGATATTGCGTTAACGTGCCGATTGCCGGTGGCTTTTCGGTCCGAACTGGTGACTTGGCCCCTTAAATCCATACTCAACCTTCCTTTCGTGGCTTCGATTATATATCAACCATGGTGCCGTTGCAATTCTCGATTATTTCGGGAAATATAATTTCATGAGCGATAAGCAATTTGCCTTGGAATCCATCCAGCGCCTGCCTGATGACGCGAGCCTGGATGCTATTGCCCGGCAGTTGGAGTTTCTCGCCGGAATTCGCAAAGGCCTCGACCAGATCGAACGAGGCAAAACCGTGTCGCATGAGGAAGTCAAAAGACAACTAGCGACATGGCTTACAAAATAATCTGGTCGCTTCAGGCACGCGACGATTTGCGGGAGGTGCTGTCCTGGGCGGGCACTTTCGTTCGTCGGATTATTGACAAGCAGCAATCGACAAACGATTGGTCTTGAAACCCCGAGACGAACGAAAGGAAGCTATGAGCGCAAAAGCGAAAAAGTCTGAATCGAAAACTCGCCCGTCAAAACACAAGGTTGTATCGCGAAAGACCTGGCTTGCGGCCCGGGTCAAATTCCTCAAGGCGGAGAAGGCACTGACACGCCAGAGTGACGAGCTGGCACGGAAGCGCCAGGAATTGCCGTGGGTTAAAATCACCAAACCGTATCGCTTTGATACCGATGACGGCGCGGCGTCGCTGGGAGATCTTTTTCAGGGCCGCTCGCAGCTTCTCATTTATCATTTCATGTTCGGGCCGGATTACGCGGGGGGTTGTCCGGCGTGCTCGTCAATCGCGGACGGCTTCAATGGGTTCACGGTTCACCTCGCCAATCATGATGTCATGCTTTGGGCGGTATCGCGCGCGCCGCTCGCAAAATTGCAGGCGTACAAGCAGCGGCTGGGGTGGACTTTTCCGTGGGCGTCGTCATCTAAGACTGATTTCAACGACGATTTCAACGTGCATTTCACTGACGAACAGCAGCGCAAAGGGAAGGTGGAATATAATTATCGACGCGAGCCGGCGGCGATTGCCGAGCGCGCGACGGAGGGTAAGAAATCGCGCGAGTGGCACAAGGAACCAGAGGACGGCGGACCGGTGGCGGACGTCGCGGCCTTATGCGGAGTCGACGCGGCTACATTTATCCGCGAACGACCGGGCATGAGCGCGTTCACGTTCGAGAATGGCAACGTGTATCATACTTACTCCGCGTTTTCACGCGGGCTGGATGGCCTTTGGGGATTGTACCAATGGCTCGATCGTGCTCCGAAAGGGCGCAATGAGACGGGCTTTTGGTTTCGGCGGCGGGATGAGTATGGGAAGGATGCGCCGAGCAGAGGATCGTGTTGCGAGGGGTGATTTGAAATCAGCCCGTCGCGAGATTTCCTTCCAACATCTTGGATTTGCCTGGGCCGGTTTTACTGTCATCCGTGCTATCACGACGGCTTTCCTCCATAACCCGGATCGGCTGGTAAAACGTATCCCGCTGCACCGGGGTTCGGCCGGCTTCGCGGATGGCTTTGATCATGTCCGCCTCCGTCTGCAATTGCGGTGAGGTGGCGCCGGCCATGTGGAAAATGTGTTCCTCGATGATCGTTCCGTGCAGGTCGTCCGCGCCGTAGCTGAGGGCGACTTGGGCGAGTTTCATGCCCATGCCGACCCAATAGGCGGTGATGTGGTCGAAGTTATCGAGAAAAATGCGGCTGATGGCGATGGTTCGCAAGGAATCAAAACCGGTCGGCGGATGTTCGACAGGGATATCGTTGTCCTGCGGTTGATAGGCGAGCGGCACGAAGCCGACGAAGCCGTGGGTTTCATCCTGTAACGCGCGCAATTGGCGCAAGTGATCCACGCGGTCGGCGAGGGACTCGACATGGCCGTAAAGCATGGTGCAGGTGCTGCGCGCGCCCATTTTATGCCAGGTGCGATGCACATCGAGATATTCCTCGGCGGATTCCTTGCCGCGCGCGATGGATGAGCGCACTTCCTTCCGGAAAATTTCCGCGCCGCCTCCGGTGAGCGAATCCAGGCCGGCTGCTTTTAATTCGCGCAAGGTTTCCTCGACGGATTTTTTTGCGAGCCAGGCGAGGTGCAGGATTTCGATGGCGGTGAAGCATTTCAATTGCAACCGGGAATCCAACTTCTTCAACTCCTTCAGCATGTCCGTGTAATAAATGAACGGCAGCGAGGGATGCAATCCGCCCACGATGTGCAGTTCGGTAATGCCGAGCTTCAGCGCTTCGCGTGCTTTTTCGACAATTTGCGAGGTCGTGAGTTCAAATCCATCCGCATCCCGCTTCTTCCGCGCAAAGGAACAGAACTGGCACGAGAGAATGCAATAATTCGAGTAGTTGATGTAGCGATTGACGATGTAACTGGCGCGGTTGCCGACTTTTTTTTGCCGCGCGAGATCGGCGATGGCGCCAATCACATTTAAATCTTTCGATTCAAACAGCCGCAGCGCGTCGGACTCGGAAATCCGTTCGCCGGCGGCGACCTTGTCATAAAGGTCCCGCAGTTCGCTGCGTTGGACGAAGAAGTTCACCATAATACGATTAGCAGACCCGCGGTATTTGGCAAATTTTCCTTTCGTCCCGGTGAGGGGTGTTGTCTGTCATCCTCACGGATTCCAACGGGAAGCCGCTCTCAATGCCCGGGGTGGCCTAGTCTCCTGAGCCATTACCCAGGGTGTTGCCCTGGGCTTATCATGTTACGGGCTTTCAGCCCACACGCATACGAAGTTTTCATTCCGGGAACGAGGTCGAGCACTTAGACAAGTTATTTGCGACTTGGGAGACTAGTAAGATTTCCGCAAAAGTGCCGGCTCTATTCAAGGCGTCGCGTCCGCAGCTTCGCAGGCTTGCAATCTTTTCGCTAAAAAGTCCTTCTCCGATTTTAGTTCCGCCAATTCGAGAGCTTTTCGAAAATGAGCGGCTGCAGCTTCGCGATGATTCAATCGCTCCTCAAAATCCCCCAACGCGGCGTAGAGCAAATAATATGATTCCAATTTGTCGAGTCCTTCAATGGCGTTCACGGCATCCAGACCCGACTGCGGCCCGTGAATGTTCGCGACCACGATGGAGCGGTTCAACGCGGCGACGGGTGAAGGATCGAGTTCAGTCAAACGATCGTACAGCGACAGGATTTGCGGCCAGTCGGTCGAGTCATAATCCTTCGCGGCGCAATGACACGCCGCAATGCCCGCCTGAAGATGGTACTCGGTCAGTTCATTGCCAACCGCTGATTGCGAAAAATGAAACATCCCACGCGCAATCATTCGTTGATCCCATTTCGCGCGGTCCTGTTCCTGGAGGCGAAGCAGGTTGCCCTCGTCATCCACGCGCGCGGGGATGCGCGCGGCGTTCAAGAGCATCAGGGCCATCAGTGCCTGCGCGGCGGGGCGGTTTCCGGCGGGGTGCGCGACCAGCAAGCCGGTCAATCGAATCGCCTCCCGGCAGACTTCCTCCCGCACGAGTTTCTCGCCGCTGGAAGCTTTGTAACCCTCGTTGAACAGCAGGTAAAGGGAGGTCAAAACGGCATCCAATCGCCGCGCGAATTCGTCGCCGACGGGAATTTCAAAGGGCACTTTGGCGTCGCGAATTTTTTGCTTGGCGCGGGTCAACCGCTTGGCGATGGCGGCGTCCGTGGTCAAAAACGCGCGGCTGATTTCCGTGACGCTGAAACCGCAGAGCGTGTTTAACGCAAGCGCCACCTGCGCCTCGGCGGGCACCACGGGGTGGCAGCAGACGAACATCATGCGCAGGCGGTCGTCGGCAATTTCCTGGTCGAGAACAACAATTTCGTCGGGTGGCGCTTCGGGACGGTCCATGCGCCGCACGATCTCTACTTCTTTATCGCGAAAGACTTTTTGCCGCCGGACAACGTCGAGGGCGAGGTTGCGGGAGGCGCGCATGATCCAGGCCGCGGGATTTTCCGGCACGCCGTAAAACGGCCAGGTTTGCAAGGCGCGCGCGAGGGCTTCCTGCACGACGTCCTCGGCGAGATTGAGATGTTCGACGCCGAAAATGCCTGTCAGCGTGGCCACCATCTTCGCGCCTTCATGGCGGAAAAGATGCTCGACGACGTGCGAAACTTCGTGCTCAGGTTTTGCCTCGGGCGGATTCACTCGTTTGAATATACAGAGGACGAGTGAGAGGCTGCCAGAAAAAGGTGTGCAGGCTTTCGGCCAAAGTCAGGTGTTTCCCGGCGCAGCATTTTTTCAATACTAAAGTGCCTCGTCAGATTGTTGAAGTAGGTGAAGATGGTGAATCAGAAGGAATAATAACGACGCATGTTTAAAGAGATGCAGTTGGTTTGGCGGTTCAATCGCGGTCACATGGATGCGCTGCGAGAAATTTATGAGCTGCACAAACACGAGTTGGTGACGCTGGCCGCGGCGCTCCTGGTGGACAAATCCCAGGCCGAAGACGTGGTACATGACGTTTTTGTGGGCTTCATCCGCTCCCGCGGACGGTTTCGGTTGACGGGCAGTTTGAAAGGGTTTTTGGCCACGTGTGTGGCCAACCGGGCTCGCAATGAAAATAAATCGAAACGCAAGCAGTCCGCTGATGAAGCAGTAACAACCGAGCCCGCCACGCCGGAAAACCAGCGTCCCGATCTGGCGGCAATTTTCGGAGAAGACATGAAGCACGTGGGTGCAGCGCTGGCGGAGTTGCCCGGTGAACAACGGGAAGTCGTGGTGTTGCGATTGTATAGCGGGATGCGGTTTTACGCCATTGCACGAATGCAGGGCGTTTCAACCAACACGGTCCAGGGGCGTTACCGTTACGGCATGAATAAACTGAAAGAACTTTTAGACGGAGACATCAGCCTATGAAAAAGACACAAGATATTTCGCAAATGCTCCGGCGGTTGCACGTGCCTGCGAGTTCGAAACTGGACGAACGAATTGACGGCGAAATTGCCAAGGCAACGACGGTCGCGCCGGCTGCGCCGTCCAGCCACGAATTCACCTTCGGGCAAATCTTCCTCTTGTTTCTCAAAAAGAAATCCACCCGCTATACGCTGGCTACCACGATGGGGCTTAGCTTATTGGTGGTATTGGTCTTGAACCATTCGACCACTTCGGCGTGGGCGATGGATCAGGCAATCGAAGCGCTCAAAAAATATAAAGGGCTTCACTTTTCCGGTTACTACACGGGCGCAAACGGCGAAACCAAATCACTCGACGCCTGGGCGCGATCCGACGCTACAGGCAATCGGGTGGAAACCGCCCTCCTCACTAGCGGCAATATCACCACTTGGACGAGGGACAACAAGACCTACACCTATGACCGGGCCGGGAAAAACGGCTATGTCCAGCCGGGCATCAACCTAATTAACTCCTGGCTCGGCCCGAACCTGCTACGCGATGCGGCCCGGATGAAGGATTACAAGGCCGTCGAGGGCGACGATCCGACCACGGGACAGAAACGGGTTATTGTCACCTGCAGCCTGGACAACCTGGACGGGCCTCAATCATTTCTCATGGAGTTTGATGTCCGCACCAAGCTGCTCGTAAGCCTGCAAGTCTGGCCCAATTTGGAACGGGAAGGGACCCCGAGGATCAGTGTTGAAAAGATTCTCTATTTTGAAGATCTGCCGGACAGCGCTTTGAGCTATCAGCCTCCCGAGAATACGCCATTCACTGATATACCGTTGGAGGTTCCGGAAGCAAACCTTTCACTGTTGAGCGATCCGAAGTGCGGTATTTCGGCGGACGGAATGACCCGGGAACAAGCCTGTCAAAAAATTCTCAAGGAACTATGGGTTGCCCCTCCCGATCGCGTCCGGCAGCTTTTTCCCATCATCGCCACGTGGTCTGATGAAATGATACGCAGCTCGGGTGATTCCAGTGAAACCATAAAGGAAGTGCTGAACATCGGCGGCATCGAACAGACCGGGAGTTCGAAGCTCGGCCCGCTTGCCCTGGTTCCCTGCCGGATTCGTTACCAGGACGGCAGCGTGCGGGTGAATTGGATGATGGTGCAATTTCGCGAAATCGAGGGGAAGA
>DATAZE010000058.1:0-102980 GCA_036272195.1 Verrucomicrobiia bacterium | reverse complement strand
AAAACCATGAATGTTTCGGAAAATCTGCTTCGCTCAGAAAGCAAGGATTCCGGCTTAAAAAATCCCGTTTTTGTGGTGGGTGTTTTTCGGGCAGGGACTTCACTGTTATATTCACTTCTAAACCAGCATCCGCAAATAGCTCTGATGTATGAATGCGATGCCTGGAATTTTCCCCGATGGCTCTCGGGCTTGAGATTCAAAGGCGACTGGCTGGCGCGGCAGGAATTTTATAACTCAGCCCTTTCACGGCATCGGTTGACTTATGGCAACAGCCTGCGCGGCCTGGAAGAAATCAAAACCCCGGAGGACCTATACACGGTCTATGGTCAGGGCAAAAGCGCCGCGTTATGGGGTGAGAAGTCGCCATTTTACTGCTTCCGACTGCTGCAATTGGCCGCACGGAATCCGGGCAGCCCTTTTGTTTTGATCTGGCGTGATCCGGTCGAGATTTACCGGAGCGTGCAGATGGCCGGCCGAACCACCAGTTTTTTTGGGCGTCCGGGAATGTTGAGCCGGCTGATTGTGTACCAGGAAAAGATGCTGGAGCAGGCTGTGAAGCTGGAAAAGACAGGCACACGCATTTATCACGTCACCTATTCGGACCTGGTGGATAAGACATCCGAGGTTTGTGAGGGTATCTGCGATTTTTTACACGTGCCTTTCGACTCGCGAATGCTGGCGCTGAGCGAAGCGGATTTGTCCGCAGTCTATTACGCGCCGCAACACCAGCATCTGCGTCGCGGAGTCATTCAGCGCCGCAAAATTGCTGATAAAGTTTTGGACTCGAAAACCACCTGCAAGCTGGAACGTTTCCGCAACCGATGGAGTCGCTTGAACCGCGCCTGGTTTCCGGAAAAAAAGTCGGCGGCAGGGACTTCGGAACCGTCTTTTTTTGAGCGGAATTATCATCGGGTCGTGGGCAATGTGTTGTGCTTTTGGGATGATACGAAACGGGCGCTTTTCGAGTTTCTACCGATCACGTGGTTGCGCACCTATCGTCAAACGGTCCGCTGGTTTTACGCCGGGCGGCAGGGAACTCCTGAGCCGAAGCTGTCTTTCCGGGAGCAGATAGCATCGCATTGGATCACGATTCTGGTTTCATATCTGTTGATTGCCGGATTGGGAATGGTGGACCTGCTGAACCCGCGTTTAAATTTTTTACCGTTCTACATGGTTCCCTGCGCAATTTTGGCGCTGATGATTAACTGGCGCTGGGGAGGCTTTGCCGCATTGATCACTGCGTTCATCGGGCCGGTGCTTTTGAGCAGGATTGACACGGCGTTTGCGCATCCCGGAATTTTCGCCTGGAATACTTCGATGCGGTTTCTTTTGTTGTTGAGCATCGTTCTGCTTACCGACCGCATCCGCCTGGAAGTCGCGTACGGAAAAACTGAAAAGGTTTGATTTTCCGAATTCGTCGAGAATTCGGTCAATGCGCGCGCTTTAAAATCTGCGCGACGATCGTCACGCAAACCGCAGGTAAATCGCTTTCAAATATTCGGCTTCTTTAAAAGTGGCCGGATGGTCGGGCGCGTGATGGGTGGTCTGAATTTCCTGGAACGCGCGGGTGGATCTTCCTGCGCTTAGCCGGACGGCATCGAAAAATTCTTCAGCGCTCACGTGCGCCGAGCACGAACACGCCACCAAAATCCCGCCGGCAGACATGTGTGGGATGCCGAGGCCGGCGAGTTTCTGATACCCGCGAATGGCTCCGGCGCGCTCCGTCTCACGTTTCGCAAAGGACGGCGGATCGAGAACGACCAAATCAAACTGCCGCGATTGGTTGGCCGCCAGCCAATCAAAGGTGTCCGCTTGCGCGAGTTCATGGCGGCAGCGGGCGATGGCCGGGTCGGATTGGTTCAACGCGAAGTTTCGCCTCGCGCTCGCGAGCGCGTGCGCGCTGATGTCGAGGTCGGTGACGGAGGCCGCTCCGCCGCGGGCGGCGTAAAGGGAAAAGCCACCCGAAAAGCTGAAGGCGTTCAGCACGCTGCGACCACTGGCCAGTGACTCCACGGCGCGCCGGTTTTCGCGTTGATCCAGGAAGAAGCCGGTTTTTTGTCCGTGACAAACGTCGGCTTCAAAGCGGATTCCACTTTCAAGAAAAGTTGGACAGGCTTCCAGCCTATCTCCAAATATGATTTCCCCATCTTTTTTGGAGATCATTTCCTGGGCGGCTTTTTGAATATTACGACTTAAGCGCAACACCAGATGTTCCGGTTTCAGTTGCGCGCGAATGAGGTTTGAAATTTCCTGAAACCTCGGCAGCCACGCCGCGGTGTAGAGCTTGAGCACGAGCGTTTTATCGTAACGATCGAGCACGAGGCCGGGCCAGCCGTCGCTCTCGCCGCTGATGATGCGATAGCCGTTGGTTTGCTCATCGAAAAGTCCGTGGCGCCGCTCGATGGCTTGAGTCAATTTCGCGGTCCAAAAGGCTGCGTCGACGGCCAGCGGTTTGCCCGCGTGCAGAATGCGCACCCGAATGGGCGAATCCGGATCGAACAGGCCCACCGCGAGAAAAGCGTCCTTTCGGTCGTAGATCACCGCCAATTCGCCGACTGTGCCGTCGCGATTTTGTTCGCGGATGCTATCGCCATAAACCCACGGATGTCCGGCGCGCAGTTGGGTTTCCGCGGCCGCGGTGACACGCAGGCGAAGCCGTTGGGGTTCGCGCTTTGGCGGAGGCTGCCGGTGGGCTGAAGCTCGAACTTCTCCCTGGGCTCTAATTTCATCCGGTTGCTTTTTTTGCCGCTTCATTCAAATTGAGTCATGGCGGACGACAAAACATTTCATGTGGTTGTGCTGGGCGCCGGCTTTGGCGGCCTGGATTTCTGCAAACATTTTCGCCGGCCCAACGCGCGCATCACGGTTGTGGACCGCACGAACCATCATTTGTTTCAACCGCTGTTATATCAGGTCGCGACGGCCGGGCTTTCCGCGCCCGAAATCGCGCAGCCTATCCGCGCGATTTTATCGGATCGGCCGGACATCACCGTGCTGCTGGACACAGTCGTGGATTTCGACCTCGCAAACAAGAAGGTCTTGCTCAAAGAAAACACGCTCGATTACGACTACCTGGTGCTGGCATTGGGCGGTTGCACTGGTTACTTCGGGCACCCGGAATGGGAGCAATTCGCGCCTGGCCTCAAGACGCTCGATGACGCCCTGCGGATTCGCAGCCGGGTGCTTCTGGCGTTTGAAAAAGCGGAGAATGAGGCTGAGGCGTCGCAGCGGGAGAAGCTTTTGACCATCGTGATCGTAGGCGGGGGGCCGACGGGCGTGGAACTCGCGGGCGCGTTTGCGGAATTGGCGCGAACGGTTTTGAAACGCGATTTCCGGCGGATCGATCCTTCACAGGCAAAAATTATTCTGCTTGAAGGCGCGCCCTACGTGCTTTCGTTTCTGCCGACCGATTTGGCCCAGAGCGCCACGCGCCAGCTTGAGCATCTGGGCGCGCACGTGCGGACTTCGACACGGGTCAAAGACATTCGCGAGGGCGAAGTGGAATTGGAAGGCGGCGAGGTGATCCGCGCGGCGAACATTTTGTGGAGTGCCGGTGTTTCCGCTGTGGCGTTGACGAAAAAACTGGGCGCTGAACTGGATAAAGCCGGGCGCGTGAAGGTGAATCCCGACCTGAGCCTGCCGGGCCGGCCGGAGGTGTTCGCCGTCGGCGACATGGCAATTTTGATGCAGAAAGACGGCAAGCCGGTACCGGGAGTTTCACCGGCCGCAATGCAGGAGGGCCGTCATGTCGCAAAAATAATCGAGGATGAAATTGATTTGGGAGCGGGACGCGCGCCGCGTCCGCCGTTCAAATATTGGGATAAGGGAACGATGGCGACGATTGGCCGCTCGAAAGCGGTTGCGGAAGTGGGGCCGTTCAAATTCTCCGGGTTGTTAGCGTGGCTCACGTGGCTGTTTGTTCATCTGGTTTTTTTGATCGGTTTCCGCAACAAAATTTCCGTGCTGATGCAATGGGTGTATTCGTATTTTACATACAAACGCGGCGCACGGATCATCACGTATTTGCCACCAGAGAAACCGCCGGAGAAGCCTTCCGCTCCTCTGAGCGCGGCATGAAAAACGAAAAAGCGGCGGCGGGAAGAAATAAAAATCCGGCATAAAGCAACGCCAGGCGGTGGTCGCCCACTTTCGAGAACAGGCCGAAAAAGACCGTGCCCGCCGCCGCTGCGATGCGCCCAATATTATAGCTGAATCCCGCGCCGGTGGTGCGCAGCAACGTGGGAAAAAGTGGCGGCAGATACATGGTGAAGAGAGCAAACACGCCCTGGCAAAAACCAATCAACGGAAACCAAAACATCAATGAGACGTGGTCTCGCGGTTGAACGTACGCGCCGAGCATCACCGCAAAATAAGCGATGAACGTCCACGCGATGGTTGCGCGATAACCGATGAGTCGCGCAATCCAGCCGGAGAAAAAATTTCCGAGGATGGACGAGCCGATGACCAGATACATTGCGGTGCCGGCGAGTTTGTTTCGCTCTTCCGGCGACATGGCGAGCACATCGGGCAGATTGCGAAGATGTTGCTGGTGCCAGAACATGAAGGCCCAATGCGCGGTCAATGAAACGGCGCAAACGATAGTGACCCAAATGGTGACGGACCGCGTTTCGCCACGAAACAACTCGGAAATTTTTGGCGCCTGATTTTGCGCGCTGACCTTGGCAGCCTGCCATTCCGCCGGTTCCGGCACCGCGCGACGAATCCAAAACACGAGGAGGGCGGGCAAAATTCCGACCAAAAATAAATATCGCGGTTGCGCTCCCGCCAGCAGGTAATTCGCGAGCACCGCGCCGAGGATGCCAATGTTTACGCCGCTTTGCAGTACGGCGGCGAGCCATGGCCGCCAATGTTTCGGCCAGGTTTCGGACAGGAGCGATGCGCCCACGGACCATTCTCCACCGATGCCGAGCGCGGCGAGAAATCGAAAGATCATCAACTGCCACCACGTGTGGGCGAACACGGACAAACCAGTGAACGCGGCGTAGGTGAGGACCGTGAGGCTCAACGTCCGCGCGCGCCCAAACCGATCCCCAATCAAACCGAAAAATCCCCCACCCAATGCCCAGCCGAGCAGAAACGCGCCCTGGATGATCGAGCCATAGCGCCCCACGCTTGGGTCCGTGGTGGGCAGGCCGCCAAGTAATTGCGCGACGAACGGCGCGGCGACGAGCGTGTAGAGGTGCATATCCAACCCATCGAAAGTCCAGCCGAGCCAGGCGGCAACGCCGGACTTCCATTGCTGGCGGGAGATGCGCGGGTTCACGGGTGTGGATTAGCGGGAATCCGAAGTGAGAGCAATGATGTTTTGGCAGATACATTTCCCTGCAAAAGTGAGTCGGAGATGAAGTGGCTGGACTATCAAGCCTCGGATCGCCAGGCTTCCGGATGCCTTTTTTGGCGGCGATTGGAGCTTTTGTTGTCGCGTTAATGATCGCGCTTGGAGTCAATGGAATCGGTCTGCGTCGTTGGAATGCTACAAGAAATGCTCATTGGACCGAGCGAAGTCGAAAATTATATCCCATACGCAGGTCTGCTGCTTTAAACATCTGGCTTATTCCCGCGCTGTGCGGCGTGGCGGGATGGGCTATTTTTCCCGCGGGACGCGATCCATTAATACTGTTCCTGGTTGCTTTGGGTAGTTGGCTCGGAGCGAGACTGGGAACTTATCCATTCGACAAAGGACTCTTCCCTCAATTTTCATTTCGCAATTGGTCGCAATTTGTCATTACCGCGTGGATATTGCGCTTCGGTATGCTAGGGCCTTTGGTTGTTGCAGCAGCGGTTATGCCCGACGAAATAGGCTGGCCCGTTCTTGCTATAGGAGCTGTGGCGCTTTGTTTTCAAATCGCCCTTCACTTCGGTCTATGGATATGGATGGGCGTGAAGTTAGGGCTTTTTGAAAAGGCCAATGAATCGGAACAGGTTGTTATGATCGTACGTCAAACTTCTGAAAGGATGAATATTTCCTGTAGGAGAATTTGGAAAATGCGCAGTCCGGTGGGATATGCAGCGGCACTTCCAATGACCCGCGATCTGATTTTCAGCGAAGGGTTGTTGCGTTTGCATCCCGAAGAGGAGATTGCCGCTATTTGTGCTCACGAGTTGGCTCATTTGAATGAGTCGCCAAGCATTCACCGGGCACGTTTAATTAGCGCTTTCAGTTTGTTCCCGATGATATTCGTCCGCCCAATATTTCATTTGTTTGATTTTGTCGGCGTCGCGTTGCTTTGGCTTCCATCCTGTTTTCTGGCAATCTACGTCCGGGGTCTTGGCCGACGAATGGAAGTTCGCGCTGATTCAATCGCAAGAGAAAGTGAGAATGATTCCGGGGTTTATGCACGGGCTCTGGAGAGGCTTTATCAAAACAATCACGTGCCTGCAGTGATGCCGGGAAATCGTCAGATCCATCCCCACTTGTACGACCGCATGTTGGCGGCTGGGATCACCCCGGATTATTCAAGACCGGTTTCGCCTGCTACCCTCGATTGGAGCAGCGGCTTGATGATTTTTTTGTTTGTAATCCTGTTCGTTGTGATCCTGGCCCAACAGTAGTGAGGGAGCAGGTGATGCGACTTTTCACGGGCGGCTACGATTGAATCACTTCGGCATCTGCAACCCGACCTTGGCGGCGACTGTTGCACGTTTTTGTTGCTGCGGCCGTTGTCTGTTTTTTGGCGCGTAATTCAAGGCTCGGCAACACCCAGATCCCGGCAGATTTTTCGCGCCAGAAATTTATTAATTTCGGTATGTCGTGGCACGGCGGATCGGAGATTTCTCGCCGGGTTTCCCCACCAGGAATGGTTGCCACCCTCCCGAATGAGCACGCAACCCTCAGCGCTCAGGTGCCGGATGAACTCCCGACGTTTCACACCAGGATGGATGCCTCTTCGTAATCGTCTTGCGCAGCTGAGCGGGCATCCTCGCGATTAAATTCCAATGCTTCCTTCAAAGCGGAGCGCAGATTCTTCAAAAGCTCCGCGCGTGTCTTGCCTTGGGAATTAACGCCGGGGATTTCCTCAACCCAGCCTATCCACCATCCTCCATCCTGCTTGATGACTGCATTAAACGTGCGCTTCATGGCGTTATATTAGTCAATCACTTCGGCATCTGCAATCCGACCTTGGCCGCGACTTGTTGCACGTCTTTGTCGCCGCGGCCGGAGAGGTTCACGATGATGAGTTTGTCCTTGTCCATTTTCGGCGCGCGGACGATGGCTTCGGCGACGGCATGGGCGCTTTCCAGCGCGGGGATGATGCCTTCGAGCCGCGCAAGTTTCATGAAGGCGGCGAGCGCTTTGTCGTCGGTGGCGTAGGTGTATTCGACGCGCTTTTGGTCGCGCAGAAAGGCGTGTTCGGGACCGACGGCGGCGTAATCCAGGCCGGCACTGACGCTGTGGGTGGATTGAATCTGGCCGTATTCGTCCTGCAACAAAAATGAGCGCGTGCCTTGCAGCACTCCCAGTGACCCGCCCTGGAACCGCGCGGCGTGCCGGTTGGGAATGATGCCTTCGCCGCCGGCTTCCACGCCGACCATTTTCACCGAAGCATCTTCAAGGAACGGATAAAATAATCCGATGGCATTCGAGCCGCCGCCAACACAGGCGATGAGTAAATCGGGCAGGCGCTTTGCGTGTTCAAGCATTTGGCGGCGGGCTTCATCGCCAATGACGCGATGGAAATTGCGGACCATGACGGGATACGGATGCGCGCCGTAAGCGGTGCCGAGGATGTAATGGGTGGTGCGGACGTTGGTAACCCAGTCGCGCATGGCCTCGTTGACGGCTTCCTTCAAGGTTTTTTGCCCGGCATGCACGGGCACGACTTCCGCGCCGAGCATCTTCATGCGATAGACGTTCAGTTCCTGCCGCTGGCAATCGACTGAGCCCATGTAGATGACGCATTTCATGCCGAACATCGCACTCACAGTGGCCGTGGCGACGCCGTGCTGGCCGGCGCCGGTTTCGGCGATGATGCGCGTTTTGCCCATGCGTTTGGCGAGGAGGATCTGGCCGATGGCATTATTGATTTTGTGCGCGCCGGTATGAAGCAGGTCTTCGCGCTTGAGATAAATTTTCGCGCCACCAAGTTCGCGGGTGAGGCGCTCCGCAAAATAAAGCGGCGTGGGGCGACCGCAAAATTCCTCGAGATAATAGGCCAGCTCGCGTTGGAATTCGGGGTCCTTTTGCGCGCGGAAATATTCTTCTTCCAGCTCCTGCAAGGGATGCATGAGGGTTTCGGGCACAAAACGGCCGCCGTAAGGGCCGAAATGGCCATGCTCGTCCGGCGCTGTGGCTGTTGAACTCATGGGGGTAAGGTAGCGGATTAGGGGGCTGGCGTCGAGAGCACCCTGGGAGCGCCGGCGTCTCGCCGGCGGGTTAGCGCACGCGTGATCGATTGGCCGACGAGACGCCGGCGCTCCCGGGCTTGCGGCAGGACTATGCCGTGCAGCGGAATTCTAAACTTCTCGCTCGTCCTGAACGGCTTCCGAACAGCAAGAGCCGCAGCTTTGATAGCAGTCGGGGCAGAGTGAGCGGTCGCCGAATTCAACGGCGCCAAATTTCCCACAGACTTCGCAGGTCACCGATTCGATGATGCGATTGGCAGGTGATTCAATTCGCTGTTCAGCCATGGCTGGAATGTCGTCCGGTTTTACGGCGCGCGCAATTCCGCGGGAGCGGATTTGCGTTCACGGTGGCTATCGACCATTTGTTTGGCAATCCATGCACCGTCAAGCAAGGCGAAGATAAGCAGGGCAATCCCGGAGAAATGCTCGATTCGCAGAAGAGTTTTATCGCTCCATTTCCCATGCCCCCGAGCAGAACTGAAGCTGAGAATCACAAACCACGACGCCGTTCCGAGACCGACCCCGACGACGCAGGCCAGTCTTCCTGAAAGGTCCGGGGTAACCCAATGATGCGAGATAAACTGCGCGGCCAGAACAAACCAGCAAACCAACACCCCCGGATTGGCGAGCACCCGGACGAAGCCGGTCATGAAGGCAGTTTGGGGATTCAATCTTTCCCCGATGCGGGCTTTGATTTTGCTGGCCGCGGCGCCGAGTTCAACGGGGGAGGAAACGGACTTGGCGAGGAGGAATTTGATTCCAAGAACCAACATAAACACGAAGCTGAACAATTCCATTCCGGCTTTTACATAGGGGCCGGTGATGAAAAACGAGGCCAGACCGGTAAACGCAATGAAACAATAGGTGACCTCCATCGTCGTCGCACCCAGGGTGATGAGCATTGCCCATTTTCGGCCGCTGCGCGCGCCTTCGTTGATGATGGTGAGGTTGACGGGGCCGACCGGAATCGCCAGCAGCAACGCGCTGAAAAAGCCAGTCAGGGCGGAGCGCACGATGGGGTGTATCGACTCCATTCGGATTATTTGGGCGGAAACGCGTTGTCCACGTCGTCCTCTTCCTCTTCGATTTCGTAGCGCACCCGCTTGGAAATGCGCGGGCGAATAAATCCGTAAATCAAATAGAGCGTAAAGAACGCCGGGAGGACGTAATAAAGAATTTTTTCGCGAAAGACGAGGATGAGCCCCAGAAACAGAGCCGCGAGAATGGCTTTGGAAAAGGTGCTGGTCGAGCGCAGGCCGAGCGATTTGAACGTGGGATATTTCACCGTGCTGACCATCATCGCGGAAAGGAAAAGCAGCACGACCACGAGAAAATATTTCCATTTGCCGAGGTCGCGCTCGTTTTCGTTCAGCTTGATGATCATCAGCGTGAGCGATGCGACCAGGCCGGCGGCCGATGGAATCGGGAAACCGAGGAATTCCTTGCCGCCGCCGCTGCCCGCCTGCGCCGCGAGGCAATTGAAGCGCGCGAGCCGGAAGGCGCCGCACAGCAAATAAATTGAGGCGATGAACCACCCGATTTCGGGATGATCGAAGTTCGGCCCGGTAAACACGTCGCGCAAGACCACGCGATGAACCAGAAAGGCCGGCGCGGCGCCGAAGGAAATCAAGTCCGCCAGCGAATCGAACTCGCGGCCAAAGGGGCTCTCGACGCCGCCCATGCGCGCCACCCGCCCGTCGAATAAATCGAAGATGCACGCCAGCAGGATGAAGCCGAGGGCATGTTTGATTTCTGAAAAGTTGCCGCTGGAAATATCGGCTTCGACGATTTTTGTGAGCGCCACGAATCCGCAGAATAGATTTCCGGCGGTAAGGAGGTTCGGCAGGAAATAAATTTTTAATTTGCCCTCGACCGGGTCGCTCGACAGCGGATTGGGAACAGTCGCGGCCATATCTTCTTTTTATTCGAACGCCGCCAGCACTGTTTCGCCGCCCACGACGCGGTCGCCGATTTTCACTTTTATTTTTGCCGAGTGTGGCAGGTAGACATCCACGCGGGAGCCGAATTGAATCAGGCTGATGCGGTCGCCGCGGGCGAGTGCGTCGCCCGGCTCCACAAATGGAATGATGCGGCGCGCGAGGACGCCGGCGATGAGTTTCACGCCGATTTTTTCATTGGGCGGGTCGGAGGATTCGATGCCGATGTAGGAGTTTTCGTTGCAGGTGGCGCATTCCGTTTTCATGGCGTTGAGGAATTGGCCTTCGGTGTATTTGAGATAGGCAACCTTGCCACTGACGGGGGCGTTCTGCACGTGGACATCGATCACGGATAGAAACATGGAAATGCGCTGGCAGTCGCGGCCCATGAATTGCAGTTCGGTCAATGTGTCGATAACGTCCACCTTGCCATGTCCGGGCGAGACGACAAGCCCGGCGCCGGCAGGCACGCGAGCATTCGGGTCACGAAAGAAATAGAGGGTGAAAAGAGCAAAGAGACACCAAACGAGAAAAACAAAAATGGAGACCGCCACCATCGCGGAACTGATCAACCAGCCCAAAATCCCGACCACTGGCAATAAGATCACGAGCACCAGCGTGATGAAGATCATCTTGAACGCCGCTTTCCTCGCTTTTCCCGAATGTTTCATCTGTTTAGGGTAAAGGCAAAGATTTGCTGTTCAAAGCCTAAATTCAAGGCCGGCCCATGGGGAAAAATGGAAGGTGGAATCAAGGTTTCCGATGAACTTTGTAGCAGCCGGCGCAAGGTGGCTCGCAAAATTTTCCCCGAAAAAAGTTAGAGCCTCCTGAAGCCGGCTGCTACGCGGACGAGTTTTCGCGCTCTTTACGAGGCTTTGGCTTTCGGTTCCACGTCCAGCAAATGGATCGCCTGCTGCAGCTTTCGCTCAATCGCTTTTTGACGTTCCGGAGCGAGGATTTTGTCGCCGTCCAGTTCGCGGACGTAAAAGCTGTCGATGGCCGCGCCTTTCTCGGTGAGAATTTTCGCGGCGGAAATGTCCAGATCGAATTCGGTCAGCACTTCCGAAATGGCGTAGAGCAAACCGACGCGGTCTTCGGTTTCGATTTCGATCAAGGTGCGCGCCTCGGAGGCCTCGTTGTCGAAATGGACACGGGTCGGCATTTGTTCGCCGGTGTAGGCCTGGTAAAGCGGGCGCGTGATTTTGTGGCGGGCGATCAACCCGTGAAAATCCACTTCTTCATCGGTGAGCGCCCGGCAAAGCAGTTTCTCGAATTCATCACGCTGGCTGCGGTCGGCCAGGCTTCCGGTCTTGGCGTCCGTCACAAAAAATTCATCCAGCACGATGCCGTCCGTGCGGGTGAAAATCTGCGCGCTCAAAATATTCAGGCCCATGGCGCTGAAGGAGCCGGCGATTTTGGTGAACAACCCGGCGCGATCCCAGGTGCAGACCTTTACTGCGTTGTAACCGCGATCCGGCTCGTTGTGCCAGTTCACCACCGGCGTCAGCGGGCTATCCTCCTCGGAAATTTGCAGGCGCATGAAACGGTGCGCGACGATGAGGTCCTCGAAAATTTCGCGGGCCGTGTGGATTTGAAAATACCGGGGCGGCAGCGTGGCGAAGAGTGCCTCGATTTCCTCGGCGTTCATGTGGCCGCTCGTCAGACGGCTGACTTCCTCCATCAACAGTTCGCGCTGTTTTTCCTCGGCACGAATGAATTCGCTCCCACCGGCGAGCAGTGGCGCGGCTTTGTTGTATAAGGACCAGAGCAGCGCGTCCTTGAAGCCGTTCCAAAGTTTATCGCTGGTGGCCTGGGCGTCGGAGAAGGTAAGCAGCGTCAGCAAATCGAGCGTTTCGGTATTTTGCACTTCCGCGGCGAAATTGCGGATGACCAGCGGGTCATCGAGGTCGCGGCGCTGTGAAAGGCTGGCCATGAGCAAATGGTTTTCCACGAGCACGCGCAGGACGTGGGAGGCGGAGCCATCGAGCCGCAGCCGGCGGGCGACGCGCATCGCCAGGTCCGCGCCGACTTCGGAATGATTGCCGTGCCCCTGCGGTTTGCCGGTGTCGTGCAGGAGAAGCGCGAGATAAAGAAGAAAGGGGCGTTCCAATTTTTGCAGCAGCGGCCCATAGGCCACAGTCGCGGGGACCTTGGCCTCCCAGATTTTATCGACTTGATCGAGGCACACCAACGTGTGCTCGTCAGCAGTGTATTGATGGTAAAACTCGTGCTGGACCAGGCAGGTGAGCTTGCCGAATTCCGGGATGTATTTGCCGAGCAAACCGACTTCGTGCATGGCGCGCAGGATGGGTGCGACGTTGCCGCGCTGCGCAAGAATTTCCAGGAACGTCTCGCGCACATGCTGATCGTTGAGAAATTCGCGGTTGGCGAGCGACAACTCCTTGCGAATGAGTTGGGCGAGGTCGGGATGCAGGCGCAAGCCGCGTTGTTGAGCGTAAAGAAACACACGCATGAGACGCCGCGGCTGGTCGCGGAAGACGCGGTTCGCCGCCGCGTGGATTTCGCCATCGATGAATTTGAAGCCGTCGATCGGTTCGGGCACGACTTTTTTGCGCTTGCCGGGAAGCAGCGCTGTGAGTGAGGAAATTTTTGACGAGATCAGGCCCGGTTGCTGCGGGACGAGCGCCATGCGTTGTTCCAGGGTGCGCGTGATGATGTAGATGTTGCGCGAATGGGTGTAAAGGTCGCGCATGAATTTCTCGATGCGCTTGCTGGGTGAGCGGTCGGTATATCCGAGATTGTGCGCGATCGCTGGCTGCAGCGCCTTGCTCAAAACGTCCGTGGCGCGGTTCGTGTGATAATGCATGTCCGTGCGCACGCGGAGGAGGAAGTCATAGGCGGCATCAAGCTGCCGGCGTTCGGCGGCGGTGACGAAATCCTGCTTTTGCAAATCGGCGAGCGAGCGGGTGCCGTATTTGAAAAAGGTCATCCACAAAAGATTCTGGTAATCGCGCAGGCCGCCGCAGCCGTTTTTCAGGTTCGGCTCCTGCATGGAGGCGGAGTTGCCGAATTTCGCGCGGCGCGACGCCTGGTCTTCCACGCGCATGGCGATGTATTCCTCGACGTGGCCTTTGACAGCTTTGTTCTGGAGCACTTTTTGGAATTTTTTGAATAACCCCTCGCTCCCGGTGATCAGCCGCGCCTCGATGAGCGCGGTCTTGGATTGCATGTCGGTGTTGGCGACGGAGATGCAATCCTCAATGCTGCGCACGGAATGGCCGACTTTCAGGCCGAGGTCCCAAAGCGGATACAGGATGCCGTCAATCAGCTTGGCGAGATGCGGGAGCGGCTTGCGCCCGCCCCCAACGACCTGGCCATCGTGCAGGAACATGAAATCGATGTCGCTGTGCGGATTCAATTCGGCGCGGCCATAACCGCCGATGGCGACGAGTGCGAGGGGGGGGAATTCCTTTTGCGCCTGCTCGGACAAACTACCCTTGGCGGCGTTCCACAAGTAACGCAGCAGCACGTCGAGAATCGCCGCGCGTGCGCGGCAAACCTCGCGCCCGCCGCCGCCGGAGCGGTGAAGCAGCTTGACGCGATGCGTTTCAACTTTCAGGAACGCCTTGAAGCGCGCCAATTCCTGCGCCGGCAATTTGCCGGAGGGCAGAGTGAGCCGCGTAGCGGCGTTGGCCTCGATTTTTTCCAACAATGACTGCATTGCGCCCGTAACTTTGGGTGCAAATGCCGCCGATGGCAAGCGGCGCGTATAACCGATGACGAATGACGAATGGAGAATGGCACTGAGACCATATCCATTCGTCATTTGTCATTCGGCATTATCGAGCGCAACCTTGTCGCTCCGGTGGTGTTGACCTAAACTGGCCGCGGTTTGCGACCCATGCCTTCAAGTTCCGACCCCGATGCCGCCCTGATGCTTCGCGTGAAACAGGGCGACACGGCTGCTTTTACGGAATTGGTCGAGAAATACAAGCAGCCGGTCATTAATCTCGCGTATCGGACGCTTCGTGATGCGACCGAGGCGGAGGATCTGGCGCAAAACGTATTTGTGCAGGTCTATAAATCGGCGGCGCGTTACCAGACCACAGCCAAGTTTTCCACCTGGCTTTTCACGATCGCGCGAAATCTTTGTCTGAACGAAATCCGACGCCGTTCGCGCCATCCCGCCGAGTCGCTGGATGCGCCGCATCCCGAGCAGGAAGACCAGCCCTTGCAGCAATTCGAGGATAAAAAAACTTTTTCACCGCCGGAGAGCCTGCTGCAGGGCGAATTGGCGCAAAATATTGACCGGGCTTTGGCCGATTTGCCGGAAAATCAGCGCTCAGCCCTGCTGTTATGCCGGCAGGAAGATTTGAGTTACGAGGAGATTGCGGAGGTATTGGGCTGTTCGCTTTCGGCGACAAAATCGCTGATTCATCGGGGTCGGGAAACGCTTAAGGAGCGGCTCAAGACCTATTTACGCAGTGGCGAGTGGAAACCGCCGGAATAATTGCAACTTTTGAGCAAAACCGGTTTTAAAATAGAAAGGAACCAATGAACGAGTTGAATCCATGGCAGGAAAAAAACTGGCGGCGCAAGCTGACGCCCTCCGAAGAGGCGGAATTGCGCGCGTGGCTGGCGGCGCATCCTGGAGAGAAGGTGGATTGGGAAATCGAGGGTCGTCTGACAGAAATCCTGGGGCGATTGCCGGATGTGCCGGTCTCGAGCAATTTTACAGCGCGAGTGTTGCAGGCGGTGGAACGCGACGCGATGGCGGAAAGCCGTCCCAAGGCCAGCCGACGGGCGTGGTTTTTGCGTTTGTTATTGCCGCGAGCGGCGGTGGCGACGGTCCTGTTTGGGGTGGGGCTGTTTACGTATCACGAGCATGTGGCAACCGAGCGGGCGGAAATGGTGCAGGGCGTCAAGGTGGTGGCGGGCGTTTCCTCGCTGCCCAGCCCCGAGATTTTGCAGGACTTCGACACCATCCGCCAGATGAGTTCCACACCCGGACCGGATCCGGAATTGATCGCCTTGATGAAATGAGTTCGTTCCGACGAACAGTTTTAGCCCTGGCAGGGGCGGTCTTCTTTTCACTGTCGTTACCGGCACAACCGGCGCTTGATGGCGCTGCCTCCGTGGCGGCCAAGTCTCCCGTGGCTCTCTTTCGTGAATTGCTGGCAATGACTCCCGAGCAGCGGAAAGCGGCCATTGCGATCCGCCCTCCGGAGATTCAGAAGCGCATTCTGGAGAAACTGGAGGAATACCAAATTTTGCCGGATGAAATGCGTGAATTGCGGTTGCGGGAAACGGAACTGCGATGGTATTTGCGGCCGCTGATGGATGAACCGCGGACGAATCGCGCGGCGGCGTTGGCGCGTATTCCTGAAGAGCTGCGCACGCAGGTGCAGGAGAGATTAGGGCAATGGGATTTGTTGCCGCCGCAGTTGCAGGAGCAATTCAAGAACGACGACTTGATTGCGAGTTATTTCGCGCAGGTTGCCTCGGCCGGGCCGGAGGAACGCGAGGGCATTCTGCGGACCATCCCGGCCGATCGCCGGAACGAATTGGAAAAAGGCCTGGATCGCTGGCAGGAAATGGCTGAAGACCAGCGGCAGAAAGCGCTGGCCGGTTTCAATCGATTTTTCCAACTGACACCCGAGGAAAAAGAAAAAGCACTCGGCGCCCTTTCCGACGACGAACGGCGGGAGATGGAAGGGACACTGGCCTCGTTTTCAAATTTAACACTGGCGCAACGGGCACAGTGCCTGAGTTCCTTTGAAAAGTTTGCCGGGATGAGCATTGCTGAGCGGCAGCAATTTTTGAAAAACGTTGAGCGCTGGCGTGACATGACGCCGGAAGAACGCCAGAAATGGCGTCAGTTGGTGAACGTGGCGCCGATCATGCCGCCGATGGCGCTGCCACGGCGTCCACAGGTGGTTCCGAAGAGATCGCTCGCGCCGAATTTGCCCGCGGTGGCGACGAATTGAAGAGATTGGCCGAATGCCGGCGACCAGGCCAGATGACATGAAAAACCACGGCCAGCCATGACGGAGAGCGCTGGGGAGAATCCCTCCTTGCCGTAGCATCCCCCCGCTCTATTCTGCCCACCACGATGAACTCCGCCAATCCGACCGCCCTCAAGCCGAAGCCGGAAGTGGAATTCTTCCAGCAACTGGCCGATGGCGCGCCCGTGATGATCTGGATGTCGGGGAGCGATATGGGATGCTTCTATTTCAATCGCGCATGGTTCGATTACCGCGGACGCACAGCGCAGCAGGAAAGCGGCAATGGCTGGGCGGAAGGCGTGCATCCGGATGATCTGGAACGTTGTGTCCAGCACTATGTGGGATCATTCCAACAGCGGGTTTCATTCGCGATGAGCTATCGGTTGCAAGACCGCCACGGTGAATATCGTTGGATATTGGATCGCGGAGTGCCGCATTATGATGCCGAAGGCGGGTTCCTCGGTTTCTACGGTGGCTGTGCGGAAACGACTGCCGAGGTCGCCGTCTCGCGCATCAAGGAACTCCGCCTTACTTTGCAACAAATGAAGGATCGTGCGGAGCATCTCCCCGGCGAAGAAGCCGAAAATCTTCCGCACCACTCGCGGGACCCGGAAACTCTTGAGACCAGGACTCGTCAACTCATGCTTGAGCATCGCGCGCGGGAGCATGCGGCGGCCGAGTTGGGAAAACTGGCGGCGGACATGCTCGTTTACGACCGTATTGAGAAGGGTGCATGCCTGGAGTAGTGGTTAAACGGGAGGATTTGACGCGATTGCGGATTCGGCGCAATTTCTTTCACAGTTTTGAATTTTGCGTTTAAGCTTTAGTCGTGCATCCAATTGCATTTCATATCGGCTCGTTTCCCATCCGGTCGTACGGCGTGATGATGGCGATCGCGTTCATCGCCGGACTCTGGACGGCGAGTCGGCGCGGGTTGCGCGAAGGGATCGCGCCCGAGAAAATTCTCGATATCGGGCCGTGGCTGATCGTGGGAACCATCGTTGGCGCGCGCGCGCTGCATGTGATCACCTATTGGCAGGAGGAATTTGCCGGACGGCCGTTTTCAGAGGTGTTCGCGGTGTGGAACGGCGGTTTGGTTTTTTACGGCGGGCTGATCGGTGCCACCATCGCGGGAATTCTTTACGCGCGGTTGAAGCATATTGCGCTCTGGAAACTGGCGGATGTGCTCGCGCCGAGCATCGCGCTGGGCTATGTGTTCGGACGGATCGGTTGTTTACTGAATGGCTGCTGCTTCGGGCGCGCGTGCGGTTTGCCGTGGGCCATTAGTTATCCGCCGGGCAACCTGAATGGTGCGCCGACATTCCCGGTGCATCCCACCCAGATATACGACGCGCTCCTGAATTTAATTTTGTATTTGGGACTGGCGTGGCTTTACCGCCGCAAAAAATTCGACGGCCAGGTTTTTGCAACCTACCTGCTGTGCTATGCGGTGACGCGCTCGATCGTGGAATCGTTCCGGGGGGATTATTCGCCAGTCCACATCCACGGCGTGCTGCATCTGACGCCGGCGCAACTGGTGAGCATCGGGATTTTTGCGGCAGGCGCGGCCTTGTGGGCTGTCTTGCAGCGATTCCGTCGCACGACGGCGTAGAGAAAGAACAGATGATGGAGGATAGAAGATGGCAAAAACATCCGCTGCCCATCCGCCATCCGTGAGCTTCCATCCTCACTGCCTATTCCTCGCCGGGCCGACGGCGGTGGGAAAATCCGAAATTGCTTTACTGCTCGCGGAAAAAATCGGTGGCGAAATTATTTCCGTGGATTCGATGCAGGTGTATCGCGGCCTTGATATCGGCACCGCCAAACCTTCACCCGCAGAACGCGCCCGCGTGCGGCATCATTTGATCGATGTGGTGGAGATAACGGAGCCGTTTGATGCGGCGCAATTTGTGCGGTTGGCTTCTGCGGCAGTGGCGGACATTCAAGCGCGAGGAAAAGCCCCCATTTTTTGCGGCGGCACCGGGCTTTATTTCAAGGCGTTTCTCGAAGGACTCGGCGAGGCGCCGCCGGCGGACGAAAAGTTACGCGCGGAATTGGAGGCCATGCCGTTGCCGGAGTTGCTGGCGGAATTGGCGGAGCGCGACGCGGTCACGTATGAAAAGATTGATCGCAAAAATCCCAGGCGGGTGATTCGGGCGGTCGAGGTGATTCGGTTGACGGGGAAAAAGTTTTCAGAACAGCGGGCGGAGTGGCAGAAGTCCACAGTCCACAGTCCACAGTCCACAGTCCTGTTCGGTTTGGCGCGCGAGACTAGCGATTTGCGCGCACGGATTGATGCGCGCGTGGAGGCGATGTTCGCGCGCGGATTGGTGGAGGAGACGCGGCGATTGTTGGAGCATAGGCTGGCGCAGAATAAAACGGCGATGCAGGCATTGGGTTATCGGCAAGTGGTGGAACATTTGCGCGGTGAACGTGGTCTGCCGGAAACGATTGACCTGGTGAAAATCAAAACGCGGCAGTTTGCGAAGCGGCAGATGACGTGGTTCCGAGGACAGTTGGGTTTGCGGTGGATTGAAATTGGGGCGGAGGATACGGTGGAGACAGCTGTCGCAACAGCGTCGCGTTACGGATAGACTTCTTCAATTTTGCCATTTATTGAAATCATGAATCCGGCTCCGAATTTAGCGATGTTGGCGCGATCGATGATGTCATCCAGAATAAGTGAAAGCTTTGAATGCTGTTGCAGAGGGGGAAGATTTGTCCAACCCTTGCTTAGGAAAAACACTGTCAATCCGCTTTGATGCCAGGCAGCGCGCTCATGCGCGTTTTTTCCTATTCGATAATCACCGGAGATAATAATCCAGCCTCCTTCCTGTCCCTATTGACGTATCAAGTTTCGTCTTTTGTGTTGGCTGGAAATTTATCCTGAAGATGAATGAAGCTGTGCTCTGGTTCGAGCATTTCATTCAAGGCGCGAGCATGGCGGATAGCGAGGCAGTTATCCAAAAAGAATTTCATGCAGCAAGCTGCTGCTCAAATTCAATCGCGTCTTCGATTTCGGCACGCGGAACTTCGTACCACCGGGAGACTTCTTCCAAAGATTCGCTTGCCTGGGCCGCTCGAGCCAAGATTTCTGTTGGTACGCCATGGCGAGCGACAGTGGGCTTTCCAAAATTGCGTGCGGGGTCAAGCACTACGAGACGCTTTGATGTGGCCGGCTTCCACCGGACAAGTGTATGTTCCGAGTCGAATTCCAATTCTTTCAAGAACGGCCTGATAATTTGAACAAAGACGTGCTGACTGCTCACGATTTCCATTAACGAGCGCTCTCCAGTCTCTTTATGAAGTTCTACGAAGATTTCGCGCCCGTCGGTAGTGAAACCCCGAGTGCAAAATGGATGGTTTGTCCCAAATATTTCAATCCCTTTTTCGTGCGCTTTTCGAATCATTTTCCAACTGACACCGGCTTTCAAAAAGGCATCGACGAATCTGATTTCAATCAAGTCCAAGAATCCAAGAGCCAAACTATGTCGATAGGCTCTAATTGGCCGTGCCATAGGGCTTTTGAATGGTGTTCTTTCTTTTTTGTATGAAACTTATAACCGCGAAGCCAGCGGCGGATTCGTCCGGTTGAAATTCGAAAGGCGGGCAGCTTCCGGCACGGTGTAAATGCCGGTGTTCAAGAAGTTCTTCTGTGTATCGCCGGTCATGCCTTTCCCCTATTGTTAATACTATCGCGGCTTTCTTTCAACTCGATTTTGCCGGCTTCAAGGACGGCGCGTCGGTCATGGATTTTTCAATCCCTGAACGTAACGCTCGATCCGGTCGCTCGCTTCAATGAGCTGATCGTAGCCGGTGGCGAAGCAGGCGCGGCAAAAGCCGGCGCCGTTCGGTCCAAAGGCGGTGCCGGGGACCATGGCCACTTTCTCGGCATTCAATAAGCCGAGCGCGAAATCCTTTTCGTTCATGCCCGTGACTTCAACGCTGGGAAACGCGTAAAAGGACGCGCGGGGCATGTGGCATTTGAGGCCGATTTCGTTCAGGCGGCGCACAATGAAATCCCGGCGGCGATGGTATTGCTCGCGCATGGTTTTCATGCCGTCCTCGCCACGCACCAAGGCTTCAATCGCACCTTCCTGGCTGATGATCGAAGCGCACATCATTGAGTATTGATGCACTTTCATCATCGCTTCAATGAGGGTCGCCGGACCGCAGGCATAGCCGATGCGCCAGCCGGTCATCGCGAAGGCTTTGGAAAAGCCGTGCAGGAAAATCGTGCGCTCTTTCATGCCGGGCAGGCTGGCGATGCTGACGTGCTCGCCGTCGAAGGTCAGCTCGGAATAAATTTCGTCGCTGAGGACGAGCAAATCCTTTTCGATGGCGAATTTCGCGATGGCTTCCAGCTGAGCGCGATTGCAGGTGCCGCCGGTGGGATTGCACGGCAGGTTGAGCATGAGCAATTTGCAGCCCGGCTCCCACGCGGCTTTGAGCGCCTCGGCGGTGAGCGCGAAATTGTCCTTCGCAAATGTCGGCACCGGCACAGCCACGCCGTGCGTGAGCGTGATGCTGGGATGATAGCTGACGTAACAAGGTTGATGGAACATTACCTTGTCGCCGGGATTGACCAGGGCGCGAAAGGCGATATCGAGCGCTTCACTTACTCCTACGGTGACAAGGATTTCATCCTCGGGCCGGTAGCTGATGCTGAAATTTTTTTCGACGTAGCGATTGATCGCGCGGCGAAGTTCGATGAGGCCGAGGTTCGAGGTGTAATGGGTCTTGCCCTTTTCGAGGGCGTAAATGGCGGCTTCGCGGATGTGCCAGGGCGTGTCGAAATCAGGCTCGCCGATGCCGAGCGAAATCACGTCCTTCATTTTCGCGACGATTTCGAAAAAGTCGCGGATGCCCGAGCGGGGCAGGTTGATGACGTGTTTGGCGATGTAGCGCGTGGTGTCCATTTAATCCAAAGTCCAGGGTCTAAAGTCGCTTAGGGAGCGACTTTCAGCCGGTCGTTTTCCTCGGCTTTGATGTCGAGCAGGAAGCCCTGCTCCTTGTAGGAGCGCAGCAGGAAATGAGTGGCGGTGGAAAGCACGCCTTCGATGGTGGAAAGTTTTTCCGAAACGAACGCCGCGACTTTTTGCAGGCTGGAACCGCCGACAAACACGAGCAAATCATAGCCGCCGGACATGAGATAGCAGGATTCGACTTCGTCGAAACGGCTGATGCGATCGGCGAGGCGATTGAATCCGCCGCCGCGCTCGGGTGTGATGCGGACTTCGATGACGGCACGGACGATGCCGGTTTCCTCGTCGGCCAGATTGAGCACGGGCCGCCAGCCGAGCAGGACGCGGTCTTTCCGCAACTGATCAAGCTGCCGGTTGACATCGGCTTCGGGCAGGTTAAGCACTTGAGCCATTTGCGCGGTGCTCAATCTGCCGCCTTCGAGCAGTAGTTTGATTAACGGACTTATCACGCCGCGCAGTGTCGCAAAACGCGGGGAGAAATCCATCCTTTTCCTCTCGACTGCGTTCAATCAAATAGGGAAGGAAAATCAACGATGAGCCCCTTGCGTTCCTATTGCAGAGCGTATCTTGCCTCATGAAAATTCTGGTCCAGAACTGCCACAGCCACCTTTTCCTGAAAACTTTGTCCGAATGGACTCCCAGTCCGATCGAGGCCAAAGCGTTTTCGACCAGCGAAAGAGCGCTTGCTTATTGCGCGGAACATCGAATCCCCGCGGTCCAGATTGTCTTGAAATTCGATTACGACCATTACGATATTAGCCTGCCTATTACGGAGGAATGCGAGCAGGCGTCGGCGCAAAATGCTTTGCGCAATTAAAAAACGTGGTAACTTACGGCTGCGCAGCAAGCACAGTCATCCACGTAAGCATTGAAAGCTTTAATAGAGACCAGGAATACACGGACCGAGAGGGTTTTTCTCGTGGGCATTGAGTTGAAGGGGCGGAACGATTGGGGAACCAGCGATTCTTTGGCGGAACTGGCGGAATTGGCCGCTACCGCGGGCGGCGAAGTCGTCGGCAACGGCGTGCAGAAGATCGTGTCGCGCAACCCCGCCACGTTCATCGGCAAAGGCAAGGCGGACGAGTTCGGCGCGGAATGCAAGCGGCTCGATGTGGACACGGTGATTTTTGACGACGAGCTTTCACCGGCGCAAAGCCGCAATCTGGAGAAGATTTTCAACTGCAAGGTGCTCGATCGGACTTCTTTGATCCTCGATATTTTTGCGCAACGCGCCCGGACGCGTGAGGGCAAGTTGCAAATTGAACTCGCGCAGCTTCAGCATTTGCTGCCGCGGTTGACCCGCTTCTGGGGCCACTTATCGCGGCAAAAAGGCGGCATCGGCATGCGCGGAGGTGAAGGTGAAACGCAGCTGGAAACCGACCGCCGCCGGGTGCAGGACCGCATCGCGAAAATTCGCGGTGAACTCGAGGTGGTGGTGCGGCAGCGTTCCACGCAGCGCAACGGCCGGCAGCGAAATCAATGGCCGCTCGCCAGCATCGTGGGCTACACCAACGCGGGTAAGTCCACACTGTTAAACAAATTGACGGGCGCGGACGTGCTGGCGATGAACAAGCTGTTCGCCACCTTGGATCCAACGACACGGCGGCTGCGCTTGCCGACGAACCAAAACGTATTGCTGACGGACACGGTGGGTTTCATTCGCAAATTGCCGCACGGCCTGGTGGAGGCATTTAAGGCCACGCTGGAGGAAGTGGTGCAGGCGGATTTGCTCGTGCACGTGGTGGATGTGAGCCATCCGCAGGCGCGCGAACAAATTGAATCTGTGGATGCGGTGCTGAAGGAAATCGGCGCGGACGGAAAACCGACGCTGATGGTTTTCAACAAGGTGGATTTGCTCAACGACAGTCGCGAGACGTTGAACCGTTTTCTCGAGCGTTATCCGCAGGGTGTGGCGATTTCAGCGGAGAAGGGCGATGGGATTCCGATATTGCTCCAGGAACTCAGCAGCCAGCTTCGGCCGCTGCGGGAATTTTTTGAGCTGTCCGTGCCGCATGATCGGGCCGGAGTGATTGCGCGGCTGCATGAGGTGGCGCAAGTGATTGAGCGGCGTTACACGGGGAAAACCGCGCGGTTCAAGGCGCGCATTCCGCCACATTATCATCGCGAATTTGAGCCGTTTTTCGTGCGTGAATTGCAGACGGCGTGAGCCTCGTAGCAGCCGACGTCAGGAGGCTTATACCATCTCCGAAGAAAGGATTAGAGCCTCCCGACGTCGGCGGCTACGGAATCAATTGAATTAATTCGGCCCCTTTTGAATTCCCGGCCGGGAGCTGGCGAGTGTCCAGGGGAGAGAGTTGTTGTGCCAGGCGAAATATTTTCCTCCATCCTCCGGCCAGGGCATGGGTTTGGGCACGAAAAGGCGGATGACGGGCAACCGCAGGAATTTTTGGCCGCGACTTAAATTTTCCGCGGGTGGCAGGCGGCGGAATCCTTCGACTAACGGACCACTCAGAACGAAATCACTTTTTCCCAGGGCGATGACCGGGAGGTCCAGCTTTGGTGTGAGTAGATTTTGCAGGCGCATCTCTTCGGTGATCGGGATGGGCGCGAGGCGGGAGGTGAAATTATAGCTGTTCGTGGGAGAGTCGGCGGCCAGCGCGGTTGCTGCCGAGGCGAAACAAAGCAGAAACAGTTTTGTTTTCATAACAGTACCGACGATTAATTCAGCTGAGTGGTCTTTTGTTCCCTTGCCTATAGACTCGCATTGAGCGGCGGTTGTTCAAGCAAATCCAGATGCAACTGGCCAGCGGGACGCCGGCGCTCCCAGGGCGGAATTTGCTCGCGCGCTTTTGTCCCTCGGTTTATCAATGCGGCATGTCCGAGGGGATGAGACTCAAAGATCAGCCGGTCAGCGAACGCCCGCGCGAGCGGCTCGTGGCGCGCGGGCCGGATGCGCTTACTCACGCCGAATTGATCGCCATCCTGCTCCGCACCGGATTGAAAGGCGCGAACGTGGTGGAAGTCAGCCGGCGGTTGCTACAAAAATACGGTTCATTGCATGCCATTGCGCTGGCGTCGGTGGATGATTTAAAACGCGAGCCGGGTGTGGGGCCGGACAAAGCGGCCACGCTTGTCGCGGCCTTTGCCCTGGCGCGGCGGATGGAGGCGGAGAAACGCGAGGAATCGCCGGTCATGGATAATCCGCAGACGATTGTTGATCACGTGCGCGAGATGAATCGCTTGCGGAATGTGGAGTCGTTTCACGTGCTGATGCTCAACACGCGCCGGCGATTGATTCGGGTGGATAAAATTTCCGACGGCATCCTGGACACGGTGCTTGTGCATCCACGCGAGGTCTTCAAGTCTGCCATCGCGGCGAATGCCTCGGCCATCGTACTGGTGCATAATCATCCGAGCGGCGATCCGACGCCGAGTGAAGCCGACGTGAAAGTGACTCGCGATTTAATCCGCGCCGGGCAGCTTTTGAAGATTGAGGTGCTGGACCATATTGTTATCGGTTCGGCGACCAAGACACGGCCGAAGGAATACGCGTCATTGAGGGAGCTGGGGCATTTCCATAATGCCTGATAACGCCAACGGTCGCGCCGACTGCGCTCCTTCTATCACGGGAGCTTGACGACCTGCTCGCGGCCATCTTTGGCGACGAGTTTTACGATTGGCAGGTTCGTGCCTCGTGAAAGGATTTGCACATATCCCGATTCGCCGCCAATAACGAGCCCTGCGCCATCCTCGGTTGCCGTGAGCTTTATGTCGGGGCCGCCTTTTGAATTTATCAGGCGCAACAGCACTGACTCGGGATATCCCGTCGTGCCGTCCGGCATTTTAAGCGCGGGTTGCGCCGGAAATACTTTGAGTTCCGCCCGGACGCGTCCATGGTCGTCCACTAGTTCCAGAGCGCGAGCGCGAATGACGGACGGAATCTCCGGGGTCGGGGCCGAGTTTGCGCGAAACAAGGCAGGCATTAAGGTGAGGAGGGTGAGTACCGCGAGGCCGATTAGGAATTGTTTGGGTTTCATATCTCGATTCTAACTTCAAGTGGGTTCGGAATCTGTCAGGCAATCGCAAATAATTCGTAAAAAAATTGTGCGCGATCAAAACGCAAATCCCAAAAAACATGGGACCAGATAGCGCCACGGCAAGTGTGACACGGCTCTTGAATTAGTGCCAATGTGTCTCTGAAAGGGGCTCGGCGAATGTTAGCTGGAAATACGGTAACACATTTTACATTAATGAGTTATAGCCGTTGTTTTCAGGATGGCACCAAGGTTGCGTAAGGAATAGCAATAATTCTATCGAAAGAGATTTTATGGCAAAAGTATTAGGTATTGATTTGGGAACGACGAACTCTTGCATGGCCGTCATGGAAGGCGGCGAGCCGCTCGTTCTGGAAAACTCGGAAGGCCGGCGCGTGACGCCGTCGGTGGTGGCTTTCAGCAAGACCGGCGAGCGCCTCGTGGGCGACGCCGCGAAACGCCAGGCTGTCACCAACTCGCGCAACACGGTTTATTCCATCAAGCGCTTCATGGGTCGCAAGTTCGATGAAGTGCAGGAAGAACTCAAGCGCGTGCCTTACAAGGCCGTGCGCGCCGCCAACGGCGACGTGGCGGTCGAGGTGGAAGTCGAAGGCAAAACCCAGCAGTTCACGCCGCCGGAAATTTCGGCGATGATTCTTGCCAAGCTCAAGAGCGACGCCGAAATGCGTCTCGGCGAGAAAATCACGCAGGCCGTGATTACTGTTCCGGCTTACTTCAACGATTCCCAGCGCCAGGCCACCAAGGACGCCGGCAAAATTGCCGGGTTGGAAGTCCTGCGCATCATCAATGAACCCACGGCGGCATCGCTCGCGTATGGTCTCGACAAGAAAAAGGACGAGAAGATCGCGGTGTACGATTTGGGCGGCGGCACATTTGATATTTCCGTGCTGGAAATCGGCGATGGCGTTTTCGAAGTGAAAGCGACCAACGGCGATACGCACCTCGGCGGTGACGATTGGGACAATCGCATCATGGATTGGATTCTCGACGAATTCAAAAAAGAAGCGGGCATGGACCTACGCAAGCAACCTGACGCTCTCCAACGCATCAAGGAAGAAGCCGAGAAGGCGAAGATTGCCCTCTCCAGCGCGCAGCAATACGACATCAACCTGCCGTTCATCACGGCGGATGCCAGCGGGCCCAAGCACATCCAGAAGACGCTGACTCGTGCCAAAATGGAGCAGCTTTGCGATGATTTATTCGAGCGCACCATCGGGCCGGTGAAGAACTGCCTGAAGGACGCGGGCATTGAAGCGGCGAAGATTGACGAGCTCGTGCTTGTCGGTGGCATGACCCGCATGCCGCGCGTCGTTGAAACCGCGCATAAGCTCGTGGGCAAACCGCCGCACCAGGGCGTGAACCCGGACGAAGTCGTTGCCATCGGCGCCGGCATCCAGGGCGGCGTGCTCAAGGGCGAAGTCAAAGACGTGCTGTTGCTCGACGTGACGCCACTTTCGCTGGGCATTGAAACGCTGGGCGGTGTGTTCACGAAATTGATTGAGCGCAACACGACCATCCCGACGCGCAAATCGGAAATCTTTTCGACGGCTTCGGACAATCAGCCGGGCGTGGAAATTCACGTGCTCCAGGGCGAGCGCCAATTTTCGCGCGACAACAAAACGATCGGCAAGTTTCAGCTTACCGACATTCCGCCGGCCCCGCGCGGCATGCCGCAGGTCGAGGTCACGTTTGACATCGACGCCAACGGCATCCTGCACGTGAACGCCAAGGACCTGGGCACGGGCAAGGAACAGAAGATCACTATCACGGCCAGCAGCGGTCTCTCGAAGGATGAAGTCGAGAAGATGCGCAAGGACGCCGAGGCCCACGCGGAAGACGACAAGAAAGCCCGCGAGGAAGTGGAGACCCGCAACGAAGCGGACAGCGCGGTTTATCGCACCGAGAAAATGCTCAAGGACAACGCGGATAAAATTTCCGGCGATGTGAAGGGCAAAGTCGAGAAGGCGGTGGCCGATGTCAAAGAAGCGTTGAAGGGCAGCGACAGCGCGGCCATCAAAGCGGCTTCGGAGAAGCTCAATGAAGCTTCCCAGTTGGTCGGACAGGAACTTTACAAGGCCGCTTCGGAGAAGTCTCGTGCCGGCGGCCCGCAAGGCCAGCCGGGCGGCGAACAGCCGGGGGCCGAAGCTGGAGGGCAGAAGCCCGAAGGCGGCAAGGACGAGGGTCCGATCATCGACGCGGAAGTTGTGGACGAGAAGAAGTAATGAAATTGTCGAAGATAATTTTGAGCAAGCTGAAGGCTTGCTGGAAATTAGCCGGGGGCAAGGCCGAAGGCCGCAGCCCCTGGTCAGCTTCGTATTTTTTCACCGCCCTGGAAGGGCGGCGGAATGTTCTCTCCATGGTTTCCGGCGCTCTTTCAGGGCGCATTATTTTATTGGACGTTTTCCTGGGGTATCGCTTCGCTCAACCCGAGGCTAATTTCCAGCAACCTTTCAGGTTGCTTCAGGTGGAATGGGTGAGACATTAATTGTTTCTCCTGCAACTCCGGAGAATTCGAGAAGCGTCAACAAGTAAGAAAATAATCACGCTCCATGGCTGACGAGTTCAAACGCTATAAGACGGTTCATCATACGAACCATAAGGACCTGGATGAATCGGTGACGAAGTCTTTACAGATGGGCTGGCAACCGTTCGGGAGTCCGTATATAGTGAACGACTCGCAGGGGCCCATTATTTGCCAGGCGATGGTTTCCACCATCGGGCCGATGGGCGCGACGCAGGGGAAATGAAATAAGATTTGAGCAGAATGAACCAGGCGGAAAAAAAGCTCCGTAGGAGCGACCTATTTGTAGCAGGCGGAGTTGCCAGTGATGGCAAGCTCCGCAGGAGCGGCATAGTCCGTCGCAATGCAGAAGATGCCGCTCCTGCGGAGCCAGATATTCCTTTGTTCCTTTTTGCTACAGAGATGCCGCTCCTACGGAGCTGAAAATAATTTTCCCACCGCGAGTGCGGCGGGATTTAATTCAAACGAAAAAACACAAAACCAAACTAGAACTATGGCACTAAACGTTAAACCGCTCGGCGATCGCATCCTCGTGGAAGCCGTCGAAGAGAAGGAAGTGAAAAAGGGCGGGATCATCATCCCCGATACCGCCAAGGAAAAGCCGATGGAAAGCATCGTCGTGGCGCTGGGCACCGGCAAAACCAACGACGACGGAAAGAAAATTCCGTTCGAAGTCAAAAAAGGCGACCGCATTTTGGTCAGCAAATACGGCGGCACGGAAATCAAACTCGATGGCAAGGAATACAAGATTTTGAGCTCGGACGACATCCTGGCCGTGATCGAGTAATTCAATTCTCAACAATCAACCGATAACTTAACACTATGGCAGCAAAACAAATTGTATTTGACGAGACAGCTCGTCAGGCGCTCTTGAAGGGCGTCAGCAAACTCGCACGCGCGGTTACCGCCACGCTCGGCCCCAAAGGCCGCAACGTCGTGCTCGACAAAAAATTCGGCTCCCCGACCGTGACCAAGGACGGCGTCACCGTCGCGAAGGAAATTGAACTGGAAGATCCGTACGAAAACATGGGCGCCCAGATGGTGCGCGAAGTCGCGAGCAAGACCAGCGACAATGCCGGCGACGGCACGACCACGGCGACCGTTTTGGCTGAAGCGATTTTCCGCGAAGGCCTGAAATATGTCACCGCGGGCGCGAATCCGATCGGCGTTCAACGCGGCATCAACAAGGCCGTGGAAGCCGCCGTGGCGAACCTCGACAAGATCGCCAAGAAGGTGAAGGACAAAGAGGAAATCAAGCAGGTCGCGACCGTTTCTGCCAACTGGGACACCACGATCGGCGAAATCATCGCCGATGCGATGGACAAAGTCGGCAAGGACGGCACCATCACCGTGGAAGAAGCGAAGTCGATTGAGACGACGCTCGACGTGGTGGAAGGCATGCAGTTCGACAAGGGTTATCTCTCGCCTTACTTCGTGACCAGCGCGGACACGATGGAAGCCAAGCTGGAAGAGGCTTACGTCCTGAATTACGAAAAGAAAATCAGCAACCTCAAGGACCTGCTGCCGATTCTCGAAAAAGTGGCCAAGCTCGGCAAGCCGCTCTTGATCATCGCGGAAGACGTGGAAGGCGAAGCGCTCGCGACCCTGGTCGTGAATAAGCTGCGCGGCACGTTGAACATCTGCGCTGTGAAGGCCCCCGGCTTCGGCGATCGCCGCAAAGCCATGATGGAAGACATTGCCATCCTGACGGGCGGCAAGTGCATCACCGAAGACCTCGGCATCAAACTCGAATCGGTCGGTCTGGAAGACCTCGGCCGCGCCAAGAGCATCGTGATCGACAAAGAGAACACGACGATTGTCGAAGGCTACGGAAAGAGCTCGGAGATCCAAGGTCGCGTGAATCAAATCCGCCGCCAGATTGAAGAGACGACGAGCGATTACGATCGTGAAAAATTGCAGGAACGCCTGGCGAAACTCGCCGGTGGCGTGGCCGTCATCAATGTCGGCGCCGCGACCGAAAGCGAAATGAAGGAAAAGAAAGCGCGCGTGGAAGACGCGTTGCACGCGACTCGCGCGGCTGTCGAAGAAGGCATTGTGCCCGGCGGCGGCGTGGCGTTGCTGCGTTGTTTGAACTCGATCGAAGCTGTGAAAGGCGCGAATGAGGACGAGCAAATCGGCGTCGATATTATTCGCCGCGCGATTGAATATCCGGCCAAGCATCTCGCGATGAATGGCGGATATGAAGGCTCCGTGGTGGTGCAGGAAATCAAGAAGCGCAAAGGCAACGAAGGTTTCAACGCCGCCACCGGCGAATATGAAGACCTCGTCAAAGCCGGCGTGGTGGACCCGAAGAAGGTCACCCGCAGCGCGCTGCAGAACGCGGCCTCGATCGCGGGCTTGCTCCTGACGACCGAATGCTTGATCACCGAGATTCCTGAGAAGGAAAAACCGGCTCCGGCCGGCGGCGGTCATGGCGGCGGCGGCATGGGCGGAATGGATTACTAAGGGGAATCACAAAGCTGGAGGAACACGCGAGGCCGGAGCAATCCGGCCTCGCTTTTTTTCTGCGGAATCATTGAGAAGAGCAAGCTTTTCTCTTTGCGGAAGAGTTTCAACGCAAAGGCGCGAAGAGGCAAAGACGCCAAGTGAAGATCGGTGGAATCAAAAGTCGAATCGGAAAGGCAATCGGTAAACCTCTGCGTCTTTGCGCTAAAAGTTCTTTATCATGGGCTATCGCCAATAGTGCCGCATCAATTCATGTGTCCAGGCGGGTTGGATGATTTCGCCTTGCGGCAGAAATTCTTTCATGACGGGTTTGATATCAAGGACCGGCGTGCCGTGAATAGCATCCAGACCGCGCACAACGAGAGTGCGCTCTTGCCGGGCAACCAGCCGGGCAACTGAGACGCCCAATCGATTCGGCCGGTTTTTGCCGCGCCGCGCTCGATGCGCTCCTGCGGGACTCGGTCGAAGAAAAAGATCACTTCGACATGCGAAAACTCCTCAATGCCCGCCAGGGCTTCCGGTGTGAAGTCGGGAGAGAGTTCAATCCGCGCCTCGACCTCACCCCAGAAGTCATCGCGAGTATCATCGCGAACACTGACCACGCAGCCAATGGGAGTTAGTTCAATCATCATGAGTTTAAGATTCGCGCAAATGTTCCAAACTAAATGCTGAACCACGAGCCGGCCCGCCGTTGCAATCTGGACTCTCGATCTATTTGTCTCAATCTTAAATTGGACGGGCGATGGCCGTTGGCTTCGCTGGGTTAACAAAATATTCCTGACTCTATGCCCTCCTTAATTTCTAAAACTCAATGTAAAGAATGCTTGACATGTGACAAGTATGCTTTACAGTGAGCGCATGACGAAAGAAAAGCTAAATATCCCGGGCGAGATTTTTATGGGCAACCAGGAATATTCGTGGCGCATGGATTGGCAGGTGAACGGTTGGCTGTTCGTGGCCACGTTGATCTCATGCTTTTTCGATATCATTTTCCATCATGCTGTCTGGCAGTGGCCGGTCGGCGCGCGGGTGGGAATCCAACTCGCAGAATTTGCAGCCATTGCGCTTTGGGCGCGCGGCCTGGCCCGTTGGATTCGAGGCATGGACGAAATGCACCGGCGGATCACTCTTTCAGCCGTGCTTTTTGCCGTGAGTGCAACTTTCTTTTTTCTGCTGCTCTGGCATCGGCTGGATGCGGCGGGCTTGTGGGACGTCCTGTTTGGTCATCCAAGAAATGGAGGCAGTTGGGACATCGTCACAGTGGGCCATGGATTTTTGTTGCTGACATTATTTTATTTCGCCGCCTGCAGTGTTTTGAACCGCCGCTACAAATGAAAAATAAATTGCGCGAATTGCGCGCGGCGAAGGAGTGGTCGCAATCTGATTTGGCGGATAAGCTCGAAGTTTCCCGGCAAACGATAAACGCCATTGAAACGGAAAAATACGACCCGAGTTTGCCGCTGGCATTTAAAGCGGCGCGATTGTTCAAACTGAAGATCGAGGATATTTTTGAAGCGGAATAGACGGTTCGTTGGCCTCGTCAATGGATGTTCAATATTTAAAGGATGTTCCGTCCATGCACGGTTCCGTTCAAACCCGGACTGATAACCTGAAAAGTGTTCCGAATTTGTTGGATTCTACAAAAAAGGACGTCAAACGACATAAGGCCCGGTCTTGACCGTTCGCTTGATTTGCGCGAGGATATGTCTGTTCCGCTTGGATGGGGGCGTACTGGTTTCGACCTTATAGATACGCCAGAGGCGGCATGCCGAGGACGGTTCGTTGGCCTCGTTAATCATCGAACCAAAAACAGCTAACAATAACGAATTAGCTCTCGCGGCCTAAGTGCCCCGACGTTCACTGGCTGACACCTGCTAGGTTGGATGAACGCTACAGCAGGCATGGTTGAAGGCGGAGACTGCGCGCCGACAACCGAGAAAATTCCATGCAGACTAGGCAGTGCGACTCGAGTTCGGACGTTATCGCATAGCAGAAAAATCTTTCCGGACTAAGCATGTAGTCGCGGCTGGTTGATTTGTTAGGGACGCGGGTTCAACTCCCGCCGCCTCCACCATCCTTCGCTCGGAACTGTTTTGTGCCGAGCGAAAGATGGTGCCCTCCGCAGCTTTAGCACAGGAGGGCTGGCGCCACTCTCTGTTCCGAGCTACGGATGGCAGGCCATCCTTCCAATTTCGCTCTTGGATTTTTATTTCTGTTCTGTAATACGGAAAGATGTTCTACGCGTATATTCTTCAGAGCATAAATTATCCCCAGGAAACTTATCGGGGACATACCGAAGATCTGAAACAAAGACTCGTGGAACACAATGACGGGAAATGTCCGCACACTTCAAAGTTCAAACCCTGGGCTCTTAAATTTTACGCAGCATTTGAAACCTTGGAACTCGCTCAGCAATTTGAACGGTATTTGAAAAGTGGTTCAGGACACGCTTTTGCAAAACGGCATCTTGGGCTTTGAGGAATGCCTTCACGCTCGGAACTATTTTGTGCCGAGCGAAAGATGGTGCTTCTCGAATTTTAGCGGTGAGGAATTTGACTTTTCGTAGAGTAGCCTTTTTCGATTTCTGGTCATGATCGTTTCTCCTTGAGGTGTCGACCGGGGGCTGTAGGCTCCCTCAAAACCGCCTATGGACTTTCATTTCGAAACGGAATTGGACGCGCTGAAACAGAAGTTGCTGACCATGGCGAGCCATGCGGAAAAAGCGGTCAATGAATCCATGCAGGCACTCATGCAACGCGATACGGACCTGGCTTTGCGTGTGCGTGGAAATGACGATGTGATCGATCAATTCGAGGTTGAGATCGATGATGTTGCGATTCTGCTGCTGACCAAGGCCCCGCTTGCGACCGATTTGCGCCTCGTGAAGGTGGTAATGAAAATTTCCCAGAACCTCGAACGCGTTGGCGACGAAGCCACGAAAATCGCAAAGTGCGCCTGCGCTCTCGCGCAAGAACCTCAAGTCAGTATTCATTTGGACCTTCCCCGAATGGCAGGTCTTTCGCTGGCGATGGTCAAGGGGGCCCTGGACGCGTTTTCTCAACGTGATTCTGCCACCGCCCGCTCCATCATCCCCCGCGACAAGGAAGTGGACGCGCTCAACCGCGAGATTCTTCAGGCGCTCATCGGCCACATGACGGAAAACCCGGAAACGATAGCACGGTGCCTGCATTGGATCGTGGCGGCCAAAAGCCTGGAACGCATCGCCGATCATGCGAAAAACATCGCCGAGGAGGTGGTTTACCTCTACGAAGCGCAGGATATCCGGCATACGTTGAAAAATTGATTTTTACTGCGTCTCCCGCTTTTTTCGGCAAAATTCGTTGCGTATGTTTTCTCTTCAACAACTTTTCAGCAAAGGCAACCGTTTCCAGGAATTGCTTGAAGCCGCCGCCCAGGAATCGCGTGAGAGTGTCCGGCTCGTCATTGAATTGATGAAGTCGCCGCGAAACACGCAGAACTTCGACGACATTATTCTCGCGCGCCGAAAGGAGAAGAAAATCTCCTCGCAGATCAGCAATGAGCTGGTGAAGACTTTCATTACTGGCATGGAACGCGAGGACATCGAGGCATTGGCTCGCGGACTTTTTCGCATTCCCAAGGCCGCCGAGAAACTGGCCGAGCGCCTGAAGATCGCCGGTCATCATCTGGACGGAATTGATTTCTCAAGGCAGGCCGACATGATGAGCAAGGCCACCGACGCCATCTGTGAGATGGTCAAGCAACTGCGCAACATGGAGGACATGGAAAAGCTCAAAACGTATAATGACCGTCTCCAACTCGTGGAAGTGGAGTCGGACCAATACATGAATGAGCTGCTGGCGGATCTTTATAGCGGCAAATATGAAGCCATCCGCGCGATCGTCGTCCGCGATGTTTATGAGCTTATGGAAAAGGTCGTTGACCGTTGCCACGACACCGGCAACGTCGTCATGCAAATCGCCCTGAAAAATTCCTGACGCGCGATGTTCTTAATCCTGCTCGTCATTTTCATCGCGCTGGTGTTTACCTATATCAACGGCTTTCATGATACAGCCAATTCCATCGCCACGGTTGTTTCGACGAAGGTGCTGACTCCGCGCCAGGCTGTGATGCTCGCGGCGGTCACCAATCTCATCGGCGCTTTTTTTGGAACTGCCGTCGCCGCGACGATTGCCTCCGGTCTTGTGGATGCGCAGGTGGCAACCATGCCCGTGATATGCTGTGCGTTGCTCTCGGCCATTATTTGGAGCCTGCTCACGTGGTGGTTTGGATTGCCGTCCAGTTCGTCGCACGCCCTCGTCGGCGGGCTTTGTGGCGCGGTCTTTGCCGCTTCCAACCATTGGTCGTCCATCATTTGGTCTGTGCCCGGCAAGGAACATTGGTGGCAGGGCAAGGGCATTCTCTGGAAAATCATCGTGCCCATGATCACGTCGCCGGTTGTCGGCTTTGTCGTCGGCTTTCTGTTCATGACGCTGTTATATTTTCTTTTGCGCAACTGGCGGCCGGTAACGGTGAATCGCGTTTTCGGCAAACTGCAATTGTTGAGCGCCGGCTACATGGGCTTTGCCCACGGCACCAACGACGCCCAAAAAACGATGGGCATCATCACGCTCGCGCTGGTCGTTGCCACCAAGGCCGGCCTTTTAATATCAGTGCCTGGCTGGTTGACGTGGTTGCAAACATCCGAGGGAACTCCAGCCGGGCACCTGCCGCCGGTGGCGTGGGTAATTACGCACCTGCCGGTCTGGTTGCAGTTCGGCTATCAACCGCCCGCGGTCGATCCCAAAGCCCAGTTTATCCCGGCATGGATTACCATTCTTTGCGCCCTGACGATGTGTGCTGGAACCGCTGGTGGCGGCTGGCGCATCATCAAAACCCTCGGTCATAAAATGGTAAGGCTCCATCCCGTCCACGGCTTTGCCGCTGAAGCCACCGGCGCCAGCGTGCTTTTCGCCGCGGCGCATTTCGGAATGCCCGTCTCCACCACGCACGCCATTACGACTTCCATTATGGGAGTGGGCTGTGCGAAGAGGTATAACGCTCTTAAACTGAATGTCGTGGAACGCATTATCTGGGCCTGGGTGCTCACCCTTCCGGCCAGCGCCGTTGTTGCCTACGCATTAGTGAAAATGGCTCATCTTTTCGGATGGCTTTGAGTTCGAGGCGGGAATCCTGAAGAAATATTTCTCCGTTGTCCGTGACATTTTGGGAGCGGGCTTATGTGTCACCACGGTCAGTTGAGGGACACCTGCCGGCCGTGTTTCGTTGAAGTATCTAATAATCGCCTCGCTGCGCGATCGAACGGCCAGCTTTCCATAAATGTGGCGGAGATGCGTGCGCACCGTGGGCACGCTGATATTCATTTGGTCTGCGATTTCCTTGTTGGCACGACCCTGCGAGAGGGACAGGAGAATCTCGTTTTCGCGGCCGGTAAGGAGGGTAATCAGTGACTGGCCTGCTTCGTGGACGGATTTGAAGAGAGCGTTTGAATTCATGCTTCTTAAAGTTAGAGTTACGCAACGACCAGCGATGCAGTTTCAGAATCAAAGGTATCGCTGTCCGCATTGATATCGGCGAACAGCCAGGAGGAGAGATAACGCTCGCTGGATGAAGGTACGATGGCGACAATCTGTTTGTCGTGATTCTCCGGACGTTTTGCCACTTGCAAAGCGGCCCAGATAGTCGCGCCGCTGGAAATGCCCACCGGAATGCCATCGAAACGGTTCACTTCTTTGGAAACGGGACCCGCATCTTCCTCATGGACCGCGATCACCTCATCGAGAATTTGTGGGTTCAGATTGTACGGGATGAAACCGGCGCCCAAACCCTGCAATCGGTGAGGACCGGGTTGGCCGCCGGAAATGACGGGAGATTTCGCGGGTTCCACCGCGATGGCCTTGAAACCCGGCTTGCGTTGTTTAATGACTTCCGCAATCCCAGTGATCGTGCCACCGGTGCCGACGCCAGCGACGACAAAATCCACTTTGCCGTCGGTATCGCGCCAGATTTCCTCGGCCGTGGTTCGTCGATGAATGTCGGGATTCGACGGATTGGAGAATTGCTGAAGGATGACGCTGTTGGGAATTTGTTCGTGCAGTTCCTCCGCTTTGGCGATGGCGCCTTTCATCCCCCTGGCGCCATCGGTGAGGGCCAGTTTGGCGCCCAGGATTTTCAACAACTTGCGGCGTTCCATGCTCATTGTTTCGGGCATGGTGAGAATTAATTTCAACCCGCGCGACGCGGCCACAAACGCGAGCGCGATGCCCGTGTTTCCACTGGTCGGCTCGATCAGGACCGTATCGCTGCCAATAGCGCCCGATTTGAGCGCGTCGTCAATCATCGCCACCCCTATGCGATCCTTGACGCTGGACAACGGGTTGAAAAATTCGAGTTTCAGCAGCACGTCGGCGATTGCGCCGTGCTTTTTTGCGGTGCGGTTGAGGCGCACGAGCGGCGTGTTGCCGATGGTTTCTGTGATGTCATTGTAGATGCGGCTCATGATATTTTTTGATTAAAGATTTTGCGCGAAGGAGATGAATTTGCGGTATTCGGTCAGAATGGATGCCAACGCGCGAACCAAAGCGGCTTCCTTGAGAAAGGACGGCGGCAGCTTCGGTGTTTCGAGAATGATTTCAAACGGGCGGGGGCGCACTTTTGGCGGGGCGCTCAGAATCCCCTCGTAGCATTCACGTACCACGCCTTCTCGCGCTTTGAAGCCATCGATGAAAGAACGCGAATCGCGCGGGAGAAATTCCTCAGCCGCTTGTAACGCGGGCTCGATCAAATGCCTGGTCAAGGTCGCGCCGCGCACGATGCCGTAAAAACCGGAAGCAGTGTCGTCCGTATGCAGCGAAATCAGTCCATGAAACGAACGGGAAACTAATTCAGCCTGCAAGAGCCTGACTTCCGGCTCAGAAGAGTTTTTCCAGAATTCACGATTCAAATCCTTGCCGCGACGGGATTGACGGGTGTTGTCTTCAAAGCCAGTGGGATTGCAAACGGGATAAACGGAGAGCGCATATCCCGCGGCCAGCTCGGGGCGTTTTTCGAGCAATTTCAGGAACTGTACCGCAGCGTGCACGCCTTCCGGTTCGTCACCGTGGATTCCGGCAAAAATCGCGATTCGAATGGGAGCGTCGCCGCCTTTTGGGCCGATGAAGAGATAGCGCGGCAACTCGTAGTGCTCGCCCGCGATTTCAAAACTGTGGATCGCTTGCCGGACAAAATTCGCTGACGTGACAGTCAACGCATCGAGTGGGGCTAACAAGTCGGCAATGGATCGCCGGGATGGTTCCAGAGCAAAGGGCTCGGAGAGTGAAAATTTGTTCGCTGTGAGGCTGGAAGATTCGAACTTTTGGACCGGGTTCCGCATATGATTTTTCATTTCTCATAGGAACTTCCGGTGTACCGGTCAGTCGCACTATTGTTTTAAGTTTATCGAAATTATTAAATGCTACTTATCGAGTAGAGATTTGGCTCAAATCAAGCCGTTATTGCATATATGTCTGTTAATTCGCAATGTTTAATACTCTATCTATATGATAGAGTATTAACTGGTTCCGGATTTTTGTCAATGGCTTTATTGCAGATATTTCACGACGGCCTCAGTGCGTCATTATTGCAACCTATGCGTTTTTTCAGCACAGTTTCGGCGGGCGCGCTGAATTGCCCCTGCTCCCGGCGGCGCGCCGTGGCTGCTCAATCCGATTTACGTTCCGCTGGTTGCCATCGGCGGGGACACGAACCAGATTGCGGTGAACCGGTTTTGGTTTGATGAATATGTGCGGCGTCAAAATTAGAGTTATCGGGCTTTAAGATGAATTTGAATCGCTTTTTCGTCTTCGCCATTCTCTCGCTGTTTCTGGTTTCTTCCGCCACCCCGGGCCGCGCCGCGCCGTGCCCGAACATCATTGTCATTCTCACGGACGATCTCGGCTACGGTGACTTGAGTTGTTATGGCGCTACGACGATCCAAACTCCGAACGTGGACCGTCTTGCCGCGCAGGGATTGCGTTTCACCCAGGCCTACGCGCCGGCTTCCACTTGCACTCCGACACGTTACTCGTTGCTCACCGGCGATTATGCCTGGCGGCAGAAGAATAAAAAAACCTCCATTCTCGACGGTGACGCCCCGCTCGCCATCGAGCCGGGTTCATTGACGCTGCCAGAAATGTTGCGCCGCGCGGGCTATGCCACAGGCATCGTCGGCAAATGGCATTTGGGCCTGGGCGATGGACGGACAGCGGTGAATTTCAACGGTGAAATCAAGCCTGGCCCACTCGAAGTTGGTTTTGATTACTCCTGCATTATTCCGGCCACTGTGGATCGCGTGCCGAGTGTGTGGATTGAAAATCATCGAGTCGTGGGACTTAATCCCGTTGATCCAATCGGCGTCAGCTATCTCACGAATCTCAGCGATGATCCCACGGGACTGAGACATCCCGAATTACTCAAGCAACCGGCGGACAAACAACACGCGGGAACGATTATCAACGGCATCAGCCGCATCGGCTATATGAAAGGCGGCCATGCCGCGCGGTTCAAGGACGAGGAATTGGCCGGCACGGTAGTGGCCAAAACGGTGGATTTCATTGAAGCGCATCAAAAGCAGCCGTTTTTTCTTTACGTGGGAATGTTTGAACCGCATGTGCCGCGCATGGCGGATCCGCCTTTCGTGGGCACCAGCGGCTGCGGCGTGCGCGGCGATGTTATCGGGCAAATTGACTGGGAAACCGGCAAAATCATGGACGTACTCAAGCGGCTCAAATTGGACGACAACACACTGGTTCTCTTCACCAGTGATAACGGTCCGATTTTCTTCGACGGTTATTACGATCATTCGCAGGAAGATGCACACGGTCATCAGCCGGCGGGCGGATTGCGCGGTTGGAAATATCTGGTTTATGAGGGCGGCACCCGCGTGCCTTTCATTGCGCGCTGGCCGGGCAAAGTTCCCGTGGGCGTTTCGGACAAAATGTTTTGTCTGACGGATGTGATGAGAACTTGCGGCGCATTGACCGGGGAAAAGTTACCGAAGTGGGCGGGCGTGGACAGCTTGAATCAATTACCGCTCCTGCTCGGCAAAAAACCCAAAGCGATTCGCACCTCAGTGGTGCAACAGGGCATTTCCGGTGCATTCGCCTTTCGGCAGGGCGACTGGAAATTTATTCCGGCAAATGCCAGTGCCGTTGTCGGCGGCATGGGTTCGGGTGCGGACCCAAATGATCCTAGATTTGCCGCCGCCATCATTCGCGAACCGTTGCTGTTCAATCTAAGCACCGATCCGGATGAGACGACCAACGTGATCGCGCAATTTCCGGACAAGGCGAAGGAGATGATGAACTTGTTTGAGAAAGAAAAAACCAGGGACGCGCAACGGCTGCCGGAAGATTCTGATTGAACCGACTTTTTCGATCAACGGATCGATGATACCGGCGTGATGGCTGGGGGAATCGCTGGAGCCGGACGCGTGATTGAAGTATAATCGATCAATTATTGAAGGATGAAATGAGCCGGCTGGACATTTCCAAAACTGCCGCCGCGATTGTCGCCGCCATTTTGTTTTGCGCGGCGCCTCAAATCGTAGCCGGGCCGGTCGGACCGATTTCCTGGAGCGGCACGGTCAGCCTCGGCGGGGGCTGGGGAAGAATGGTCCATCTCACCAACGGCAACTGGCTTTGTGTCACGACGCAATTCCCCGCGGGAACGAATACCTTTCTTCGCATCTCGCGCAGCACGGACAATTGCCGGACCTGGATCACGCTCGCCAACGTCAAGGAAGCGCGCACGCTCGACAATGGCGAACTCATCCAGGTGCCCGACGGCACGGTGCTGCTGACCATGCGCTCGCTCATCCCGAATAGTTCCTACGAACTGCACGTCTATGCCAGCGCCGACAACGGCACGACGTGGGTTTACCGGAGTAACATAGATACGAGCAGCGGCACAACCGCAGTGCAGGGCAAAGGTTTGTGGGAGCCGGATTTTTGGGTGCTCGACGATGGGCGTCTCGCGGTGACTTATGCCAATGAGACGCATCCCGGCTATAGCCAGGTGGTGTCCGAACGCGTTTCGTCCGACAACGGCGTGACTTGGGGCGCGGAATTTTTCGCAGCGGCGCAAGTCGGCGGCGGCAGCCTGCGCCCCGGGATGCCGCAGATGGTGCGGATGTCGAATGGAAAATATTTTCTCGTATTTGAAGTGGTCAATTCCGGCAACGCGGATGTGCATTGCCAGACTTCTGACGACGGCGTGACATGGCCCGCCGGAATTGGCACGAAAATGCCCTGCCAGCATTGCGGCCCGTTTGTAATATCGCTGCCCAACGGCGTCCTGCTGGTCACCTCCTGCGAGAACCAGGTTTCATTTAGCGAGGATTACGGCGCAACGTGGCAGTTAAATGATCCACCGGGATGGCCCGCAAATTTTGAATTCACCTGGCCCGCGATTTATCTCACGCAAACGAACGAAGTCGGCCTGATGATCGTGACCAATAATGTGCGACTGCATTTCGGCAGCGTCTCGCCGCGACCGCAGTGGACGAATCCATTCGTGGCCGATTTCAATGGCGGCACGGATCCCGGCTGGGCGCATTACGGTGGAAATTTTTCCTTCAACGCGGGCGCCTATCTATTGAACAACGCGGGCACGAACGGGAAGGCAATGGCGGGCGATGGTTTCTGGACCGACGGCACGCTGGATGCCGACGTGATGCTTAATTCCACTGGCAATGCCGGCGTGATGTTCCGCACGACCAATCCCGATTATACCGGGCCGGACGATGCGATGGGGTATTACGCCGGCCTGGACGCCGGTGGGTTTGCCGTGCTCGGTCGCGAAAGCAATTCGTGGACGCAGTTGACGACGGCGGCGATGAGCGTGCCGACGAATGTCTGGCATCATCTGCGCGTCAACTTGCAGGGCGGTGCGATGAAGATTTACGTCAACGATCTCGTGACGCCCAAAATTTCGTGGACAGACACTAATTTCAATCGGGGCCAGATCGGCGTGCGCGCTTTCCAATGCAACGCGCAGTTCGACAACGTAACTTTTTCCAACGCCGTGCCGCTGCAATTGAAGCTAAGCCAGGCCGACAGCCAGTTTCAGTTCTCGTGGCCGCAAACGTCCGTCAGCGTGAAGCTTTTCGCACAAACCAATTTAACGATGATGGCCTCGGGCAATATTCAAACCAACTTGCCATGGCTGACCAACGGAAACTGGCAGGTGCAACTTAATCCGTTCTCGGTCCCCGCGGAATTTTTCTGGCTGCGTTCTGAATAGGCTCCGTAGACTTAGAGAATTGTCTGTTTGGAGTTGGGCGCTTTGCTGGATAATTCCGATGATTTAAACTCAGGGAGAGGCGCTTTAACGAACGTGCAATTCGCAAACCTGCTGCGAAGGATTTCTGGCAACGGCGGTGTGGCTCCGCTTTGGGAGCAGACGTAGCGCGCCACTTCGGAGGCGATGGCATGGACTTCGCCGATTTCCATTTCGCTTAACAGCCCTGTTACCAGCGCCGCCGCGAACGAATCTCCGGCGCCAACGGTATCGACAACTCGCACGGCCCGTCCCGGTTGCTCTGACCAGCGGTTGGCGGAATAAATCAAACTTCCGCGCGGCCCGCGGGTCAGGACGACTGCCTTCAATCCGAAACTCTTCGCCAGCCATTCCATTTGGGCTTTGGTATCGCCGGGCACGGCGAATATTTCCGCCACTTTCACGAGTTCTTCGTCGTTAAGCTTGAGAACATTTGCCAGACGCATCGATTGCTCGATGATTTCGCGCGAATAAAAATTCTGCCGCAGGTTGATATCGAAAACCCTCAATGCCCCGGCGTGCGCTTCCCTGAGGAGTTGCTGGATGGTCGCGCGGGAGGCCGGATCGCGTTGGGCGAGGCTGCCGAAACAAACGGCATCGGCCTGGCGCACGGCTTCCAGCGCCGGCGGCGTAATGACCATGCGATCCCAGGCGGCGTTTTCGTTGATAGTGAACTCGGGAACGCCGAGGTTATTGAGGGTGACGGTCACGGTGCCGGTGGGGTTTTGGTCGTCCACCTGGACGGTGCCAGTCGGCAGATTCATATCTTTGAACCGTTGCAGCACACCGCGTCCTAAAGAGTCATTGCCCACGCGCGTGACTACGAGAGCGCGAGCGCCTAGTGATTGAGCGTGGTAAGCAAAATTCGCCGGCGCGCCACCGAGTTGCTGGCCTCCAGGAAGCAAGTCCCAAAGCACTTCTCCCACCCCGATGACCGTCGGGCGGCCGTTCCTTGCCATTGTCATATTCACGGTTCCTGGGAAATCATGGCACTGGGTTTGTGGGAGGCAGCCATGGCCTCGGCAAGTGTGGGAATGGGTGATGCAGCATCGCGCGATTGTGGTTGAATGTTCGGCGACGCACCCGGAAACGCATACCAATAGGTCGTGGCCGCATAGGTCAACATCTCAGGTTTCCACGAGATCAATTCCATGTCGAATTGAAACGAATGACGAAACGGTATGCCATCGAGGTTTCGGGTGCGAGTCAGAGTGTTGTGCCCCTGAGTCATGGGTTGATCGAGCCGGGTCTCTCCGCAGAACGGCGTTTGGTGGACTGGTTTGGGCGCGTAGGAAAAACCGTAGTAATCTTCGGTGCCGGTTCCGAGATCGGACGGAAACGATTCGCCGTCCACCCAAATCTTTTCGTCGCCCTCGCCGTACCAGGTGGCGAGTGGATTAAATAACGCCAGTGTGTCGCCCACGTACACGCCTCGGCCGGTGATCGAAATAAAATTCCAGTCGCGAGGCGGAGAAGTTTTCAGATTGGTCTCGTAGTGCCACGCGGCGTGGAAATGCATGGACCGATCATCCCACTTCCACGAGCCAACATTTGCGCGCAACGCCACAGTGATATCCTGCGCGCTGAGATTGGTCAGCGTGATGCGCGCGTTTTTCTGATACGGCATGCGCCAGCGGCACGTCATTGAGCCATTGGTAACCACGGTGCGATACCAGCTTTGAACTGCGTTCAATCCCACGCCGCTGCCGAAAAAATCACTCGCCGGGCACCACACGGTGGCTTCGCCGTCGCAATTCATTTGGAGAACCAAAGAACGTAATGCGCGCTCAGAGGCATTCAACTGTCCGGCCGGGACGGATAATTTCAATTGGCGCACCACCGCCGGTCCCGGCGGCAAATCGAACGAACAGGCGGCGTTTCCCGCGAGGCGGTAATCCGTGGCCAGATTCTCACCTTCCGCCTCTTCGGGAGGCGACAGCAATGCTTTATTGACGCGTTCGATTAAAGGGCGGGCCGTTTCCAATGAGTTGCGTGTGAATGTTTTTACGTCGGCGCCAGCACGATAGGTGCGATAATTGATCTGGTAGTAGCGCGCGCCTTCGCCGGCTTCCTCCCAGGTAACTTTGCAGTGCCTCGCATAGGGGATGGGCAAATAAAGCGTGTTGCCGCCCGCGGCATTTGGCTGGTAACCCGGATGGGGCTGGGCCAACGGCGCGGCCACAGGGAGGTCTCCGCTGAGCAAGTCGTAGGCGGGAAAGGTCAGCGCCGGTTGTTCCACGCCATCCAAATAGACGCGCAGGGTTCCTTTTTTATTTTTATCCGTCGTCAACCAGAGGCGCACGATGCAGCCGGGTCCGTCGGCATCCATCATGACGCGCTCGGTTCGGCCCTGGGTCGTTTCGGTGCGAATGAATTGGTTTTGATCGCTGTTGGCAAACCAGCCGGGCTTGTCCGGCGCCACGGTCGCACGGTCGTAGCTGCTCGCCAGCTTGCAGCTGAAATCAGGATTTGGCCAGCGGGCCACCGAATCGTAGTCGATCATTTCCTTCAGGAGCGATTCGAAGGTGATGGCGCCACGGCTGTTCGCCACGGCCAGCAAGACCACCGCCCAAACCGGAGTGAGATGTTTCTTGGACCACATGGTGCTTGGGCTAGGCGATCCCGAGGCGTTTCTGCACTTGCTCCAGCGGCACGCCCTTGGTTTCCACGACCATCGTTTTCACCCAGATAAGTTGCAGCACCATCATGCTGCAGAAGAATAGAAAGACATAGCCGGGAGCGAACGCGGTGACCATCTTGGGGAAAAAAGTGGTGAGCAGCGCGGCAAAAACCCAGTGCGTGAAGCTGCCCAGCGTCTGGCCTTTGGCGCGATGGCGATTGGGAAATATTTCCGAGATCAGCACCCAGATGACCGTGCCTTGCCCCACCGCGTGAGCCGCGATGAAGGCAAAGATGCAAACCGGCACGATACTGTAATGCGCGGTGAAAAAGGCCCAGGAGACGAGCCCGAGCGAGGCGATGTAGCCGAAGGAGCCGATATAAAGCAACGTGCGGCGGCCGAGTTTGTCGATGAGCGCCAATCCGACAAAAGTGAAAATGAGGTTGGTGACGCCGATGCCAACCGATTGCAGCAGCGCGGCTTTTTCTCCGAGGCCGGTCATTTCAAAAATACGCGGCGCGAAATACAGGATGGCATTGATGCCGGAGAGTTGATTGAAAAAGGCGACCAGGAAAGCGATCAGGATCGGAATGCGCAAGGAACGGCTCCAGAAATGGCCGCAGGAAGTTTGTTGCGAGGCAGCGGAAATGATTTCATCCGCCTCGGCGTTCACATTCGATTCGGATGCATCCGGTTGAATCAAGTGCAGGATGGCGATACCGGCTTTGCGGTCGCCTTTGCGAGTCAGCAGCCAGCGGGGGCTTTCCGGAAGATAAAGGCAAAACAAGGTGTACAGAAGCGAAGGGAAGGCAGCCACGCCCAACATCCAACGCCAGGCATTCTCGCCGATGCCGGACAGAAGAGCGTTGGAGAGGAACGCGATGACGATTCCGAAAACAATGTTGAATTGAAACATGCCGGCCAGGCGACCGCGATGTTTGGGGGGCGCAATTTCGGAGATGTAAAGCGGAGCGGCCACGGTGGAGATGCCGATTCCCAAGCCGCCAATCGTTCGCGCGATAATGAAGGAGTAAACGTCAGTGGCGAGGCCGGACCAGACGGCGGAAATGAGATAGAGCAGGCCGATGACGAGCAGGGTTGGTTTCCGGCCCAGGCGGTCGGTGGGTATGCCGCCGAAGAGGGAGCCCACCACGGTCCCATAAAGCGCCGAAGCTATGGCGATTCCCTGCATGCCGGCGCTCAGGCCCCAAAGCGCCTGGATTTTTTGTTCCGCGCCGGAAATAACGACGGTATCAAAGCCGAACAAAAACCCGGCGAGAGCGGAGGTCAGCGACCAAAAGAAAATGCGGCCGGTCATGTGGTCGCTCTGCCAACCGGTGTTGGGATCCTTCGCGCTGGGGCTGGGTTGGATCGTGTTCATGGTTGAGGCCACGATGATTTGAGTTTCGAAACCACCAGCGAGTTAAAGGTGGCGGAGCCTCCGGTGCAGGAAAGCGAGACTAGTGAACTGCTGACCGGATTGTGAATTGGCAGGGGCATATACAATTGACCGTTGTTGCCGAATATTTCGATGGAGTCACGGTCCACCAAAATTCGAATTTGCACAATGCCATTCAGGAGCGGCAGCGGATTAGTAACGCCGTCGCAGGAGATGGTTTGGGCCGCAGTGTTGTAGGTGGCCGTTATTCCCTGGAATGAAAAAGTAATTTGTTGCGCGGTGCCGGGGGTGATTTGCGCGGTCACGTCGAACAGCGTGCCGCGGATGCCGGAGAGCGGATTGGAGCCTGCGGCGAGTGTAAGATTGGTCCAGGCGTATTCGTTTTGATGCAGGCTTTGAATTTCGCGGACGGGCTGGTAGCAGAGGCGCACGCCGGTGGAGAGCGTTTGCAGCGTAAACTCGGTTGGAAAATACATCGTCTGATTAAACGGCATTCCGGGCGTGGCAAAGATTTCCCAGCCGATGCGCACGCGGCGCGAATCGCCGGGCGGCATGGTGGTAAATGTTTGCGACGCGTAAAAAGCGGAGCCGCTGTTGCCGGACAGCTTGGCGGTGGTGGGAGTGAATACCGCGCCGTCAAATTGCCCGAGCATATAGCCGCTGCTCGCATCGCAGATGAGCCACATCTGGTTGTTGAGGTTGCCATCCACGGGCATTTGAAAGAGGTCCGGGCATTCAAAGAACCCGAAGATTTTGCTGTGAAAAGTCCACTGCTTCAGGTTCGGCGAGGAATAAAAACTGATATTGTTGCCGCCCGTGCCGTCGTAAACCGCCATCACCCAGTAATTGGAAGGCGCATACCAGAGCAAGTGTGGATCGCGACCGACAACTGTGTGCACGACGACGGGGTTATTGGTGTAATCGGTGAAGGTGAGGCCGCGGTCATTGCTGTAGGTGATACATTCGCCGCGGCCGGTGCTGTAGAAAGCGGCGACGATGACATCGTTGGTGCCGGTCTTGAACCCGCTGGTGTTGGCGGAATCGACCACGGCGCTGCCGGACCAGACGTCGTCATGATAGGAATGCGAATAAATGCCTTCCGGCAATTCCTGCCAGTGAACCATGTCCGGGCTGACGGCGTGGCCCCAATATTTCTGGGAGCCAGCCCAAATAAAGGGATCGTGTTGATAGTAGAGGTGGTATTGGCCCTGGTAAAAAATCATTCCGTTGGCGTCATTGAGCCAGCCGCGTTTGCTGGAAAAGTGAAATTGAGGGCGGAGCGCTTCTTGATACAGGTTACTCGCGCCCACGATTCCATTCGTAAAGACGAGGCTGTTTAAAAGCGTGGAACTTGCCGGCTTATTGTCCAGCAACAGGGTCGCGGTTTGATTTTGAAAAGCGGAAACGTCGACGAAAGCCCACCAATCCGGCGTGCCGGTGGCGAGGGTGATATCAAAGTCGCGCGCTACATTGGTGCCGACGAGAAGCGTGACGCGACGGCTGGGCGCGGAGTTCTTGACCGGAAGATTGAGCAACGAATTGGTAATGACAAAGGGCGGCGCGCTGGTTGGAAAAGGAACGTCGGTGAATGCGATTTGATCCACCAGAATATGGCCCCAGGAACCGGTTGCCAGGTCCACGATTTGAAGCGTGGCGGTTTGCCCCATAAAAGCGCTGACATCCCATTGCGCGGGGGTCAACGTTTCGCTGTCTGAGCCAGTGGCAGTGCGGACCACGGTGCCGTTAACCAGCAGGTTGATGCAGGTCTGGCCCGGATGATTCCCGCCACCGATCAGAAAATTGAGATAGTGAGAAGCAATGGTGAATGCCGGCGAGGTGAGAGTGCCGATCGAGGTATCGTCGTTCAGATAGGAATTAACCAACCCGGCGCCGAGATAGCCGGAAACGGGCATCTGGCCGGGCAACGTGCCTTGCGCCGGTTGCGTGCCGAAAGCGGCTCCGGTGGCGACCCAGCCGGCATAATCAGGACCTTCAAAATCGGCGTAGATGTTATTCGAAGATTGCGGCCGGGACACAACGGGCTCCCCGGAGGCGCGGTAGAATTTCTGTGGGCTGGTCGCGTTGGTGTCGGCAAAACTCGAGGTGCCGGTGGAGGGCACAACCAATCGAGCGACATTCGTCCAGGGGCCGTTAAGTGCCGGTGATGCCTGGAGTTGGTAGGCATACGCGGGAGACCCGGCGAGGCGCACGACGGAATTACCGGTGGTGTGCGCGGCCAATTGCAAACGAGAGCTGGAATTACCGATGACATCGCCCCAGGAGAGGCCGAGACGGACCTCATCGTGAGTGACCGCGCGATTATTTACAAACGCGCCGAAGGAGATTCCGTTGAACGACATATCGCCGACAGCGAGTTTTATGAGAGTGGGAGAGGCGTCCTGCTCGTTGGTGGCGGTGGGATTGCGATAGACATAGACGTCGTCGTTGCCCGGCTTGAAATCAATCCGGAGGATATAAAAGTTGGGACTGGTGCTGCCGGTGCCGAGCGAAGTTTGGCTGCTGTCCGGAGCGCGGAAATTAATGGTGGTCGCATCGGTGTCGTTGCCGATGCCAGCGATGCGGCCTGAATCGCCGAGGTCGCCGCGATGAAATTCAAACTCGTAGAACTTGGTGGTTCCATCGGGTTGCTGCACGAAACTGATGTAGAGGGTCTTCCCGTCCGCACCGATATCGCCGTTGGCATCGATGAAGCCGCGCGAATCAAAAATGCCGCCGGCGGAACATTCCAAAAAGCGGCCGCTGCGGGTCTCGCTCGGTTGAAAGGTTTTGTTGCCGGCTGAGTGGGAATCAAAACCGGCAGGCCCATTGGTGGTAGCAGAAAGATTTCCCGCGACAACGTTCGCCGAGCCGCCAGCGATGCTCGTCCATGAACCGTCCCAACCGAATCCGCCCGATTGCCCCGCGAGATTTCCCGAGCCGCCGGAATAATCAAAACCCTCATAAGCCAGCAACGCGCCGGCGTTTGAATAAACGGTGATGAGCTGGCTGGTGACCGAGCCGGAAGAGTTGCTGGCGATCAAAAAGTATTGGCCCGCGTCGAAGATGCTGACGTTGCTTTTAACCAGGCTCGAATCATTTCCCCCCGGAAGCGCGGTCCCATCCTTGAACCATTGGAAGAAAAGAGGCGCTGCGCCGCTGGCAGACGCTTGGAGAACGAGGTTGCTGCCGGCCCCCAGGATGGGAGTTTGAGCCGCGATCGAGAGTCCGATCAATTGAACGTTTAACGACGCGACGACGCTGGTGCTCATGCCCAGCGAGTTGCTGGCAATGACGTAATAATTATCCGCGTCGGTTAATTGCGGATTGGCGAGGGTGAGATTGGAGGTGGTTATCGGCAGAGAATTGCTTCCGCGAAACCACTGATAGTTCACCGGGAGCTTGCTGCTGGCCTGCGCCAAAAGCGTGATGGGCTGGCCCACGTAAGCTGTTTGATTGGTGGGTTGAAGGACGAAGAGCGGTGGGCCACCTAAGACATCGCCCCAGGTTTCGCCGAGTCTTATCTCGTCATGCCGTACGGTTACGCCGTTGAGAAACGCGGCGAGCGAGATGCCGTCGAAGGACATATCGCTGACCGATAACATCGTGAGGGCCGGTTCGTTTTCGCTTTCGTAATTCCCGATGGGATTGCGATAGACGTAGACGTCGTCGTTGCCGGGTTTGAAATCGATTCGCACGATGTAAAAGCTGACGTTCGTGCTGCCCCATGCGATGGGTGTTTGCGTGCTGTTGGGCGCGCGCAAGTTGACGGTGGTGGAATTGAAATCATTGCCGATGCCGGCGATGCGGCCCGGATCGCCTAGATCACTGCGATGGAATTCGAACTCATAAAATTTCATCGGGGAATTCGGCTGCTGCAGGAAGCTGACGTAAAGTGTCTTACCGTTTGCGCCGATGCGGCCGTTGGAATCCACATAACCGTGCGAACCGAAGCTGCCGCCCACCGAGCAATCCAGGAGCCGCCCGGAGCGGTTGCCGTTGTTGATGAACGCGGAATTTCCGATGGAGCGCGAGTCGTAGTTGGAAGGCGCGTTGGTATCCGCCGCGAGATTGCCGAGGCTCACCGTGCCGCCGCCCGTCACGTTGATCCAGCCGCCGTTCCAGCCGCTTCCGCCGGTCAGGCCAACGAGGTTGGTTGCGGGCCCGGAATAATTGAACCCTTCATAGGCCAGCAGGTCGGCGCGGGAAGGGGTCACTTGCAGCAAAGTTGCGCAAGCCGTCAAAAACAAAAACGAATTTCTCATGCACGACAGCTGAATTTTGAAACCGGCGGACCGCCCGATGGTAAAAAGCGTTGCCGGTGTTACCTCCGGCAACGCTATCTTAGTTAGCCCCCTTTTCAAGGTGTTACGGTGCGATAAAACGACTGGCCAACAGGCACCGTCGTGTCGACGAATTCCACGTAACCATTCTCAGGTCCGGTGACGGTGTCGATGTCCATCCACGGGCCGGTGAGGCTGGTGGCGCGTTGGATGCGATAGGAATAGCCCGGCGTGGCGGCGAAGCTGACTTTCCAGCCGTTGGCCACTTTGGTGGGCGGCAACAGGTTGGACACGGCCAGGCCGATGGCGTCCGCCCAGGTGGCGCCCAACCGGATTTCGTCCGTTTTCAAATCGGGGCCGTTATAGGCCGCCACAGAAACACCACTGAGCGACATGTCGGCAACGTTGGAGACGGTCAATGTCGGCAGGGCAGGCTCGGTGAGCGACGTCGGATTGCGATAAACAAACACGTCATCGTTGCCAGCCTTGTAGTCGATGCGGACCACGTAGAAGTTGACTCCGGTGGTGCCGGCGCCGAGCGAGCGATTATTTACGCCGTTGGGCGCGCGGAGATTGACATTGCCGGTGCCGGTGTCATTGCCAATGCCACCCATGCGGCCGGGGTCGCTGAGGTTGCCGCGGTGAAACTCGAGTTCATAAAACCCGGAGGTGCGATCCGCCTGCTGGAGGAAACTCAGGTAAACGGTCTTGCCGTTCGCGCCAATATTTCCGTTGGCATCGATGAACCCTTGTTTTGCCAATTCGCTGCCGGCGGTGCAATCGAAGAAGCGGCCCGAGCGAGTTTGGGCATTTGAGGGGACCTCGATGCAATTGCTGATCGAGCGGGAATCGTAACCTGCCGGGACATTGGCCCCGCCGATAAGATTGCCGAGCGTGATTTGGACGCCATTTCCATCAGTATGTTGCCACGGCCCGTTCCAGCCGAAGCCGCCGTTTTGGCTGGAGCCATCCACCACCACGGAATCGGGATAAGCAAAACCATCATACGCAAAGACGTTGTTGTTCACTGCGTAGATGGTCACGGAGGCGACGCTGCTGGTGATCGAGCCCGAACCGCCGGTCGCCACCACATAATAGTTTCCACCATTCGTGATCTGCAATCCGGACAAGGTCAGGTTGGTGCCTGTTGCGCCGGGGACAGGGTTTCCATTCAGGTACCACTGATAAGTGGCTGCGCCGCCAATCGTCATGGTCATCAAGGTCACGGATTGATGGAAATTGCCGTTCAAATAAACCAACTGATTCTGCGGCTGGCCGGAGAAGACCACGCTGGCCACTTGCAGATTGCCGGAACCAATAATGAACCCGGGCAGATTGCCGGAGTTATAGGTGCCGTTGGGAAGCGCCACTCCGTTGGTGAAACAGTGGGCGACCGTGTAGTTGCCGCTGAAGTTCAAGTTCAGGAAGGCGCCATTGGCGAGATTAATCGTGCCCGGGCTGGTGCCGGCGGCATCCAATTGCAAGATGCCCGCGTTGACCGTGGTATTTCCCGAGTAGGTATTGGTTGCGGTCAGTTCCAACGTGCCGCCGCTGCCGGTCACGGTGAAGCCGCCGTTGCCGGACAAAATGCCGGACAGGATAACTGTGTTCCCCGCCGTGTCAAAGGTGACGGGCCCGTTGACGCCGGTGAGGTTTATGTTCAGCGGAGAGGTCCAGCTCGTGGAAGCGCCCACAGTGCCGCCGCCGAGGTTGAGGGCATAAAGGCCGCTGGAAGTGGTGATGCCGCCGAAGCCGATATTGATGCGGCCGCCGACAAGGTTATAAATGCCCAAGCCAGTGGCGCGAATTGAGCCGAGTTGCAGCGTGCCGACATTGTCGATGACACCGCCGACCTGGTTTACGGTGTCGGTCGATGAAACGCCTCCGTCCGCCAAAGCGACTCCCAATGAATTTCCCTGCAGGTCGAACACACCACCGTTCATGTCGTATTCTGACTTCGTGCCGACCTGGCTGGTGGCGCCGACGAACAAGAATGTCTGGTTGGCCGGGCTGTAGGTGAAGGTGCCGCCATTTTGGATGACTCTTCCGCTTCCGCCGTCGCGGCCGAGGACGAGGGCATCATCAAAGCTGCCCACGACCGTGAACGCCGACCCGTTTTGAAGAACGAGCGTGCCGGAGGCGTTGGGGATCGATTGGCCATCACCCAAATAGACGCGATGCCCACTGGAGCCGTTGATGGTGACCTGGCCAGTGATAATATTGGTGCCGCCGTTGAGACTGTAGCCGGAGAAGGAATCGATTCCGCCCAAGGTCAGCGTGGCGGCGTCGATCTTGGTCAAATTGTTTGCGGAACTGATGCTGCCGCCGAGGGTGAGATTACCGTTGGTCGGCGTGTCAATGGTTTCGTCGGTCGTCCAGTTCAGGTTGAAATTGATAGTCTGGGTGACGGGCGCCGGCGGATTTGCACTGAAACCAATCGGGCCGGTTAATGTGATGTCATTGCCGTCGAGTTCAAACGGTCCCGCGGCGGAATCGAAAGTGATGCCGCTGACAGAAATGCTCGAAAGATCGTTGTTGTTGGTCAGGCGCGTGGAACCGGCAAAGGTCAAGCTAAGGGGAAAGATGGGCGCCGCATTCTGATCCCAGTTAGCGCCGGTGCTCCAATTATTATTCGCGCCACCGCCGTCCCAGAGGCCGGTGCTGATGTTGTTTGCCACCTGCAGATCTCCGGAACCGATAAGGAAGCCGGAAAGATTGCCGGCATTGTACGTGCCGACCGGCAGGGCCACGCCGTTGGTGTACAACCCGCCCACCGCATATGTGCCGCCGAAGTTTAAGTTCAACTGGGCGCCATTCGCCAGGCGAACCGCGCCGATGATGCTGCCGGTGGCATCCAACTGCAAGATGCTGCCGGAAGTGACGCTGGTGTCGCCGGTGTAGGTGTTCGCGCCGGACAACTCGAGCACACCGCCGCCCGCCACGGTCAAACCACCGTTGCCGGAAAGCACGCCCGAGAGCAGAATGGTGTTGCCGCCGGGGTTGAACGTGACCGAGCCGTTCAGGTTCGTCAGGTTCATGCTCAAAGGCGAGGTCCACGACGAATACGCTCCGACCGTGCCGCCGCCAAGGTCAATTTCGTGACGGTTGCCGTCCGAGGTGATGCCGCCGGAGCCGATGTAGATGCTTCCGCCGCTCAGCGTATAGATGCCGATGCCATTGCCGCCGCCGCTGACAAATGGAATCAACAGATGTCCGACGTTGGTGATGACGCCGCTGACCTGGGCAACCATGCCGGTGGACAAGGTGGCGCCGAAGCCGATGCCGAGCCGGTTATTGCCCATGTCGAGCAAGCCGCCGTTCATGTGATATTCCGCCCGCGTGGCCGAACTGCCGGTGGCCGCGACAAAGACGCTTTGGTTATTATTGGGAGTGAAAGTAAGCGTACCGCCATTTTGAATCACCGTGCCGCTGCCGCCATCGCGGCCGATCACGGCGGCATCTCCGAAGTTGCCGATGACCGTCAGTGACGAATTGGGTTGGAGGACGAGAGTGCCTTTGTAGGCGGCGTTCCGGCTGCCGACGTAGAAAACGCCGCCCGTGCCGTTAATGGTGGTGCTGCCGGTGATGATGTTGGTGCCGCCGTTGAAAATTGCGCCCGCGATTGTATTGGTGCCGCTCAGAGTCAGAGTCCCGTTGTCGATTTTGGTCAGACCATTCGCAGAAGTGATATTTCCGGCGAGCATCAGATTGCCGTTGGCCGGTGTTTCGATATTCACGTAACTGTTCCAAGCCATGTTCAGATTGATCTTCTGGGTAACCAGCGTCGAGGGATTCGCGCCGAAACTGATGTTGCCGTTCAGTGTGATGTCGTTTCCGTTGAGCGTGAAGGCTCCGGCGGCGGGATCGTAGATGATGCCGTTCAACGTGATGCCTGAGAGATCGTTGTTATTGGCTGGCCGCGTGTTGCCTGCGAAGTTCACGACTGCGGGGAAGGCCGGCAGTCCGTTGCTCCAGTTGGCGCTCGTGCTCCAATTGTTATCCGCACCGGCGCCGTTCCAAACGCCCGTCGAGTCAATATAAGTGAACGTGGCGCTGACGAAATTATATCCCGTGTCGACAGTGGGCGGGTAGGACGTGGTGCTGAGGGTAAATTCGTAGATTCCATCCCCGCGAGTCAGGCTGGCGCCGGTATTGAAGCCCGGCGGATTATCGCCGTTGTAATCGCCGTAAGGATCGTTGGCGTTCATCTGGTAGCTGACCACGGCATAATCACCGGCCAGCAGGGTGATGGGCGAAGGCAATGGCGCGAGGCGAAAACCATTGACCAACGGAGCCGCGGTGCCGGCGGGAACCGTGACCGAGGCGATGGCGACTTGATTGGAAAAAAGCGTGACCGTATGCGCGGTGGCAAGACCATCGCCCTGCCAGTCGAAAGCGCCGAGTTGGAAAACAGTGATGCCGGCGCCGGTGACATGAAAAGTATTTCCGATATTCAGCGCAGGCGGATTGCCGGATGCGCCGCCGAAGCTGGTCGCGACGGGGTCGGCAAAATAGGCGATGGTCTGCGCACCGGCCGCCGCCGCCAGTGAGAGCAGCAGCGCGAGGGAGAAAACAATTCTTCGGGTGGAATCTCGAAGAACAGCCGTTGCTTCCCGGGAGTTGAGGTGCCGGGATTCAGGGTTTGGTGAAGTGAATTTGCATTGCGCCTTCATAGGTTCGGACTTTCAACGGAGGGTTGGTTTCGGGTTTTTAGGGGAGGAAATTGGGCAAAAATTTTACTTCCATGAATTCAGCGGAGAAATTTAAAGCCCGCCCGCGCGGCGCTGCGGATCCCAAAAACGGGAATTGGCGAGGCATTTCAAACTGCCACCACTGAGCGGATCAATAGGTGGATTGATTTCCGAATCTTTGCGCGACTCGGCGTGCGAATCGGAAAACACGACGTTGCCGGACGGTTTATGACGATACACGCAGACGCCCTCGAACTGGCCGCTCCCGCTGCCGGAAACAGTTTGAGCTGCCTTCGGCCACCAGCAGGAATAACTGTCCGTTCCGTCGGGTTTCGGATCGGAGTCGCAAATCGTAAGATTTTCCGAGGGCTGCAGGACATTCGCCCGTTTAAACCAGGGGTTGGGGGTGAATTTGAAAGTGCCGACGGTCACGTTGTCGATGGAAGTCGGTTGAGGGAAGGCCCCTAGAAAATAGGAGTTATAACCGTAGCCGACGAGGTTGCGGTTAAAGGCCCACTGCCAGGCTGAGCCATCGGCGTTGTGCTGGACGCCCTTGATGGCAGGGCACATGAACAGGTTCGATTTGCCGCCGCCGTAAGTGACGATGTACTGGCCCCACCAATTGTTGAGCGGATCGCCGTTTGGCGGAATGAACCACGGATAATCCCTGTGCGCCGGAAATGTGTCGGAGTTATCGTCCGTGTAAAGCTGCATGAACAAGCCGATCTGTCGCAGATTGTTCAGGCAGGAAATTCGATTGGCCTTGTCCTTGGCCTTGGCCAGGGCCGGCAAAAGCATCGCCGCCAGAATGGCGATGATGGCGATGACGACCAGGAGTTCAATCAGCGTGAAAGCTGTCCGATGCGTACGATCGGCAAAAGGAATGGGCGCAGTCTGGGGGACGGAGTCGAGCGAAAGATTCTTTGGACCATGGGAGAGTCCGGAAATTCTCGTTCGATGACGCCAACCGACGCGGGGTGCGGACGTGAGCTTCATCTATACAATTTTTCCTCCGCATCGGAAAAGAACGCAAATCCAGACTAGACAGCTTGGCAGAAAGATGTCATTACAGGATTTGCGGTTGTAAGTACACACATCGTCTCACATGAACGCGCATAAGCACTCCGATATCTCGAAATATTTGCTCACTCAAATCGCCGCGGGCAAATATGGCGCGGCCGATCGGTTGCCGAGCGAAGCGCAGTTATCCACTCAATTCAAAGTTTCGCGGCCGACGGTCGCGCGGGCCTTTCGCGATTTGATGGCGGAAGGAATTATCGAGCGCCGGGCCGGAGCGGGAACTTTTGTGCGCGATAAAAAACGCGTGGCGGTGGCGACGCGGCAGATAGGCCTGCTGATTCCGGGGCTGGGAACGACGGAAATTTTTGAAATTATCTGCGGCGAACTCGCCAGCCTGGGACGAAGGAGCGAGTACACGCTGCTCTGGGGAGGTTCGTCTCATCCGCGGCTGGACCAGGACGGGAGCCGCGAACATGCACGCGAACTTTGTGAGCAGTTCATTGAGCGGCGCGTGGCCGGCGTGTTTTTTGCGCCGTTCGAATTGACCGAAGGTCAGGATGAGGTCAATCGCAGCATTTCGGAACAATTCAGCGAGGCCGGGATTGCGCTGGTGCTACTGGACCGCGATCTCGCCGCTTTTCCCAGGAGCGGGAGATTCGACGTGGTGGGATTGGACAACGTGGCCGCGGGTTATTTGCTGGCGGAACATTTAATCAAGCTCGGCTGCAAAGATATCGCGTTTGTCATGCGGCCGCTTTCGGCGCCGACGGTGGAGCGGAGATTTGCCGGAGTGCGGGAAGCGCTCGCGCGCAATAAAATCGAAGTGCAGCCGGATTGGTTGCAGACGGGTGATCCGCAAGACTCCAAATTTGTCTGTTCCCTCATGGCCGGAAAAAGGTGGGATGCGATTATTTGCGCCAATGACCTGACGGCGGCGCAATTGATTCGGACCATTGAACACAATCGCTGGCGCGTACCGGAGGACGTGCGCGTGGCGGGCTTTGACGATGCGAAATACGCGACGCTGGTCAGCGTTCCATTGACGACCATCCGGCAACCGTGCAAAGACATCGCGGTCACAGCCTTTCAAACGATGCTCAGCCGCATCGCGGAGCCAACGCTTCCGCCGCGGAACGTCCTGCTGGCTCCGCAACTCGTCATCCGCGAATCCTGCGGCGCGTATTTGTCGCGGAAAAATTCGCCAGTTCGTCGTTGATTTAACCGGTGGGCGCGAATATCACCTCACCAAAGAGCATGAGACTAAGTGTTAACACGGTGCTGTTCGTCTTTCCGTTTAAAAACGAGAACGCGAATCTTTTTCGCCGGTTCAAAAAATGGGGATTCGACGCGGTGGAACTTCTGATTCAAGACCCTTCGCACATTGATCCAGCATTTATAAAGAGTGAGTTGGAAAAACAGGGATTAGTCTGTGGTTCCATCTGCGGAGCCATGAATCCGGACCGCGATTTGCGCGGCTTCCCCGCCAGTCAGCGGAACGGTGTGAAATTTCTTTGTGCGCTGCTGGATCAAATGGTGGCGCTCGATTGCCCGGTGCTGGGCGGGCCGATTTATTCTTACGTGGGCCGGGCGGAGGCGGTGGCTCCCAAAGATTACCGGGAGCAATGGAAAACGGTCGTGCGCAATTTGAGAATCGTGGCGAAGTACGCGGAAGAGCGGGGGAAACTTGTTTGCGTCGAACCGCTGAATCGTTTTGAAACTGATTTTCTCAACACGCTGGAACAGGGGGCCAGGTTGATTGAGGAGGTGGGCAGTCCCGCGTTGAAGCTGCACCTGGACACTTTTCATGCGAACATCGAGGAAAAATCAATGGCGAAGGCCATCCGCAAAGCGGGAAAACATCTCGCGCACCTTCACGTTTGCGGCCGCGACCGGGGCACACCTGGAAATGACGATACGGATTGGCGGGGTTTTGCGAAGGCGCTGGGGGCGATTCGATATAAAGGGGACGTGGTGATTGAATCGGTGACTTTGGATGTTCCGGACATCGCCCGCAGTGCCGCTGTCTGGCGCCGCATGGAACCGACTCGCGACGAAATTGCCATTGGCGGATTAAAATTCCTGAGAAAACTTTTCAAGCAGGTCCGGTAGGTCAAAATTCCCGGAGTGACGGATTCGATCATAGCCGTCGTGATGCATTTCCATGACTTGCATAAGTTGCCTCGCAGGGGAAAGATGAGGCGAACCACTCGTAAACCGTAAAAGTTGCCCGAACAACAAAAGGATATTTATGATGACGCGACGCAAAGCTCTTAAAACCACCGCCATGGCTGTCACGGTTTGTGCCGTGGGCTCAATACTGCCGAATGCCCAAAGCCAAACCGCTCCCGCCTCGCCAGCGGTTCCGAGCGGTCCGTTCACGCTGCCGCCGCTGTCCTATCCTTATGATGCGATGGAGCCGCACATCGATGCGCAAACCATGCAGATTCATCACGACAAACATCACGCCGCGTATGTCGCGAACTTGAACAAAGCTGTTGGGGACTTTCCCGATCTGGGCAAGAAATCGATCGAGGAATTGATCGGGGATTTGGAATTCATTCCGGAGAAAATCCGAATAGCCGTCCGCAATCACGGTGGTGGTCATTTCAATCATTCGTTGTTCTGGCAGATGTTGAAAAAGGGCGGCGGCGCGCCGTCCGCTGGATTGGGGAAAGCCATCGACAAGAATTTTGGAAGTTTCGGCGCCTTCAAGGATAAATTCACGGAAGCCGCGACCAAGGTTTTTGGCAGTGGCTGGGCGTGGCTTGTCGTGGACGGCGGAGATTTAAAGATTGAAACTTCACCGAACCAGGATTCGCCCCTGAGCCATGGCCGGCAGCCGCTCCTCGGCCTCGATGTTTGGGAACACGCTTACTATCTCAAATATCAAAATCGCCGGCCGGAATATATCGGCGCATTCTGGAACGTGATCAACTGGGATTTCATCGCGGAACGTCACGCCAAATTTGCCGCGTGAACTCAGCGCGTCTCTAAAAATGCCGTAGCCGCCGACTAACGTCGGCGGCTACATCATTGGTTGAACGGCGCCAGCGCGTTTAAAATTATTTCAGTTCGACGCGCTTGCCGGTGCGGGCGGATTCGCGGGCGGCGTCCAGAATTTCCATCGCGATCAAATTTACCCCCAACGAAGACGGGCCGGCGGGTTTGATTTCACCACGCACGACGGCGAGGAGATAGGACAACGGGTCCGCATCCGGCCCGGCGATGGGCGGGGGTGTGACGTCGTGCTCCTGGCCTTCGCCCGGTTTCCGCACGTGCATCAAGTCAGGGTTCGGCACTATCACGTAGCCGGTACGGCCGTAGATTTCGATATCTTTGCGATTGAACGGCCAGTTCCAGGAGGCTTGAATGATCGCCTGCGCCTTGGGATAGGTGAGAACAATCGTCGCTTCATCGTCCACTTTCGGATACACGTCCGGTTTGATTTGTTGCGTGACCGCGAACACGGAAGTCGGCGCTTCACCATGCATCAGCCAGGTGATCCAATCCGCGCCGTAACAACCAAAATCAACCACCGCACCGCCGCCGTTCAGGACTGGATCGGTCAGCCAGTTTAAAAAATTCGTGGAGCAGCCGATTTCCTTGGGGCCGTTGTGGCCGTAGTGGGCCACGATTTTCCGCACATCACCGATTGCATGGCTTTGCACGATGTCATAAGCGGCGGCGTTGCCGGGATACCACGTCGTCTCGTAATTCACGATGACCTGGATGCCGTATTTCTTCGCGGCGGCTTCGATGGCGCGCGCGTGTTTCATGTTCACGGCCAGCGGTTTTTCCATCATCACGTCGATATGATGCGGCGCGAATTCCTCCACCACCTGCCGATGCTCAAAGACGCTGCCAAAAGCAGCAACAGCCTGGACATTGGTGTGAGCCAATAGTGCTTCGGCGTTGGGAAAGAACAGGCCGGGGTCGAGATGGTATCGTTTGCTGTAGCGTTGAATCAGGTCGGTGTTCGTTTCCACGATTCCCACGAGCACTACATCTTTTCGCTCCGGCAATCGCGGTAAAAAGCCGTAGGCGTGGTCGTGGCTCAGGCCAATGATGGCGATGCGGACGGGCGGCTTCTCTTCTTGCGAACGGGCGGTGATGGCCAGGAGTGCGCAAAGCGCGGCGATGGCGAAACGGAGTTTTTTCATAAGTAATTTCTTTTGAGAAACATTCTAATCAATTGCCCCGGCGAACGAGGCGGTTTTGTGGAGGTGACGAAAGAGTGGGTTCAGGTGGCGCTGCGAATCGGGCAGGCGCGGGAAGTTCGGTTCCATCGCGAGCTTGGAGTTTGCCCGCGCGGGCGACGACGTCTTCCACCTGATACAGACTGCCATCTTCATGCCGATAAAATTTTTCCATTTCATCAAGGTGGAACGGACGCGAGCCGCGCCGGCCAAAAACCACGGTTTGATTGCCAGTTTCATCGACGACGCGGTCGCGGTCAAGACCGCGCGAAACCGCGAGCGCCGGGCCGCTCGTGGGATAAGTCGCAATCAATTTCGGATTCGGCGCGGGACTGAAGCCCATGTGACCGGGGACGTTTTCTGGCGAGATGAGTTGAATGACCCGCAAGCCGTTCTTTCCATCGGCGACAAGCGCAAATTCCGATGCGCTGATGGAGCCGACTTGCACGGCACGAACGTCGTTGAGCGCGCCATCGGCGGTGTAGAGGCGTTCCAGTTTCGGTTTCTCTGGATTGGTGATGTCGATGAATGCGAGGCCGTCCTCGCCATCTGCCACGTAAGCGTAAGTGCGCGCGAGGTAAAAGCGCTGGGCGTGTTTGAGCGGCACCGTGGCGCCCGGAATCAATTTCGGATGCGCCGGATCGGTGATGTCCACGACTTTGAAGCCTTCTTCGTCAGTCACGAAAGCGTAACGGAATTGCACGCCCACCGCGCGGGGGTTTTTGAATTCGTGATCGCTCAATTCGGCAACCATCGTCGGCGCCTTCAATTCCGTGTAGCTCAGACCGAGCACGAAGAGGCCGTTTTTGCCGACCACGAATAAATTCGTTCCGGCCATGAAAGAATGCATGGCGCCGGTGAGTTTGCCGTCCGGGTTGTAACGAATGATTTTTTCCTTATCCAAAAAGTTGTTGTCAGGCTGGCCGTCCACCAGCGTCCCGACGCTGCACATGACCAGGCCCTCTTCGCGGTCGGTGATAAACGCCCAGGTGTAGATGAGGCTGATGGGCTGTTCTTCGTTGCCCGTGTAAATGTCGCTCGTAGTGGCACGGGCGTCTCGCCCGTGTGTTTCTTGAGCGCTTCGCACGGGCGGGACGCCCGTGCCACTAATTTCAGCCTTGGAAATTTCCGGGTAATGCTGCCGCAACGGATCGATGCCCAGCGTGCTCGGCAGCGTGACGGAAGTGGCGTATTTCGTCCGCACGTAAGTCCGCTGGCCAAGCGGCGAAACGGGCGCGCTCACAATGCGTTCGGAGAAACCTTTTTGATCGATGTTCGCCACGTCGAAAACTTCAAAGCCGTCTTCACCGTTGGCCGTGTAGAGATATTCGCCGCGCAATGTCAGATCGAGAATTTCCTTCCCGTGATGGTGATAGGCTTCGGTGAGAACGCCGTGGTTGGTCTCGTGTTGTGCGTAATCAGCGGGGTAAGCAATCTTCTGCAAATGACTGCCGAAGGCGGCTTGCGGTTCCTCCTGCTCGGTCCACGCGACGGCATCAAACCCGCCTTTGCCCTCGCCGACGTACGCGTAGCGGCCGAAGAAATTCACCGCGCCCGTGCCGAAGCCGAGCAATTGAGTCATCCACGCGTTGTTGTCATTCTCCTTCGAAAGATGGCAATCGGTGCAGGTCTTGGTCGTGCCGACGCCGCTCGTGGTGTGCGGAAAATGCGGGTTGAACGCCTGGCCGCTGTAGCCTTCGGCGCTCACGGTTTGTTGCTGCGAATAAACCCATTCACGATTCGCGTTCTGCGAGCCGACGATCACGGCGGATGACGACCGCAATATGGCGAGCCGGTGATTCTTGTAAGTGGCGTCAATGCCGAGTTGGAAAACGTCGTCGCGGACGACCTGCGGGTTGTACGTGGTGAAATTGCGGGTGGTGACGCCTTCGAACTTATTGGCCGGCGCCCGTTGATTTGCGCGCATGGGCAAGTGGCAGCCGAAGCAGCTCGTGGCCCATGAGCTGTGACAGACCTGGCAGGAGATGTTGGAATTGTCATGCGCCAGTTCGCGGGAGCATTTTTCACCATTCGGGGCATCTCCCCATTCCTTGCCCTCGCGCCGCAGCGTTTTCGCGTACGCGGATTTCGGATTGTAGTGGGATGACGCCGGGTCGATCGTGTCCATCGTTTGCGGAATTTCCCAGCGCACATCCGGGCTCATCATGGAGCGTTGAAAGAGTTTTTTGCCTTCCCAGATAAAGCGCGGACCCGAAGGTGTTGAACTTTGATTCAAATCAATCTGGCCGCCATTGCCTGTGGTTTGGAGGCTCGGGCGTTTCAAAATAGTCCCGTGGCAGTCAATGCACTCGATGGTTGTGGCGGCGCGCGGGTCGCCGTAGAGATTGCCGTTGCCGTGGGCGTCGGCTTCGAAATGGCAATCCACGCATTGCATGCCGTGCGCGAGGTGCGCGTCCTTCAAGTGCACGGCCTTGGCCCATTTATCCGGATCATCGTGCGGGATAATGTTGTCGTCGAGATCGCGAAGGTTGCCCTGGCGATCGTGCTTGAATACGGCGCGGAAAATCCAGCCGTGGCCGTGATAATCGGCGAATTGCGTGTTCTTGAGTTTCGGATTCAACTCAGCGGTTTTTTCCAGAAAATCCAAATTGCCCCACAACCCGCGTGCCGCGGCGGCTTCGGGATTGTTGCGAATGGAATTAACAAATTCTTCGTCCGTGGGATTGTGCTGCTGCGTCATTTGCGCGAGCGAGCGGCTGCCGCGGAAATGCGGGTCGTTGGCAATCGGATTGTCCGGGTTCGGATACATGAACTCGCCGTCAGATTCCTGGTCCCACCAGGTGTAACCAAGGAACGGGTTCACGAATAAATTGCCCTGGTGCATGTGGCAGACCATGCATTGGCTGCTGGGAATCGAGCGCGTCAATTCGTGGTGAATCGGGTGGCCGCGTTCATCGTGGCGCAGGCCGGATTGATCGCCGCTGAAACTGAGGCCCTGATTGCCGTACTTGGAATACCAGCCGGACTGCGAGGGCGAGCGATCGTTCGCGTAAATCACGTGGCAGGCCGAGCAGCCGCTGCTCCGGTAATCGCCGGGATGATTGTTCGAGCCCATGAAGCCGAGCAGCGGATCATGCAGGCGCATTTTTTGGATGTTGAGAAAAACGGGATCAATCCGGTTCAACGTGCCGAATCCGCGCTCGGACAAACGGCGCGCAGGATGCCCCGGCTCCTCTTCGGAATTGGGAATGCCGAGTTGCAATTGCTTCTCGCCGCCCTTTTCGAAGATGCGAAGGATATTGCTCGGTTGCGCGATGGGAAAACGCGGCGGCGGTTCGATGAACGGCAAAATTCCGTGCAATCGCGTTTCTTCGGGCGTGGGCGTGTGAGGATTTATCAGCTTCAACGGCTCGCCATTCGGCCCATAGGCCTGGCCGTAGCGATAATTCTTCAACGGAAACGCGCCATTATTATATAGCGCCGCGCCCCAGAGCGTGGCGCCGTGGTTCATCATGCTGAGCCACACGTGCCCGACCGCTTGCTGATGACAGACGCCGCAGGTCTGTTGCGCCACGCGCAAATCGCCGGGGTTCACAAACCGGATGAATTCCGGCGATTCCTGATTGAGCAGCACGTCGGCGTCAGCCGGATTGGCGGAGGTGGGCCAGAATTCCGGGTGCGACGGTTGAACATGCGCCTTGTATTGAGTGAGGCCGGGTGTCGGATTGCCGCCATGGCAATCGATGCAGCCGAGCACGACGTTTGGGCTGACGTGCATGGATGTGTTTTCAATGCCTTTATGGCATTCGAGGCAGCCCAGGCTTTTGTGCGTGGCCTCTTCGCGAGTTTGATCGATCCAATTTCGCGCGGGCAAACCATGCGGATCGTTTTCAGGCAAATCACGCGGAACGGAAATCGATGGGCCGAAGCCAGCGTCATCGGCAAAAAGCGGTGTCGACGAAAGAATAAACGACAGGAATATAAATATCGCGAAAGCAACCAGCCCAGTCCGTAAGGACGAAAGAAAATAGCCCAGCGATTCATCGCTGGGATGAACGCCGGAGCGTCGTCGAGTCCCGCAGGGACGGCAGAAATTAGTCCCACAAGGTCGCTGCATCATACGACAAACCGTGCTTATCCAGAAAGGAACGAAACTTTTCCTGGAACGTTTTCTTCTGATGATGTTCGTTCTGTGTGGCAATATAGTTTTTGGTATCGGCTACACTCGACATTCCAATCGTGAAAGCTCCGTATCCTTCCTGCCAATTAAAGGACCGAAGATCGCGGAACTCCTCATGCAACCACTTTGACGAATTGCCTTTCAACAATTGGATGGCTTTTGAAATTGTGAGTGTTGAAGGCAGCGAAAGCAAGATATGGACGTGGTCAGCGACACCACCAACGGCCAATGCCCAGGTTTTGTTTGCCCGGGCAGTTCCACCTAGATATGGCCAAAGCCGAGCTTGAATTTCGGGTGTCAGGACGGGCCGCCTGTCTTTCGTGCTCCACACACAATGATAGAGGCTGCTCGTGAACGCGTGCATGTTTTAAGGTTCTGCCGTCCCTGCGGGACTTGGGAAGTTTGGGCTAAACCCACCGCTAAAGCGGTGGGCTATTATCTGACGTCCTATCGGACTAACGAAAGATTGTTTACCCTGAGTGCCGATTATTGACCGAAGGATTTTCGTCATGGCTTTAATAAGTAAGTGTGACGGACAACACCACGCTGTAAAGAAAATCATCCACCCGGCCGCGGCCGTGCGAGCCGTAGCCGGAAACAGGATCGCTGCTGGTTTTGTAAATGTCGCGGTAGCCGGTGCCGGGAATCAATGTGCCAAAGCCGGTCGAAATGATGACGTTGTCCGTCAACAGCGGACGATATTGAAATCCGAGGCTTAAATCGTAGCCGAGTTCATTGTCCACTTTGTCGGTGAGGAGCGCGGTTTTGATGGCATCGGTTTCCATGAAGCGAACGTAATTCGCGTTGATGAAACTCCGCAGCCTTGGGGTCAAATCCATTTCCGTTCCCAGGCCGAGGAGCAATACGCCCGGGTTAACGAAGTTCGCCTGTCCTTCCGTTTTGCTCGTGCGCAAATCAGGGATGAGGCTGTCGCGCTGTTTCAAGCCGACTGCGGTGCCGGCGAGGTTGAATCCCTGGTGCACATACCAACTGAACGGGCCGCCGGTGAAATTCGGGTTGTCGACAATGGAATCAAACCCGTTCGCCGTGCCGTCGGTGGCTTTGTGATCGCCGGAGGCATAGAACACGGACGCCTTGTAGCGGATCCAATCGCGATCATAAGAGAGTTCCAGCGCGGCCATTTGAGCGTTGATGTCCACCGGGCGGCCGGCGAGGCCGTTGAAACTGTCGTGCCCAACCACCTCATAAAATGCGTGACTGAGATTCAACCGGCCAATGTGCCCGTCCCCCGCCCAGCCAAAATAAAATGCGTTCACATCGTGCGGCACCACCGAGCCGAGGGGCGCTGGGCGGGTGAGGTTCCCGTTTTCGTCGTAGTGCGTGCCGCCGTGGTCGAAATTCGCGTGAAAACTCAATTGCGCCGTATAGCCGTGCCACAGGAAATCCTGGCGGAATAAATTCGCGATGAAAACGTCCTGGCCGCGCCGCGCGAATTTGTTCAGCTCGGAATTCGTGTCCTTCTCGTCCATGTCGAAGACGATGACGTTGTATTGCCAGCGATTGTTGTCGTAATTGCCGAACAGACGCGCAGCGAGATTGACGTCGTTGAAAATGAACCCGCGAAAATCGCTGTTGAAGGGCTGGTTGCCAATTCGCGTGGCCATGAAATCATAATTCTCCGAAAGATCGCCGAGATGAAGCTCAATGAACGCCTGCTGAAGCGCGACGAAACTATCGAGACGATCCGTGCCGCGCTGGGGATTCGGGCTGATGACGTTGTTCTCGCGTGTGTCAGTGTAATTGACGTTGAAGACCGGCTCCAGCCGCAAGGCCCAATGCACCGGCTGGAAGACGGTTTCGCCTTGGAAGAGGTCGACGGTGAATGAAAAATTATTTTGCACGAACATCTGCTCGCTTTTGCCAAAAAATTCCGCGTTATTCGGGTGCGATGAACTGACGCCACTCGGCGTCGGCACGCGGCGCAATTCAAAAGTGGTTTCCGAGCCGGCGGTCAGGTCCAGAAAAACATCCTGTCCGAGAATGGGCGCGTCGCCTTTGAGCAGGCTTTGCGCGTAGGGCCGCCAGAGCATCGGCTTGGGTGATTCATAGGGCTGCTCGATGTCGCCGCTGGTGTAACGGCGCCACGGCACAAAACCGATGCGCCACCGGTTCGTTTCGGGTTCGGCGAATGGCGGGAGCGTATAATCATAAAGCGGCGCGTATTTCGGGGTATCCCATTTTTCCTTGATGTAAAGATTGCCGCGCGTGTTGGTGCGGGGCAATTCGAGGCCGGGCGGCAGCGGGCCCGCGCCGTAATTGCCCGCGGGCTGGTTCGTGAGTTCGAGTTGTTCGCTGCGCACGTTCGGGCGCGGCAACGTGAACCCCGGGGGTATCGCTTCGCCGGAATAAGCGGGTGGTGGTGAAAATGTGTTGGTAAAGAACGGCGTGTTGGTTGTTTGTGATTTCAACATCGCGCCGGGGTCGGGATTGAAAACCGGCGGTGCGACTGGTTCGGGCGGAAGATTTGTCACCCAGCGCGAGCTGATCGATGGATTGGGCGCTGGACTCGGATGGTAGCGCGAGGGCGGGACGCCGAAGTCCGGGTTGAATTTTACCGGCGATTGCGGCGGTGAATTGGTGTCGATGAATTGGTGCGGCGCGAGGGCGTTGGTGTTGGGCGCGGAGTTCGTTTGCGCCGCCGCGAGCGTGGCGCTCAGGCAAAAAACGGGCAGCGCCAAGCAGCGCTTATTTTGTTTCCAGAAAGCCGGCGACACTGGAATGGAATGTGTTCAGGTCCTTCGCGAACTGGTTCGGGTCAAAATCCGGCAGCGATTGGGCGTCGGCAAAAAGCTTGTTCAGGGATTGGTTCACGGCGGAATTGGTGGTTACGCCGGGAAGCATTATAACCAGACGGTCTAATGCGAGTGTGAGGCGTTCGGCGCGGCGTGCCTGGAGTGGGACGGGAATCATTTTATCTTCAAAAGCTGTGCTGCTCGCGGAGAGCTGTTGGACCGTTTGTTTCAGGCCGTTTGCGGAAGGTTCTTCTTTTGGGATCATTGCGATTTCCCGCGCAAAACCGTCGAAACGTTTTTGCACCCGCGCAATGTCTTCGTCATTCGTTTGGAGAATTTCAGGTTTGCCCGCCCGTTGAAGCACCCATAAAAGACCGGCCCAGCGATTCGATAACTCCAGGCTGGGAAAACTTTGTAATTGCGCGCTCATTTCGCGAAGCGCGACTGCCTGCCCAACAAACCACCGATCAGCCGGCGTTCGCTCCTCGCGCCAGTGCCTCGGCATCGTCACCGATTGCCCGTCCAATTCGAAAATCAATTCCGGATGGCCGGCGGCGCGAATTTCGGGATCGATGTTCTGATGGCAGGCGACGCATGTGTTTGCGCGGACGTAGAGATTTTTCAGGTCGCGCATTCCGGCGGCACCGCGGTCGGCGTGCGTGTAATCGTGCCGGGTGTGGGAACGGAGCCAGTTTTCGGCGGGGCCGTGGCAGGTTTCGCACGAGATGCCTTCGCTGATTTGCGCATCGTGGCCGAGGCGATCCGCGGGAACAGTGGCAAAAGGCGCATGACAAACAGTGCAGCGCGCGCTTTGTGTGGGATTGCCGAGTTTCAAGACTTCAGCCAACCGCTCGGATCGTGCGGTTTCGAGCGTCGCATAAGGCCTCGCGTGGTGAAAATCGTGCGTGGACCAGATCGTGTATTGATTGCTTTTTTCACCTGCGCCGCCGTGGCAACTGCTCGAGCTGCAGGTTTGTGAACCGAGAAATTTAGGCGCGACAACTGGAGAGGTTGTTTCATCAGCAAAAACCCGCGGCGGGGAAATGACGAATAAAGTTATCAGAACGAAACCCGCAATGGGCGAGCGCAGGCCCAAAAGCCAAGTCCGCCAGGACGAAAGAAAATAGCCCAGTGATTCATCGCTGGGATGAACGTCCATGCTTTGCCAAGTCCCGCAGGGACGGCAGAAATTCCTTCCATGAGGTTCTGCCGTCCCTCCGGGACTTTGAACGTTCGCGCGCAACGCCCCACCACTGAAGCGGTGGGCTATTTTCTTTCGCCCTGACGGGCTGCAAGACCAGCAGAGCAACCGCTGGCGCGCGGTCGGCCGCACAAAGATATCCGCAAGGTTTTGGATGGCGACGGATCTCCGCCACTTTTCTTTTGTTGAATGCCGCGAGAACCAAGTTAAATGTTTGCCGGGCACAGCGCCTTGTTATATTCTGCACACCAGAAATGCAATCCCTTATACAACAGATGCAATCTGCATTTGGGGGAAATATCAGTCTCCTCTTCGGTTATCTCTTGCTCGGATTTTTGACCCTTTACGCCGCCTCGCTTTGTTACGGGACTTTGCGGCGACTGTCATTCGAGCGCGAGCAACAATCACTGGCGCGCCAGCGGTTAAAAATCGAAATCCAGACGGCCAAAGCCCGGACCAAAGAGGTCGAACAAATCAACCTCGTCTGGAACGGTTACCGAAAATTTCAGGTCCTTAAAAAAGTATGCGAATGCGAGGACGTGCATTCGTTTTATCTCGCTCCGCACGATGGGCGGCCGCTCCCGCAGTTTAAACCCGGCCAATATATTACCTTTCAACTGAACCTGCCCGGCCAGGGCAAGCCCGTCATCCGCTGTTATTCGCTCTCGGATTCGCATCGGCCCGATTGTTACCGCGTCACGATCAAAAAGGCGCTGCCGCCGCCGGATTGTGAGGGCGCCAAATGCGGGATTGCCTCGTCGTATTTCTGCGACACCATCAAAGTGGGCGACATCCTCGATGTGAAAGCGCCGGGCGGCCATTTCTTTCTGGAGATGTCCGAGGAAAAGCCGGTGGTGCTGATTTCAGGCGGCGTGGGCATCACGCCGATGGTGAGCATGCTGAACGCGATTGTGGAGAGCGGGCAAAAGCGCGAGGTGTGGTTTTTCTTCGGCGCGCGCAATCGCAAGGAACATATCCTCAAGGAGCATCTCGAAAAAATCGCCGCCGGAAATGAAAACGTGCGCCTGCACGTCTGCTACAGCAAACCGGCCAAAGAGGATGCCAAGGGCAAAGATTACCAGCACGAAGGCCGCGTGACGGTGGAGTTGTTCAAACAATTGCTGCCCTCGAACAATTACGATTATTTCCTGTGCGGCCCGGGCGCTTTCATGAAGAGCATCACGGACGGACTCACGGAATGGGGCGTGCCGGATGCAAATGTGCATTTCGAAGCGTTCGGCCCGGCGTCGGTGAAAAAAGCCGCGCCACCATCGGCGAGCGACACGATGATGCTCTCGAAGATCACGGTGACGTTCGGCAAATCGAACAAAACGCATCATTGGGACCCGGCGATGGGTTCGCTGCTCGACTTTGCCGAAGCGCGTGGAGTCAGGATTGATGCCGGTTGCCGCGCGGGAAATTGCGGCACCTGCCTGGTGGCCATCAAATCCGGCGACGTGGAATATCTGGCGTCGCAAGGCGCGAGCGCCGAGACAGGTTCGTGCCTGACGTGTATTTGCAAACCGAAGTCGAATTTGGTGCTGGATGCATAAAGGCCTATGAATCTCTCCAGTATTACATGGCGAGGCGATAGCATAGATGATGTCGAAATTCTGCGCGAACTCCCCGCTGCCCTGAGCCGCATTCTTGCTGATACAAACGGTTTTATTCTCCACGAAGGAGCGGTGCATGTGCGCGGCGCAAGCTTGTCGCCGGAATGGCATTCGCTTCGTGCTGCGTGGCGAGGGCAGCATGCATTTTGCACGCTCTACGAAGGCATTGGACCTGCGGATATTCCTTTTGCGCAGGACCAGTTTGGCGACCAGTTCCTAATTCGAGATAATGTGGTTCTAAGGCTTTTTGCTGAAACCGGAGAAGTTGAATTGCTAACTGAGACTGTTGAGGAATTTTTTTGCGGGTTGAGTGCGGACGTCGAACATTTTTTAAACGTCGGATTAACTCACCCATTGCAGCCTGGAGAACTGCTTCTCGCTTATCCGCCTTTTGTCTTTCAACAATCAGGCGCGACTGCATCGTTGAAACCGGTTCGAGCAGACGAGGTAATTCTTTTTCATGCTGACCTTGCGCGCCAGATTCGCGACGTTCCTGATGACGGATATGTGGAGTTTAAGATTAAAGACTGATTCAAATGCCCTCCGCACCCTTCACTTTCGATCGTCCGCAACGCTGGGATGCCGCGTTCGATCCGGAAATGACGGACGCCAGCGTTGAGCGGTTGCTGGCGGTGGCGCCGTTCTCGCGGATGAATCCGGATAATTTCCCCAAGCGCGCGTCCCTGCGGGACGTTCTCAAGCACGATACGCGCATTAAAACATTTAAGCGCGGCGAAATCATCGTGCGTGAAGGCGATTACGGCACGTCGGCGTTTCTTGTGATGTCGGGCAATGTGCGCGTGGTGCTCGGGCCGGAATTGCCGCCGTCGGTCCTCGGTCGGCGCGTTTCCAAGCGCAAAAGTCTCTTTCGCGTGATGGCGCAATTGTGGAGCCAGACCAAAGAGCCGGAGAGCATCGGCCCGTCCCAATTAAAGCAGGACAGCCGCGTGTCCGAGCGGCGAGCGGGCGACGAAGTAAAAATTTTTCTTCAAGACGTGCCGCGGGTCCTGGACGAGCACCGCACGGCCACGCTGGAGCCGGGCGAATTTTTCGGCGAGATCGCCGCGCTCAGCCGCATGCCGCGCACGGCCTCCATTTTTGCGGAGAGCGAGCAGGCGGAGCTGCTGGAGATTCGCTGGCAGGGTTTGCGCGATTTGATGAAGTGTGATGACGCGCTGCGCCGGCACATTGACGAGATTTACCGGGCGCGGGCGCTGGAAATTGCGCTCCGCGAAATTCCGATTTTCAAAAATCTTTCCGCCGACGCGTTGAAGCAGGTCATGGCCAAAACAGAATTTGGCACGTTTGGCGATTACGATTGGTCCGGCGATTACAAGCGGCTCGCGCAAACCGTCGCGAGCGGCCCGCGCAAGCAGGAGCCGATCATCGCGGAGGAAGGCGATTACCCGAACGGGGTGATTCTGATCAAGGCCGGCTTCGCGCGCGTGAGCCAGAAATTTGGCAATGGCCATCGCACGCTCAATTATCTCGGCGCGGGGCAAATTTACGGCTTGCAGGAAATCGCGCACAACTGGCGCAACCCGCAGGCGGCCGTGCCGTTGCAATACACCTTGCGTGTCATCGGCTACACGCACGTGATAGTCGTGCCGACGGCGGTTATGGAATCGGTGGTGCTGCCAGCGATTGCGAAGGACGAATTGCCGCCGCCAATGACGCCCATCGCGGAGGAAGAAGCCGCGCCGCCGCCAGCCATGGATGCGAGCGCAAAAATTGGCGCGGACATGCTGGAGTTCCTGACGGAAAACCGCCTGTTCAACGGCACGGCGACCATGTTGATTGACATGGATCGTTGCACGCGCTGCGACGATTGCGTGCGCGCGTGCGCAACGGCGCATGATAACAACCCGCGTTTTCTGCGGAATGGCCCGGTAAACGGGCGACTGATGGTGGCGAATGCGTGCATGCATTGCGTGGATCCGGTTTGCATGATTGGCTGCCCGACGGGCGCGATTCATCGGGACGCGTTTGGCGGTCAGGTCGTGATCAATCCCGCGACGTGCATCGGCTGCAAATCGTGTTTCAATAATTGTCCTTACGACGCGATTCGCATGGTCGAAACTCGCGATGAGGAAGGGGAATTTCTGGTGGACAAGGAAATGAAACCGATTTTGAAGGCGACGAAATGCGATTTGTGCGTGGAGCAAATCACCGGTCCCTCCTGTCAGCGCGCCTGTCCGCACGGCGCGCTGGTGCGAATCAACATGAATGACCTGGATGCGTTTGCCAAGTGGCTAAGGAAATGAACGTCTTTTCCAAACAGCGCTCAGCCGGACTGATTCTTTTTTTGATCAGTTCGGTGCTGGCGGTTTGGGCGCACGAAAAATATGCGGGTGTGGTCTCGCGGTTCGCTTATCTCAGCGGCTGGGCTTTGTTCGGGGTCATGCTCGCCCTTACTTTTTACAATGCGCGCAAGAAGATTTCCTTTTTGCCGCTGCTCTCGTCGGAGGCGTGGCTGCAATTTCACATTTATGCGGGCCTGCTGACCGCGGTGCTGTTCCTGGTGCACATCAGCTACAAAATGCCCACGGGATGGTTCGAGGGCACGCTCGCGTGGCTATATATATTGGTGATGCTCAGCGGATTCTTTGGCTTGTTCGTTTCGCGCACGATTCCCAAGCGCCTCACGACGCGCGGTGGCGAGGTTTTGTTCGAGCGCATTCCGGGAATTCGCCGCCAATTGCAGGACCGCGCCGAAGCGCTGGCGTTAAAATCCGTCGAGGAAATGAAATCTTCGACCATCGCTGATTTTTATGCGCGCGAGTTGAAGGGCTTTTTCGACGGGACGCGAAATGTGGTGCCGCATTTGTTTGAAGTCCGCACGCCGTTGAACCTGGTGCTGAATAAGATCACCGAGCTCAATCGTTATCTCAACGACTCCGAGCGCGCGACGATGGACGACATCGCCACACTCGTCCGGCAAAAGGACGGACTGGATTATCATTATTCGCTGCAACTGGTGCTCAAGCTTTGGCTCTTCGTCCACATTCCGCTGACCTACAGCCTGCTGCTCTGGACGCTCGCGCACATTGTGCTGGTGTTTGCTTTTTCGGGAGGCGCGCGATGAAGGAACAATTGCCCTCGCCGGATTTCGACAAGCATCAGTACGAGCGGCCCAATCAAAATTGGATTTGCGGGCACGCGGCGGAAGGCAAGCCCTGCCGCATCGGGCCGGATGGCAAAGGCCATTGTCGCGCCACTTACGAATGCCAGCCCGCGCTCGAAACAAATCCTGGCGAGAGCAAGGGGCGCTACAAATGCACGCGCCCGGTGGAATATGGCGGTCCATGCCGGAATGGGCCGATGCCCGATGGGACGTGCTGCCGGCCAATCACAAAATGTGTGCCGGTGCGCAGTCTGCGTGCGAAGCGGAAATTGCTGGCAATATGCGTGACGGCGTTCACGGCGGGAATTCTTTTGATCGGTTTGTGCGGGCCGCTTCGCTCGAAATTTATCAATCCGGGAAAACTTTCGTCGCAACATTCCACGGCCGCATTCGCTAAAATCGCCGGAGCACGCGAAAGCGACGAAGAAACGTGTGTTGCGTGCCACGGCACCGCGCACGCTGGGCCGCATGGCTTGATGAAAGCGGCGTTCAATGCCACGCCGGGACCTTTTCAAGTGCGCGCGCTGGCTGCCATCGAGCCGCCGGGAATGAACGCGATTGACCAGAATTGCGAGCATTGCCACGCGGCGCATTCCTTTCATGAGCCGAATGTCGCGCGCGCGCATTCGTGCTCGGCGTGTCATCGGGAGCATCAAGGCTCGGGGCTCATGCCGAAACCGACCGATGCAAATTGTCTTTCCTGCCACGCGAACGCAGAGGTGATGCGGGCTTCAGTGGAGATCGGAAGAAAATTGCCAGCGGAGGATTTCGATTTTCGCGCGGCGCAGGGACGGATTTTGTTCAAAGCACCGCGGCCAAAAGCAGGTTATACCGGGCTCATTCACAGTTTTGCGGCGGACCATCCTGAATTCCAGGTGCTGGCGGAAAAATTGAGGGATCCGGACACGCTGAAATTTAATCACGCGCTCCATCTGACCTCGGCAAACATCCCGCCGTTGAACGGCCACAAGCTGGATTGCGCGGATTGCCATAAGCCGGATGCGGCGGGCGTCTATTATTTGAAAATTTCTTACGAGGAGAATTGTCGGACGTGCCACTCGTTGCAATTTGACGTGAACAACCCGCAATTGCGCCTGCCGCATGGCAGCGCGGAGCACGTGCGCGCGTTCTTGCGCAGCTTGCCGGAGCAATATGCCGATTTCGGCGCGAAGCAAAAAGGAATCGCGCCTGCAGCGCTGCAAAATTTCGTGCAGACGCAGATGGCGCAAATCCGCGGGCGCTACGGCTCGGGCGAGGAATTGGAGCGGCGCATTTTCTTCAGTGATGCTCGCACCGGCCCGGTCGCGCAAGCCGCGGGAACGGATGCGATGGGAGCCGCGCGCTTTCCGGGCTGCGCCTATTGCCATCAAGTCGCCGAATCAGATGATGGCGCGCCCGCAGTGAACCGGCCTTTCATTCCCGATCGCTGGCTGATTCGCGGGCGGTTCGATCACACCAAACATTTCAAAGTCGCGTGCGCGCAATGCCACGATGCCGCGCACAGTCGCGACACAGCGGATATCTTATTGCCGAACCGGGCAAGTTGCGTGGAGTGCCACAGCCCGAAAGGCGGCGTGGCGAGCAGTTGTTCGACGTGTCATACGTTTCATTCTGCGAAAAAGGAAATGGCGTCGGCAAAATAGTATGTCGGAATTGACCTCAGATGCTTTGGAATATCTCAGATCAACTCATGCTGAGGGTTGTCGGATCTTGCGAGAAGCTGATTACCGTGCGGAAAGTCTGGAGATTGCAATTAAGGTTGAGAGGCACCGTTGGTATTGGAAACCCAAACAACCAAAATTGGTTCTCGTAGCAGAATCTCACGTCTTCACATCCGACCAAGATGCGAGCTTCAAGATTAGCGAAGCTCAAATTCGGCCGTTTCTTCGTCGCAATGCAAACTTACCACCAGAACATTTCGTTCGCTTGGTTTACTGTCTTGCCTATGGAGAGAGCAACCTGTTGACCATCAAACCGGCAAAGCTGAGCAATGCTGGAACTCCAACGTACTGGGACATGTTTGGCCGGATTACCTTCCGCAGCCCACAACCGCGGCAAGAAGACGGCGCAAGCTTTGACGATCGACTACGTTGGAAAATCGATACCTTGAGGGAACTTTACAGGATGGGAATTTGGCTGCTCGATGGTTCCGTTCACGCTATCTATCGACGAAAGGAGGGGCGAGTGGATATCGAGGTTCAAAAGGAGCTTCACGAGCAATGGTGGAAAGGTTACGGAGGATTTCTCTTAAAATCCTGCGGTTCATCGAAGGTATGGATAATCGGAAAGACGGTTCATGACTGTTTAAACGAATCCAAATTCAATGACCGGTCTTATCGCGGTTGGGTCTATCAACCGAACGCATCTGGGGTTGATCTCAATCGCAATTGGCGGCGATTGCTTGAAGACTGTTACCTCCTACGAAAACGCAGCAAAAATTGATCACCGAATTATGACAATGCACGCTGAAATATCCCCAACTCCACGCGTGGCCCGAATTGAAATTCACTATGAGGATGGTTCCAAAGACGAATTTGTGACAATGCCAAAGACCAAAACGGAAATTCCGCTCTTTATTTGGAGTCGTTCGTGGTCGGTTGCCGATTTCCAGCGTGCGTACACAAACATGGCGGCAGCAGGCGTGCTGTTTCAAACGGCATTGACCCGACGGCTTATGAAGCACGAATCCAAGGACGAGAACACTCAAAAACTTTTACGAGAGTTTGCTCACACATGGACTGACATTGACTATCCTCCACTCAATCCCGGCATTTAATAACGGTCGGCCCCTTCTGGATTGCTTGCCCGTAAATTCCAATGCATGTAAACTTTGTTTGTGAGCTTTGAGGAGATAATTGCAGAGCTGCCCAAATTGACCGATAAACAGCGGGCTGTCATTTTACACCGTCTGAGAGAGCTTGAGGAAAAAGACGAGATGATGTTCCTCCATGAATCTGCTGACTTAATACTTCGGGAAGATTAGGGGTGTCTACAGGGAAGGATTCCTTGGAAACTTCGCATAGGGCAATCGCGTGCGACGAAAAATAATTTGATCGGAACGAATCGCGGTGGGAGCCAGAAAATTCACCGTGCCCGAGGCGGCAATAAGATCGTCCTGATCCACGCCGTCGCCACTGACGCCAATAGCTCCGATCAATACCCCGTTGCGATACAATGGAAAACCGCCGGGGAAAATCGTGATGCCGTTCGGCAGATTCGGATCGGGCGCCGTGAGTGGTGGATTGGCGCCGGTAAAAAAAACTCCATTCAAAACGTTCGTCACACCAATGGGCAGGAGGGAGAAATTTTCCTGCAAACCCAGGAACGGACCGGGCGGCTTTTTCTGAATGCCCGGCGGATACATGCTTTCCGCAAGAAAACCAATCGCGCGCGTCGAGAGTGCTTTGTTTTGCAATTCAGCGGGCAAAAGGCCGGTCGCGAGCGGGCTGGAAAAGTAAAGCGCCGTGCGCGCTTTCTGGATGGCCACGTCCCAACTGAACATGGTTGCTTCGCCAGTGCGAAAAGTGCCGAGCACTGTTGGCGCAACGCCGGGTGAATTGGGATTATTGACCACCGTAATGAAAACCTGAGCGGCCTGCCCGCGCGGGAGACGGATGCCGGCGCGAGTAATTGCCGCGCGCTGGGCAGAGAGCGTGAGGATGTTCGTGACTTCGACGGCAGTGAGGCGAGCCTGGCCGGCAATCAATCCACCCGCCGGGTCGTCAATAATGGGCGCGCGCATTTCACCGGCCACCCCGCCGAGAGTGAGCGCAGGATAATTGACCGGCGGCGAATTCGTGATGTCGTACGGCGGAACAGGTGCGCCAACGGTACCCAAGGGCAGCGGCGATTCAACCTTGGTTTTACTGTTCACGTAAGGAACGCGGATGCCGGCAATGAACACCTGCGAGCCAAAGAATTTTTTGTTCGGCGCGAAGCCGAGTTGACCGGCGAGCGCGACGTCCTCGTCGATGTCCGTCCGTTGTTTGGCGGTTGGTTGGATGTCGTAGAGTTCAGGAATCGGAGCGTGGCCGGAAATTGCCGCGCCGACGCTGCCGAGGAGATGGCCGCTGGCATCATACAACGGCACGCCGCCCGGCGAACCGGCGAGACCGGAAAGTGCCGCTAATCCGAGCGGTGTAATGGGCGCGCCATTTGTGCCTCCACCGCCAAATGCGAGTGGATTATAGGTGCGCGGGTCCTTGAAATGATTCACGTCCGAAAAGGACAGATTCGAAAAATTCACACCGACCAGCGGGCCGGGTTCGCGATTTTTTATTCCGGGCGGAAAATGTTGTTGGACGATGAACCCGGCGGTGCGCGAGGTCAGCGCCTGTTGATCGCTGCTGAGGAATGCCGCCGTGCCAGCCTTGGTGATGGCGTCAATGACGTCCAACGCGGACGGACTTGGTGCCAGGCTCCAAACACCGAGCACAAAACCTTCGCGGTCGACCACGGCCACGACGCCATTGGAAGTGGCGCCTGAAACCAGGAAATCATTCGCGCGCGTGAGAGCCTGGGCCATGACAGTGGCCACCTGGTTGGAAGTCATCTGGCCAAAGGCCGAAAAGCTCGCGACGAGAAGGGACAAGAAAATGCCAGCGCGTTGCTTCACGTTTGAATTGTGAAACAAAAGGAGTGCGAGACAAGAGAAAAACCGGGGCGCGAAATTTATTACCGTATCACCACTCTACAATCACTGTCGGGCACACCGGGAATCTCCCGCATTCAGCGCCGTAGAGGGTCAAACCACCCACGGGCAAGGCATCCGGCGGCACGGCGCAACGCAGACGGAGCGAACCATCGCCATCACTGGCGGCAATTTGACGAAGCAGATCGCCTTCAGCGAAGGCGTGGACAAGATAACCGTAGGCGCCCGCGCCACCGCGCAGATAACTGAGCACGCCGCGCGCGTCGTGCGGATGATTACGCAATACTCCTTTGTAAACCGGAACGTTATTCAACGAAAGTTGCAGTGTCGTTGGAAAGATGTCGGCATCCGTTTGCGGACTGTCCATGCGATGCGACGAGGCTTCGCATACGACTTTTAAACGGTGCGCTTTTGCGAGGTCCGCGCCTTCCAGCGGCAGTTTCCACTCAAAATAACCATGGCCGAAACCGTAGCAAATGTCTTCCGCGCGCGCTTTGTCGCGATCGGCGAATTCACCTTCCCAATTGGCTTGCTCCCAATTGGCGGGCAGGCCGCGCAGGATCAACGCGCGTGGTGTCTCTTCACGGGCGGTCGGATAAATGCCGTTGCAGAAAAAGTTCACGAAGTTTTGCGCGAGCACCGTACCGTCCGAGGTGCGGGCGGAAAGCAGGAGTGTGCACAGCATCTCCGTGTCCGGCATTTTTAATTCCATCGTGTGCGCGTGCTCGACTTTGCGGTGAGGAAAGGGAATCTGCACGCGCCCGAGCGCGAGGTCCTGGTAGACCCGCCCGCGAGTATCCACGCCGCCCATTTCCCAATGCAGCGAAACATTTTTGTAGGCACGCGAGGAAAAGTGCGACGACGAAATTTCAAACCGGATCGTGTCGCCAGGTTTCGCGTGGACAATCGGCGGGGCATCGATGGGCAGCGTATTGCTTTCATTGATGAAACGCGGGTCGTAGCCGAATTCCTTCGGCGTGCGGTCGTAATTCAGGAAGCCGTTGTATTCCCATTCCACATCGTGCAGTTCGGTATAGATATAGGCGGAAATTTGCTGGTGGCGGCGCAATTCGTTGGTGAGAAATTTGAAGCTCCAACTGATGTCTCGGTCGCCATCGAGCGCGCCGATGCCGCCGTATTCGCTGTTGATGAGCGGTTGACCTTTGTGTTGAAAACCGGGGACGTAATTAAAACTGGAGCCGACGAAAGTTGATTTGACGATTTTCTGAATGTGCTCTTTCGCCTTCTGGTAATCGTTGATGTAAAAGTGCCACGAGTTGATGTCGGTATCGCAGTGCTGATAATATTCCAGGTGGTCCCAATGACAAACGCTCATGTCTTCGACTAGCCTTGTAGGGTCGAGGCATTTGGCGAGTTCCCACATTTGTTGGACCCACACCTGCGGTTTGGACAAGGGTGTTGCTTCGGTCGCGCCTCCTTTTTTCTTCGCGGTTTCGGCAATTGATTTTTCATCGCCGGGCGCGACGGCGGGTGTTGGTGCGAGGAGTTTATCGAGGAAACTCATTTGGCCGCCGAAACCCCAGGTTTCATTGAACAAACACCACGCAAAGATGGATGGATGATTGAAATCGCGCTCAATCGCTTCATGCACCATTTGCTCAAACCGTCGGCGGCCGAACGCGGTGTCGCCGCCTTCACCGAAATTCGGGAAATCAGCCATGAGCAAAATTCCCAGCTTGTCGGCCCAATGATAGATCAACGGATCGTCCACCTTGATGTGGATGCGGAGAAAATTGAAGCCGTATTCCTTCGCGCGCGTGATGTCGTTCTTGATGACGTTCACGCTGGCGGCGGTGTAAACGCCATCCGGATAAAAAGACTGATGCAGCGCGCCGCGCAGATAGCGGGGAACGCCGTTTAACCGAAGCGCAGCGGGCACACCGGAATCCCTGGCGATCTCAAAATCGATTTTGCGCAGCCCGAAATAAGTGCGCACGGTGTCGTATTTGTCGCCGTTGGTGCGCAGGCGGAGCTGGACGTTGTAAAGGTTCGGCGCGTTCGGGTCCCACAGGCGAACGGTGTTGAGCTTGATGGTGGTTTCGGCGCGGCCATTTTTGACTTTAACCAGGGAGGTTTGCGGTTCGCTGGACGTGGCGCAGTTCCCTGTGAGCGCTGGCGTCTCGCCGGCCTGGTCGCAGTTGGGGCTTGCCGCCGGGACGGCGGCGCTCCCAGGAGGGCTGATTTCGATCTCGACCGAACATCCGTTTTTCGTGTTCGCGCATTCAATTGTGAATTGCGCCGTGCCTTTGTCGATATCACTGACGATGCGGAACAATTTAATGTGCGTTTCGCTTCGCGGCTCGATGAACACGGTTTGCCAGATGCCGCTCGTGGTGGTGTACCAGCGCCATTGTTTGCCGACGGGCTGCTCGCGGTTGTCCATCGGGTCCTCAACGCGAAAAACGATCAAAGCGGTCCGTTTGCCGTCCTGTTCCACCAACGCGTCCGTGAGATCGAAATCGAATGGGGTATAGCCGCCTTCGTGGTGGCCGAGATGTTTTCCGTTGCACCAGCAATCGGTGAAAAAATCCGCCGCGCCGATCGTGAGAATGACGCGCTTGTTTTTCCAGGCGTCGGTTTGCGGAATCTCCACCAAACGCCGATACCATCCCACCTCATAGCGCACCGCCGAGCGATGGTTCTCGCGCGTCACTTCGAGCGGGTTGCGGAAGACGCGGGTGGCGTAGTAGTTGTCATTGCCTGCGGCGTCGCCCTCGCCCCACGCGGCGAGGGATTCCCAGCAGAAGGGCACGATGATTTGTTCGCGCCATTCTGAGTGGTCGGGCGTGAACCAAAGCTCTTCATTTCCGCGCCGGTTGCCATCGAAACGAAATTGCCACGGGCCGTTGAGATTTAACCAGTCGTCGCCCTCAATCGTGCCCCGCTGCCGGTCGGGCCGGGGATATTCGGGACGCGGATAGAGAAATTGAGTGGGCATGGGTTAATGACGAATGACGAATGACGAATGGCTTTGTGATGCCCGCAAGTACTGCGAGAGCCATTCATCATTCGTCATTCGGTTTTTATTTGCGTTCATGCCGTCGCCGCCTCCATTGCGGCCTCGTGTCCGGATGCCTCACCGTGTTCAAAAACTTTTTGCCACGCTTTCAATTCGCGCGCGAGCGGTTCGTAAAGTTGCCGGTGTCCGTCCGCGTCCGGATAATCCCAGAGACCATTGCGGCAATGACGACTATCGTCCCAACCGGGATGATTTAAAATGGGGTAAAGACACAGGCCGTGGATGGGGACGCCGGTTTCAATTGCGGCCAGGGTTTCACCGCAAACATAGCGAAGCCAACCGGCGCGCCTGCGATCTTCCGAACCCGTTTCCGCAATGAACATCGGGCGATGATAACGCTCGTAAAGTTCCCCGAGCATTTCGCGGAAGGGGCGATACGCCGGGTCCCGGCGCAAAATCGGAGTGAAGGGACGAATGCTGCGAAAGCCCTTGAGATTATAAAACCATTGGTTGTGCGGATAAAAATTCGCCCCGATGACATCCAGATATTTTTCGTGGCCGCCCAGTTCAGGCCAGAGACGGCCGCTGATCATGTCCCACGATTGAAATTGTGAGAGACGGTAGGCCTCGGCCTCGGCTTTCTCCTCGGGGTGTGTCAAATCGGCCACGACATGAATAATCGGATCCACGTGGGCGAACTGCGCGGCGGACATTACGCTCCAGATGGCGTCCATGGCACGGATCGCGGCGCGTGCCAGCTGTGTTTTCAATTCAAAACCCCGGCCGGCAGCGAACGGGAAAATGCAACCTTCGTCGGCCGCGGCCCAGGAAAAAAATGAAATCTCATTTACCGGGACGAAGAAGCCGGGCTCGTCCGTTTCTTTGGCCAACCACTTGGCGAATGCAGCACCGTAATCGGCGAGTGCGGTGACAAAGTCCGGCGTGAAAATATCGAGATGATCTGGCCAACCGAAATGGCACAAATCCCAGATGACTTGTGTGCCGGTGGCGCGCGCGGCGCGCACGATGGACGAAGCGGTGGAAAAATCATAGTGGCCGCGCGTTCGTTCCACGAGATGCCAGCGCAAACCCTCGCGCGCAACACGAAGACTTTGTTTTTTGAGACGTTGATAATCCTGCGACGCGAATTCTTCGTGATGCGTGGCGGCCACGAGGTCCAGCCGTTGGCCGTTGCGCAGGCGATGGGTGGAACATTCAAAGCCACCCGCGAAAAAACTCTTAAAGAGCGGCTCGCGCGGAATAGCTTCGACCCCCGGATGCGCCTCTTTGCATCTCATACGCCGCAACAGATCAGGATTCCACGGCAACGGCGGGACGACGGATGCGGCGCGGTTTGACGACGCGCGGGAAACTGACAGGAGTGATGGACGGCACGCTTTGCAACGCCGCCGCTTCTGCGCGGGTTTTGTTTTCCAATTTTGCGTAGAGCGTCAACGCCTGCGCCACCACCTGGTCCATGTTGTAATACTTGTAAGTGGCAAGCCGCCCGACGAAATGCACGCCCGCCTGTTCGGCCAGTTCCTGGTATTGGCGATATAAATCCGCATTTTCGCGCCGCGGAATCGGGTAATATTCGTCGCCGTCGGCTTTGGGAAATTCGTAGACGACGCTCGTTTTGGAATGTTCCTGGCCGGTGAGATGCTTGAACTCGGTCACACGCGTGTAGGCGTAGTCATTCGGATAATTGACCACCGCCACAGGCTGATATTGTTCGCAGTTCAACGTCTCGTGCTTGAATTCAAGACATCGATACGGAAGTTTGCCGAAACGAAAATCAAAGAACTCATCCACCGGCCCGCAATAAATCACTTCGCGATGCGGGATGAAATTGCGCACCGCGCGGTAATCGGTGTTCAACAAAACGTGAATATTGGGATGGTCGAGCATGTTCTCAAACATGCGCGCGAAACCGCGCTTGGGCATGGCTTGATAAGCGTCGGTGAAATATCGATCGTCGCGATTCGTGCGCGTGGGCACGCGGGCGGTCACTTGCGCATCGAGTTCGGAAGGATCCAGCCCCCATTGCTTGCGCGTGTAGCCGCGGAAAAATTTTTCGTAAAGTTCGCGGCCCACTTTGCCAACCACGACGTCTTCGGAAGTTCGCGCGCACTCGATTTTTTCGGCGCGACTCGCGAGGAATTCCTCCATCTGGAATGAATTCAGACTCAGGCCGTAAAGTTTATTGATCGTGTCGAGGTTGATCGGAATCGGAACCAACTGGCCGTCGACGTGCGCCAGCACACGATGCTGATATTGCCGCCACTCAGTGAAACGCGAGAGGTAATCGAACACCTCCTTTGAGTTGGTGTGGAAAATGTGCGGGCCGTATTTGTGGATCAAGATGCCGGCGTCATCGTAGCAATCATAAGCGTTGCCGCCGATGTGTGAGCGGCGATCGATGAGCAGTACTTGCTTGCCGGAGCCGCGCGCGAGGCGTTCGGCCAAAACGCTGCCGGCGTAACCGGCCCCGACGATGAGGTAATCGAACGCGACCGGCTGAACCGAATGCGAGTGGCCATTGCCATTCAAGTGGCCGTTTCCGTTGCTGTGACCGTTTCCATTTTCATTCTTCATGCGATTGCCTCGGTGGTTTGTTTCTGGCCGATGGCTTTTGCAATGTGGTTCTCCAACTGTGCCACAATGCTGTCCCAGGAATTATTCGCCGCCTGAGTTAATCCAGCCTCGATGGCCCGTGCATCGGGCGCTTCGATGGCCTGGCGGCAAAGCGCCAAAAATTCTTCGTGTGAGCGCGCGATTTTTACGACCGATCCGAAATTCGTGACCACGTCGGGCACTGCGGAACTGACGATGGGCTTTCCGGTGGCCATGTATTCGAGAGCCTTGGTCGGATTGATGAACTCGGTCGCTTCGTTCAACGCAAAAGGCATGAGGCAAACGTCGAACGCTTTGCAGTATGCCGGAAGCTCCGTGTAATTTTTTTGTCCCAGCCAATGAATGTTCGGGCGCTGCGGGACTCGATCAACCTTGAGCGTCGGACCTACCATCGCAATACTCCAATCCGGATTGGCGTCGGCCAATTTGATGAGCAGGTCGTAATCCATGCGTTCATCGACCACGCCGAAATAGCCAAGCACTGGTTTGTTAAGCGAAACAATGTCATCAGGAATTTTTGTGCCGGCTTCGCGGGCCTTGCCAAAATGCGCGACGTCCACGCCGCAGCCGTAAAAATGGCAATTCTCATTGAGCAATTTTTTCGATTGCCAGAGCTTGTGACCACCGGTGAAGACGACGTCGGCCTCCGTCAATAATCGCCGTTCGCGCGTGCGGATCGGTGGCGGCGCGCCGCGGAATTTTGAGAGCTCGTCCATGCAATCGTAGACGATGCCGATTTCATCCATCTGCCCCAAAAAGGACGGCACAGCCATCGGATCGTAAAACCATTGCACGGAGTTCTCGAATTGGCCCGCGCCGGGACCGGAGAGAAATTCTTTCACCAGGCGACGGCGTTCGCGATCCACGAATGCGCCATCGCTCCAGCGCCAAGTGGGAAATTGGAGCCGGAGAATGGTGATATTCGGAAAATTTGCAGCCGTCCAAAATCGCGCCACGGACGAGGACAATTGCGGATCCGGCCCGATGGTTTCGATGAAAAGAATTTTGTGGCGTGCGCTTAGACGCGAGAGAAATTGCTGCGGACGCTGCCACACCCAATCCCAACAGAGATGGCAATGAACGATGATGGAATAATTCGGACCGGGCGAAGCTTTTCGCTGTGAGAAAGTGGGTGGAGTAGATCGCCGGGAACGTTTGGAAATTGATTTGGGAAAAGGAGAGCCTTGGTCACCGATGAAACTGGCATTTGTCACGATCAGTTCAGAACCCATAGGCGCGTAAGACATAGAGTAAATTGGATTGGAGAATTCATTTTTGGGGAGACCTGCTCCCTCGTTAAACCGTTCGAAACATCACGTTCCATATGGAATAACATTCGTCTTATAAGGGAGTTCAGCGGAGGTGCTGTCTCAATGGGGTGATTCCCGCAAACCAAAAAAAATTCCCGGCGAAGAAGAAAAATTTTGCGCGATCATGGCCAATTCCACCGCTGAAAATGGAAGGGCGAGCGCTGCGATTCGCCGCGAAAAAATTGACCTGTGTTTTTTCAAGGCTGCACTACAATGAATGAAACGATTGGAAACAGTAGCGGACACCTTATGACTCTGGACGACACGCAAAGAAAAAAAGTGGCGCAATGGATCGCCGAGGGAATGAAACTTTCCGAAATCCAAAATCGCCTGGCTTCTGAATTGGGCGTACGGATGACTTACATGGACGTGCGTTTCCTGGTGGATGACTTGAAGCTGACACCCAGGGATACCGAGCCACCCAAACCAATCACCCCGGCGCTGCCCACGCCCCCGCCGGCCCAGGCCACTCCGACCCAGGCCGTGCCGGTACCCAGCACTCCAAATGCAGCGGCGCCTGCGGGCGTGACGGGAAATATTTCAGTGGTGGTGGACCAACTGGCGCGAGCGGGAGCGGTCGTCAGTGGCAAGGTGACGTTCAGCGACGGCCAGCAGGCCGATTGGTATATTGATCAAACCGGCCGGCTCGGGTTGTCTCCGCAGCAGGCGGGTTATCGGCCTTCGCCGGGAGATTTGCAGCAATTCCAATCCTCGCTGGAGGCTGAGTTGAGCAAGATGGGGCTTTAGAGTTCCTGTTGGTAAAGAAATCGTTAGCCACAGAGGTACAGAGAACGCAGAGGTAGGAAATTGTCTGCTTTGCTTTTTAATCTAAAAATCGCTGAGCGCTCTGCGTCTCCATAGCCATCAGGTTAAGCGAGAGATGCTCTCTGCCCTTCTTTAGCGCAGACGCGCAAGCCGTATTTTTCCGGCGCGCTGGCGAACGAAAGAATTCCATTTTTTGCGGCCACACCAAGATACGGATCATTCGTGATCAGCAAATTCCCATCAAGGTCGAGATAATCACACAACTCCGCGAGATGCGCGGCGGCGCTGATGAGAATGCTCGTCTCAATCATGCAGCCGAGCATGGTTTTCAGGCCGGCCTGGCGGGCGGCCTTGAGCGCCTCCAATCCGCCGGTGACGCCGGCGCTTTTTACGAGCTTGATGTTCACGCCATGAAAACATTCCGCGGCGTGCGCTGTGTCAGCGGCGAGGTGATGTGATTCGTCGGCAAAAATGGGGAGCGGCGAGCGTTGCTTGAGCCACATCCAATCTTTGGAGGCAGTGGCGGCCGGCAATGGTTGTTCGACAAATTCCACCTGCGGGTCTTGCGCGAGCCATTCGATATTTTTTAGCGCCTCTTCCCTGCTATGCCACGCCTCGTTGGCATCTACTCGGATCTTTTTTTCCGGAGCGACTTCGCGTAAGGCTCGCAGCGCGGCTTGGTCCTTCGTGCCACCGGCCTTCATTTTCAACACAGGGTAGTCGCGGGCGGCCAGGGCCTTTTCGCGAGTGACGGCAAGGCTGCCCAAGCCAATGGTGAATGACGTCGCATGATGCTTTTCGCGGAAGCCAAGACCCAAAAAATCGCAAAGCGATTTTTGAGCGCGCTTCGCGGCAAGGTCCAGCAATGCGATGTTGACCGAGCACTTGGCCGCCATTTCCCCGGCGTGCAAAGTATCCAGGTAAGCCATGCTCCCAGGAATCGAGTCGGGAGAGAGTTGTGCGGGATCAATTTTTTGCAGGAAACTTTCCACGGATTTGACCGATTCCTGGTAACGAGAAATAGGCGCGGCTTCGCCGAGACCGATAACTCCGTCGCGATCCATGAGTTGCACCACGACCACTCTTGCGACGTCGGTCTTCCCGCGGGAAATGACCCAGGGCTGAGCGAGTTGTAAGTCGAGGTGATGGAAACTAATGTTCAACGATTTGAATTAGTTGCCTGCATCCACAGGTGCCGGATCATTAGAGTTGGGAGACTTGCCGTCACCGGCTGCCGCTCGCTTTAGCCACACCGTGAGGATGCTGATGTCGGCTGGCGAAACTCCGGAAATGCGGGAGGCTTGGCCCAAGGTCGCGGGACGAATCTTGGTTAGCTTTTGGCGAGCCTCGTTGCGGAGGCTGGGGACGGTTGAGTAATCAAATAGAGGCGGAATCTGTTTACCTTCCAACCCCTTAAATTTCTCGATATCGGTCTGTTGCCGATCAATATATCCTGCGTATTTAATCGCAATCTCCACTTGCTGAACCACTTCCGGATGCAAAGTTGGATTGTCGCCCGGCAAGTCTTTATGGCTTATCTCGGGCCGCCGGAGCATTTGCTCCAGTAATTCGGTGCCTACTCTAGTACGTTTCAGTCTGACAAGTTCCGAATTAATAGCCGCTTCTTTTGCTTTAAATTTTTCGTAATTTCTTGGCGGCAGTAAGCCTGCAGCGTGGCCGATTTCGGAAAGGCGCGTATCCGCATTGTCCTGACGAAGCAGGAGCCGATATTCCGCGCGTGAGGTGAACATTCGATACGGCTCAATAGTTCCCTTGGTAACCAAATCGTCGATAAGCACACCGATATAAGCCTGGTCACGACGAAGGACGATTGGGGCTTTGCCTTGGACACGGAGGGCCGCATTCATTCCGGCCATCAACCCTTGGGCAGCCGCTTCTTCGTAGCCGGAGGTGCCGTTGATCTGGCCGGCAAGATAAAGATTCTGGCAGACCTGAGTTTCCAAGGTCGGATGTAACTGAGTAGGAAAAGCAAAATCGTATTCGACCGCATAGGCCGGACGCATTATCTCGGCATTTTCGCAGCCGATAATGGTTCTCACCATATCGACCTGAACCTCGAAGGGAAGGCAGGTGGAGAATCCGTTGACGTAAATTTCGTCCGTGGCGATACCTTCCGGTTCGAGAAAGATCTGCTGCCGCTCTTTCTCCGGAAACTTGACGATTTTATCCTCAATCGAAGGGCAATATCGCGGTCCAACTCCTTCGATCACACCCGAGTACATGGGGGATTTATGCAAGTTAGCGCGGATGATTTCGGCGGTTTTGTCCGTCGTATAGGTGATGTAACAGGGTAATTGTCCATCGATCTTATCCAGAACGGAGCCGGGAGGGTATTTACCGTTTGAATGCCCGATATCTTTGGGATTGGTTCCCGAATGTTCCACGTGGAACAAATCATCTTTCCAATACGTAAAGTAAGGAACCGGTTCGTCCCCAGGCTGAACCTCAGTCTTGGAGAAATCAATGGAACCGCGGAGAAGGCGCGGAGGCGTGCCGGTCTTTAGGCGACCCAATTCCAAACCTAAATCTTTTAAGGATCCGGACAGACTCATGGCAGCGGATTCCCCCGCCCGGCCACCGGACTGCTGATTGGATCCAATATGCATCAGGCCGCGCAGAAATGTCCCGGTCGTGATTATTACTGTCTGACCGTGATATTGCACTTCCAAGGTGGTCTCAACTCCAAAAGTCTGACCATCCCGATGGAGGATCTTAGAAGTCTGGCCTTGCTTGACGTCCAGATTGGATTCGCGCTCACAGACCCATTTCAATCGAAATTGATACGCCTTCTTGTCGCACTGAGCGCGAGGTGCCCAAACGGCTGCGCCCTTTTTCATGTTCAGCATTCGAAACTGAAGACCCGTCATGTCGGTTGCCTTACCCATCTCGCCGCCGAGGGCATCGATCTCGCGGGCCAAGTGTCCTTTGGCCAAGCCGCCGATTGCGGGATTGCAAGACATTTGCCCTATGGTATCCGCATTGATGGTTAAGAGAAGTGTCCGGCATCCCATCCGCGCGGCGGCAAGCGCAGCCTCGACGCCGGCGTGACCGGCACCCACGACAATCACATCATACCGTTTTGGATAAATAAACATTCGACTATTCGCTATGCGATAACGTTATCTTTATCTGCGTTAACGACTAAAATTGATATAAAAATTAAACGATATCGTTACCGTAACATTTTTATAGTTCTGATTTTTCGAAAAAATTGCAGTTCCTTGGAACTGCCGTTGATTTTCATTCGTCATAAACTGGATGTCACCTTATCACGGAATATCCGGGGAGAAAATCACGAAGGTGGAAAAATGGAAAGGTTTAACTGGACCCGTAGAACTCGGTGGGTAGCGGAATTTTTGCAAAATTCCCGACGTAACATTTTCGTGACGCTTGGATTTTCAGTTGACCCCTGTTAACCTCACGCGAAACTCTCGGCTTCATGCGAAAGATACTGACGTTACTTTTTTTTGCTGCCGTTCTTCCTCTCCCTGCGGCGGACCTGGAGCGGCATGTTGTGCTCGTGGTGTGGGACGGGATGCGCCCGGATTTCGTCAATGTGACAAATACACCGACCCTTTATTCACTCGCAAATCGGGGTGTTTTCTTCGCACACCATCATCCAGTCTATGTCAGTTCGACGGAAGTGAACGGGACCGCGTTGGCGACCGGCGATTATCCGGAACACAGCGGCGTGATTGGAAACCGGGAGTATCGTCCGGAAATTGATCCACTCGAATCTTTTGCCACGGAATCGTTGGAGGCGATGCTTAAGGCGGACTCGCACGGCAGTTATTTGGGCGCATCCACTTTCACCGAAATTCTCCAACAACAGGGTTATCAGACCGCGATTGCGGGGACCAAATCAGTGGTATTGTTGGATGATCATGCGACGCGCCCGGGCGGCGCTACGAATGTGGTTCTGTATGAAGGACATGCATTGCCAACCAATGCCTTGCCCCGCTTTGTGCATGCGCTGGGGCCGTTTCGCGACCAGGGCGACACTAAAACGAACCGCGACATTTGGACCACCCGCTCACTTACGGAGCTGATTTGGACCAATAATGATATGCCGGCGTTTAGTCTTTTGTGGCTGGCCGAACCGGACAACACACAACACGCGACGGGAGTCGGTTCGGCCCAGTCGGTGGCGGCGATTCGTAATTCGGATTTTGCGCTCTCGCGGTTGGTGGCGGAGTTGAAAGTGAAAGGGGTGTATGACACCACGGACATTTTTGTGGTTTCCGATCATGGCTTTTCGACCATCTCGACGAATGTCAACATGGTCGCGCGTCTGCGGCGCGCCGGTTTCAAAGTATTTCGGCAGTTCGAAGGACCGCCGGCCAGGGGAGACGTAGTCTTGATTGGGCTGGGCGGGTCCGCGTTGCTCTATGTCACCGGGCACGATGAGAAAACGATCGATGGGATCGTCAAGTTTTTACAGACGGATGATTCCGTGGGGACGATTTTCACCTCGCGAGCGCGTCCCGGCACATTCGCGTTGGAAGAGGCCATGATTCATTCTTCTGAGGCGCCGGACATCGTGGTTTCATTTCGCTGGAACTCCGCCGTGAATGAAAATGGCGCGCCTGGTTTTATTGTTTCCGAATCGCAAGGCTCGAACCTCACCGCCATCACACAAAAAGCGACCCACGCGAGCTTGAGTCCGTCCGACATGCACAACACGCTGGTCGCCGTCGGCCCGGATTTTCGCCAGGGCTACGTTGACCAGACGCCTTCCGGCAACGTGGATGTGGCACCGACGATTTTAAAAATCCTGGGCGTGAAACCACCGCGGCCCATGGATGGGCGCGTTTTGTCCGAGGCGTTGAACTCGTCCGAGACGGCGGTGCCGAAAATTGAAGCCAAGGAATTGCGCGCCCAGGCTACCTTGCCGAACGGGGAATGGACGCAGACGCTCAAGATCAGCGAAGTGAACGGCGTGCGTTATCTGGACGAGGGATCGGGTCAGTTCACGCCGAAAGCAACGGTGAAGCAGTGAGACGTGCGGTCATCAAAAACTTCAACGCAGTGGAAAGTTTCCCTGGAAAAGGACTTCCGCAAGCGTCACGAAAAAAAACACGGCGCCCACAACGGCGTTGAGACGGAAGAAAGCGATATTGATCCAATTGAGACTGCGCCGGCGCGCGATCCAGTGCTCCAGCACGAGACAGCCCACGATGATGAGCCAGCCGACGACGTAAGCAATCGGCCGCACGCCGAACGCGAGCACGCCGAACACCAGGAGCAATCCGCACATGAGCATGTGCGCGAGAAACGCGGCGTGCAGCGCGTTCTTCGGTCCCCACGCCACGACCAATGAATGCAGGCCATGCGCGCGGTCGAATTCGTAATCCTGCAGCGCGTAGATGATGTCGAAACCCACCAGCCAAAGGATCACCGACGCGGCAAGAGTGAGCATCTGGGCAATTTCGAGCCCAGAAACGTGCGATCCTTTTACCGCCAGCCACGCACCGATGGGAGCAAGCGCGAGCGAAATTCCGAGAAACACGTGTGTGTAATCTGTGAAGCGTTTGGTCAGCGAATAAAAACAAATGACGACGAGCGCGAGGGGCGACAGATAAAAGCAGAGCGGATTTAAAAAATAGCTCGCGGCTACAAGTCCGGCGGCCGCGGCGACACAGAGAGTGATCGCGCTGGCGAGGCTGATCTGACCAGCGGGTAAATGACGTTTGGCCGTGCGCGGGTTGAGCGCGTCGAATTTACGATCGACGATGCGATTGAAGGCCATCGCGCAGGTGCGCGCGCAAACCATGGCCGCGAGAATAAGGCAAAACGTTTTTGTCCCGGGCCAGCCGTGGTTATCGCGCGCCGCGACCGCCATGGCCGCGAGGGCGAAGGGCAGGGCGAAAATTGTGTGCGAGAATCGGACGAACGAGCCCCACTTTTGAATTGCGGAAAACATTTTAGCCACAGATGAGCACAGATGAACACAGCTGCCAAAGGGTCGTGGCATTAATTTCACTAAGAATTATATGGCCCGGGGGCGGGACTGTGCGCCCGCGATATCTGTGCTCATCGGTGTGCATCTGTGGCTATTCTTTTTCTTCCGACCAGCGCGGCGCGAGTTTGTTGGCGACGCCCAGATGATCAAGCACGCGGGCGACGACGGTATCTACGACGTCTGAAATCGTTTTTGGACCGGCGTAAAAGCTGGGGTTCGCCGGCAGGATGATAGCGCCCGCGAGCAACAGCAGTTCAAAATTTTTCACGTGAACCAGGCTCAAGGGAGTTTCGCGCGGGACCAGAATCAGTTTTTTCTTTTCTTTCAAGACAACATCGGCCGCGCGGAGCAGGACGTCCTCACTATAGCCGTGCGCGATGCGGCCGAGCGTGCCCATCGTGCAGGGGATGATCACCATCACATCGGGAGGATTTGAGCCGCTGGCGAACGGCGCGTTCATGCTCTTGATGTTATGCGTCTTCGTTCCGGCAGGCAGGCGCAGGCCGCCGGGCAATTCCTCGCTGATGACCTGTTGGGCGTAATTGCTGGTGACGACGTGGATTTCGTGCTCTTGCGGGTCAAGATTATCGAGCAGGCGCTGGGCATAAAGCGCGCCGCTGGCTCCGGTAATGGCAACGAGTAATTTCACTCTGAAATGATTTCAGCAGTATGGCCGAGACCGCGGTCGGGAACAAGTCTTTGGGCAGAGGCGTTTCCGGATTATCGCCGCCGAGACACAGAGTGCATCGAGATTTATTGTTCCGACTCTCTGCGCTCTCTCTGTGTCTCCGCGGCTGACATGGCAGTGCCAAGATTGCGCCGTGGATACGGTTTCTTTAAGCTGTTTCCGTGGACTTCAGTGAAAGCAAAAAAAAGCGCGGACTGATTTGTCTGGCTCTGGCCGCGGCCACGATCGCGGTATACTGGAGCGTTCGAGGATTTGATTTTGTTAATTTCGACGACCCGGATTACGTGACCGAAAATCTTGTCGTGCGGCGAGGATTGAGTTTGCGCGGCGTGATCTGGGCGTTCACGCATTTTTACGCGAGCAACTGGCATCCGTTGACCTGGATTTCGCACATGCTCGACTGCCAGCTCTTTGGATTGCACGCCGGCGGTCCTCACCTGGTAAACGTGGCGCTGCACGCGGCCAATGGAGTGCTGCTGTTTCTGTTGCTCGAGCGGCTGACTGGCGCGCAATGGCGTAGCGCGATGGTTGCCGGACTTTTCGCATTGCATCCGCTGCACGTGGAATCAGTGGCGTGGATCGCTGAACGAAAAGATGTGGTGAGCACTTTTTTTGGCCTGTTGGCGTTGATGGCCTATGCGAGATTTTCTCAGTCCGGTCGTCGAGGCCCAAATTCCAAAAGTTGGTATGTTGGGGCGGTGGTTTTATTTGCGCTGAGCCTCATGGCGAAACCGATGTTGGTGACGATGCCGTTCGTTCTGTTGTTGCTCGATTTCTGGCCGCTGCGACGCGTGGAAAATATCGGGGTCCGCACATTTTTCACGCCGCAATTCCGGAAGCTCGTGCTGGAAAAATGGCCGTGGTTCGTCCTCGCAGCGGCTTCAAGCGTGGTGACATTTTTTGCGCAGAAGGCGGGCGGCGCCATTCAGAGCACGGAATATTTTCCGTTAACCGGCCGGGTGACAAACGCCGTTACTGCGTATTTCGAGTATGTGTCGAAAGCGTGCTGGCCGGCCCATCTTGCGGTCTTTTACCCGTTGGCACATGAACAGCCTGCCTGGCGATTAGCAGTGGCAGTCGCGTTCATTCTTGGCGTTTCCCTTGCGGCAGTGGTGACCATCAGGCGACTGCCGTTTTTCCTGGTGGGTTGGCTGTGGTTTTTGGGGACCCTGGTGCCGGTGATCGGTTTGGTGCAGGTGGGCAACCAGGCCATGGCGGACCGCTACACTTATATTCCTTTGACCGGGCTTTTTATTATCGTCGTATGGGGTGGATGGGAATTGTTGCGTCACAAGAGAGTGACGCAAATCATAGGGGCCGCGGCGGCGTTGGCGTTGCTGGTGGTTTTCGCTGTCGTGACGGTTTATCAGCTTCAATATTGGCGAGACGGTTTTGCACTTTTCACCCACACGCTCGCTGTGACGCGTGAGAACGCCGTGGCTAATAATAATTTGGGCACGCTGCTCGTCGCGCGTGGACGGGACGCCGATGGATTGGCGCATTATGCCGAAGCAGTGCGGCTCAACCCGAAAAACGCATCTTATCAAAACAACCTCGCCACGGCTTTGGCCCGGGCGGGCCGGCAAGCGGACGCGATTGAACATTATCAAGCCTCGATCCAGGACGATCCGTTGTTCGCGAAGGCTTACAGCAATTTGGGCGCGCTGTTTCTGGATCAACATCATCTGGATGCCGCGATCACGAATTTAAGCGAAGCCGTGCGAATCGATCCAGCCAGCGGCACATCGCGGAACAATCTGGGCAATGCGCTTTCCGCCGCCGGCCGGCTGGAGGATGCGCTGATACAATATTCGGAAGCCGTGCGGTTGGATCCAACGAACAGCGCGATGCACCTGAACGCCGGCCTCGCGCTAGCGAAGGCGGGAAGGGCAAACGATGCGGGAGCCCAGTTTGCCGAGGCAGTTCGCCTCAAGCCCGCATCTCCCGAAGCCCGCTATGAATTGGGCCGGCAATTATATTTCACGAGGCAGTTCCAGGCGGCAGCCGAGCAGCTTGGCGAAGCCGTGAGGCTCAGGCCGGATTATGCCGCCGCGGGGTATTATTTGTCAGCCGCGGAAGCGGAGATGGGCCGGTTTGATGAGGCGATGGCGATTGGAAATCAGGCGCTTGACGCCGCGCAACGAACGGGGCAGGCCAATTTGGCTGCCAGAATTCAAAAGGCCCAGGACCTCTACAAATTGCAGCGGCCCTTGAATAAAAATGGCGATAATTAATTCGCCCCCAAGCGAAACGGCTTGAGTCATTCGCGCTCTTGCGCAAAATAAGGGTGTGTTCAAGCTGAGAATTTTGGCGGGTGTGCTGATGGTTTTGCTGGCGGGCTGCTCCACGAAGTCACACCGGGGTGGCCATGAAGATTACGTCGAAGTGCCGTCCAGGGAGGTGAAAGCGCCAATCGAAACCGAACACATCACCGATGCGCCGGCGCTGGCGCCGCCACCGGCCGGAACGTCTCCGGCAGTCCATGTGCCCATAAATCATCTGGCAAATGTCTGGGTCCCTTTGAGGCATTGGAGCGAGGAAAACAATGCCGGCCCGGTGCAGAGCATTTCCGGCGGGCGCGCGCCGACGTTTGCTTTGAAGGCCTCGAATGGGCTCTTGATTGTTCGCGCGTACGACCAGGTGGCGTACTGGAATGGCTTGGAATTTCACTTGGGCTTCGCTCCACAGGTTGTCAATGGCCAGCCAGTTCTTAATTCGCTCGATCTGACAAAAAACATCGAACCGCTGCTGCATCCGTTGACGCTTCCCGAGAGCACGAATCGCGTCATCGTCATCGATCCTGGCCACGGCGGTTCCAATCTCGGCACGCGCAGCATCCTGGACGGCGCACATGAGAAGGAATTTGCGCTGGATTGGGCGAAACGGCTGGCGTCGATTCTTGAAACCAACGGCTGGAAAGTTTTTCTCACACGCACGAGTGATATCGATATGTCGCTCAGCAACCGCGTCGATTTCGCGGATGCCTTGAAGGCCGATTTGTTTGTGAGTCTGCACTTCAACGCGGACCCATCCCCGACAAACCACGAGCAGGGTGGCATCGAGACGTATTGCGTGACGCCCACGGGCATGCCCTCGACTTTGAAGCGTGATTTCGAAGACGATGCCTCGCTGGTGTTTCCGAACAATCGATTTGATACCGAGAATTTTCAGTATGCCCTGCGCATCCAACGGGGATTATTGAAGGTCACCGGCGCGAGAGACCATGGTGTGCGACGCGCTCGGTTCATGACAGTATTACGCGGACAGAATCGGCCGTCCGTGCTGGTCGAGGGTGGTTATCTCTCCAATCCGCGCGAGGCGCGACACATCGCCGATCCGGCGTATCGCAAGAAATTGGCGGAAGCCGTGGCGGCAGCGCTAATGGACAAGCCGGTTATTCACAGTTCAGAAGCCGCCGCCGAGCCTGCGACGAGACCCGTGACTGAGAGCAAAGTGCCGCCCACCAACAGCGTTTCAACGCCTTGAATTCTTCCTTCATTCTCATTACTGGTGGCGCGGGTTTTATTGGCTCGCATTTGGTCGAACGGCTTTTGGCGGACGGCCATGCGGTGGTGGTCATCGATGACTTTTCCACGGGTAACGCGCAGAACCTGTGCGCGGTGGCGCACTCGAACCTGCGGGTAATTGAATCCAGAATTTCGGCCTGCGTGGAATTGCCTAGTTTGGCAGCGGACGCGAAGGCCATTTATCACCTCGCAGCGGCGGTCGGTGTGGAACTGGTGGTCAAATCGCCGATTCATACGTTGGAAACCAATTTGCACGAGACTGAGGTTTTGCTCAAAGCGGCCGCCAGGAACCAAACGCCGTTGCTGCTGGCTTCCACCTCCGAAGTATATGGCAAAAGCGAGAAGCCGGTGTTTAGCGAAGAGGATGATTTGCTGATCGGCCCACCTGCCCGGATCCGATGGGGTTATGCGTGCTCGAAGTTGATGGATGAGTTTCTCGCGCTCGCCTATGCGCGCGAAAAGTCGTTGCCGGTGACCATCGCGCGGCTGTTCAACACGGTCGGCCCCCGGCAAACAGGTCAATACGGAATGGTCCTGCCGCGATTTATCGTGGCGGCCAGGCGCGGGGAGCCGCTGAGGGTTTACGGCGACGGTTTGCAATCACGCTGCTTTTGCTTCGTAAAGGATACGGTGGAAGCATTGGTGCGGTTGCAGAATTGTCCGGCGGCGCGTGGAGAAGTTTTTAATATTGGAAGCACGGAAGAAATCAACATTCTGGAACTCGCGAAACTGGTCGTGGCGACGCTGGGCTCGAAATCGTCGATTGAGTTGATTCCTTACGACCAAGCTTACACGCCGGGTTTCGAGGATATGCGTCGGCGAAAGCCAAGCGTTGAGAAGCTGACAGCCGTTGTTGGATTTCGCCCCGCCACCACCTTGCGCGATACGATTCAGAAAACCGCGGAAGCCCTTCTATAAAAAAGAAAGGCACCCTTGCGGGTGCCTTTCTTGAGGAAAAGAAGAATATCAATAAGGATACGCGAAGGCCGGATAAACCACCGTATTCGTGGAGTTCTGGATCGTGGTTCTCAACCCGCTGATGCTGACCTGTTGAACGCTGCCGTCCGCGAGGGTGAGATTGCCCACTTTATTATGTGAGTCGATCGTCCAGGAAGCGGTGGCAGGGGACAAGGTGGGAGCGGCCGCAGCGCTGCCAAATGAAAAATAAGCGTTGGCAAGACGACCGCTCGCCGGAGTGCCCGCAGTGCCGGCACCGGCAGCGACGATGCCCACGTTGTTATCACCATACAGAACCATCTGAGGATCAGTTTCGATCGCATCGCCAGCGATGAAGAAGCTGGTTTTGTTGGTGCCGAAATCTCCAGTAGGGTTGGAGCCGACGCCCACGGTTCCGAAGTTCGTCGCTTGGGACGTATGGAACGTGTCGGCGGGGCAGAGGCAGACCTTGGGGGTGCTTAGTTCATTCGACATGACTTGAAACACTTTGTCCATATAGGGAGCGGCGCCCATGCCGGCGGTGGGAGCGGCGGGAGCGCCGCCGGTAGCGTTCTGGTGCACAATATACTCCATCGCGCCGCCCTGGGCGGAGGCGATTGCCATCGGGTAACGGTCGTTGTTATCGCCTTCCCAAACGCGCATGGCCAAACCGCATTGCTTGAGGTTGTTTACGCATTGGATACGGAGCGCGCGAGCTTTGGCTTTCGCGAGCGCGGGCAGCAGCATGGCCGCCAAAATTGCGATGATCGCGATAACTACGAGCAGTTCGATCAGGGTGAACGCCCTTATTTTGCTGAATTTCTTCATATGTTTCTTATTGGTTTTGATTCGGCAGACAGTTTGCGAACTCTAAAGAATTCGTTTTTCCTGTCAACCCTTTCTCTGGAAAACTTTTAGCAGTGACGATGCCAAGACTTTTTCATCGAAAAACCTCGAAAATACGCTAAACGCCGCCTTCGATTTCTCTCCCGCGCGTGAAATTTTCACGCATAACGCGTGAGAATCACGCGCCCATTCCTGTTTATGAGATCGGTTTCCAGCGAAGGATTGCGGCTTCGGTTCGTTCTGATATTTTTCATTCATGGCTTTCGATTCCTTCCGTGACTTTCTTAATGCTCTTGGGGCCGCGAATGAATTAGTTCGAATCCAACAGCCTGTCGCCACTGAACTCGAAATCACCGAGTTGGCCAATCGCCAGATGAAGTCACCGGACGGTGGCAAAGCATTGCTGATTGAAAAGCCGACGGTGAATGGAATCGTCAGTCCGTTTCCGGTCGCCATCAATACGATGGGGTCGTGGAAGCGAATGGCACTGTCCCTTGGGGCATCCAGTGTGGACGAGGCGGCGGCGGAATTGGGTTCGTTGATGAAAGCCAAACCGCCGACCAGCCTGCGCGAGACGCTAAAGCTTCTGGGAACGGCGATGGAACTGCGCCATGCCAAACCCAAAAGTGTAAAGAGTGGCCCTTGCAAGGAAGTGATTCACAAACTCGACGAGAATAGAGCATCGAGAGCCGAGGGTTGGTCCAAAGCCCCCGATTGGCGCAATCCTTCGACCCTCGACCCTCGACCCTCGACCCTTTTGGACTTGCCCATCCTCAAATGCTGGCCGTTGGACGGCGGGCGATTCATCACCTTGCCGTGCGTCGTCACCAAAGATCCGGATACGGGTGAACGGAATGTGGGGATGTATCGCATCCAGATTTACGATGAGCGCACGACGGGAATGCATTGGCAATTGCAGAAAGTCGGCGCGCGGCATGGGCGGCGTTATTACGAGAGCGGCACGCGCATGCCGGTGGCGATTTTTCTCGGCGGCGACCCGGTGTTTACCTTTGCCGCCACCGCACCGTTGCCGGACGGGTTGGATGAATTTTTGCTGGCGGGTTACTTGCGCAAGAAATCCGTGGAACTGGTTAAATGCGAGACCAATGACCTCGAAGTGCCGGCCAATTCGGACTTTGTCATCGAAGGTTACGTGGATCCGAAAGAGCCGCTCCGCGAGGAAGGGCCATTTGGCGATCACACCGGTTACTACACCTTGCCCGAGCGGTATCCGGTGTTTCACGTGACGGCCATCACGCATCGAAAGGACGCGGTTTATCCGGCAACCATCGTGGGCATTCCGCCGATGGAGGATTTTTACATGGGCAGTGCCTCGGTGAAATTATTCCTGCCGATTTTCAAAATGAATTTCCCGGAGATCGTGGACATCGCGCTCCCGGCAGAGGGGGTTTTTCACAATCTCGTTTTCGTGAGCATTAAAAAAACCTATCCCATGCAGGCCTACAAAATCATGCACGGCCTCTGGGGCATGGGTCAGATGATGTTCACCAAATACATCGTGGTGGTGGACGATGACGTAGACGTGCACGACACGAGCGATGTGCTCTTCCGCCTTTGCGCGAATACCGATCCGCAGCGCGACAGTATATTTACTAAAGGCCCGGCCGACGTGCTGGACCACGCCACGAGCGAAATCGCCAGCGGCAGCAAACTGGGCATCGATGCCACGAAGAAACTCGCGGGCGAAGGTTTCAAACGCGAATGGCCGCCGCTGATTAAGATGGATGAGGCGGTGCGAAAGAAAATAGAGGCACTATTTGCCGGAAAATAATTCGTGAAGAACGTATTCGTAGCGTCGCCAACTTCTTGCTCGGCCGTGGGCGGCCAATTAAATTAATGCAAGCCTGCGCTTAGGCGCATTCCTTGTTCGTGAACATTTTTTCCATCCGCTTTTTCATTTCGTCCGGAGAGACATCTTCCTTGTGCGTGAGGATGGTCCATTTATGGCCGAACGGGTCGGTGACGGAGCCGGCGCGATCGCCCCAGAATTTATCCGAAACCGGTTCCTTGACCGTGGCGCCGGCGTCGACCGCGCGTTTGAAAACTTCGTCCACGTTCTCGACATAAATTGCCAGGCCGACGGGTGAGCCGTTGAGAGTCTCCGGCGATTTATTTCCATGTTCGGGAAATTCATCCGCGATCATGACGATGGAATTGCCGATCATGATTTCCGCATGACCAATCCGTCCGTCAGGCGTATTCAAGACGCCGCGTTGCTGCGCGCCGAAAGCGTTTGTAAAATTCGATGGCTTTCGCCGCACCGCGCACCGAGAGGTAGGGCGTGAGAGTATGATAGCCGTCCGGGATGGGTTTTGTGTTGGATGCCATGATGGAAATTTCTCCGCGCCCGCGGAAAATGCAACCGCGAGTTATCCACACATTGGTAGTGGCACGGGCGTCTCGCCCGTGCGACTCAATTATAGATACGCTGATTAGAAACGCACGGGCGAGACGCCCGTGCCACTATCTCAAATCGCCGCCGCCACCAAATCACCCACTTCGCGCGTGCCGTGCCCCATCTTGCCCGCAGCCAAAGATTTGATTTTGGTGTTGATGATTTGAATCGCGGCGTTCTCGATCGCTGCCCCTGCTTTGGCTTCGCCGAGGAAATCGAGCATCATCGCGCCGGCATTGATGGCGGCGATAGGATTGATGACATTCAGGCCGGTGTATTTTGGCGCGCTGCCGCCCATCGGCTCAAACATCGAAGTGCCCTCGGGATTGATATTGCCGCCTGCAGCCACGCCCAGGCCGCCTTGAATCATCGCGGCAAGGTCCGTGATGATGTCGCCGAACATGTTGTCCGTGACGATCACGTCAAACCACTCGGGATTTTTCACGAACCACATGCAGGTCGCATCTACGTGGGCGTATTCGGTTTTCACCGTCGGATATTTCGGCGACAATTCGTTGAAGGCGCGCCACCACAAATCGAACGCGTAGGTAAGCACATTGGTTTTGCCGCACAACGTGAGCTGCGCGGTCTTGCCGGCTTGCGTGTCCTCCGGCTTGAGGCCTTTCCACGGTTTGCCATCGCGGCGTTTCTGCGCGAGATCGAAGGCATACTTCAGGCAGCGCTCCACGCCAAAGCGCGTATTCACACTTTCCTGGATGGCGACTTCCTGCGGCGTGCCCTTGTATTGAAAACCGCCCGCGCCGGCGTAAAGGCCCTCGTTATTTTCGCGCACTACGATGAAATCGATGTGTTCCGGCCCTTTGTCCTTGAGCGGACAATCCTCGGCGCGATAGAGCCGCACCGGGCGCAAATTGATGTACTGCTGCAATTCAAAACGCAGCCGCAGCAAAATTCCTTTTTCGAGAATGCCCGGTTTCACCTGCGGATGCCCCACCGCGCCGAGGTAAATCGCCTTGAACTTGCGCAATTCATCCACTGCGCCGTCCGGCAGCACTTCACCGGTCTTCAGGTAGCGATCGCCACCGAAGTCATATGGATGCCAGTTGAGCTTGAAACCGAATTTCTGGCCGGCTGCCTCGCAAACTTTGAGCGCTTCCCGAGTGACTTCCGGACCGGTGCCGTCTCCGCCGATGACTGCGATATCGTAACTTTTCATAAATCGTATTTTTCACGCTCTGCAAAGGCCGCGGCGTGCGGATGGAAAAATCGCGCTGCCACTGCTCGCAACTGCTGAGCGGGACTGGCGATGCTAATGTTTTCCGCGATTGTGGCAATGGAATTTTAGCCCTGGGAGCGCTGGTGGGTGTGGTTATAAGTGGGTGATATTGCTGTTGGAAAAGTACCGTGGGTATTGGCGACGTCCGTTAGAGCGGCAGAGGGCTGCCGCAGTCCAAGACGCTATCGCGAGTCAGGAAGGATCAGAATCTCCGTCAGGTTTTGGACTGCGGCAGTCCTCTGCCGCTTTGTGGCATGCGATTCTAGCCTATGAAGATCCCACCTCACCCATTTATAATCACACCCAGCGCTGGCGTTCCGCCGGCAAGTATCGAAATCTCCTCACCAATGCGTCGAGGCGGGGACCGAATTCTTCTTACTCTTCCCGATCCAGCGAGCGCGTAATCAGGCTCGACTGCGATCGGCTTCGCGTGCGGCGGGCCGTGAGGATTAGAAGTCCACAAACGATCACCGCAAACGCGAGGGAAATAATCGCGAGATTTCGCGCGCTGAAAAGGGAGCCCGAAGGAACGGTCGCCGCGGTTTCTGCTTCCGGCGTGGCTGGAGGCGGGTTCGCGTTCATCCCAGCGGCTGCCGGGGTATTCGTCGTCTGCGCCGCGGGCGTTGAGGAAAGTTTCGGTGTTTCAACCACCGGGGTCACTGGCGGCGCGGCCTTTTCTTCGGGAACAATCTTCGCCGCGTTGGTTGATTCGGAAGCGGCCGGTTCGGCAGGTTTCGCAGGGGGTGAAGACGACTCAGCTTCAGCTTTTTTGCCGATGATAATCAACGACGGCACCACTGGCGGCGGCGGCTTCGGGGCCTCGATAGGTTTGGGAACAACTTTTGCAATCGGCGGCGGTGGTGGAACAAGCGGGATGTCGATCGGCCGCGGCGCAATGTTCACTGTATTAGTTGTCAGTTTTCCGCTCAGTCCCCGAAAAACGGTCACGACCGGCATCTTCGCTTTTTTCTGGGCCCGATAATTCTCTTTGTAAAATGCGGTGAGCCGGGCATCAAACGGCGTGCCCTGGATGGCATCGCTGCCATCGGAAACCAGGATGACGGTGATGACGTCGGAACTCTTCACGACGCGGAGCATGTTGGTGAGCACGTCGCCGAACGCGGCGGTTTTTTCGTAGTGATGGCGGGCCAGGAATTCGAGTGCGTGCTGCGTGAACGGTACCGCCGCCTCCGGTTTCCACGTCAGCAGGGGCGCTTCATCTGCGCGAAGTACGCTGTCATAGGTCCAGATGCCGATGGTGTCGCCGGTGCGCAAGTTGCCGTGCATGGCCGTACTCAACAAATCCTGTGTCACGCCTCCCACGCCATCCAGGCGATTGCGCATCGCCGCGGAAGTATTGAAAATGATCAGCCAGCGGTTGGAGGATTGCGCAAGGGTCCTGGCCGGTAAAAGGAAAAGGATGCTGAGAAAAATGACGAATGACGAATGACGAATGATGCGAACCACATGGTGCGTCACGGTGTTATTTGTTCCTTCTGCGTTCTTCATTCTGCCTTCGTTAAGACCGGCGTTTAAACTGACTCCGTTCCCGCCGGTTGTGATGTTTAATGTCATTCTGCAATTCTACCAGCGTATTCTGTACCGTTTGGATGAAATTCCAGCAACTAGAGGCCAATCCGCCCAGATTAATGACTGTTTCCCGCTCCGCGTTGTCGTCAGTCACTGCCAGCACCTCGCCGTAAGGCTGAAACCGGTGCGCCGCGCGTTCAATCATCTGGTCAGCCGTCTGCCCGGAGCGTGAAAAGAGAATTTCAACCTCGGGCGTGGAGGCAGTTTGGGACGGGCCGCCCAGCTTTGGGCTGGAACCGTCAAAGAAAATGGTAATCGGCGTGTGGGTGGCGTCGCGATACAACGTGAGGACGCGGATGAGTTCATCGCGGGCCGCGGCGGAATGGCGCGCCTTGCCCGGTGCCAGCTCCGGCCAGCTATGCAGAAGGCTGTAACCGTCCACCAAAATGCGAACGAGGCTCATCCCTGACCAATTTCCCAGACCGCCGCAGGTAAACAAACTAAATTCGGGCGGTGGACTGATTACAATTACTGAAATATCCCGGGGCCGACGCATCTAAATCCCAATGCGATAAATCTCCGAAGTCGTAGATTTCCGGAGTCGGTAGATTTCCATAACGACCGGTTTTTTTCCACAGCGATCGGCTTTCAATTTTTCTCTCGACGGAAAACCTCTCGACAGAAAAATCCTTCCTGTTAAAATACATCTATGCCATTTACCCCACTTCAAATGGCATAGATGATTATTTTTTGAAGGACTTGTTAACAGGCCATTGGTTCCCACCGAAATCATCTCTTTAACAATCCTGATTGCCTTCGAGTCGACTTTTCGCGAATTCAAACCGACAAAATATATCCCCCTCCGTGT
>DATAZE010000057.1:0-151340 GCA_036272195.1 Verrucomicrobiia bacterium | reverse complement strand
AAACAGCGACAATAGCGTGGTCCCCGCCGAGCACGAATTTCTGTCCGCCATTCGCCAGGCGCTTGGGCTTTAGCACGGACCTTTACGCAAAGGCGCAAAGAGGCGAAGACGCAAGCTGATGCTGGAGTTCCGACCGAACGGCCCGCACTTGGCGTTTATAATAAAGATTTTCGGGACAGCTCTAAATCTTTGTGCCTTTGCAGCTTTGCTCTTTGCGTTAAATCTTGCCCAGGATAGGTTCAAAACCGTGTGCCGGGTGGCGCAATTGGCACTTCTTTCTACTTTCCTTTTGTCGCTTCCTGAATACAGTTTGCGGATTCATGAACGATATTGACATTGAGAAATTGCAGGGAATCGCGAATCAGTTGCGGATTCATTCGATCGAGGAGACGACGGCAGCGGGCAGCGGGCATCCGACATCCTGCCTCTCATCGGCCGATGTCGTCGCGGCACTGTTCTTCGGGCATATGCATTACAACCCGAAGGATCCTCATTATTATAACAACGATCGTTTCATTCTTTCCAAGGGCCACGCCGCGCCGCTGCTCTATGCGGCCTGGGCCGAGACCGGCCTGTTTCCCATGAGCGACCTGCTGAAGCTGCGCACGCTCGGGAGCGATCTTGAAGGTCATCCCACCCCGCGATTGTCCTTTGCCGATGTGGCGACCGGTTCGCTTGGGCAGGGTCTGGGCGTGGGTGTCGGCATCGCGCTGTGTGCGCGGCTCGACAAGCTCGATTACAAAACCTACGTGCTGATGGGCGACGGCGAAATCGCCGAAGGGTCTGTTTGGGAAGCGGCCTCGCTCGCGGGCATCAACAAGCTGAACAATCTCGTCGCCATCGTGGACGTGAACCGCCTTGGTCAAAGCCAGGAAACCGCCTTCGGCCATCATCTTGATGTTTACGCGAAGCGCTTCGCCTCGTTCGGCTGGCGCGTGGAGGAAATTGACGGGCACGACATGGATGAGATTCTCGAAGTGCTCGCAGCAACGGGGTTGGGCGATCAGCCGCTGGTGATTCTCGCGAAGACTTTGAAGGGCGCGGGTGTCTCGTTCATCCAGGACAAGGAAGGCTGGCACGGCAAGCCTTTGAACAAGGAAGAGGCGACCCGCGCAATCGCGGAGCTTCAGCCGCGCGCGAAGACGGGCACCGATGTCAAGATTCCGGCGCCGACGCAGTTGCCGGCCCCGAACAACGCGGTCCCGGCGAGTTATCCGCCACTGACCTACAAGCTCGGCGAGACCATTGCGACCCGCGAAGCGTTTGGCACCGCGCTCCTGCGCATCGGCGGCGCTGACCAACGCGTCGTGGCATTGGACGGCGATACAAAGAATTCGACTTACTCGGAAAAGTTTTTCAAGAAATTCCCGGAACGCTCTACGGAATGTTACATCGCGGAACAAAATCTCGTGGGGGTTTCGACTGGATTTGGCGCGCGCGGCAAGGTGCCGTTCGCATCGACCTTTGCCGCGTTCTTTACCCGCGCCGCCGACCAGATTCGCGTGGCGGGCATTTCGATGGCGAACTTGAAACTCGTCGGCTCGCATGTCGGCGTGAGCATTGGCGAGGACGGTCCTTCGCAGATGGCTTTGGAAGATATTGCATTGATGCGCGCAATCGCGGGCAGCAAGGTGCTGTACCCGGCGGATGCGGTGAGCACGGAAAAGTTAATGGAAGAAATGGCGAAAGAACATGGCATTCATTTCCTGCGCACGTCGCGCCCGAAGACGCCGATCATTTATAACAACGACGAGAAGTTCCCGATTGGCGGCGCGAAAGTGCTGCGCCAAAACGCGGGTGATAAGGTGACGGTTGTCGGCGCCGGTGTGACTCTGTACGAGGCGCTGAAAGCGGCAGATATCTTGAAGGGTGAAGGCATCGGCATCACGGTGATCGATGCGTATAGCATCAAGCCGCTGGGCGCGGATGTCATCAGGGCGGCGGCGCAAAAAACCAACAACACGGTGGTCACGGTGGAGGACCATTATGCCGAAGGCGGTATCGGCGATGCCGTGGCAGGCGAATTGAGCGCGGATGGCATTAAGGTGCACAAGCTGGCCGTGCGCGAGTTGCCGCATTCCGGCAAGCCCGAGGAATTGATCGCCAAATACGGAATTGATTCGGCGGCGATCGTCAAAAAAGTGAAATCGCTGTAATCGAGCCGACGACAGTTTTCAAGGCGCGGGAATTTCCCGCGCCTTTTGCTTTTGCAAGATGCGAAAAAGTGTGCAAGTTTCCGGTAGATGAGCGAGCCGGGAAAATTCCTGAAAGGCCAGTTGCTGCTGGACAGCGGCCAGTTGCGCGGATCGTTTTTTCAGCGGACGGTTGTCCTCATCTGCGAACACAACGCGGAAGGCGCGTTCGGTCTGGTGCTCAACCGAAGCACCGGCAGCAAGATTGGCGAGATGGTGATAGCCGACCTCCCGGAGACGTTGAAGGAATTTCCGCTTTACCTCGGCGGACCGGTGCAGCCGACGGCTTTGAGTTTCCTGCATTCGGAGGCGTTTATTCCCCAAGCCAATCCGTTGGAAATTTCCCTCGAAACCCCCGATGTGAACGTCCTGCCAAATCTGGTGCTGGGGCATTCACTGGATACCCTGATGGAGATTGGCGAATCTTTTTCCGCGACGCGCAAGGTGAAGATGTTCGCGGGTTACGCAGGCTGGTCACCGGGGCAGTTGGAGGATGAAATGAAGCGCAAGGCCTGGCTGACTTATCCGGCGTCGCTCGAATTGGTGCTGGATGCCGACCCCACGACGCTCTGGCAAAAAGTGCTGCATGCCATGGGGCCGAAATACAAACTTCTCTCGCAGATGCCCGAGGATTTATCGCTAAACTAGAGTGGTTTTTTTGCGGGTCTCAAGCCCGTTTTTCCGCGGTTCATTGTCCTGAATAGGACATTCATTGTACCCTATCAGGACAGGCTATTTTTTTACAGCCTGCCGGAGCCTGCCAAACTTCATTAATTTAGCGATTCATGAGGGGATTCTCCGGCGCGATGGGAGCATCCATTTCCGTTGCGGAGAAATGTTTACGTACATTTTCGGACATCGGTTTTCCGGGTACATTTCGTGCGAAAGGGGGCGGCACGTATGTCATATGATTCGGTTCCTCACAGCGCGGTTGAAGTAAAGCTCGACGGGCTTCCCCTGGAAATTCCTTCCGAACGGCGGTCGCTCCGGGGCATTTGCTCCTATCTGGAATCGGTAGCGCTTCATCAGCAACGCATCCTCTGCTCACTCGCCGTGGATGGCGCGCCCATCAATCTCACCCAGCCGCCGGACGACGAAAAATCTTTCGCGAGCATCGAGGCCGAGACGATGGGATTAAACGACGTGCCGGCGCAACTCATCAAGGCCGCGTTGCAACAAACGATTTCGGTGCGCGCGAGAGTTTTCTCGGCGGTGGAACTGGTGCTGATCAACGATCGCGAACATGCGCATGAGTTGTGGTGGAAATTGTCGCTGGCGTTAAAGGAACCGTTGCTGACTTTGAGCCTGTTGCCGGAAGGGGCGTATCAAGCCGCCGAAGGCCAGGCGTCTTTGACGCAATTGCGCAAATGGCAATTGCAGCAACTTGGCGCGGTGATTCAGGACGTGAATAACGCCTGCGAGGGGGACAGCCCGACCGTGCTTTCAGATGCGTTGGAGATCCGCGTGTTGCCCTGGCTCGACAAGCTTCACGATTCCTTGAATCTCTGGCACGCGACGATGTCGGCGAATTCGCGCAAGGCGGACGCCAAATTTTAATTGCACTTGAAGCCGCTTATTCCGGTTTTCTCGAGGATAAGAAAGCGGCAGCCGCTCCCCACAGCATTCCGGTAATCAATCCCGCCAGGTGCGCAGCGTTGGCGACTGGGCCGACTGCGCCAGTGCAACAAATCACGAGCCAGACCACCAATATCGTGATGCTTTGCGCCGGGAGAAAGAGCCCGGAAGCACGGTCGTATTTTCCGCGAATCCAGATATACCCCGCCAGCGCATAGACCACACCGGACATGCCGCCGAATCCCGGATTAACGAAATAATATTGAGCGAGATTGGAAAATGCCGCCGAGACCGCGATAAACGCCAGCAGGAAGAGGGAGTTTTGCCGCGCCTCAATCATCGATCCCAATTGATAAAACCAGAGCATGTTGAAAATCAGATGTATCGGCCCGTAATGAATGAAGATGGGGGTGAACAATCGCCAGATTTGACCGTGCAAGAATTCGGACAGGAATTGGCCGCTTGGGTTTTCGGGATCACTAATGTGCCAGACGCGCAGCCATTCGTCATTGCGGCCAAGCCTGGAAAAAATAGCCACGTAAACACACACGAGTATCAGCGTGAAGGTCAGTGGCCCGATGCCGTAATTGCCAAATTTCACGAAGAGGCTTCGACCTGATCGGATGCGGCGGCGATATTTGGCGAGATCCTCAGCTTCCTGTTGGCGGGCTTTGGCGGCTGCTTCAGGAGCTTTTTGGAATTCGGGCGCGATGGGATTTGCCTGAAACCGCGTCAGGGCGGATTGCGCTTCCACGATTTGGTCTTCGTCGCGGATCCACACGGACCAGGTGCGGTCAGCCTCGGGTTCGAGATGGCTGGGAATTTCGCGGGACAAAAGAAAGTCCGTGAAAAACCGCGCCTGCGCTTCGTTCGCAAAGGAGCCGATGTGTCTCATGAGCGGGCTGGAGCATTTTCAAAAATACTGTAGCCATTCGACGAAAAAGAAAGAGGTCTTTTTGGGTTTTGGCTTTGTTCCGGGTCAGTCACAGGGTTTACCTGATCCTTCGCCAAAACCTCGCCAAAATCCAAAAATCCTCGCTCCGAACGACTATGGTATTTTTTCAATGCTCTATCTAACACGGGATTTGCCGCGTCCACGCCCACGCGACGCTAACTTTTCCCTGCCGTAGCTGACAAGCCCGCTTTTCGCAGCCGGCTCCGATGCGCCACCATCCAGGCTCCTTTTCAACTCGCGAATCTGGTCGCGCATCAAAGCGGCTTTTTCAAACTCCAGGTTGTTCGCCGCCGTCAACATTTCGCCTTCGATTTCCTTGATGGTTTCGCTGATGTCGATATCCACGCCGCCTTCGCGCAAAACCGAATTCGCGGCATCGCGTTTGGATTGATAGGTCGCGAGGCTTTCTTCCACGGCGCGGCTGACGCTGCGCGGCGTGATATTGTGTTCCTCGTTGTAGGCGATTTGTTTCTTGCGGCGGTATTCCGACACCGCCAAGAATTTTTGAATGCTCTGTGTCATGACGTCCGCGTAAAGGATGACTTCGCCGTGCAGGTGGCGGGCGGCGCGGCCCGCGGTCTGGATGAGGCTGGTCGCGCTGCGCAAATAACCTTCCTTGTCCGCGTCGAGAATGGCCACCAGCGAGACTTCGGGCAGGTCCAGTCCCTCGCGCAGAAGATTGATGCCGACGAGCACGTCGAATTCGCCTTTGCGGAGCGAACGCAGAATTTCAACGCGTTCAATGGCGCCAATTTCGCTGTGAAGATATTGGACGCTGATGCCGATATCACGCAGGTAATCGGTCAGTTCCTCGGCGGTGCGCTTGGTGAGCGTTGTGACAAGCACGCGTTCCTTGGCATCCGAGCGTTTGCGGGCTTCGTTGATCAAATCGTCAATCTGGCCCTTGAGCGGCTTGATTGTGATTTTCGGATCGATGAGGCCGGTAGGGCGGACGATTTGCTCGACGACGCGATTGCCGGACCATTCCAGTTCCCTCGGTCCCGGCGTGGCGCTGACGTAAATTGTCTGGTTTTGCAACGATTGAAATTCCTCGAATGCGAGCGGCCGGTTGTCCAGCGCGCTGGGCAGGCGGAAACCGTGCTCGACGAGCACAGTTTTGCGCGAATGATCGCCTGCATGCATGCCGCCAATCTGCGGCACCGTCGCGTGCGATTCATCGATGACGAGCAAATAATCCTTCGGGAAAAAATCGAAGAGCGTGAACGGCCGCGAGCCGGGTGCGCGCGCAGCCAGATGGCGGGAATAATTCTCGATGCCGGAGCAAAAGCCCATTTCCTCCATCATTTCCAAGTCGTATTCCGTGCGCATTTTGATGCGTTGCGCTTCGAGCAGTTTGCCGTGCTTCTCGAACCAGGCGATGCGGTCACTCAATTCTTCGCGAATCGCGAGCAGGGCAGGGCGTAGCTTATCCGCCGGCGCGACGAATTGTTTCGCTGGAAAAACCATCACGGAATCGAGCGTGTCGATTTTCTCGCCGGTCAGGGGTTCGAATTGTGTGATGCGTTCGATTTCCTCGCCGAAAAATTCGACGCGTAAGGCGTCTTCGCGGCCGGCGGGGCAGAGTTCCACGGTATCGCCGCGCACCCGGAATTGGCCGCGCATGAATTCGATATCGTTGCGCGTGTACTGCAAATCCACGAGCCGATGCAGGAAATGGTCGCGCGTCATCTGCTGGCCGACGCGCAGGCCAATGACCATCGCCTCGTAATCCTCGCGGCTGCCGATACCGTAGATGCACGACACGCTGGCGATGACGACCACGTCGCGCCGCGAGAAAAGCGAGCTCATGGTGGACAGGCGCATCCGTTCGATTTCCTCGTTCACGCTCGAATCTTTTTCCACGAACGTGTCCGTGCGCGGAATGTAGGCCTCGGGTTGGTAATAATCGAAGTAACTGACGAAATACTCGACGGCGTTTTTAGGAAAAAAGCTTTTGAACTCGGCGTAAAGCTGCGCCGCGAGCGTTTTGTTGTGGGAAATAACCAGTGTGGGTTTCTCGATGTTCTTGATGACGTTCGCAACGGTGAATGTTTTTCCGGAACCGGTGACGCCCAGCAGCGTCTGGTGTTTGGCGCCGGATAGAACGGCTTCGGATAGCTTCGCAATGGCTTGCGGCTGATCTCCGGCGGGTTGATAAGGCGAAACGAGTTCGAACACAAAACGAACTTACGGGCGAGGGGTGAAGGTGTCAACGCGTGGCGAATCTGAGGCAGGACGGTCCGCGTCGTTCCGTATCGTGGGTGACGTGGTCACCAATCTCATGGCTTCGTGAACATGAGAATCTTTTCGTCCCGCGCTCTGCGCGCGTGACGGATTATGGGGCAGAGCGGCAGCTCTGCCCTACCCGAATTGGTACAAAGCAAAAGGGCGGCACGAGCTCTTTGCCGCCCTTTTCACTGCGATTCCACGGCTCTGAAAAAACCGGGAGGAACCGAGTAAGAAGCTAGGGCCACGCGTCCCTTTTTCCAATGGGAATTTACCCTTACTTATTCACATAGACTATAAGTCCAGTATACGTAATTCTACTCTTTGGAGTTGGGTGACATCAGCTCGCCGGCATCAGGAAAAATGGTCGAGCGGCGAGTCGAAAATGATCGTCGGCAACTCTGTAACCTTGAAGACTCGACAACGTCTTAGCAAACAATCATGACTTCGCGTTTTATTATTCTCATCGCCGCTGCCGTTCTCACGTTGATGGTTGGCCCTTTACGCGCTGCTGCCGCGGACGATGGCCGGCAGTATTATGAATTGCGGGTTTACATTACCAAATCCGTGGAGCAGCAGAAGCACATCAATGATTACTGGCAGAACGCGGCCGTGCCGGCATACAACCGCCTCGGGATCCAGCCGATCGGTGTCTTCACGGAAATTGAAGACTCGCCGACAAATAAAATCTACGTCCTGCTGCCCGCTGAATCCCTTGAGGCGCTTCATGCCCTTCCCGCAAAGCTCGCCGCGGATGCGGTTTACCAGAAGGCTGCGGCGGATTTTTTGAATGCAACAAAAGCCGATGCGCCTTACGAGCGGTTTGAGACTTCGTTACTGGTTGCTTTTGACGGAATGAAACGAATGTCCCTGCCGCCAGCCGACAAAAAGCCGACCGTGTTCGAACTGCGCAATTACATCAGTCCCAGCGAAGAAAAAGGTTTGAACAAAATCAAAATGTTCGAAAGCGGCGAGATCGGTGTGATGAAAGAAGTGGGGTTGGCGCCGATTTTTTATTCGCGAATGATCGTCGGCTCGACGATGCCCAGTCTTGTTTACATGACGTGCGGCGAGAACATGGATGAGCACAAAAAACATTGGACGGCGTTTGGCAACGCGCCGGTGTGGAAAAATCTGCAAGCTGATCCCCAATTCAAGGATAACGTCTCGACCATCCTCAAGGCCATTCTCAAGCGTACCTCGGCTTCGCAGATTTGATCGGTGGCGGCGGCTCGGTGGAGCGCCGCAATATTCAAAATGAGGTTGCGGCGCTCTGCCGAGGCGCCGCTACGCCGGGGCGTTGACTTCCATTACCGCGCCGGTCGAATGGGCGGAACTCTCGCTTACCAAGGCGGCGACCGCCTTGCCGACGCTCTCGGGCAGTTCTGGCGGCGATTTTTCGTCTGCGGCGGCTGGACTCGCACCGGGACGCACTTCGTAAACATTGATGCCGTGTTCGGCGAGCCGGTCCGCAAAGACCGCCGCCGCCATGCTCAATCCCGCCTTGGAGATGCAATACTCCGCTCGCGCCGGCGACGGTACCCGCGCTGCAATCGAAGTGATGAAAACGATGGAGGGTTTTCTCTCCACGCCATTTTTCGATTGCGCGCTCATCTGCAATGCGATGCGTTGAGTGAGGAAAAACGGCCCGCGCAAATTGATGTTGATCACCCGGTCGAAACTTCCGCCAGTCACTTCCAAAATATCCAATTGTTTTTCGGGCATCACCCCGGCGTTGTTTACCAACAGGTCAATACGGCCGTATTTCTCCAAAAGCAATTGCACGATGTGCTCGTGGTCGGCGAGAGAGGTTACGTCGCCTTGGAGCGGGAGAAAATTCGCGCCGACTTCTTCCGCGCGTTGTTTCACCTCGAACAATCCGCTGGCGGTATTGTTGGGATCAAACAGACGCGATAACCCCGCCAGGTCCCAGCCTCGCTTCGCGAGTTGGATGGCGATGCCGCGGCCAATTCCGCGACTTGCACCGGTGATGAATGCGACAGGTTTTTTCATGCGGTAAATCCTTTCATTCTAACATAAAATCGTTAGCCGGGTTGCCAAGCTTAGTCAGGGTGTTACCCGACCGCCGGTCAGTAGTTATCCTCGTTTTCAGCTTCGAATAAATCGTGTTAACTTTTCGTCCAAGGTATTAGTGAATCGCTGCGTGCCGCGGCGACGCCGATAAAAGATGTTACATTCGGCAATAACGTCCGAAGCCAGGGAACTTCCCCGCAAGACCGCATTGATCATTGAGGGCGGCGCCATGCGCGGGGCGTGGGCCGCGGGAGTGCTCGCCTTTCTTCATCAACGAGAGCTTCGGCAATATGACCTGACTTACGCTGCTTCTTCGGGCGCCTGCTCGGCTGCGTATTTTGTCGCCGGCATGTGGCAACCGGGCCTGGCCATCTGGCGGGAGCACGCGTGCAAAGCCGTTCGCAAAACGAATTTCCTGCGGCACAAACCCGTGATCGACCTTGCTTACCTGGTGGACCACGTCTTTCGGCAGCACGTTCCGTTGTCGGTTGAAGCGCTGCAAAAAGCGCCAACGCGTTTCTACATCGTGCTTACGGATTGTCACACGGGCGAGCCGGTTTATTTTCATGCGCATGATGAAAGGGTTTTTGACGCTTTGCGAGCCACGGCCTCCATGCCGTTTGCGACTCGCGGGTACGATTACGTGGACGGCCATCCTTTCGCGGATGGCGGCGTATCCGATCCGATCCCGATTCAACGCGCCATCCAGGATGGCGCCACGGACATCACTTTGGTGTTGACGCACAGCCCTGGTTTTCGGCTGAAGCCGCTTTCGCGCTGGCTCGGGCGCGTGGCTTTCCCGGAATTTCCTAAAGTCGCCGAGGCCTGGACCACGCGGCAATACGTGCATTACAATGCCGCGGTCGACCTCCTTAAACAGCCGCCGCCGGGAATCCGTCTCCAGGTATTTTCGCCGGTCAAACCGCTCTCGATCGGCAGCTTCACGAACGCGCAAAAACGAATCGAGGCCGCCGTGGACTGCGGTTACAGTGAGGCGCTGGAACAATTGGGGATTTCCGAGTTGGATACGGTTCCGGCGCCGTCGATCATTCCCGTTCGGAAGTAGGCGTCACTTCTTTCGCGCATTTCAAAAAGCGTTCGGCGGCCGGCGTCAGCCCTTCCTTCGGCCAAGCGGCGCCGATGACCAAGGGCGGCGGCGCGGGCGAGACGCACACGAGTTTCAACCGCGGTCCGGCGATGCAAGCGATTGAGCCCGGCACCAGTGCCACACCTTCGCCCGATTCCACTCCGGCGATAAGACTCGCCACGCCGTCATGTTCCGCCGCGATATTCAATTTGGTTTTTGTGTCGGTAAACATCTTCACGAGTTCCTCATGCGCCTCGGGATATTCCGCGCGGCTGTAAATCACGAGCGGTTCGCGCGCGACTTCCGTCAGGGTCACCGAGCGGCGTCGTGCGAGCGGATGTTTCGGTGAGACCGCCAGGAACGTCGAATCTTCCATGAGTTTTTCGAAATGCAGCCCGCGCAACATGCCCTCGCTCACGCGCACCACGAATGCGATTTGCAATTTGCCGGTGCGCAAGCCGGTGATCATTTCTTCGGTGGAAAAATCATGCAGCTTCACGCGCACGTTGGGCAGCTCGGCCTGAAATGCCCTTAACGTTGGCGGGAGGATTCGTGAAGTCGGTGACGGCGCGTAACCGACGTGCAGTTCGCCCTGTTCGCCGGTGGCGATTGCGCGCGCGGTTTTCACGGCTTCATCCGCGCGTTGCAACACCGCCCGCGCTTCGGTCAAAAAACTTTTGCCCGCATTGGTGAGTTTGATTGATTTCGCGCTGCGCTCGAAAAGTGGAAAACCGATTTCATCCTCCAGGTCGCGGATTTGCCGGCTGATACCCGGCTGCGACACGTGCAGCTTGAGCGCCGCGCGTGAAACGTTTTCCGCCTCGGCCACGGCTACAAAATATCGCAGGTGTCGCAGTTCCATGTATGAGGGCGACTATAACTCATAGTTATGCTCAGGCAAGAAACATGATATTTCACGGAGCGCGTGCCGGGGCCTAATGTAGGGGCATGAAAACAACAACAATTCGGAAAGCAAATGAAAGGGGCCACGCCAATCATGGCTGGCTCGATTCCTATCACACGTTCAGTTTCGCGAATTATCACGATCCGGAATGGATGGGTTACCGCAGCCTACGCGTCATCAATGACGACCTGGTGATGCCTGGCATGGGCTTCGGCACGCATCCGCATCGTGACATGGAAATCATCACTTACGTCCTTAGCGGATCGCTGGAGCATAAGGATTCAATGGGCAACGGGCGCATCATCCGGCCGGGTGAAGTGCAATACATGGCTGCGGGCACGGGTGTGCAACATAGCGAATTCAATCCTTCCAACGAGGAAGCGGTACACCTGTTGCAGATCTGGATTCAACCGGACCGCAAAGGCACCAAGCCGAATTATGCCGAGAAATCGCTGAAGGAAGCGCCGGAAGGCAAGTTGAACCTGATCACGAGCAAGACGGGCCGCGATGGCTCCATCGCCATCAACCAGGACGCCGACCTGTGGCTCGGCAAATTGGGCGCGGGCAATCGGGTAACGCATACGGTTGCGCCGGGACGGCATGCGTGGTTGCACGTAGCTGAGGGCGAGGTTTCGCTTAACGGCAAGAAATTGTCCGGCGGCGACGCCGCGGCAATTGATGAGCAGGGAAGTCTCGAACTGAGCGCGACCAAACCGTCGCAAGTGCTGTTGTTCGACCTGAACTGACAACTGACAGAGCACGGGCGTTCGCGCCCGTGCGATTCTTAAAATTTTGCGAATACCGGTTAAAACAATTAACGAAACAAACTTATGAAATCGATCGACCGTAACCAACTGCTTGAGCAATTGAACTGGCGTTACGCCACGAAACAATTTGATCCTCAAAGAAAAATCAACGCCACGGATTGGGCCACGCTGGAAGACGCATTGCAGCTCAGTCCGTCCAGCGGCGGTTTGCAACCGTGGAAATTTATTGTGGTGACAGATCCCGAGGTTCGCGTCCGGCTGCGCGCTGCTTCGCACGGGCAGCCACAAATCACGGATGCTTCGCACCTGGTGGTGTTGGCGGCGAAGAAAAATTTCAACGAGCAGGATGTTGATTTGCACATTCAGCACACCGCCGAAGTCCGTGGCGTTCCGTCCGCTTCACTTGCGCCGTATCGTGACATGCTCGTGGGAGGTATCGTAAAAAGCATGGACGAGACAGCGCGCGGCGCCTGGGCGCGCAACCAGACCTACATCGCACTCGGAAATCTTCTCACCAGCGCCGCGTTGCTGGGCATCGACGCCTGCCCCATGGAAGGATTTGACCGGGCTCAATACGACGAAATCCTCGGTCTGTCGGCGCGGGGTTTAGCCAGTGCTGCGATCGCAGCGGTTGGCTATCGCTCGTCGGAAGATAAATATGCCAACGCACCCAAAGTGCGGTTTTCAAAAGAGGAACTTTTTGTTCGAGTCGGTTGAAACGCAGAAAAAAATTAATCCAAAACTCACTATGAAATTCTTATTTAAAACCAACAATAGTTTCGCGCCGACTCTGGCGCGATTGATACTCGGCGTGGTCATGTTTCCGCACGGCGCGCAAAAAGTCCTCGGCTGGTTCGGCGGCTACGGCTTCAGCGGCACGATGAATTTTTTCACACAGCAAATGCACATTCCTGCGGTGTTTGCCGTGCTGGCGATTGCGGCGGAATTCCTGGGCTCGTTGGCGCTGATCACCGGGTTCCTGAGCCGCATCGCTGCGTTCGGTATTGCCGTGGAGATGGTGGTCGCGGTTGTCATGGTTCACGCAGCCAACGGTTTTTTCGTGAACTGGTTTGGGAACCAAAAGGGCGAGGGATTTGAATATCACATCCTCGCTATTGGCCTCGCGCTGATTGTCCTGATTTATGGCGGCGGCAAAGCGTCGATTGACGGGCTGATTGCCGGTCGGCCGGCGAAAAAGCAGCCCTGACGGTTGGGCGGGTGTCTTGAAACGATCATCAACTGGGGACTGGAAAGTCCCCAGAACCCGCAGGCAGGAATGCCTGCGCTACGTGGCGCTGGTCAATTTCGGCGAGGGCGCGTGAGCAGACTTCGATGACTGTGCCGGGTGCGATGTCGGAAATGGTTTTGGTGGCGGGAGGGGTAAGCACCCAATCCGCATGTTGGAACGGATGACAGCGGGGCTTCACCGGCGAAGCCATGAGCATCACGACTCTTTTGTCCATCGCCACAGCCAGGTGCAGCAAGCCGGTATCACCGCCCAAAATCAAAGTGGAAAGTTTCATGAGGCCGGCGGTCACCAGCAGCGACACGCCGGCGGATACGGGAAGCCCTGCCTGTTGTGCCGGGGCCAGCGCGGCGAGGTCGGCGGGTCCGCCGCCAAACAGAATTTGAATTCCGCGTTCTCTGAAATAACGGGCCAGGGTCAGGAAATTCTCCAGCGGCCAGCATTTATGGAGTGAGCTGGTGAAGGGTTGGATGAAAAGAGTGGTTTTGGCAGGGTCCAGACTGTGCGCGGCGAAAAATTGCCGCGCCTCATCGAGCGCGGCGTCTGGCACCACAAATTCATTGTGAATGGGGCCGCCGCTTAAGCCGCATTGTCGCAGGAGTGAAAGATTCCAGTCGGCGGGATGAATTTGATTTTCTCGCTTCACCGCGCGCGTGTAAGCCCAGGCACGGGTGGACTGGTAAACATTGCCCCAGCGTTCCGGCGACCGGCCAAGCCATGAAATCAATGCCGTTTCGCCGTAGCCTTGAAAATCCACCGTTAACGTGAATTTTTTTTCACGCAACCATTGCCAGAAAGAAAGCGACTCTCGAAAAATCGCCGTTGGATTTCCACGACGGTAGACCTTGCGATCGATACCGTGCACGTCATCCACGTCGCGAAAGCCGGCGATCAACGGGACATTTTCCCGGGAGGTTAAAAAGGAGATTTTCGCCTCCGGATAATTTTCGCGAATGACGTGGACTGCCGGCAGCGTGAAGAGGATGTCGCCGATCGATTTGAAGCGAATCAGCAGAATATTCACCGGCCCCGGAGAAGTTTTTTGCGGCAAATTCAATTTTTAGCAAATTAGAGCAGGACGAATCATGCGTTTTTAGGTTGTCCGAAACAAGCCTCAGTTCGTTTCAAGTCGAAGGCTTTTTAGCCGGCTATTGTTGATACCTGTCATTTACAATTGTGGCTTCAACGAACATGATGATGTTGCCTTCGGGGAAACTTTTATTCCGCGGGCGAGTTAACCGCGGTAAACAGAAAGTCAAACATCATGGGAGATAAATCCCCGAAAGCGAACAACAAGAAGTCCGGTCAAAAACAGTCCAAGGCCAAAAGCACCGCCGCACATAAAAAAGCGGCCGTCGCCAGCAAACAGGCAGTCGGCAAGAAGAAATAAATTCGAACGTCTCTCCGCGATTCAAATCCGGAGAGACGTTTTTTCAAAAGTCATGGCACTGAAACTCCGACAAGGCCAGGTTTGGAAACATGGCAATGAATTCATTCGCATCGTCCATCTCGAACGGCTGGAAGTGGCCTACAAGGTCGTGAAGAATCTCAGGACGGGCGAAGGTGAGCATCGCCATACGAGCAAAAAGGATTTCTGCCGGTTATTGAAGGAGTGCCGGTTGCTGGTTCCGAAGATTGAATCGCTGGCGGAAGAAGACGGTGTCAATTGACGAGGTGATTGGACGATCTGTGGTCAGGGTCAGGCAATTCCCGGTCAGTTTTTACGGGTAATTTTCTTCAACAAACTTTCCATCTCTTAAGTTTTCCACACGGTGAGAAGTCGGCTCCCGACAGACTTTTTGAATACTGGTGGCTGATACTTCCACTGCGGTAAATGCGGGTTTCTGCCTGATGTCGATCCGTGATATCACGAAAGCCTGAGCGAGCTTTCGCGTCGGGTTTTCCCCCACTTTCAAATCAAAAACAAAGCACGAAGTTTATCTGCCAATGTGAAGCCTTCAAAACGTATCAACCGATAAAAAAATATGAACCAATATAAAAATCCAAAATGGTGGACCACGGAAAACGATTCGGCTTGGGACCGCACGAAAGCCGCGTTCAAGCGCGACTGGGACCAGACCAAGCACGACTTTGGTGGCAAAGAGCCGGACACGAACCAGAGTGTCGGCGATACGGTGAAACAGGCTGCAGGCAAAGAATCCATTCCGCCACGCCGACAGTCCAACTACGAGGACGTAGAACCGGCTTTGCGCTTCGGCTACGGTGCTCGTTCTCATTACCGCAATGAATATACAAAATGGAATGCGGACGTGGAGAATCGACTGAAGGAAGATTGGACGGGGGTCAATCCTGACGCGAATTGGGACGCAGACCGGGAGGCGATCCACCACGCCTGGGATTACGACGAAAAATCCTTCAACGAATAAAAAATACTCACCGGCGCCAACGACGCTGGTGAGAATGTTCCCTCGGCCCGCGGCCGTCACTGGGACGGGGATTTGAGTTTCCTGACCGGGCAGGTTGGCCCTGCCGATTTCCGCCATCTCGATTGTTTTGTTGCGGACGTTGTTGATTGCCGGCTGGGCTTTGCGCCGGCGCAGCGGCGGTTGAATAATTAAATCCCTCGGCCTTTTTTCGGACGATGCCGCGGCCAATGAATCGCTCCAGCGCCCGCAACTCGGCGTGGTCTTCGGGCGTCACGAAGCTAATAGCGTCGCCTACGGCGTGAGCGCGGCCCGTGCGGCCTATGCGATGAACGTAGTCCTCCACGTGCATCGGAAAATCGTAGTTCACCACGTGTGAGATACCGTCCACGTCAATGCCCCGCGCCGCGATGTCCGTCGCCACCAGCACGCGTACCGCGCCGGATTTGAAATCCTTGAGCGCCTTGAGCCGCTGGTTCTGTGAACGATTTGAGTGGAGGGTCGCGGTGCGAATTCCTTTTTGCTCCAACTGCCGCGCGAGGCGATCCGCGCTGTGCTTCATGCGCGAGAATACCAGCGTCATGTTCATCTGCGGTTCGCGCAGCAAATGCAGCAGCAGGGAGGTCTTCAAATGCTTCGGCACTTCATAAACCAACTGGGTGACGGTCTCGGCCGGATTCGCGCGGCGGCCAATCTGGACCACCTTGGGCGCGCGTTGGAATTCGTGCGTGAGCGATTCAATTTCCCGGGAGAGCGTCGCGGAAAACATCAGCGTCTGCCGTTGTTTGGGCAATTGATTTACGATGCGTTTTATCGAAGGCAGAAAACCCATGTCGAGCATGCGGTCCGCTTCATCCAGCACGAGAAATTGCAATTGCGAAAAGTCTGCGCACCGTTGGCCCATCAAATCCAGCAGCCGGCCCGGGCACGCGATAATGACATCCGTCCCCGCGCGCAACGCCCGGATTTGAGGATGCTCGCCTACGCCGCCGAACACCGTGGCGACTGTCAACGGCAGATATTTGGCGTAAATTTTCACGTTCTCCTCGATTTGCACGGCGAGTTCGCGAGTCGGCGCGATGATGAGCACGCGCGTGCCGCGACGCTGTCCGGCCGGTTGCGCCGCGAGTTTGGTGAGAATTGGCAGGGTGAATGCCGCCGTCTTGCCGGTGCCTGTCTGCGCGATGCCGATGAGATCGTTTCCCGCGATGATGGGCGGTATGGCGGCGGTTTGGATTGGCGTCGGTTCGGTGTAACCGGCTTCCTGCACCGCCTGCAAAATTTTGGCATCAAGCCCTAAAATTCGAAATGACATAGCCGATAAGTATAACAGGGCCCCATTCAATAGCACGCAATTAACTGAGTTTGTTGGGTCGGTGGCGGCCGCAGTTAAACATTGCTTTCCCCGAGCCGTGCGCTGATTCTCAACCATGAGCAATAGCCTTCAAAAACACGGCCCCCACGAAGCCCACAAACAACTCAGCTTGCGGATTAAAAACAGCGGTCTGGAAACCATCAAGGTCCAGGTGGCTCGCCGGGCGGGAAAATTACAATTCGGTTTCACCGGTTCGAAAGAACAGGTTGTGAAAGCGGAGAAGATTCTTGCGGATTGGAACTAGCGCCAGAGGGCCGGCGTAATTCAAGACGCCAGGGGCTGCGCAAACTCAGAAGGAAGTAATCATTCCAGTGGCAATGTCAGGATTGCACCATAGATCGTTCGGCAACATTGTTGGAAGCGCTTTCGGCGGCCCGCCCGTATAAGGGCCAAGTTGTCCGGCCAGGGCGGCGAGCTGGCCAAGCGAGATCAATGTTGAACTGCCATCAAACAAAGCGATATTCACCCTGGCCCGCAGATCGTCATTTGGATTTTCGGTCCGCCGGCCACCGTGCCGCCGGGTAAAACCTTCATAGGGGAGATTAGCAGAGTCATTGAAAGAACTGGGATTCATTTCATCGCTCTCCCATTGAAGGATGGAAGTGGGGCGGAATTGGCTGAGCTTATGGGATTTTATGCTCGCCGTATCGTAACTGCTTAGCGCGCCATTCCAGATATAGCTCGAAATATACATTTCGCGCTGCATAAAAAACGGATCGCTCTCGCGGTCCGCCGGACATTTCAGCGTTTTGGCCACCCCAAAGTATCGGTAGAGTTGACCCTTGGTCACTGCGTCCAATTGCCCGGCAATTACCGCATTATAATCTCCTGTGCTGTAAGGAAAGGTGTCTCCATAAGCCCAATTGGAATAAGGAACTTTCCAGCCTGGTCGGGGCAGAAAATCGTTCTCATCCCCAGTATACATGTGCATGGCCATCATTAACTGTCGGCTATTGTTCAAGTCAGTCGTTATGTATGCCGAGTTTTTCGCCCTGCTCAACGACGGCAGGAGAAGCGCCGCCAGAATTCCAATAATGGCAATGACCACCAGCAGTTCGATCAAGGTAAAACCCCGCCCATGTCTCATGATTATATTATCAGACACCGCTTCGGAGTTTTTGTTTCGGACAAAATCGCCCTGGCAATCCCTGGAAAAATGAAGGCGAGACCGGTTTCGTCCGGCTTGGCTTTTCACGCAGGAAGCGGATTTGCCTTTAACCTGGGATTGATAACCCCCCGCCAACAGGGCGGCAGGAACACCAAGGGTATCGCCCAGAAATAACCGACCGGCAATTTAGGCGATTCTGCTTCCGTGCCCAGTAGGTAATAGGGTTTCACCGCGATATGGTGATAGGAGTGATGCCCCACGCGAAAGGTCATGTAGCTGGAGAAATAATGGTAGGTGTCCCAGGAGTGTTCCGCGCCGGTTTTTTCGTATTCCCCTTCCCGCTGTTGGCGCATCAGGCCGTAGTGCTGGATGTAATTGACCGATTCCAGCACGATGTGTGAACCGATGGTCAGCACCAGGTAAAACAACAAGCCCCACACTCCGGAAAGCAAGAACATCGCGGCCAACACGATCAATTGTCCCGCGGCAAACAGATACATCTTGTTCTGAAAAATGGCCACGCCCTGTTGTTTGGCATATTTGTTTTCCATCTGCCAGCACCGGACGGCGCTGCCGGGAATCGTGCGCCCGATGTAGGAATAAATCGTCTCGTTCAGCCACGCAGTGTTTTCATCGTAGTCCGTGCTGGTGTGGACGTGATGACTCCGGATATGGATGAGTTTGTAGTGCGGGTAAAATAAAAACGACGTCAAAACCCGCTGCAACACCTGGTCGATCGGTTGTTTGGCGTGTACGAGTTCATGCGCCGCAGAAAAAGCAATCCCGCCGAATAAACTCAGACACACCAGGAGCAAGCCGATTTCCACAGTGTCGAAACGGCGTATCGATACGGCCAGGTAAATCACAAATCCCATCTGTAGCAGCGCAAACAGCCGCGTATTCCAGTTCAGCAATGAGACCTCCAGCCGATTGAAATCGTTATTGTCAAAATGGGCCGTGTCGTGCCAGCCGGTGATGAGATCCAGCAGCGGCATCAGCACGAGGAGAAACACAATTGGCAGCAAAAGCCAATAACCGCCGCCACGAATGCCTAACGCAAGGAGCGCGTAAACCGACAACGGCAAAAAACAAAAAATTAGATGCCGGTATTTCCCCTTCTGGGCCGTGCGTTTTATGGCGTTGGATGGCGCGAGGCTGGGTGTTGTGTTTGAAGTCGGTGGCATTTCGACGAGTTTAATACACCCTATGGAACGCGTCGAAAAAGTCAATTACGGAGGCGAGACGGTGGTGTCGTAATCTCTCAGGCGATACTGTTGAAGAGAGGGCTCGCGAGGACGCTCGCCCCACAGACGCTAGCATCAAATTATTTTACGATCGATGCGATTATGGCCGCGGCGGACGCCCTTCATCGAGGTCGATGAATTCGAACATCGTCTGCACTGTGCCCGGGGGCAGGCCGATTTCGGCGAGGCGCTCATTCAAGCGTTGCGTTCCGGAATCGCGCCAGCCGCGTTTCATCATGAACCCGTTCCAGATTTCAATTTCCTCCTCGCTCGGCTGGCGCCCGTGCTTGAATGCCCACGCGAGCAAGTCTTCATCGCTGCCGCCCTTCAGGGTTTCTTTTTCGAGCGCGGTGTAATTGATTTGGAGAAACCGGCAACAACGCGAGTCAAAACTTCCCTTCATCTCGCATCCCCGAGCCGCGCGCCAGCCTTCGGGTAATTTTCCTGATTCGAAAAGCCGGATTTTGTCCAGCATGCGGCGGAAATAAACGAGGCCTTTGACTTGTTCGAAAGGGCTGCGCAGCTCCGGAATAATGGTTGGATAAGGTTGTGCCATGGCTTTGAATAGAGCATTACTGGTTCAAGCGCGCAAGTAAACGACGGAGGCGATTTCGGAAAAATAAATGTCCTGAGACGCCGACTTCGTTCGTTGTAATAATGAAAATAACAACACAACCAAGTTTATGACAACCAACAATACCAGTACTATTCGACTTCACCGAGTGCTCCGCGCAACGCCGGAGCGGGTCTATCGCGCCTTCCTGAACGCCGACGCCATGGCCAAATGGCTTCCACCGAACGGATTCACGGGCACGGTGCATGAGATGGACGCGAAAGTGGGCGGCGGCTATAAAATGACGTTCACCAATTTCACCACCGGCAAGGGCCATTCTTTTGGCGGAACGTATCTCGAACTTAAGCCGAACGAACGCATCCGTTACACCAATCAATTCGACAAGTCCGGCCCTCCCGGCGAAATGACGACTACCATCACGCTGCGGCAGGTTTTCTGCGGCACAGAGTTGAATGTCACGCAGGAAGGAATTCCGGCGGCCATTCCGGCTGAGGCGTGTTATCTCGGCTGGCAGGAATCGCTGATACTTCTGGGGAAATTGGTCGAGGTGGAAATTCCCGATCAGCCCTGAAGTTCTTTGAAGTTGAGCGCGCGAGGTTCTCCTGCGCGCTCAACTTTTTGTCGACGATTTCTTCTCTCACTTGGGATTGCCCGAACAATCGGGGGTCAACACGATCGCCTCGCCCGTCTCCAGCAAGCTTTTCAGGCTACTGATGACCGCCGGCCAGCCGTTGTTGATGCCCTGGAATGTGTTCGGGTTCTTCTCCACGTCTTCCGGCAACAGATTTTCGTGAATCAACCGGAGCTTCAACTGCTGTCCCATGGGTGTGATTTCGTAGGTCACACGCGAAAGGCCATCGCGTTTTTTGGCGAGTTCCGGTTTGTCCTTCACGTTCCAGGTGTAAGCCAGCTTGCGATAGGGCTCGCAGGCCAGGACTTCGCCGGCGTGATCTCCGTGTTCTTCCATGCCTTTCGGCGGAAGAATCCGCACCTTGCCGCCAACCCTCAATTCAATTTCGAAACGGAAGCCGAACCAATATTTCTCACTGAAATTAGCGCTGGTGAGCGCTTCCCAGAGTTTTTCCGGCGTCGTCCGAATGAACGCCGCATATACGAATTCAACCTTTTCCATAATCGTTGTCCTTTCTCGATTGTTTAATTATGTGGTTTTATGAGCGGCAAAAGGCGTTCAGGCCCGTCCCGGTTTCAAGGAAGGTTTTCAAGCTGGAAAGCACGAGCGGCCAACCCTTGGCGACGGCGCCGGCCATCTTCGAACCCGTCTTGAAATTGTCATGCGTCACCGTGAGGCAGACCATGTCTTCCATCGCTTCAATTTCGAAAGTGACACGCGATTTGTCTGGGAGCTTGTCCGGGTCCGCCCACGTCACCACCAGGCGTTTGGGAGCGGCGCTTTCCAACACTTTGCCGGTGATCCAGGCGTCGTTGTCCTTGGCTAGGTGCTGCCATTGCGAACCCTTTTTCCAATCGGAGACGTTCGCCATTCCGCCCCAGTATTGACGGGTGAATTCGGGTTTGGTGATGGCGTCCCAGGTCTTTTTCGGCGTGGAACGAATATACGTGGTGTAAACCAACTTCGGCTTTTTCATGATGTTATTCCTTTTTGTTTTCGAGAACTTTTTTTAAATCGCTCAACGCCTGGAGGCGCGGGCTTTCGAACTTGCCAATCCAACGCTCGTGGATCTCGTGCAGCGGCACTGGATTGAGATAATGCAGCTTCTCGCGCCCGCGCCAGACCACCGACACCAGGTTCGCTTTTTCCAGCAACACCAAGTGTTTGGTCACCGCCTGTCGCGTCATATCGAGATGTTCGCAAAGCTCGCCCAACGTCTGCCCGTTGCTCTTATACAACCGGTCGAGCAACTTTCGACGGCTTCCGTCAGCCAACGCCTTGAACACTGCATCCATCACGCTTCCAATTATGCAACCAAATGGTTGCATGTCAAGTGGGGATTTTTTTGCATTTTAATCCAGATGAAAAGTTAAGCCTGAGAGAGCTGAATCAATCCCACACTGTGCGTTCGTCAAATTCGATTTCGTAGCGGCGCAAAAATTGGCGGAATTCGTCCTGGAAGGAAATTTTGCGATGATGCGCCTCCTGGCGGGCGATGTAGTCGCGCGCGGATTTAATCTGCGAAAAGCCGATGGAGAAAATCCCGCAACCGTTTTGCCACGCGAATTCCTTCAGGTCCGAGCCCCGGGTTTTCAGCAACGAGGCCGAGCCGCGTTTCAGTTCCTTGACCATTTCCGCGGCCTTGCAAGCGGGAGACATAGCGCACAGCAAATGCACGTGGTCCTGGATTCCGCCCACGATGATTGGTTGGCAATCAAGGGTGGTCAGCGCGCCGCCGAGATAAAGGTATAATTCTTCGCGGACCATTTTGTCGCGCAGGAACGGACGGCGGTCTTTCGTGGAGAACACGGCGTGCACGAGGATTTTTGCGAACGACTGTGGCATGGAGTCACGATGCTAAATTCGTGGATGGGATTCAACCTTTCAGGGTGGTGAATTTTCGGAAGCGGCGTGGTGCCGGTTTCATTTTCCGGTTTCGTCCGGATGTTGTTTGAAGAATTTCACGATCAACGCCGGTGCGGCGGAATTGAATTCATGGCCGCCGGGATAAATGAAGGTGACGAGCGGTGTGCCGCCGGGGGACGGATAAATCGTGCATTGCTGTGCCCATGGCTCGCCGGCTACCACGCAACCGTTGAGATGGCGCACGACCGCCATCATGAATTTCTGCGAGGTGAAGTCTACCAGCGGATCGTCTTGTCCGGCGATGATTATGGCGGGCTTGGGGGTTAATTGGTTCGCATACCTTGCCGCGGCCGCGGAGGGGGCGACTGCTGCGAAAACGTCTCCGCGGGTGAGCCAAAGCAAATAGGTGAAACCGCCGCCATTGGAGTGGCCGGTGCAATAAATTCGTTTGGTGTCCACCTTGTAATCGTGTTTGAGGCGCGCGAGGACGGCGTCGAAAAATAAAAGGTCGCGATCGCCCTGGTCGCCGACGGCCGCCTGCCAGCCGGGAAGATTTCCCTGCGGATCGGTGAGCTGGCCGGGAGTGTCCAGGCCTTGCATGTAAACGGAGATGGCTTCCGGCCATTGCCGTTCCATGGCGAAACTGCGCGCCGCATTTTCCGCCGAGCCGCCGTGCCCATGAAAGACGAACACGACCGGTGTGTTGGTGGCACTGGCCTGGGCAGGAACGTGAACCAGTGCGGTGCGCCGAACGCCGTTCACCGTGAAGGACATGGGTTGAAGATTATTCGTCGCCCCGGCTCCGCGCGCGGACGAAGTCAAAAGCGCCATCAGCAAAACCAGCCAACGCCAATGTTTTTGCATAATTTTAAGACGTGAAGGTCAGGGGATTGTTACCGAAGCGGCGTTGGTTGCAACCGAGAAAGTAATTTTTTTGACGGCGATTTGGGGCGACTGGGTTCGATTTGCCCGGGGGCGTGTTTTTGTTCCTGCATTCGTCGCAGGTGTGCAGGCTGGCTTTTTCATCATTCGCCTTTCACGGGGGCGAATGATGAAAAAGTTGGTTTTATTGGGATCGTTACCCCGGGCTGCAGCTGCTGCGCAGCCTGGCCCGGGGCTATCATCTTTCGCCCTTCCAGGGCTGGCACTTGAGACCGGACGTTTTGTGCTTTGGTTTCCCAAAGACGGATGCGTTTGTCACGGGAATGGGCGTTCTGGAGGCGGGCGAGGGCGCGGGAAATCATCTGGAGAACTTTCCATCGTTGTTTGGAATCCTTCATTTTGTGAAGTTCATCGATGGCCTGGGCGAGTTCGACGACTAGAAAAGTGCTGAGACAGTTGGTGACGTCAGCGCCGTTGCTGGTGGTTCGCTTTTGTTCGAGCGCGCAACCTTGCTCGATAAGGTCCTGCCATTGAGCGCGGCCATCGCGACGGGCGGCCCATTCGGCGTAGCCGCCACGCCGCCAATCGGAGAGGTTATGTTTGGTGAGGGGACGTCCGCCGAATTTTTCGGCGAGGATGCGTTGGACTTCGGGCAGGGCGTTGAGCCAGGCGAGAAGTTCGGGGCCGTCGGCGCCGTTATCGAGGCGGTGGTTGAGGTCGTCGCGGATGGGTTTGGGGAGGCGGGCGATTTTTCCGGTGCGGGATTTCATAGCATGATTTCTTTTAGCCACAGATGGACACAGATAAACACAGATGGGAGACTGGCCGGCGGGACGCCGGCGCTCCCAGGTTGCGGCCGCGAATGGTGCGGTTCATCTTGGAGTTTTATCACGCGCGCGGTTTGCGGAAAAACTTACTGTAATGTTTTCGGAGGAAGAATCGAATTGAACGGCTCGGGTGTAATGCATACGACTTCAACGGCTTGCGTGAAATGCGAAATGATTTCGTAATTTGGTATGTGTTGGATATAGGATTATTTTTTGCAGCGGATGTGAGTTGGCGTATGCGACGGGATTCATCGCTTGACCGGCATCGCGGTTTCTGCGACTGCTGTGCGCATAGCATCCATTGGTGAACTTACGAACCATTAAAGACCAGGAACCTCTTGCAGTGGGGTCCCGCGTCTCGAAATTGGCGCTCGTGAAGTTTGAGCGGAATCCATACCCCGTATTGCTGAAGGAGCCGGCGAATTTTTGGGACGGGGTGTTCATCGCGAACGAGGCCTACGTGCTGGACTCAATCACTCACCCGCGCATTCGGCGCAAACTGGCTTACGAACCCGCTGAACACCGCTTGTTTCTCGACTATATCGAAGCGGAAACTTTGGATGAACTGGTGCGCAAAGGCATCATGCGGAGTGATCCGGGCCGCACGCATCGCCTGCTGCAAAGTCTGGCGGAAACGGTGGCGGACATGCACGCCGGTATCTTTTGCGGGCGGCCTCTCATTCACAATGATGTGAAAAGCGCCAACGTGCTGGTGCCCATGGCGGCGCCGGACGAAACGCGGCTGATTGATTTTTCACACTCATACTTTGACGGAATCCTGCCGGTGTTCATCACGGACAAGAAAGAAGAGCCGAAGGGCACGGCGCTCTATTCCGCACCGGAGAAATGGAACGGGGATTTCACGCGCGGATTCAAAGGCGACGTCTTCGCGTTTGGCGTCACGGCTTATTACGCGTATACGGGAAAACATCCGTTCGAGGGCACGCTGGCGGAAATTGAAAAGGCGATCCATGAAGGCAAGCCTGCTCCTCCGCTGAAGCCGGGACATAATCTGCTGCGCCATACCGCAGAGATCATCATGGCCTGCCTGGAAAAAAATCCTGACCAACGGCCGACGATGGAAACTGTGGCGCGGGTTTATGACCAATCGGCGGCGTTGGTGAAGTGAGATGGGCGGGTGATTTTTTGGACGCGGGTTTAGGGGGAAGTTTTTTTACGCGAATTACACGAATTTACGCGAATTTGAGTGGGAAGGGATTTAAAGGTAGAGACGCAGAGAGATGGGGCCAGCTTACTGGCGGCATGCCTGTCCTACGGTCTTTGCGAGCGGCAAATCTTCTTTCATTTGGAGATTTTTTAGCACGATTGCGGTTTACGGAAAAAGTTACGGTAAGGTTTTTTGAGAGAAGAAATGCGAGAATGACGATGAGAATGAGTTTAGGGGGAGTTGGTGTAAACGACAGGTAATAAATAGTTATCAATATGCGAGATGATTTCGCATTTCGTTTGTGTCCAGCGAAGACGGAACTCCCGAATGTTAGACCCAGCCACCCCACGGCACGATTAAGTGCCATGGAGCAGGTCCTCGACCTCACCCCCCGTTATCTTGATGGAGGGCCTGGGAGTTGCGCCGTGACCAAATACTTGAACAAGGTGTTCAGAGGCCAGCTTGCTCTAAGGTCTACTTATATGATACAATTCTCGGAAGAATAACTCAATTCAAATGACCGCGCTTGTCTCATGGCTTGGTGTTGACTCCCGTGGACCGTCTTCAGTTTATATCGCAACTGACAGCGCAATTAGTTGGATCAATAAGCCCGAAGCAAAAAAACCTGATGCTGTGTGGGCGAATGGGCAAAAAGTTTTCTCGTGTCGCACACAGCCTGAACTTTTCGGTTTTTTTGGCCATGTTGGATTTCCAACGATGGTTATTGGCCAGTTAGTTGAGTTGATCGATCGTGGAGTTCTATTTCAAAGCGGAGACTCTGCTGAAATCAAGACCGAACGGATTCACGATTTGCTAATTCGCTCTCAAAAAAGCCACCCCATTTCTTGCGGTCAGTGGTTGTTGTTAACCGACTTCATGATTCTTCATGCGACTCGGGAAGGAGACGGCATGAAATCTCGCTTTAGAGTTTGGGAACATTATTGGAGCAGCAAAAATGGTTGGTCTAGCGTAGAGAAAGAAATCCCCAAGGTCTCGAAGATAATAACGGTGGGGGGCTCAGGTACTAGCGCATTCCTCGAATGGAATAAAAAGTGGCAAGACTCTCCAATTGCCCGAACAAGTCGCGCGGTATTCAGTGCATTTTGTGATGCGCTTAAATCCGGGAAAGATCTATTCTGTGGTGGTGCTCCACAAATTGGAGGCCTGTTTCGAACCGGTGTATCAAATCAATTCGGGGTCATTTACGATCAGACTCGATACATTGCCGGAGTGGAAGCTTCTGATGACTGGCAAAACAATGAACTTGAATGGTTCAATGAGCTTTTCGAGCGGTGCGACCCTAAAACTTTTACTGTTAAACAGGGTGCACAGCGACAGCCACGGCCAAAAGGGATTTAATAGGTTTGCCGATCTCCGCTTGTTGCCGAACATACTCGCTTTGCTCGCCGCGCTTCGTGCGAAATGGATGGGTTGAATCGATTTCGACCCGGGGTAGCCCTCTCGGAATCGGGCAACCCCGGGCTAATTTCCGTAGCGCCTTCAGCGCTTTTGAATTAGTGGCGATTCGTGGAATTCGTGTAAAAATTTCGGTCATGCCTTGGCGTAAACTTCCGACGCGTTATGCGCGGGAAAAATTGGGGCTGCGCGGCAACGCAGCCTTACCGGGATAAACGATTACGCCTTCGAGTATAGTTCTGAACCCTTTTCTAAGAATTTGTGAGATTTTTGTTCAACCGCTTTCAGGGTTGATGGATTTGTTGGGCGGTGACCCAGGGTAGTCTCGCGTTGCGGTCCAACCCTGGGCTGAGTAATGGAACTCTTTGGAGTATAAGAGGGAGACGGACAAATATAGGGCTCGACGGAGTCTCGCCCCACCCACCAGGTTACGCTTTCGAATACACTTCTGCGCCCTTTTCCACGAACTCTTTCGATTTCGCTTCCATACCCTTCTTCAACGCCTCTTCTTCGGCGATGCCTTGTTCGGCGGCGTATTTCCGGACGTCTTCGGTGATTTTCATGGAGCAGAAATGCGGGCCGCACATGGAGCAGAAGTGGGCGGTTTTGGCGCCGTCTTGCGGGAGGGTTTCGTCGTGGAATTCGCGGGCGGTGACGGGGTCGAGGCTGAGGTTGAATTGATCTTCCCAGCGGAATTCGAAGCGGGCTTTGCTCAGGGCGTTGTCGCGGTATTGCGCGCCGGGGTGGCCTTTGGCCAGGTCGGCGGCGTGGGCGGCGATTTTGTAGGCGATGACGCCGTCTTTCACGTCTTTCTTGTTCGGCAGGCCGAGGTGTTCCTTGGGCGTGACGTAGCAAAGCATCGCGCAGCCATACCAGCCAATCATCGCCGCGCCGATGCCGCTGGTGATGTGGTCGTAGCCGGGCGCGATGTCGGTGGTGAGCGGCCCGAGGGTGTAGAAGGGCGCTTCGTGGCACCATTCGAGTTGCTTGGCCATGTTCTCCTCGATCATGTGCAGGGGGACGTGGCCGGGGCCTTCGTTCATGACTTGCACGCCTTTGGCCCAGGCGCGTTCGGTGAGTTCGCCTTGCACCTGGAGTTCGCCGAATTGCGCCTGGTCGTTCGCGTCGGCAATGGAGCCGGGGCGGAGGCCGTCGCCGATGCTGAAGCTGACGTCGTAGGCGGCCATGATGTCGCAGATGTCGTCCCAGTGGGTGTAGAGAAAGTTTTCCTGGTGATGCGAGAGGCACCATTTGGCCATGATGCTGCCGCCGCGCGAAACAATGCCGGTCATGCGGCGCGCGGTGAGCGGGATGAACCGCAGCAATACACCGGCGTGAATCGTGAAGTAATCGACGCCTTGTTCGGCTTGCTCGATCAAGGTGTCGCGGAAAATTTCCCACGTGAGGTCTTCGGCTTTTCCGCCGACTTTTTCGAGGGCCTGGTAAATGGGCACGGTGCCGATGGGCACGGGTGAGTTGCGCAGAATCCATTCGCGCGTGGCGTGGATGTTTTTGCCGGTGGATAAATCCATGACAGTGTCCGCGCCCCATTTGGTGGCCCAACGCATTTTCTCGACTTCTTCCTCGATGCTCGACGCGACGGCGCTGTTGCCGATGTTGGCGTTGATTTTCACGAGGAAATTGCGGCCGATAATCATCGGCTCGAGTTCCGGGTGGTTGATGTTCGAGGGAATGATGGCGCGGCCGGCGGCGACTTCGGAGCGGACGAATTCGGCGGTGATCTCTTCCGGGATTCTCTGGGGAAATTTGGAGAATACGGAAGGCGTAAATGAATTTGTGATTTGCGATTTACGATTTACGAGCTGGCTGCTGCCTTCGTGCTGCTTATCGAGTTCGTTGCGTGTCAGGTCGTCGCGTAAATCGTCAATCGTCAATCGTAAATTCGCCCTGCCCATGTTTTCGCGGATGGCGATGAATTCCATTTCCGGCGTGATGATGCCGGCGCGGGCGTAGGCGAGTTGTGTGACGACTTTGCCGGCCTTCGCGCGCAGTGTGCGGCGGCGATTACTCTTGAGGCCGGGGAATTCGCGGAGGCGATTTTTTTCCGCCTGGCTGGCGAATTCGGCGTGTTTTCCGGAGAGATAACCGTTGTCCTGCGGTTTCACTTGGCGGCCATCATAGTCTTCCACGTCGGCGCGGGTGCGAATCCATTTTTCGCGCAACCCGGGCAGGCCTTCCTCGACAGTGCCGGTGAAATTTGGATCGCCCCACGGGCCGGAACAATCATAGACGCGCACGGGGTCGTTCGGCTCGATGGCGCCGCTGTAGGTTTTCGTGGGAGTGACTTCGATCTGGCGCATGGGCACGCGCACGTCCGGGTGGATTTCGCCGGGGACGAATACCTTGGTGGAGTTCGGCAGCGCGTCGCTGCTGTGCGGTTCGAAGGACTCTTTGCTCGCGATCATATGTCAGTTGATAGCCTATTGATTGAGAGTTGAGAGGCTCTCGCTGATCAGGAATGCTGAAGAAATCGTCTCCTGCAAAGGCCTCCATGATGGCCCTCTGCAAAGAGTTCCTACGCCAGCATTATCTGGATCAGGTTCATGGGTCTGTTGCGCTCCCGCGCAGCACTCTCAGCCTTCGCGCCGGCACACGCCGACGCCGGTTGGCTCCCCGGTGATGACAGGAAAGTTAGGTTGAGCAGAGGTAACGGTCAAGCAAACGTACAGCAAGACGCGGCAGGAGGATTTGCCTGCCGCGTTTGCTTCACTAATATTGCCCGAAATTTTTACTTGAGATAATGAAAGGTTTTTTCTCCTTTAACTTCCTGAATTTTCGGACCTTCCTGATGGGCTTCGGTGATGGTCTCGACCTCGTCTGTTCCGGTGATGTTGCCGGCAGCATCTTTATGGACTGTCACGCTGCGGGTATAGTTAATTGGCACACAGCCGGCCAATAAGAGGGCTAAGGTGGCCAAGGTGAGGGCGGCTATCGGTTTTTTTATGGTTGTCATTTTGTTTAGTGGTTAGTGCTTCGCTCGGGTGGGCTTCTACCAAATCGCACTTTGTGCTGCCAGCTTAAAAAATTATCGGCGTTTTTGCCGGGGGCGCATTTCGACACTGTCCAAAAAATTGTGGAAAGGAGCCTGGCTGTATGCGGAGCACTCGCCACAATGGAAAACACCCATGCCTTCCGCCTTTTACCGTACCGTACTTTTGCCGTGAGCGACGGAAGGGATCAGGCGAAAAACGGATTGTGCGCTTTTTCTTCCGTGACGGTCGTCAGCGGCCCGTGGCCGGGGCAAATCAGCGTGTCGGGCGGCAGGACTAAAATCTGTTCGCGAATTTTTTGTTTGGCGAGCACGCCGTTTTGCGCGGCACCACCCATTGAGCCGGCGAAGATGGTGTCGCCGACGATGGCTACATAAGGCGCGTCTTCGGACCAGTTGCCTACGACGTAGGTGACGCCGTCTTCGGCGTGGCCGGGCGTTTCGCGGTTGGTGATGCGCAGGCTGCCGAGGTGAATGTGGTCGTTGCGGCGATTTTTGTGCTGTGGCAGCGCACTTTTGGAATCGCTGTGCAGGAAAATTTTGGGAAAGACTTCGCGAATCCTCTCCATCCCGGCGACGTGATCGCGATGTGTGTGCGTGATGAAGAGGTGCTTGAGTTGAAGCTGTTCCGCTTCCACGATTTTCAAGATCGGCGCGGCATCCCAGCCGGTGTCGAACAGCGCGGCTTCGCGGGTGACTTCGTCCCAGACCAGATAGCAATGCACCTCGGTGCCGTTTTCGGTGGTGCTGATTTGGCGTAATTCGCGCCAGGGGCTTAAATCCTTGGGCGAGGGCAGCCAGCCTTTGGCTATGCCTTCGAGTTTGGTGGCGTTCAATCCCAGCAACGCAGCGAGTTCGGGAAATTTTATTTTGCCGGGGGCGTTTCCGGATTGTTCCAACGTGGAAAAATCCGCTTCGCTTAAACCGGCCGCGCGCGCAGCATCCGCAGAGGAAACGCCGGTCATCGCCCGCTCTTTGCGGATGATGTCGCCCAAATGATCTTCAAGGTTCATGCGGAGACGTTACCGGGCGTCGATTGGAGTTCAAGCTTTTCAATTGCGTCGAACGGTAGAACAAGAGGAAACGGAGAGAACAGAGCAGGCAGTCCGCAGATTTCGCAGATGGACACAGATTAAAAAATATCGGTGAAAATCCGTGTCGTCTGTGGAAAACCAGGCCTCTTCCGTTGCCCCGTTATCTTCTGTTCAAATTTTGAATGGAGAAGCAGGTTGCTAAATCCCGGCATTATGGCAGATTTGGCGAGAGACCAGTTTTTATGAACAAACCGAAAATCATTGCTTATTTGAAACCCACTTGCGGCTGGAGCCAGGGCGTCCGGGCGGTCATGCGCAAATACGATTTACCCTTCGAAGATCGCGACATCATCAATGACCCGATGCAGCGCCAGGAGATGATCGAGAAGACCGGCCAGATGCTCAGCCCGTGCGTTGAGGTTGATGGCAACATGCTGGCGGACATCAGCGGCGAGGAAGTTGAAACTTACATGCTGTCAAAAGGCCTGGTGCAGCCGGTGAATCGCGAAGCCGATGCGCCGACGAATCAACCTTGCGCCCATGAGATGCCGCAGAGCGCGCCGTTGCAGTTCCGGAAGTAATTCAATTTACCAAAGAGTAGAAACGCGAAGGTGAAAGCCTTCGCGTTTTTTTGTGTGGCGTCGATTACTCCGGAGTCATACCGATTGTTGCCAGCCATTTCTCGACCAATTGAGGCCAGTCGGTGATGGGAAATTTCGTGTGCCGCAATCCAAACGCGTGTCTGCCGTGTGCGTACAAATGCATCTCGGTTGGCACCTCGGCATTTTTCAGTGCAATGTAATAAGTCAATGAGTCGTTTACATTGTCCACGTTATCATCTTCTGCCTGCAGTAAAAATGTCGGTGGCGTATCGCTGGTGACGGGGAGGGTTGGATTCAGTTCGAATTCATTCGTGGTGTTTTCGGTCATGTGACCCGGATACAGGGCGACGGCAAAATCCGGGCGGCAACTTTTATGGTCGGCCGCATCCACAGCGGCATACGAACGTTTTTCAAAATGCGTGCTCACCGCGGCCACGAGATGTCCACCGGCGGAAAATCCGAGCACTCCAATCTTGCGCGGATCGATGTGCCATTGGGCGGCGTGAAAGCGTACTAATCCAATCGTCCGCTGAGCGTCTTCCAGGGCTGTCGGGGCTTTGGGTTCGAGGTGACGTTTGAGTTGCGGAACCCAATGTGGTCCTGAACCCGGCACGCGGTATTTCAAGAGCACAGCGGTGATTCCTTTGGAGGTCAGCCAATCGCAGACTTCGGTGCCTTCGAGATCGATGGCCAATATGTTATAGCCTCCTCCGGGAAAAATGATCACAGCGACACCGGTATTCGTGCCGGTTGGGGAGTAGACGGTCATGGTGGGTTGGGAGACTTGTTCGACTGAAATCCAAGGTTTGCCGGCGACCAACGTGCCACGGTTTGTGCTGTACTCCGGTCCGGCGGCGGGTTGTGCATCTGGCACTGCTCCCGGCCAAATTGGCATTTGTGTGTGTCCCGGCGAAGGCTGCCAGACGTTTGTTTGGGAGTTTGCACAGCCGATGGCGGACAGGATGCAGAAAGCAAAAGCGAGTGGCGTTTTCACCATCCCGTACATTATAAATAATATGCCGCCGGGGCAATCGGGACGTATCATTCTTTCTCCCCATCCGGGACTTGGCGATTTCCAAGCCGGGAAACCACGATGACCTTGCGTTGGATTGCTGAACGGTTAAACATGGGGACGGCGGTGCGCTGGCGAACCGGCTGCGAAATACAAAAAGGAGATGAAAATATGTGATTATGTGGGACTGACCCGTTTATGACCCGTTTAGACCCGTTTATAGACTTAGGTTTCAATATATGAAAAAGAAGTGATATGGATTCCAATTTGCGAGGGCTGATTAAAGATTACCTAAAGTTTGCACGAGATGCATCCCGAATTATTTCTGAACAAGCCCATACTTCAGACATAATTAGAGCTGCCAATAATGGGCATCTTCCGCGAGAAGGTGCATTTCTTGGTTATGGTGGAGGGACTTACTTCATTCACGGCGCAGGCTGTGAAGTGAGGGCAGCGGAACTTGAAATCGACTTTGATTTTGGCCCTGAAAGTCAAATTCCTGGGTTTGATCCATGGAAGCTTTACGATTTCGCTAAAAATCATGCAAGCGCTTACGCGTGGTTGCCAGAGCGAGAGAATTTCAACAGACTTATCGAAGGTTACCTGGAAAAAAAGTTTTTGAAGCGAAGTAATTCACTTCCCAGCCCACACTTATTGTGTATGTGATTTGAATGGTTTAGGTGAACTGGAGTGAACTTTTACAAGCCAACCAGTGCAGAAGACATGCCAAAGGATTTTGCACTGGCGCAACTTCTCGGCTACGAACGCTTCTCAAAACGAAGCAAAGCTCGCCTACGTCAAACTGAACATCCCAGCACCATGCCCGCCTCGGAGTGTTGTCCTGGTCAACCAGGGGCGTGATTTTGCGAGTTTGTTTCACCTCAGCACGCCCGGTTCGCTTTCAGTCAGGGATGCGACTGCCCCAGCTATGTCTCAAAGGTTTGGCACCATGCCCAAAGGATTCAAAGCATTTCATTCGTTTGTTCAATCAGGAAAGGCCATCGGCGATCACGTTGGACCGACCGTGCCCAAAATCGTCACCATCTCTCTCATTTGTCGGCTTTGCGGTTGGGCGAGGTCGTTCTTCCAGGCGTTCACCGTCGATGTTGCAATTATCATGTCACTCGAGATTTGGATCTTTTCTATAGAGCGGAACTCTTTCGCCGCTCCGCGGCTCGTTTTGCCTATCCCTTCATTCCCATGGCTCACGCCAAGGGCTACCATCTACCGCCACTCCGTGGCTGAAAGTCTGCTCAGATTTTATTATGTGCCGGACCGCCTGAAGGCGGAACTACAAACGGGGGCGATTTCCAAGCGCCCCCCTTGTTATAAAAGCCTGAAATTAGCATTGGCTTTTGCTCCGGCTGTATGATATATGCAACGTCCGCTTCGATTGGGGGCGGGTGGGATTGGGTCAACAGTCCGACAATTTTAGCGATTTAGAAATTTATGTCACAGCATCGTAGTCTGCGCGCGGCTGCCACTTTGGGCGGCAAACGGAATGTGCTCAAGCGTTTTGAGCGCACGGAATTGCTCAAGAAACGTGGCCAGTGGAAAGACGGCGACCGGATCACCGGTCTCCGTAAGACCAAGCCGGAAGCGTAAGCGGTTTTGCCGTTAAATGGGTTAAATAGGTCAAATGAGTTAAATGGTCGCGACTGATTTAACCATTTAACTCATTCAACCTATTTAACTTTTTTGAGCGTTCGTCTTCAAAAATTCCTCGCAGATGCCGGCGTTGCTTCGCGACGCGGCGCTGAGCAATTCATTCTCGAAGGCCGGGTGGAGGTCAATGGCCAGGTCGTTCGCCAGCTCGGCACCAAGGTTGATCCTCTGCATGACAAAATCCGCGTGGACGAAAAGCCCGTTCGCACGAAGCGGAAGCTTTACGTGGCGTTGAACAAACCGCGCGGCTATGTCTGCTCGCGTAAGGATGAATTTGAGCGCCGGACGATTTACGAATTGCTGCCGAAGGAGTGGGATAACCTTTATTCCGTGGGCCGTCTGGATTACGACACAGAAGGGTTGATTTTCCTGACCAATGATGGACAATTCGCCCTGCGCCTGACGCATCCGCGTTATGAAGTGAGCAAAAAGTACGTGGCGACTGTCGACGGCCGTATTGAGGCGCAGATGCTCCAGCAGTTCGTGCGCGGTGTGTTTCACGAGGGAGAAAAGTTGAAGGCCAAAAGGGCGCACCTCGTTTCCGCGACTAAATCGGTGAGCGTGGCGGAACTGGAGTTGACGGAAGGAAAAAACCGCGAAGTGCGCCGGATGTTTGAATCGCAGGGCGCGACGGTGAAGCGGTTGCAGCGGGTTCAAATTGGAAAAATAAAGCTCGGCGAATTAAAACCGGGCAAATGGCGAGCATTGACAGAACCGGAGATAAATTCTCTACTTGGCTAAGTTATGAAAAAGAATCTTTGGATAGTTTTTGCGGCGGCGATTTCAACCAGTCTCCTGGCGCAGGACGCGAGCAATTCCGCTCCGGTCCTCCAAGCGCCGCCACCCGAGCCGGCGCCCATAACTGCGCCTGCGCCGATGGCCGAACCGGCGCCCGCGATGGAAGCGCCCACCAATGCGCCCGCCGCCTCGCCAAAGAAAAAAGCCGTCAAGAAAAAGACCGTCAAGAAAACCGTGGCGCACAAGCCGGCGCCCGAGTTGAAAACGGTGCCACTCGTTCCCGGATCGGCTGTCGTTTCCGCCAACCACGTCAACATCCGCAGCAAGGCGGGATTGGTCGGCGAAGTTCTTACGCACATGACCAACGGCGAGCCGGTGACCGTGATCGAGGAAGTGCACTTGAAAAAATCCGGACCTGACGAGCCTTCAGCCTGGGCAAAAATTCTTTTGCCATCGGAAACGCATGTTTGGGTGAAGTCTTCATTGCTCGGTGCCGATAACACCGTCTCGACCAAGAAAGTGAATCTGCGCGCCGGCCCCGGAGAAAATTACGGCGTGCTGGGAACGTTGCAAAAAGGCGAGGTGGTGCAGACGATCGACACCAAGGGCGATTGGACCCAAATCCAGGCCCCGACGAATGCCTATGCTTTCATGGCCGCGCAATATTTGAAGCAGGGTGAGGAATCGGTGGCGATGAACACGCCGCCGACGATGCCGGCTCCGGAAACCAATACGATGGCGGAGATGCCGACGATGGCCCAACCGCCGACGGAATTGCCCGGGGTGACCGACACTAACCAGCAGCCGATGATCGCAGCGCAACCGGGGACCGAAATGCCCGCCGCGCCAGCGGAGCCCGCCCAGCCGCCGCCCCCGCGCATCGTGGAGCATGAAGGAATTGTTCGCGGCGCATTCAGCATCCAATCGCCCACGCGTTATGAACTGGTCAGCCAGGACACGAAGCAGGCGATTAATTATCTCTACACGACCTCAACCAACCTCGACCTGAGCCGTTACAAGGGCATGCATATCATTGTGACCGGCGAGGAAAGTCTGGATGAGCGCTGGAAGAATACGCCGGTGATCACCATTCAGCGCATCCAGGTGCTGGATTAGTCCCGATGAGCGTCGGGAACCTGATTGATGGCCGGGCCATTTCCGCGCAGATCTTGAGTGAGCTTTCCGGGCGCGTCTGCGCCTTGAAGGCGCGGGGAGTGCAACCTGGTCTCGCGTTTGTGCGCGTGGGAGAAGATCCCGCTTCCAAAGTGTATGTCGGCCGCAAGGAGAAGGCGTGCGCGGACCTCGGCATGTTTTCCCAAACACACGTGCTGCCGGAGCAGGCGGGCGAAACGGAATTGCTGGCGCTGATTGCGAAGCTGAACTCTGATGCGCGCGTGCACGGAATCCTGGTCCAGGCGCCATTACCCAAACAAATTCGCGAGGCCGTAGTCTATTCGACCGTGCTGCCGCAAAAGGACGTGGACGGTTTTCATCCGGTGAACGTGGGGAAATTGATGCTCGGCGACCCGACGGGTTTTCAGCCGTGTACTCCGGCAGGCATTCGTGAATTACTCGCGCGTTCGGGAACGAAAACCGCGGGCGCGGAGGTAGTGGTGCTGGGACGCGGAAATATCGTTGGCAAACCGATGGCGGCGATGCTTTGCCAGAAGGAAAAAAACGCGAACGCGACCGTGACCATTTGCCATTCGGGCACGCGTGACATCCCGGCGCATTGCCGGCGCGCAGACATTTTGATCGCCGCGATGGGCGTGGCGGAATTTGTCAAAGCAGACATGGTGAAGCCGGGCGCGGTGGTGATTGACGTGGGCGTGAATCGCGTCGAAGGCAAACTGGTCGGCGATGTTGATTTCAAGAATGTCCAGCCGATTGCCGGGAAGATTACGCCGAATCCCGGCGGTGTGGGGCCAATGACGATTGCCATGTTGATGGCGAATACGGTGAGGGCGGCGGAACTGACTTTGTAGGAGACCACGCAAGGAGTCTCTCGTTAAAAAATGAAACAAAATAGAGCCTCGTTACCTCGGCTCCTACCATCATAATAAATATGCAACCGACACGAATTTTACCCGATCTGCAATGCTCACTTTTGTGCGAAGAAATCCGCCAGGAAGTCACGGGGAGTTTTTTCTTGATTGGCGTCATCAATTACATCCGCGTGCCGCAATTGCCGGTGGTGGCGTTCAAGTTGAGCGTGTTCAATCGCTGGACGGCCGGCATTGGGCAGTTCACTGAAAGCGTGCGGCTCGTTTCGCCGGACCAGGTGACGGTGCTGCGCAAGGGCGAGGTGAAATTTGCGTTGCAGGAGGCGAACATGCACGCGACGAACGTCACGGTCTTCGGCCAGGTGGAATTTAAAGTCGCCGGGACGTATTATGTCGAGGTGCTGGTGGATGACGTAATGAAGCTTCGTTATCCGGTTCCCGTGATGGTTGTGCCGCAGAATCAAAATCCGCAGCAGCCGGCCGGGGGCGAAGCGCCGGCGGTGTAGTGGCACGGGCGTCCTCGCCCGTGCGTCCAAAAGAATGGCAGAATCTCACGGGCGAGACGCCCATGCCACTATCATTTGGCTGCGACAAATTGAATTCGTCTGCCGGTGTGGTGTCCCCGAAATAACTGCACATTTGTTGCGGCGCAACCCTCCGGGCGGCATGTCTTTTTCACTGAGCCTTCGTTGCTCACTCCTTGCAGACCCATGAAGGGTATGCTCGTCATTCACGCCTCGGCTCAGTGAAAAATCCATTGCCGCAAATGTGTAGTTATTTCGGGGACATCACACTAGAATTGCTAATGTGAACAGTTGTTTGTTTGCGACATGAGCGATTCGGCAGAAGCCAAACCTATTGCCTGGCAGCCGCTGACTCCACGCGGTGTGGCGGCTTTTGCGCGCGCGCCGGGGAGACGGTTGCTGGTCGTCCAATTTCTTTTCGCTCTCGCAGCGGCGGTGACGGTGGTTTGGTTTTTAAGAACGGCCTGGTTTCCCACGGTGCGCGCCGCGACGAAGCAATTGCCGGTGCAAGGACGGATGCAATCCGGTAAGTTGAATTGGGTCAGCGATTCTCCTGCGCTGTTGGCTGAAGGACATTTTCTCGCATTTGTGGTGGACACCAATCATGTCGGGACGGTCCGCTCCCCGGCGCACATCCAGGTGGAATTTGGCCGGGACGATATTTACTTCTATTCACTAGTCGGATATCGCGAGTGGCCGTATCCGGGGGATTGGAGTTTTGGCTTCAATCGAGACGCATTGCAGCCATGGTGGGGCGCGTGGGAAGCGCCGGTGCAATGGCTGGCTTTTTGCGGAATGTTGCTTTGGTGTCTGGTTAGCTGGACCCTGCTGGCGACGGTCTATGTTCTCCCGGTGTGGCTGGGCGGATTTTTTGCCAATCGCGATTTAAGTTTGCGCCAAAGTTGGAAGCTGGCCGGCGCGGCACTGATGCCGGGCGCGCTGGTGATGATTGTTGCAATTCTTTTTTACGGGTTCGGCGTATTAGACGTTGTGCAACTGGCCGCGGCTTGCGGGGTGCATATTGTTGTCAGTTGGGTCTACTTGATTTGGGGAGTGAGTGTTTCCCCGAGGCTGTCGCCTCGGGCGGTTGCTTCGCAAAATCCATTCGAGAACAAGGCGGCGTTGGAATAAAGCTCCAAATTCCAAACTCCAAAGAAACCTCAAATTCCAAAAGGGCTGGCGGATTTTGAGTCGGGATTTCAGATGGGAGCTTCCTGGGAACTTTTCACGTCACGCGGTTCAATAAAGTTTAGAGAATTTGAGGCGCTCGCCCTTCGTCTGCGGGCTAATGTCTCTTGTCACTCGTCACCCATCAGTTTAGTTTCGCTGTCATGAAGTTTTCGGCCTGGCTGATCCACTGCGCGCTCGCAATTGTGTTGTGCGCGGGTTTGAACGGCTGCATGCCGCCAGCCCAGGGCCAGTTGGATGACGAGAAAGAACCGCATTTCATCGAGGGGAAGCGCGCGTTGAACCGATATGATTATAGCGGGGCCGTTGATGAATTTGAAAAAGCGGTGGAAGCTAATCCACGGAATGCCTCGGCGCATTTTGAGTTGGGATGGCTGTATGAGAAACCGGACCTTGAGCCGGACCCGGCGGCGGCAATTTATCATTACCAGCAATTCCTCAAGCTGCGCCCGACCGCGGACACCGCTGAGGCGGTGAAACAGCGCATCACGAATTGCAAACAAGACCTCGCGAAGGCGGTTCTGCCGTTGCCGTCGTCGCCGGGGGTGCAGCGTGACCTCGAACAATTGATCCAGGAAAACAAGCAGTTGCATACGGAGATCGACCAGTGGCGCGCTTATTACCAGACACAGACAAACCGCCAGGCCCAGGCGGCGGCCCAACTGCCGCCGACGCAACCGTTGCAGGCGACCCAAACCCAGGTAGTGGCGACGCCGCCGACGCAACCGGTGCATTCCAATCCGCCACCGGCGACTCTGGGATACGTCTCTCACAGCTCGCCGAGAACCACCGGCGCGCATACATATGTCGTGCAAGCGGGCGACACTCTGGCCGCCATTTCCAGAAAATTTAACGTGAAGCTGGATTCGCTGGCGGCGGCCAATCCGGGGTTGAACGTCAAAAAACTCCGCGTGGGGCAGACCGTGAACGTTCCGTGAACATTTAGCCACAGATGAACACAGACGGACACAGATGGACTGAAAATACCTTGTGCTTATCTGTGACCACCGGTGGCTCGAATTGATTCTATGTCGCGCGCAGTTTTCATTCTCGTGACGGCCTTCTGGCTGACCATGAATGTGCTGTTGTGGCAGACGGAATTCGGCTCGCGCAAAAACACCGGCACGGTGCCGGTGCAATTGGTTTGGGAGAAAATCCTGACGGCGGCGGATGATTCCTCGTTGACGGTTTTTCACAGTGACAAACTTGTCGGCGCGTGCCATTTGCAAACTCAGGTGGGTGAGGAATGGTCCAAGATTGGCGATGATAATATTCCCGCGGGTCGGCCGGTGAAGGGCCGTGGTTATCGCCTGCGGCTCGATGGCAGCGTGGTGGTGCCGGAATTGACGAACCGGTTCCGGTTCGAGGGAGATTTAAAATTGGACAAAAAGCGCGAGTGGCAGGATGTGAGCGCCCGGTTGACGATGCGCCCTTACACGTGGGAGGTCCACTCCCTGGCGGCAGACCAAAATGTCCATTTTAAATTGCAAGGCGGGCCGCTTCCAGTTGATGTCGTGCTGAAGTTTTCCGACCTGCAAAATCCCGCGGCGCTGACTTACGAGTTGTTTGGGCCAGCAGCCGGTGAGTTGGCATCGGAAGCCGGCCTGGCGGGAAATGCCCGGGGAGTTACATTGGGCGTCAGATGGGATGCGCGTGAGGATTCGCTTCGCATCGGGCACACGTTAGTCCAGGTATACCGATTGCACACGCGGTTGATGGATTGGTATGAAGTGAACGCCATGGTAAGCCGGGCGGGAGAGATCCTGCGGGTGGATTTGCCCGGACAATTCGAATTGGTGAACGACCGCCTGGCGGCGACCGGCGAAGGCACTGTTCGGAAGCCGAGAAAAAAGGAAAATTCGCGACCGGTCGATGTTCCAGTTACCAACGCAAATGATTGAGCTGATCCATCTGGTGAAAAAGTTCGGCGAACTGGTCGCGGTCAACGACCTGTCGCTGACCATTTCGCAGGGCGAATTTTTTGCCGTGCTCGGACCCAACGCGGCGGGCAAAACCACCACCATGAAAATTCTCGCCGGGTTGATGAAACCGACTTCCGGTTGCGCGCGGGTGGCGGGTCTGGACGTGCAAGAGCATCCTTTGGAGACGCGCCGACGGATGGCTTTCGTGCCTGATTTTCCGTTTCTTTACGACAAGTTGACGCCCTGGGAGTTTTTTCGCTTTACCGGGCAGTTGTTTGGCATGGGTGAAGAGCAAATTGAGTCAAAAGGTGTCGCCCTGGTGGAGCGGTTCAATTTGGAACCTTTTGCCAGTAAGATGATTGAGGGTCTTTCACACGGGACCAAACAGCGGGTGGCCATTGTATCGGCGCTGCTGCACGATCCGGAGGTTTTTGTGATTGATGAGCCCATGATCGGCCTCGATCCGCACCACGCGCGGGTGGTTAAGGATATTTTGAAGGAACGATCACGTGCAGGCATGACCGTGCTGGTGTCCACGCATCAATTGAGCGTGGCTGAGGAAATGGCCGATCGGATCGGTATCATTCATGGAGGGCGGTTGATAGCAGTGGGAACAGCGGATGAATTGAGGCGGCAGAGCGGCATGGTGGGGCCTTTGGAAGAGGTGTTTTTGGCGCTGACAGCTCAGGAACCGGCCTGATTTTAAAATTTTTGATAACATAAAAAAATTTTGAACACTTCAGCGAGCGTGCTAGTCTACAGGTGACGTGGTTGAATCGGGGGAATTTTTGCCGACGAGGTTTGGAGGGGCATCCGCAATAATGCGGTGTGGGAAAGTGAAGAATAGATTGACAGTGGAAGCTGGTTTTAGGTAAAAAGCTGAAGTTGTTACTGTTGCAGTGCTTCTTGGGTGGTTGAGCAATCGAGAAAATATGAATAGAATCATCGCCTCCGTAGGTCTGGTCGCGCTCGGCGCGGCAAGTGTTCAAGCGCAATCTGTTGGATCCGCTCCTCCTGCAAAATGGTGGAACGTACAAGCCACCGTCAGGGGTTTTTACGATGACAACATAAACGCCAACCCGAATCCCAGTCACAATGATCGAGCGTGGGGCTACGAGCTCTCCCCGAAGGTCGGAGTGGCATTCGGAAACGACCAGACGGCTTTTACCGCGGATTACAAGTACGCGTTTTTGTACTACGACCACAAGCCAGCCGGCAACTCGGACCATTTCGATCAGGATCATATTTTCAACGCGATGCTCACCCACGCCTTCACTGAGCGCTATAAGATCCGCGTCAGCGATGACTTTACGATTGGGCAGGAGCCGGACGCATTGCGGAATGACGCCGCTTTTCATACTCCGTATCGCGTGTCTGGGAACAATATTGTGAATTCCGGCGATGTTACTTTCAATGCGGAGTTGACGCCGCTGCTCGGGGTTGAGGTGGGTTATAACAACGCCTGGTATGACTATTCGGGTCAATTTAATCAGTTTAGGAATGTCGATACGAATGGGGTTATCAGCGCCAGTCCGGCCGGCGCTTTAAATCGAATTGAACAGTCGCCGCATATTTCCGCGTTGTGGCACGTGATGCCTGAGACGACGGCGAGTCTTTCGTACAAATTCACCGATGTGGATTATACGTCTTCTGGACCGTTTAACGACTTGATTGGCGGAAATGTCAACGGTGTCGAAGTGAGAAGCCGGGATCGTGACGTGCGGTCGCACACGGTTTACCTGGGCCTGGATCACCAATTTCGTCCGGATTTTTATGGCTCCGTCCAGGCGGGTGCGAGCTATTACGACTATTATAATATCAGCAGCACGAGCTTCGGTCCGTATGCTCGCCTGTCTCTGACTTATTCGTATATGCAGGACAGTTCGATTCAAGTGGGCTTCCAGGAAGGGCGCACGGCTACGGACGTAGTTGGCGGGGCGGACGCGGCAAATTTCGTGCATGATGTGGAAGCCTCGGTGATCTACGCCAGTCTCCGGCAGCGTATCCTCTCGAATTTCTTCGCCAATCTGAATGGAAGCTTTCAGCATTCTTCGTTCAACGGCGGCGGGCCTGTCTTTAATGGCAAGTCTGAGAATTTTTATGAATTTGGCGCCAACCTCGAGTATGTGTTCAACCCTCATTTCTCGGCGCATCTTGGTTACGATTACGATCGGCTTGATTCCGATTTAGCCGGACGCACCTATGACCGGAATAAGGTTTACATCGGTGCTACGGCCAGTTATTAATTAATACTGTAGACGTATGATTTTGGGGGCTGGGCCATTACGACTCCGCCCCTATTTTTTTTGACTTAGCTGATTTATGGATCAATTGAAAAATTTCCCCCAGGAGACAAAATTACACTTCCTGGACTATTGGCGGATTATCCGCATTCGCAAGACTGTTATTCTCGCAGTTTTTTTATTGGTGGTGATTACCGCGACGGTAGTCACGTTGATGTATCCCGAGTCGTTTGCCAGTTCGGCGCGCATTACGGTTGAGCAAGAGCATCCTGATATCGGTGGACTGGGTTCGGGTCCCGTTGGAAACAGCTACGATCCTTATTTTCTGCTGACGGAGTTCCAAACCATCCAGTCGGAAGCTGTGCTCAGCAAAGTGGTAGCCGCCATGAATCTTCGGGAAAAGTGGGGCAAAAAATATAACGCTGGTCTTCCGATGAATGAATCGGACGTGGAATTGATGATTAAAGGCCGGCTTGACCTTCAGCCAGTCCGCAACACGAAATTCATTGAAATCAGGGCCTATAGTGATAGTCCGCAGGAAGCAGCCGATCTCGCGAATCAAGTCGCGGAAAGCTATCGCCAGTATCGTTCCGATGAATATGAAGACCTGAAGAACCACGGCATCAAAAGTCTTCAGCAGCAATTGGACGAGGAGGAAAAGAAAGTTGCCATTGCGCAGGCTACGGTGGACAAGCTGCGTGTTGATTTGAAAATCAACGATGCAATGGCCAACGCGCCAAATCCCGGGGCTTTGATGACCGCCGACACCTTGAAAGAACTTGCCTCTTTGCGGGTGCAAAAGGAAGCGGATTACAACCAGCAAAAAACATTGTTGGACCGACTGCAGTCCATGAACCGGGAGGATCTGAAAAAGGCGTTGCCTACCGCCGTTACGGACAATCAGCTCACTTCCTTGCTTCAAGAGTTGGATCTCGCGGAGCAGAACTTGATCAGATTAAAAATTGATCTGACACCGGATCATCCCAGATATAAAAACGCCAACGACCTCGTCGACGACTTGAACCGAAAGGTCAATGACCGTGTGGATGGTATTCTTCTCGGCTTGGAATCCAGAGTTGCTTCTTCCGGCGCCTACCTGGATACGTTGAAAACCGATATCCAAGATGCGCAACAGACGGACATCGCTACCGCTTCGAAGGCAGCTCCTTATTTTGCCGCCAAGGAGGCACTTGAAAATCAAAAACGCCTGGCTTCGGTTCTGGCGATGAGGATGACTCAGGAACAGGTGGACAAAAATCTGCCCCGCTTGAGGATGGTGACCATCACCGATCACGCCATACCTGATAACAAAGCTGTTCGCCCCAACAAACCTCTGAATATCGTATTGGGAGTCGTGTTTGGCCTGGTGGTCGGAGTGGGTCTGGCGTTCTTCATTGAATACCTCGACACCAGCGTGAAGACCATCGACGACGTGGAGCGGACGTTGCAGGCGCCGGTATTGGGAGTCATTCCCCAGAACATCGGTTTGATCATGAATGAAGGGGCCGAAAGTCCCCATGCGGAAGCTTATCGCGTTTTGCGCACCAACATTCTGTTCTCGCGCAAAGACGATAAGTTGAACACTGTCGTAGTCGTGAGCGCAGGTGCGGGTGAAGGTAAATCCACCACGGCGTTCAATCTCGCCACCATCTTCGCTCAAAACGGCCACCGCGTGCTGGTGGTGGACTCGGATTTGCGCCGTCCCACGCTGCACAAGATGATCAACGTGACGAATTCACTTGGTCTGACCAATTATTTGCTCAAACAAAATACGCTGGATGAAGTGATTCAGACCACAAAAGTCCCGACGTTGCACCTGATGGCGAGCGGTAAACTGCCCAGCAGTTCGATCGGCATTCTCAGCTCCGGGCAAATGAAGAGCCTTATTTCGGAACTGAAACAACGTTACGACTTCGTTTTCTTTGACTCGCCGCCCATCATGGGCGTGAGTGACGCCTCGATTCTCGCCAGTGAAGTCGACATGACTTTGCAGGTCATTCAATATCGCCGTTACCCGCAGCCGATGAACATCCGCGCCAAGCAGATGATTGAAAAGGTCGGCGGCAACCTGCTCGGAATCGTCCTTAACAACATCAATATGTCCCAGGACGAAAGCTACTATTACTACAGCGGCTACTATCACGATTATTATTACTCGAAGAACGAGGATTCAGAAGTTCCTGGCGAAAACGGGGCTGCGACCGGAGATCGCGCGAAGCTGGATATCAAATCGAAGTACTAATTTATTTTCAATCAACTCATGATCGATCAATTAAGGAAGACGGCGAGCTGCTGGTTTGTCGTCCTGGGTATTATTTCCGTTGGATTGCTGACTGGCTGCCAGACAGGGACTAAATTTCCGGATCTTCCGCCTTCCGGTGGGAATACGTTTCATGTTGGGGATATGGTCACGGTGACGTTTGTATCGATCGGCTCCGGTTCAGAGGTCATGCCGGCGCACCAGGAAAGAATCCACGAAGATGGAACGATAACACTTCCGCTTATTGGGTCCGTTGCGGCCGTCGGAAAAACGGCGGGTGAACTGCAAAAGGAGATCCACGACCGGTACGTTCCGAAGTATTACACGGATTTAAACGTGACCGTTCATGGCGAGGGCTCCTCTTTTTACGTGGATGGAGAAGTTCTCCAGCGTGGGGCAAAAGACTATCCCGGCGATATGACGATTGTTAAAGCCATATCCGTTTCCGGCGGTTTCACTGATTTTGCGCGGAAAAGTAAAGTGCGGCTGACTCGCGGCGGACACACTGAAACGATCAACGTCTTAAGGGCCATCCAAGATCCGCGCTATGATGTTCCGGTTTTTGCGGGCGACAAAATCTTTGTCCCGCGCCGGCTGTTTTAGTGATGGTTCAACTTGAGATTCTTTCCGGAAAAAAGGCGGGCTCCTCATGGGATGCCCGCCGTTTTCCTGTACGGGTGGGGCGCTCGGCCAATTCGGATCTTCAGCTTGAGGAACCCGGTGTTTGGGATGATCACCTCAAAATCAGTCTCGCCCCGACTGAAGGTTTTGTTGTGGAAACTCAAGCCAGCGCCGTTGCCACCATCAACGGCCAGCCAGGCCAGCGTGTGGTGTTGCGGAATGGGGACACGATTGAGATGGGCTCGATCAAACTGCAATTCTGGCTCAGCAAGGCACCCCAGCGCGGGCAGGCGGTGCGCGAGGCGTTTGTGTGGACTTTGATTACGCTCGTCTGCCTGGCGCAGATCGCGCTTGTTTATTGGCTGCTCCAGGAAGATTGATTCGCCCGATTAGAGCATTTCCATCAAATATGTAGCGGATGCGCTGAGGCGCATGAATAGCGGTCTTTTTGGTTTTTGGCTTCGTTTCGGCTCAGTCACAGGGTTTTTTTAAAACCTGCTCCTTCGCCGAAGCCTCGCCAAAACCCAAAAATCCTCGCTGCGCACCACTACATCTTTTCTGTCAATGCTCTAGTGCCGGAAATGCCGCACGCTCGTGAAGGCCATGGCTACATTCCGCTCGTCCGCTGCGGCGATCACTTCTGCGTCGCGAACCGAGCCGCCCGGTTGAATGGCCGCGGTGGCGCCGGCTTCCGCCGCCGCAATCAGCCCGTCCGGGAAGGGAAAGAAAGCGTCGCTGCAGACGACGCTGCCTTTGAGCGAGAGCTTCGCCTCACTCGCTTTCCAGACCGCGATCCGGCTCGCATCCACCCGGCTCATTTGCCCCGCGCCGACGCCGAGGGTGCGATCCGACCCCGCGTAAACGATGGCGTTGGATTTTACGTGCTTGGCCACCCGCCATCCGAAAAGCATCGCGTGCAACTCATCCGCGGTCGGCTGCCGACGGGTAACAATTTTCAAATCCGCCACTGAAGTTGCCTTCAAATCGCGTTCCTGCATCAAGAATGAGTCCGCCCCGACGCTGCGCACGTCGAACCGCGAGGCTTCGGCGAGAGGCTTGAGGGTTTTCAGCAGGCGCAAATTTTTCTTTTTCTGGAGCAGTTGAAGCGCTTCCGCCGAGAAATCCGGGGCCACGATGACTTCGCTAAAAATTTCGGAAATGGCTGCGGCGCATTCCGCGTCCAGGATTTTGTTGGTGGCGATGATGCCGCCAAATGGCGCCTGCTTGTCGGTCGCAAACGCTTTGTTCCAGGCTTCGCGCAAGCTGGTGCCCTGGCCCACGCCGCAGGGATTGGTGTGCTTCAGGATGGCGAGGGTGGGGGAGTCATTTTCAAATTCAGCAATCAGGTTCGCCGCCGCTGTGAGGTCCAAAATATTATTGTAGGACAGCTCCTTGCCGTGCAATTGCGAGAAATATTTCTGAAACTGGCCGTAAAGGACTGCTTTTTGATGCGGGTTTTCTCCGTAACGCAGCGTTTGCGCAACTTCGGCATTTATTTGCAGCCGGTTCCAAGTCGCGCTCTCCGCATTTTCTGAAAATTCCTTGTTGAGGTGTGCCGCGATGGCGCCGTCGTAGGCGGATGTGCGGGCAAAAACCTTCGCTGCGAGTTTGCGGCGCAGCGCCAATGTGGTTTGGCCGCTTTCCGCAATTTGTTTTTGCGCTTCCGCATAATCCGCCGGGTCGACGATGACTGTCACGCTGTCGTGATTCTTGGCCGCGCTGCGGAGCATGGAAGGGCCGCCGATATCGATGTTCTCGATGGCGTCATGCAGGGTCGCGTTCGGCCGGGCGACGGTCTCTTCGAACGGATAAAGATTCACCACGACCAGGTCGATTGGCTCAATGCCGTGCGCGCGCGCGGCGGCCTCGTGCGCCTCGTTCCCGCGGATGTAAAGCAGTCCGCCGTGAACTTTCGGATGAAGCGTCTTGACGCGTCCATCGAGCATTTCGGGAAAACCGGTGTGCTCGCTGATGTCTTTCACGGTCAGCCCGGCGTCCCGCAGGGATCGAGCTGTGCCGCCGGTTGAAATGAGTTCCACTCCCGCCGCGGCAAGGGCCTGGGCAAACGGTACGAGGCCGGATTTATCAGAGACGGAAAGTAATGCGCGCCGAATTTTTTCCATAGACGGCGTTTACAATCCGAAGAGCGGGAGCGCGAGTCAATGGGTAAAATCGAAAGCGGCGTCGAGGTGCCGACGCCGCTCATTCGAAAATCTCTTTTAGAGACTGTCTGATGGATCAGGTGAGGCTCCAAGGCTGGCGGTATTCGCGGCCGAGCCATTCTGCTTTGCCGTTTTCGCCGGTGAAATGTTCCGTCTTGGGATCCCATTTCAAAGGCAGGCCGTGAAAATACGAGAGGTTGACCAAATTGCAGATGGTGGCCGTGCGCTGCCCGGTTTCGACGGTGCAGATCGGGTCCTTGCGCGTGCGAATGCAGTCCAGCCAGTTGGACAGATGGTTGGAGCTTTTGTAAAGGCGAACGGCATTCGCCGGCAACAGCTCTTTTTCTACGATTTCGCAGTTGTCAGCTTCGTCCGCTTTGACCTGGTCGCCAAGCCACAGGTTGAATTTGCCGCGATTGACATAGAGTTTGCCTTTGTCGCCGTAGAAGGTGATGCCGTTGCCATCGATGTGAGTGACTTCGAGCCCATTTTCGTAGCGGATACGGACGCCATGACCAGTCTCGGGGTTGGGCGAAGGAAGAATTTCTGTCGGGCCCGTTTCATCGAACCCAAACGCCCATTGGACAATGTCAAAATGATGAGCGCCCCAGTCGCCGACCATGCCGGCGGCGTATTCGCTGTAGTTGCGCCAGTTGGGGAAATGTTTATGGACGCCACGCGGGCTGAGTTCCGAATTGTAGGGACGCATCGGTGCGGGCCCGAGCCAAAAGCTCCAATCCAATCCGGGTTCATCCGGTTGTCCCGGCAAATCGCAAGGCTTCGGCGGCGGCCCCACGGCTACTTCAGCCTTTTTGACGGTTCCGATGCAGCCGTTGCGAACCAATTCGCACGCGACGCGGAATTCGTGGGACGAGCGCTGCATGCTTCCCACCTGGAGGATCCGTTGGTTGGAATGAACTGCGTTCACCATCGCCCGACCTTCAAGAATGGTATGCGCCATCGGTTTCTCGCAGTAAATATCCTTGCCCGCCTTGGCAGCAGCGATGGAAATCAACGCGTGCCAATGGTCAGGCGTTGCGATAACCACGGCGTCGATATCCTTGCGTGCGAGCAGTTCGCGAAAATCGGTATAGGCGGTGCAGCCTTTATAGGTGCCGGCGGCGGTTGCATCCTTGTAATGGTTCTCGATGGTTTCTTTCGAGTGTTCGCGCCGGGTGGTATCCACGTCGCATACGGCCAGCACGCGTGTGTCTTTGCGATTGAGGAAGCCGTCGAGCAGTCCGCGGCCTTGCGTGCCCACGCCGATGAAACCCAGGGTGATTTGGTTCGAGGGAGCGTTGTCCGCGGCCCACACGCCGGAGCGGAGAATCAGCGGCGCGGCGCTTGCCAGCGCAACTGTCTTAAGAAATTTTCGTCGTGGGAGGGAACTTAAATGCTTATTCATAAAAACTCAGGTTGATTCCAACGTGCTTCGGTTCACAAATATCTCTGTGCCAGATTATTAAATCGCCCGGCGGTGGCTATCCCCTTTATAGGGGAGGCCGTTATTTTTTCAATCCCAAGGCCCATTCAATTCCTCCAAGCACATGGGCTTGGTAGGCCTTGCTGATTTCCACTGAATTGATTCGGCCCTTCAAATTTGGGTCGGTGTCGATGAGGTCTTCGCGATGGCCCAACGAGGTATAGAAAACGCGTCCTGTGCCGTACGATTTGCACCAGGAAACGGCAAAATGACCGGCCTCGCCGCTTTCGGGGTGTTTGTCGAGGATGAGCAGGTCATGCACTTTGGACGGATCGTGATTTTTGAATTGGTAAATTTCCTCCTGCTTGATTTCCCAGGTTTTGCCGAGCCCGGCGGTGCTGGGGTTGGCCGGATCCTGGTTCAGGCATTCCACACCCACCTGGCGGCCATGGTGCGCGAATTCGCCGCCGAGCATTTCGATATAGGCGGGCCAACCATGAAACGTGTCGCTGGCGGCGTGAATGCCGATAAAAGCGTGGCCGTCCTTTATCCAGTCGAGGAAACCCTGGGGATCTGGAATCGGCAAATCGCCGGTCGTACTCGCGAATACCACACCGTCGTATTTTTTCAGGGATTCCGGTGAAAGTTTTTGCAACGCGGTCTTCAGGCTTTTCGTCCACTCGGCTTGCGCGGCCTGAAAAGAGGATTTCTCTTCATCGGTCGCATTTTTTTTGAGGGACGGCTGGCCGGATGGTTGCTGAACAAAATCCACCGTGAATTCGCCGCTGCTGCCGCCCAGCTGCGTCAGGACTTTTTCCAGCGTGGGGATCGAACTGTGCCGGAAGCCGGTCGTAGTCGTAACGACGAGAAGTTTTTTTGGGGCGGCGTGGAGAGACGCCACCGACAGCGCGGTAATAAGAAACGCAACGAGAGTTTTCATGAAGGTGTTTTTGATTGTGTGGCGAGATATAACAGAAGCCATTCGCAGACGGAACTGAAAATTTTGGAGGGACAACTTCGCGGGCGCATATACAAAATTTGCTTACCGCAAAAAATCGCGGGAATAGCCGCGGAGCAACGTCAGAGGATAGCTCACGGCGCGAGCTATAGGAACCGAGCGTGAAAATCGCAGAGCCTCAGAGGGGGGAAGAAAAATGCCGTGGCGCGTTCTTTCGCCGCTCCGCGGCTTATTGCCCTTAATCCTTCCATCCCACGGCTCGCGCCGTGGGCTACCTTCTACCGCCACTCTGTGGCTGAGATACTGCACAAATTTTGATATGCTCCCCAACTTCGCCCAGCCCCCTTTTGAATTTCGATTTTATTCTTCCGCTGCCGCAAAGCCGCGCCGCAGGCAATTCTCCGTCACCACCCGGGGAACAAGGAAATTTTGCAGGTACTCGCGGCCGCCGGCTTTGGTTCCGCCTCCCGACATTCCAAATCCGCCGAACGGTTGTCGCTCGACAATCGCGCCGGTAATGGTGCGGTTGATGTATAAGTTGCCGCAGACGAGGTTTGCTTTCGCTTTTGCGATGTTCACCGGGCTGCGCGAGTAACAGCCTCCGGTGAGCGCAAACTCGCTGTCGTTCGCCAGGGACAAGGCTTCGTCGAAATCCTTCGCTTTCGTCACTGAAAGAACCGGACCAAAAATTTCTTCGCGGAAAAGCCGGCTCGCGGGCGGCACATCGGCAAAAATGGTCGGTGGCACATAACACGCATTTGGGTCGTCGGGAACTTTCCCTTGCCAGACGAGTTTTGCTTCGGTGCGCCCCACTTCGATCATTTTCAAAATCCGTTTTTGGGCGTCACGGCTGATGACTGGCCCGAGCAATGTCCCGGGTGTTTCAGCGGAGCCCACGCGCAGGGATGCCGCCGCGGTGATGAAGCGCTCCATGAACTTGTCATAATTATCCGCAAGCACAATGAGACGTGAGAGGGCGCTGCACTTTTGACCTTGATAGCCGAAAGCCGACGCGATGCAGCCGGCGACGGCTTCGTCCAAATCCGCGTCGCCGTCGACAATGAGGCAATTCTTGCCACCCATTTCGCAAACAACCCTTTTCAAGCCGGCTTGTCCCGGAAGTGTGCGGCCGGAGGTTTCCCAGATTTTCAATCCGACTTCTTTTGAGCCGGTGAACGCAATGAAATCCACTTTTGGGTGCGCCACCAGATGCGCGCCGACCGTGCCGCCCGGACCCGTCACCAAATTGGCCACGCCGGGCGGCAAACCGGCTTCCATGAGCAAGTCCATCAGGCGCGAGGCAATGACCGGGGTCTGGTCGGAAGGTTTTAGAATAACGGCGTTGCCGGCGACAACAGCGGCTGCGCTCATGCCCGTCAGGATCGCGAGGGGAAAATTCCAGGGAGCGATGACAATACCGACGCCGCGCGGCCACCAATGTTGAACATTCGATTCTCCCGGCACGCGTTGCGTGAGTTGCGGCGCGCCCAGCAGCCGCATTTCAGCGGCGTAGAAATTGCAGAAATCGATCGCTTCAGCCACGTCGGCATCGGCTTCCGCCCAATTCTTGCCCGCCTCCAAAGTTTCCAACGCGCACAAGCTGACTTTGTCGCGGCACAGCAACGACGCAAGCTTCTCAAGAATTGCGGCTCGCTCGTTCGCCGGAGTGCGCGCCCAATCGGGTTGCGCCTTTCGCGCGGCGGCGAGACTGGCTTCCGCTTCGGCAATAGTCGCCTGGGCAGCGTAACCAATGATTTCGTTCTGGTTCGCCGGATTCAGCGAGGGGAGCCACTCAGGAGTCGAAACGCGCTTGTGGTTGATGACGAGCGGATGTTTTCGGCCAAGGTTCTTCCTCAGTTCACGAAGCGCGTCGCGGAATTTTTCCCGCTTGGCGGTGATGGTGAGGTCGATGGGGGGCTCGTTTCGAAACTTTCGTTCCGGTTCCACGCGGGAAAGAGAATTTCCGCGGCTTCCCGCCAGGATTTCCTGCGGGTTGCGGAGCAGGGCATCGCGGCTTTCGCCTTTGACGAAGGCATTGGCAAGAAACCCTTCGTTGGAAGTGTTTTCGAGCAGCCGCCGTACGAGGTACGCCATGCCTGGCAGCAGTTCGCCGACCGGGCAGTATTCGCGCAAGCGCAAGTTCAATTGAAGCAGCGCGGATTTGACCGGTTCGGCCATCCCGTGAAGCATTTGAAATTCGAAATCGCGATGGTCGATGCCGAGCCGGTCGGCTTGCGCCAGCACATACGCGATGCTGCGGACGTTATGAGTTCCGAAAGCCGCATCCAACACGTCGCGGTTTTGGAGCAGTTGCAAAGAGAGTTTTTCAAAATTCGCGTCTGTTTCGGCTTTCTCGCCAAAGACCGGAATGGGCCAGCCCTTTGCTGCGCCGCGATCGTTTCGTAATCCCAGTAAGCTCCTTTTACGAGCCTCACCGTGACGCGACGCTTGTGAGAACGCGCCCACGCGATGAGATCGTTCAGATCTTCCTCTGAATTCTTCAAGTAGGCCTGCAGCGCCAGCCCGCAGGCCGGAGCGGATGCAAATTCAGTTTCGCCAAAGAGTGTTTTGAACAGGCGCGACGTGAAGTCCTTGAGGGCGAAACTTTCCATGTCGAAGTTGATGAAGGCGCCCAGTTCGCCGGCTTTGCGAAGGATGGGGCGGAGGCGCGTGGAAATGGCTTCGATGGCAGTTTCCGGGTCGGCAGGATGAATCTGCGAATAGAGCGTGGAAATTTTTACCGAAAGGTTTAACTGCGGAACGGGTCCACGCGCGGATAGATTGCAGTTGCACGGCTTCCAATTGGCAGTTTCGCGAGCGAGCACCGAGAGCAATTCGAGATAGCGCGCGGCGTATCGGTCGGCTTCCGCTTCGCTCACGGTTGCTTCTCCCAGCACATCCACGGTGAATCCAAAACCTGCCTCCTGCAATTGGCGCAGAGTGCTTATAATTTCCTTCGCCTCATCGCCGAGCATGAATTGGCGTGCCATGGCGGTGACTTGAGAACTCACACCCGGTCCGAACAGCCACGCTGCGCCGGTTGCGGCTTTTAACGCCGTGCGGAGCGCGGAGGATAGACCGGCCTCTTCGCCTTCGAGATATTCCCGAAAATGACGCGAGATTTCACTCGAAGAAGTCAGCGACGGCAGCACATCGACAAAACGGAAGAGTTGCGTTTTGAAATGCTCATCGCGCATGGCCCAATCCATCATCGCGCCCTGCAATCCCTTTTTGGTGAAGAGTGACGGTGCGCCTGCCGATTCCATCAGGGAGAAAATCTTTTTGCCCCAGGCGCCTACGGCTTTTTCAAGATCATCTGGTTGGGACGTGTGCAATTCTGAAATGACTCCTGTTTGGATTGCTTGTGAAAGAAATTCCTATAATTCACCGTGACAAGCAAGCGCTTTGCGGCCCATGGGCGCCTGCACTACCAATGTTTCAACACCGGCTTTTCCAGATGTGCATCACGGCATAGCTGCGCCAGGGACGCCAGGCCTGCGATAGCTCTTCAGCCTGCCTGGCGGTGACGTGGCCTAAATTGTTGCGCACGGCGATATCCTCTTTTGGAAAGGCGTCCGGCCAGCGGAGCGCGCGCATGGCGATATAATGAGCCGTCCACTGGCCAACTCCGGGGAGCATCACCAGTTGCTTGATTATTTTTTCGGGGTGAAGTCCCGGTTCCAGCCGCAACTCGCCGGCCGCGTAAGCTTTCGCCAGGGCGATGATGCTCTTCGCGCGGGCGCTGATAATGCCGAGTCTGGCGATATCATTGACGGTTGCTTTTGCGACCCGTTCCGGCAGCGGCGACAGCCGGGAGAGATCGGCAAACGGAGTGTGGATTTTCTCACCGAAGGCCTCGGCAAACCGGCAGGCTATCGTCGTGGCTGCTTTCACGGTGATTTGCTGGCCGAGGATGGCGCGCACAGCCATCTCAAAACCATCGAACGCGCCCGGTACACGCAGGCCGGGCTTTTTTTGAATGCCGGGCTTGAGGCGTTTATCTTTTTGGAGATGCCTGGCGACCACGTCGGGTCGGGCGGCCAGGTCAAATAAATCGCGCAAGCGGCCAAGCAGCGTCGGCAGTGCCGGCGCAAGCGAGTGAGTGAATTCCACTGTCAGACCGCGCTTTTCCGGCGCATGAGTCACCTTGATCCAGCCGGTATGGCTGCCGAGACGGACGGTCCGCGCGTAATAGTTTTCGGTAATATGCTCGACATCCTTGATCCTGCGCGCGGCCAGAAATTCAAGCATGGCGTTCCAATCATACGGCGGACGATAACTCAGTCGCAGCGTGGAAGCGTTGCTGGTGTCGATGGTTTCATGATTGGCCGCCGCTTTGCGCAGGCGTGACGGCGGCATTTTGTAGCTTTTGCCGAAGGCGTCGTTGAAGCGGCGCAGCGAAGAAAAACCGCTGGCAAAAGCAATTTCGATGACCGGCAGCCTGGTTTCGGTGAGCAACTGTTTGGCCAGCAAAAGGCGACGGGTCTGTAGAAGCTCGATGGGAGATACGCCCAGCTCTTTTTGCACGATCCGGCGAAGCTGGCGCGAACTCAACTCGAATTCTCCGGCAATAGTTTCGAGATCGACGCCATCGCCAAGTGGTTCTTCCTCGATGCGATGCACGAGCAAATGCGCGATGCGCTGGGCGTTATCGACCGGCGCAGTCCCGGGCGCAAGTTCCGGACGGCAACGTAAACACGGACGGAAACCGTCTTTCTCCGCCGCCGCCGCCGTATCAAAGAAACGACAGTTTTTCCGCATGGGCGTTTTCGCCGGACAAATGGGACGACAATAGATTTTTGTCGAAGTGACCCCGATAAAAAAGATTCCGTCAAATCGTGGATCGTGCGAAATTAACGCGTCGTAAGCGATGTCATGGTCAATCATTTCCGGCCTCTGTTTCTTTTGTGTCCCAGTACTATAAACCGGATATCTGGCCTTTGCTGGCCGTTTTCGGACATGGAAATTTTTTAATTTAGATGTCCGAAAACGGCCAGCACTCTTCCCAAGCATGTGGCATTGTATGCTTATTGAAACAAGAGAAGACACGCATATGAATTACGTTTATAAAATCATGCAGTCGCCGGTGGGCAAACTTAAACTGATCGCGAGTGAAGGCGGCCTCGCCGGTATTCTATGGGAAAACGACAAAAGTTGGCGCGTTCCGCATCTGAAATCGGCAGTGGAAAATGGGGCGTGGCCTGTACTTTTGAACACTGAATGCCAATTGAACGAATATTTCGCTGGCACTCGGAAGGCATTCGTTTTGCCTCTCGATTTCACTGGCACGGATTTCGAGAAAAAGGTGTGGCAAGCGTTGCTGACCATTCCCTATGGCGAAACTCGCACCTACGGCCAGATTGCGCAGCAGATTGGTGAGACGGGAGCCGCGCGCGCCGTGGGTGTGGCCAATTCCAAGAATCCGATCTCGATCATTGCGCCATGCCACCGGGTTATCGGCGCTGATGGCAAGCTGACGGGATTCGCGGGCGGTTTGGAAGTGAAGGCCTACCTGCTAAATTTGGAATCGAACGATCTTTTTAAGCCAACTCAAATTGGAATGAACGCGATTAGTCTGGTGTAGCCGTGGCGGTCCCAAAAAATCTTGCCCCGTAAGTATATCCGCTCTAATCTTTCTGCCCGTTGATGAACTGCGGTGCGCGCGATCAGTGCTGCTTTGTGCGTAGCGTATGATAAGTCAACAACTTGCGCGGTTAGCTCAGTGGTAGAGCACTTCCCTGACACGGAAGGGGTCACAGGTTCGAACCCTGTATCGCGCACCATTTTTCCAATTTTCCACACCGGCCAAGCGCCATTGGACAGGAGCTATAAATCGCGTTTAATTGAAGCACTATGAAAACTGTCGCCATCATCGGAGCGTCCAACGATCGGAATAAGTTTGGCAACAAGGCCGTGCGCGCTTTTCTGCAACAGGGCTATACCGTTTATCCGGTTCATCCCACCGAAACGGAAATCGAGGGGTTGCCGGCTTTTAAGAGCATTCGTGACGTTCCGGTCCGGCCGCAAATGATCAGCGTTTACGTGCCGCCGCCGGTGGTGCGAAAGTTATTGCCCGATATTGCCGCGAAAGGTTGCGATGAACTCTGGCTGAATCCGGGTACCGAATCCGATGAGGTGATGGCGGAAGCGCCGCGGCTGGGTTTGAATGTGATTCAAGCATGCAGCATCGTAGCGGTCGGGGTTTCGCCGAGCCATTTGTGACTGCGGCGTTGCGGGGACGGGAACCGGAACGAAAACGAATTCGGCTGCGAATCCGCAACGGAGGTTTACTTTCCCTTGATGGTCGCGATTGCGTAATCGCGGTTCAGCTTCGCAATAAAACTCAGGCTGATTTCCTTGGGGCAGACGGCTTCGCATGAGCCGGTGACGGTGCAACTGCCGAAGCCTTCCGCGTCCATTTGCGTCACCATGGCGAGCGCCCGCCGGTCTTTCTCGGCTTTGCCCTGAGGCAGCAGATTAAGATGGGAGACTTTGGCGGCTACGAAAAGCATCGCGGAAGCATTTTTGCACGCGGCGACACACGCGCCACAGCCGATGCAGGCGGCGGCGTCCATGGCGAGGTCGGAGTCCGTTTTGGGAACGGGAATCGCATTTCCGTCCGGCGTGCCGCCGGTGTTTACTGAAACAAAACCGCCCGATTGGATGATGCGGTCGAACGCGCTGCGGTTGACCACCAGGTCTTTGAGCAACGGAAACGCCTTCGCGCGCCAGGGCTCAACCGTGATGGTGTCGCCATCACTGAAATGCCGCATGTGCAGCTGGCAGGCGGCGGTGCCGCGCTGACCGCCGTGCGGGATGCCGTTGATGACGAGCGAGCACGTGCCGCAAATTCCTTCGCGGCAATCCGAGTCAAACGCAATCGGTTCCGCGCTATGCTCAATCAGCCCTTCGTTCACGACATCGAGCATTTCGAGGAACGACATATCCGGCGAAACGTCTTTCGCTTCGTAGGTCTCGAAATTTCCCGCCGCGTTGGCGTTGCTTTGCCGCCAGACTTTGAGGGTCAAATTCATTTGTAACTCCTCGTGCTCATGTGCACTTCGTCGTAAACCAGCGGCTCCTTGTGCAGTGTGGGGGGCTGGTCCGGCCCTTGATATTCCCACGCGGCGACGTAGGCGAAATGCTCGTCATCGCGTTTGGCTTCGCCGTCCGGTGTTTGAAATTCGGTCCGGAAATGGCCGCCGCACGATTCGTTGCGATGCAGCGCATCGAGGCAGAGCAGTTCGGCGAACTCCATGAAATCCGCCACGCGGCCAGCGTATTCGAGATTCTGGTTCAACTCGCCGTTTGCGCCGGTGACTTTGACGTTTTTCCAGAATTCCTCGCGCAGTTCGGGGATGCGTTTCAGCGCTTCTTTCAGGCCGGCTTCATTTCGCGCCATGCCGCACTTTTCCCAAAGCAATTTGCCGAGTTCGCGATGGAACGAGGTCACCGTCCGCTTGCCATTGATGGAAAGCAGCTTGTTGGTGAAAGCGCGAATGTTTTCCTCCGTCTTCTTGAATTCGGGGTGGCTTGTTGAAGCCTTGGTTTGTTTGGTGGCGGCGAAATAATTTCCAATCGTGTAGGGCAGGACAAAATATCCATCCGCCAAACCCTGCATGAGCGCGCTGGCGCCGAGCCGATTTGCGCCATGGTCCGAGAAATTTGCTTCTCCCACAACAAACAACCCGGGGAGGCTGCTCATCAAATTATAATCCACCCAGGTGCCGCCCATGGTGTAATGCACTGCCGGATAAATGCGCATCGGGACGCGATATGCGTTTTCGCCGGTGATCTTTTCGTACATGTCGAAAAGATTGGCGTAGCGCTCGCGGATTTTGTCCTCGCCGAGGCGCTTGATGGCATCGGCAAAATCAAGGTAAACCCCCAGTCCGCCCGGGCCCACGCCGCGGCCTTCATCGCAAACTTCCTTGGCTGCGCGGGAGGAAACATCGCGCGGGGCGAGATTTCCGAAGCTCGGATATTTGCGTTCGAGAAAATAATCGCGATCAGCATCGGGAACGGAGGCGGGCGGTTTGGAGCAGTCTTCTTTGCGTTTCGGCACCCAGACCCGGCCATCATTGCGCAATGATTCGGACATCAGCGTCAGCTTCGATTGATGGTCGCCGCTAACGGGAATGCAGGTCGGATGAATCTGCGTGTAGCACGGGTTTGCGAAAAATGCGCCTTTCTTGTACGCCCGCCAGCCCGCGGTGACATTGCAGCCCTTGGCGTTGGTGGAAAGGAAAAACACATTGCCGTAGCCGCCGGTCGCCAGCACCACGGCATCGCCGGCGTGCGAGGAAATTTCGCCGCTGACCAGGTCGCGCACGACGATTCCCTTGGCTTGCCCGTCGATCACCACGACATCGAGCATTTCGGTGCGGGGAAACATCTGCACGTTGCCGAGGCCGATTTGCCGGGAGAGTGCCTGGTATGCGCCCAGCAACAACTGCTGACCGGTCTGGCCGCGCGCATAAAATGTCCGCGAGACTTGCGCGCCGCCGAAGGAGCGATTGTCCAGCAGGCCGCCGTATTCGCGCGCGAACGGCACGCCCTGGGCCACGCACTGATCGATGATGTTCACGCTTACCTGCGCGAGCCGGTAAACGTTCGCTTCGCGCGCGCGAAAATCGCCGCCCTTGATTGTGTCGTAAAAAAGCCGATGAACTGAGTCGCCGTCGTTCTGGTAATTTTTGGCGGCGTTGATGCCGCCCTGGGCGGCGATGCTGTGCGCCCGGCGCGGGCTGTCCTGGAAGCAGAAACACTTCACTTTGTAGCCAAGCTCCGCGAGCGAAGCCGCCGCGGAAGCACCGGCCAACCCGCTGCCGACCACGATGATATCAAACTTCCGTTTGTTCGCCGGGTTGACGAGCTTCAGGTCAAATTTGTGTTTTCCCCACTTTTGCGCGATTGGGCCGGAGGGGATGTTTGAGTCAAAGGGCATGTTACTTCAGCGCCTCCTTTCCATAACCGAGCAGGACTGAAATCGGGATCGAAACGTAGCCGAGAAAAATCAGCCAGGCCACCCAGCGTGACGCGGTGTCGAGGAAGGGCCCGTAAACCTTGTTCTTCCAGCCCAATGACTGGAACATGGCGCCCACTCCATGGCTCAAGTGCAGGCAGAGCAGCGCGATGCCGAGAATATAAAAACCGGACACCCAAGGATTGTGGAAGCCGTACACCATCATTTTGAAAATGTCGTGACGCTGTTGCGGATCTTCAAGTGTGACAAAATTCTGGCCGGTGAAATTGATGGCCTGGACTTGCACCGTGTAATGCAGAATGTGGTAGACGATAAAAACGAAGACGATGATTCCGCTCATCAGCATCGTGCGCGACGCATAACTGGCCACAGTGGGATTCCAGTTCGCATAGGGAACCGGCCGTGCGGCCTTGTTTTCAATCGAGAGTTTGATCGCGGACCAGATGTGCAGCCCGATCACCAGCAGCAGAAAAATTCGCGCCGGCCAGAGGAGTTCGACGTTTGACTGGAGGAAATGGCCATAGCGATTAATGGCCTCCGGCCCGAGGAAAAATTGCAGGTTGCCGGTCATGTGCGCCACGACGAACAAAAAAAGCACAAGGCCCGATCCTGCCATGATGTATTTCTTGCCCAGCGACGATCTAAAGATATTCGTAATGACTTTCATTGAGAGCGGCGGCGGTACTGCACGGAAGAATCTAATGATGACGAGGCCATAGCGTCAATGCATCAGATGCACGTATTAGCCCTAAGAACAAGAGCTGTCAACCGGCCTAATTAATCGGGAGCGGATTTCCGATTTTTGCGGACAGTTCGGCAAGAGAACGCAATTGTCCGTCGACAGAATCGGCGCCGCGGTGAATTTGCAACGCCTGAAAACCGGCCGTTTTGGCGCCCGCGACATCCATTTCCAAGCTGTCGCCAACGTGCAGGATGGCGCCGGGTGACAGGCCTAGTTCCGCCGCCGCCTGCCGGAAGATGACTCCGGACGGCTTGGGAAAACCGACTTCGCGGGAAACGGTGAGCGCCACAAAATAGCGTTCCAATTTCAGCTTGCGCAGCAATCCGCGGAGCCGCTCGTCCCAGTTTGAAATGATTCCCAAGCGAATCCCACGGGCTGCCAGCGTGTCGAGCGCGGGCACGACGTCTTCAAAGACTCGCCAGGCGTCCGGGGTGGCGAACCGTTCGTATAATTCGGAAAAAAATGTTTCGCTGAAGGGTTCGGCGTGGGAGATGCCAAATACTTCGTTCACCAGTTCGGCCCATTCATGGCGCGAGTGCTCGAAATTCTTGCGGGCCCGCCAGGAAGTTTTGAACCGTGTGTTCAGTTGCTCGGCGGAAAATTCTCGCAGTCCATGACGCGCCGCGACTTCCGCATAGACGTGCCCCACTGACGGCCATGGCTCGATGAGCGTGCCGCCTACGTCAAAGGTCACGGCTTTGATTTGCTCGAGAGCTTTGTCAGCGTTTCGGGAACCATTCATTTAATTCCTTTTCGTCGCTTTCCGAACTGTCCACGAGGTGAAGCAATTCCATGGCTTCGCCGACCAGGTAAAGCGAGCCGGCGATGACCACGAACGAAACTGTGGAAATTTTTTGCAGCGCTTCGGAGAGCGAGCCGCAGACTTCGATCGCGGCACGCGGATTTGATTCCCGGCAAGCGGCCACCAGTTTGGATGGGTCTTCGCTCCGTTCGCTCTGCACCGGTGTGAGCAGGATGCGCCCGGCGAGCGGTGCCAGTGAATGGCACATGCGGGTGGAATCCTTGTCGCGAAAAACACCGAAAATCATGGCAGGCCGGGAATCAGGAAACTCCTCCTGCAAGGCGATGCGCAACGCTTCGGCGCCGTCGGCGTTGTGCGCGCCGTCGAGCAGGATGGTTTGGCCGGAAACGGTTTGGACGCGGTGCATCCGTCCGGGCCAGATCACATCCACCAATCCTGAGCGCAACGCGGCATCAGTCACCGGAAGTTGCTTTGAGAGCGCTTGGACGGTCGCGAGGGCCAGGGCGGCATTGAGCCGTTGATGTGGGCCGTGCAGCGGTAATTCAATGGAATCGAGCGGGGGGCGATTCGTCTGTGCGGCATCGACCACCGTGAGCGCGGAATGTTTTTCTCGTGCGATGAACGCAATGACCTCCAGGCCGTGTCCGGCCGTCGCCGTGGTCACGATCGGCACGCCAGGTTTGATGATGCCGGCCTTTTCGGCGGCGATTTTCTCCACTGTGTCTCCGAGCCATTCCGAATGCTCGATGCTGATGTTCGTGATCACGCTCGCCAGCGGCGTGACGATGTTCGTGGCGTCCAGCCGCCCACCGAGGCCGGTTTCCCAAATCACCAGATCGCATTTCTGGTCCGCGAAATGGCGCAGCGCCATGATGGTCACGGCTTCGAAAAACGTGGGGTGATGGTCGGTTGGGAATTTTTCGAGCAGCGGTTTCAATTCCATCACCAACCGCGTTACCTCTGCCTCACTGATAAATTGCCGATTGATCTGAATCCGTTCGCGAAACGAAACCAGGTGCGGCGATGTGAACAGTCCCACGCGCAATCCGCTCGCGCGGTAAATGCTCTCCAGTATGGCGCAGGTCGAGCCTTTGCCGTTCGTGCCGGCGACGTGAATGAAGCGAAGTTGCTTTTGAGGATTGCCAGTGAAGTTGGCGAGTTTGAGCGTATTATCGAGTCCAAAGTTAGCGCCGAAGAGACGCAGGCTGTAGAGAAACTGGATGGCTTCGGCGTACGCCATGCGTGCGAGTTCAGCTACATTTACAACGGCTTCTGGTGCAGCTTCGCGTGGGCCGCCGCGATAAAGCCTTTGAACAACGGATGCGGCTGGTGCGGTTTGCTTTGGAACTCGGGATGAAACTGGCTCGCGACAAAAAACGGATGCTTCGGGATCTCAATCATCTCCACGAGCTTGCCGTCCGGTGTCATACCGCCGAAAGCGAAGCCGGCTTTTTCGAAACGCTCACGGTAGGCGTTATTGAATTCGTAACGGTGCCGATGGCGCTCTTTTATGACAAACGCGCCGTAGAGTTGCTGCGCTTTGGTGCCCATCACGAGCTGGCAGGGTTGCGCGCCCAGGCGCATGGTGCCGCCTTTTTTGGTGACGCGTGTTTGGTCATCCAGCATGGCAATTACCGGATGTGGTGTGTTGGGATCGAATTCCGTGGAGTGCGCTTTGGGGAGTTTTAAAACATTGCGCGCGAATTCAATCGTGGCGATTTGCATTCCCAAGCAGAGGCCGAGATAGGGGATATTATTTTCGCGCGCGTACTGCGCGGACATGATCTTGCCTTCAATGCCGCGCTCGCCGAAACCGCCGGGAACGAGAATGCCGCCCAGGCCTTTCAAATGTTTTTCCGCGCCGTCGCGCTCGATTTCCTCGGAGTCGACGCGCTGAATTTCCACGCCGCAATCATTCGCGATGCCGCCATGGATGATCGCCTCATAGACTGATTTGTAGGCGTCCTGCAGCCCAATGTATTTCCCGACGACGCCAATGCGCACGCGATGCTGCGGCGCGATCAGTTTGCGGATGATTTCCTGCCAGTGTGTCATGTTGGCGGGACCGGTTTCGAGGTGCAACAGCCGGCACACCAATTCATCCATGTGTTCGCGCTGCAACATGAGCGGCACTTCGTAAATGCTGTGGTCGACGTCTTTCTCCTCGATCACCGCCTCGTAGGGAACGTTGCAAAACATCGAAATCTTCTGGCGCACTTCCTTGTCGAGGGGAAATTCGCTGCGGCAAACCAATACGTGCGGAACGACGCCGATTTCGCGCAGCTTGGCCACGGATTGCTGGGTGGGCTTGGTTTTCAACTCGCCTGCCGCCTTGATGAAGGGAACGTAGGTGACGTGGATGAAAACAACATTGCCGTGGCCTGCTTCGAGCGCAAATTCACGGATGGCCTCGACGAACGGCAACCCTTCGATGTCGCCGGTGGTGCCGCCGATTTCGGTAATGATGACGTCCGCCTTGGTGTGTTCGCCGAGAACGTGAATGCGGTTCTGGATTTCGTTCGTGACGTGAGGAATGACCTGCACGGTCATGCCGAGATATTTCCCCTCGCGCTCATTATTCAGGACGGTCTGGTAGACCTGGCCGCTGGTCAGGTTGTTCAGGCGGGTGAGTTTGACGTTGGTGAAACGCTCGTAATGGCCGAGGTCGAGGTCGGTTTCAGCGCCGTCATCGAGCACATAGACTTCGCCGTGCTGATACGGGTTCATGGTGCCGGGGTCGACGTTGAGGTAGGGGTCGAACTTCTGCAGCACGACTTTGAGGCCACGATTTTCGAGGAGGGTGCCGAGGGCGGCGGCGGTCAGACCCTTGCCGAGTGAACTCACCACGCCGCCGGTTACAAAAATGTATTTCATTTCAATTATTCGTACCTTGTTGAATCTCTTTTTTGAATTCAACGGTAATTGGGCGGTTGCTGTTGTTTTGTGAAATCTTCATAGCGATAGCTTGTAAAGCCTGTTCTTCGTTCGTGGATAAATTTCCGAAAATATACAAATGGGTGGATTTGTGGCGCGGAGAAGAGCTGACTCTCAATTGATTGGTGATAGCTATTTTCATAATTGCGGCACTAAATTCATCACGAATCTTTCCAGAAGCATGCACATCATCAATCGTGGCGACGTTTTTGCCTACCCAAACAAGCATGCAAAAAAACAAGATTACCACGACCCGAATCGTCCACAAGATCGCGCGCTTCATAAACTAACCCGCTTTAAAAGCTCTTCAACTCTCGCCACGTCTTCCGGCACGTCCACGCCCACGCTATCGTAATCCACTTTCACCACGGCGATTTGGAGGCCGTTTTCCAACGCGCGCAATTGCTCTAATTTCTCCGCCTGTTCCAACGGCGACATCGGGAATTGCACCAACCGCAACAATGCCTCGCGCCGGTATCCATAAATGCCAAGGTGCTTCAAAAAAGGAAACGCCGCCAACTGTTCGTTCGCCGAACGACTGGCGGCTTCGCGCACATACGGTATCGTGCGCCGGGAAAAATATAACGCCCGCCCCGCCGCGTTGACAACGACTTTTACGACGTTCGGATTGTCGTATTCACCCGGGGTGCGGATGAGCGTGGCCGCGGTGGACATTTCCGCCTGCGCCAGCGCACCCGCCACCACGTCAATCACGGCCGGCTCGATCAATGGTTCATCGCCCTGGATGTTCACGACCGCGTCGCATTCGCAGCGCGAGGCGACTTCCGCGATGCGGTCCGAACCGCTCGGATGGTCGGCGCGCGTCATTTCCACCCGGCAAAATCCACGCGCCACTTCGGCGATGCGCGCATCGTCCGTGGCCACGATGATTTCGCTGAGCGACTTCGCCTGCCGACACCGTTCAACCACGCGTTGAATCAGCGGCTTGCCTGCGATCAGCGCCAGCGGCTTGCCGGGAAATCGCGTCGAGGCGTAGCGGGCAGGAATGATGCCGATGATGCGCATGGTCAGGGTTTTCGACGGAGGGATTCCAGGACTTGAAGTCCCTGTTTGAAATTGGGGCCGTCCTTTTCGTTGGTATACAGGTCAAAATTCCCCCAGAGATTGCCGCTGCGGAACATGCCGGTGGCGACATTCTGGAATTCATCGGTGAGCGGAGGGGTCCAGCCGGCATCGGTGAAACGGACGAATGGGCCGGTCACCGCTGGTCCCTGCAATTTCTCGAGGGTGAATGTTTTTTCGACCGAGATTGGGAGGTAACGGCGGGGGGCTACAGTACTAACGGTTTTTTCCATGTCCGCTTCGGTGGGTTTCACGTTCGGGCCGCGGAATCCATCCCAAAAAATCGTCAAACGGATCACCGCTGTGTTGCTGGGGGAATGCAATTCGACCGAGATGGGTTTGCCCGAGTAATTCAGGTTGGTTTGTATGAAGGTCCAATCCTTTGGGATCGAAATTTCCAGGGTGCCTTGTTCGCCCACGACGACGGTGTTGGTGGTGAGAGCCGCGGTTTCGGCCGCTCGCGCCAGGGGAAAGGCGCTCAGCAAAACGGCCAATAACAACAGTTGTCTCATGATGAAAAGGTTTCGGAAGGCGGGCATTACGGCAAGTGCAAAATTAGTAGGGCGGGCGGCGCGCGTGCGCTCAATCACGCCACCCAATTAGAATCTCACGGGCGGGACGCCCGTGCCACTATTGCGCAAAATCCAATCGGCGGCTGCCTGCAAATCATCGACCACGATGGCGGACAACGGCTTGGCGTCCGCCGAGCGTTCCAGTTCTGCGCCGTAGCCCGTTCGAACCAGAATGCTTTTGGCGAGGCCAGCGTTCCATCCCGACTCCAAATCGATCAACTTGTCGCCAATGACATAGCTGTGCGAGAGGTCCAGGGCGAATTCATCGCGGGCATCGAACAAGAATTGTGGCGAGGGCTTGCGGCCACGACTCGGCTGGCCCGGCGCTTCCGGCGCGACGTAAATTTTCTCAAAGCGCACGCCGCCGGCGGCAAAAATTTCGCTGAGGTGCCGGTTGACCCGCTCCACGTCGGCCATCGTAAAATAACCGCGGCCCACGCCGGATTGATTGGAGACGATGAGCAGCTTGAATCCCGCCGCCTGCAACCGGCTCAACGCCGCCACTGCGCCGGAGAATACAGCGACGTCCTCAATTTTGCTGAGGTAATTTTTTTCCGCGATCAGGGTGCCGTCGCGGTCCAGGAAAACAGCGCGATTCATCACCGGGATTTTCGGAGAAGCCGGGTTGAATAAAAGAAAAAAAGAAAGGGCGGCTTGCGCCGCCCTTTTGAATACGAAACCCGAAACTAATATTGGACCCAATCGCTCCAAGGGCCGCAGACGTTTCCCTCACGGAAGCGCAGCCTCAACATAACACCGTGCGAGCCCACTGAATAATTATAAATGTTATCAAATAGCGTTTGCTCATCATAATCCATGATTTCGTCGGTTATGGTAATATAGTATCCAGCTAAGTAACTCCCAACTGAGTCACTATCATCTATTTCTATGAATGATCCCGGAGGTGCGCTCAAGCCCAAACCAGCCCAAGGCCATTCGACGTAAAGGTCATCGCCGTAGTCAGAGCCGGCGACTGGCTGTCGTAAGGCGTAGACCTCGGAGGCTTTAGAAACTCCTCCCCAAACCCGGTTAGTTGCAGTGTGAATGATAAATGCATCTCCCGGCGCAAGGGATGGTTCGGTGGGTGCCCATGTTGGACGCACCAAACAGTTCCAGAGGCAATTTGTCAAATGCGTCCCATTATTAGTATAACAAATGAATTGTGTGCCATCCCATTTTTGGATGTAGTCACCGTTGGTGATGACCAGCCCAAGCTCATCTACGTTAGGTGCGGCGAAAATTGATGAACGCACTGAAAAACCCGCGGGGAGGATGTTGGTGATGGCACCTTCGACTACTTGGCCAACAAAGGTTAGTGTTACGTTTGTGGGAGCATGAATCATGGCTCCGTCACCGGGTACGAGTGGCCAATCGGGTTGGTCCCAGGCTCCGGACGAAAAAGTAGCCGTGCGCGTCCAATTTGTTTCGCCCCAAAACTTCAATGTAGTGGACTGCGGTACACTCGAAAGCAACGCCGAAATATTCATATTGCTGCTTAAGAACGGATTGGAAATCATCCAATCGCCTGCTGGCAAAGCCAACTTAGTATAGCCATACACGCTCGAACCATTGGTTTGCCCGTAATAGCCTGCCTGTGCGATCATGTAAAATCGATGATTGAAGCTGGCTGCATTTGTGTCAACGAAGGCACCTTGTGTGTTCGTGCCGGATAAGGTGGCGCTGCCGATGTTTTGCCAACCACTTTCGTCCCAAAGTTGCCCTAGGTTCGTTGAGGCGTAGACGTCATAATCGCAATTGCTCACGGAACTAAAGGAAAACTGGAATGTTCCGTTGGTGTTGAACCCCCCCCCATTTTCATGAAATTCGGGGAAAAGGACGTCAACGAAAACCATGGTCCAAAGGAAAGAGCGGAATCGCCGAGATCGCTTCTCCTTGATCCTGATGGATTAAAGGCGAAATTAAAACTAGATGCGCTTGGAGGGGGACAATCAGTAGTGATCGTCAAATCTGTTTGAAACAAACTCCCGCAGCCGGCCATAAAGACCGCTGGCACTAGACCGCAAGCACCTCCCGAATGACCGCTATTATCGCCTAACGGTCGGAAATGTTCATACGCGCTCCTTCCTGTTACCGTTGTGCCGCACGCGATAGTATTAGTGGTTGGGCCTGACGTGATATCTTCTTCGGCTTGATACCACCCCGGTTGTTGACATTCGGTTACACCTAAGGCGGCTGTGAATGCGAGGCAATCGGTCCACGCTGTGCAGGAGGTATCATCTGAATTAGTGCAAGTAGTCGTTCCGTTGACTAAAAGTATTTGCGTGCAACCGGGAGTTCCGTTACATGCACAGTAGCCGACGAGTACGGAGCCGAAATACCCTATACTGTGTGAGGATGCAGTGGTTGTATTATTGGTTTTGTGATGCACAATACTTTCTTCTGCTCCGGCGACGAGCCCAGATGCATCACCTTCGGGATCGCCATAACCGGCCCATCCCGTAGCGAGAACTTTATAGTGATAGTCGATGGAAGTATCGTCACTATCTAAAGGCGGAGGTGCTGGTGGGAAAAAGGGTGGAGGCCCGTACACGTAGACAGGCGGGTTTGGAGTCGTTTCCTGCGCTAGAGTCGCTGACGCGAATATTGATAGTATCCCGATGAATGCCACCCTTAATGAATCGATAGCCCAGCCCTTCATATTTTTCCTTTTGTTTGGAGATTTCCCAGAGAACCGGATGCTACTATAACAAACGTTTCACGGGGTGCAAGAAAAAATTATGATTAGAGTAAGATGTTTTACTGATTGCTGCTAGGTCGCGCAAAATGAAAGGGCGGCTTGCGCCGCCCTTTCCTGATCAAATGTCTGGCCGAGGCGCCTTACGGCAGCGCCTGAATGATAAAGAACTGGCCATTGTCCTGACCCACGCCGTTCGTGAAGTTGAACGTGCCGTCGAGGTTGAAGGACTGCGTGCTAATCACGGTCCAGTTGCTCAATGGCAGGGCAATGTTGGTTGAACCCAGCACCACGTAGCTGCCCGCCACGTTGCCGTTATTGTTGGTGCCGCTGAGGAACACCGCGTTCGTGCCACCGACGCTGCCGAGGGAGATGCTGCTGATGGACGGCGAGGGCGGGTTCGGATTTGTCGAGGGCAACCCAGTGACGCCGGTGAAGGACGTGCCAACTTTGAGGTTGTCGACATTCACAATGCCGCTGCCAGTGCTTTCGCGGAAGGCATAGGAGTAGATGTTGACGAGGTTCGTGACCTCGGTGATGTCCGTCACGCTCGGCGAAGACTCGCTGGTCGGATTGATCCAGAGGCTGCAGAAGCCATTCGTCATGCGGATGCGGACGACGACGGTGTAATCCACATTCGGTGACAGATCCTGCGCCAGTTGCGCGGTGGTCGCCGTGGCCTGGCTGCTGTTGCCGATGCCGAGGCGGTAGGTCCCGGGCGCCGCGTTGTTGGTGGCCGCCCACACGCGACCCAGGAATCCGAAGACCGTGTTGTCTTTGAAGTGGGTGATATACGCGCCCGACGGGCTATTGGGCAACGTCGTGAAATGGACGGTGTAGCTGGAGTACAAAGTAACATTGTCCTCCATATTGGTCAGATACGGCCCGTTGATAAGCGGCGCATTGACGTCTTCCGAGTTATTGACGCTGTCGATGATGGCCACTGTGCCGTTCACCTTCAACTGGCCGATGGTGCCGCTATGGTTCTGCCAGAAGCCACCGGACGCGGTCAATATGGAGGTGGGAGTCGACGTGTCATAATCGAAATTATCGATCAGCACGATATTGGTATTGGGCAACACTTCGACAGTGAACGTTTGCGAGCCGGTCAAACCGCCGCCGTCGATGCCGGACACGGTGATCGGGACCGCGCCGGATTGGTCGGCTGCCGGTGTAATGGTCAGAGTGTAGTTCGCCCCGCTGCCACTCAAGGACAAGTGACTCGAGTCGTTCGGCACCAGGAGGCTGTTGCCGGAGGTCACGGTCGGAGTGATGGAACTCACCGGGGTATGGTCGTCGCTAACGATGAACGGAATGACTATCGAGGTGTTGGTGAGTATGCTAGTCGTCACCAATCCCGTGAACACCGGAGGCGAGTTTGCCGGTCCAATGGTCAGCAGGAATGACTGAACGGTGGAGTCGCCATTGCCGTCGGTCACCGACACCAGGATGGGCACGTTGATGGTCTTGATGTTGCCCAGGCTGGAGTTAATGCTTAATTGCACATTACCCGCCGTATTTGCCGGGCTAAGGGACACCGAGGTAGCGGGGTCGAGTGAAGTGGCGTTAACGCCGAGCGAACCGGCTGGAGTCGAATCATCGCTGACGGTAAAGCTCACATTGGTTCCGAACGTGTCTTCGATTGTCTGGTTCCCAATTGCGCTTACAGTCGGCGGATTATTGTTGCCGACAATCGCATCACCTGTGATTTCAACCAGGTCATAGCTCAAAGTGCCGGTCGCGGCGTATCCAGCGGAAACGCCGACGTAGGTGGCATCGTTCGTATTGTTATACTTGCCGGTGTTTTCGAACTCGGACACCAGGCGGATGCCGAAATTCGGGTTGTTGGCCACCCCGGGGAAGCCGGTGAGATCGTAGGCGTAGGAATTATAAGTCCCCGCTTGAACGGCGGCGATGGATTGGCTGGCGGGATAATCCACGAAGTCCGTGCCGTTGGTGGTGTATTGCAGGCGCTGATATTTGCTGGCCGTCGTGGTGCCGCGCAATTCGAAGGAGAGCTTGATGTTTTTAGCTCCCAGGGTGCTGACCTTGAACTGCACGCCCGCTTGTTTATTGCTGCTGGTCGCAGCGGGGTAGGTTTCCGAACCCCACGAGCCGTTAGGCCCGGGTGTCAGGTCATTGGCGTCAGCGTTGGCGCCGCCTTGCGCAAAGGTGACAACGCTAACTCCCGAAGCGGTGCCGATGCCCTGGTAGGGCGTGGGACTGTTCGTGTCAAAGGAACCGTTGAAATTCCAGAATGCAAGCGGCACCTGGCTGGTTCCCACGGTCAGCGAGACGACCGAGCTGGTGACGGAGCCGAAGGTGCCCGTGACGACCAGCGCGAAATTGGTCTGAGCGTTTACTGTCACATTGCTGACGGTCAGGGTGCTGGTGGCGGAGCCCGAAGCGATGGCGCCGGAAGTCAAAGTCCCGTCGGTGACCTGGCCGGTGAGTTGGGTGTTGTCGCTTGGATCGGCGCAGAAATACCACTGATAGGAAATTCCGGTGCCGGCGGCGGTGGCGGTGAACTGAGCCGCGCCGTTCGGCAGGGCTTGCTGGCTTGCTGGCTGGGTGTTAATTGCGGGATCGATGACCGTCAAGGGAGCGACAGAGCTGGTCGCGCTTCCCGTGCTGTTGGTGACCACTATGACGTAATTGGTCGCGTCGGCGGCGAGGACGTTGGTGAGAGTCAATGAGGTATTCGTGGCGTTGTTAATCAAGGTCAGGGTGTTGTCCGTGGCCGCCGTATACCATTGATAAAACAGCGGAGCATCCCCCTGAGAAATAGTGACCGTAAATGTAACATTATTGCCTGCATTGGTGGTCAGGTTGGGCGGATTGACGCCGGAAATCGACGGCGGCGTGCCGGTTGCGCCCACGACGGAGAAATTGTCGATACGGCAGGTGCCAGCGGCGGCAACCGTGCCACCATTTGCTGAAATGGTCGAGGCATCCACGACGCGGAAATACACAACCGGTTGGTTGTTGATCGCAGTAATTGAACTGAGGTCGTAGTTGGTGGCATAAACGGTGGAGCGCGTCGTGCCGCTCCAGGTCGGATTGGGAGAGGCGTTTGCCAGAATCGTATTCGTTCGAGCGAGGGCGACCGTGAAGTTTATCCCATCCAGACTGTAGGCAAGATAGGATCGCCCCGGACCAGTGTTGCTAGCGGTTTGGTCATAGGAGACATTGATATTCTGAGCTCCGAGAGTACTCGTCTCGAATTGATAGAAATCTCCGACAGCCCACGATGCTGAGCTGAAACAGTGAGAGGAACCGTTACCGACCGGCGAACTATATATGGTGGCGGCCGCGTGCAAAGCCGAGGCAGTGCCATTGCCGGTTTCTGCCGTAATGTTGGTATAGTAAGTGTTCGCGGTGGCTGAATTGGTAGGCTGGCTAATTTCAAATGTCCACGTCGCGATAGTCGTGGCGTATGCGGCTGAGGCTGATAAAAGAGCGGCAGCCAGCCCGGGTAAAAGAAGTTTCAGTGTCATGTGTATTTCTAGTTGTCGTGTTAGATGGTCGGTTCAGATTCGCCCAGCCTGATTCCCCAGTGTCTTTGGCTGCGCTTCGTGGTCCAATGGATGAGAGTGTAATCGAGTTAAAAAGTTCCCGGTGTTAAATCGCGGTTAAAAAATTAATTGGGAGTGGTGGGACTCGGAAACCAAATGACGGGGTGACTGGCTCCGTCCTGCCATTCGATGGCGGCGGTGGTTTCGCCCGTTGGGCGTGCTGCGTCGTTCGTGCTGTAAGAGCGGGAGCTGCCGTCACAAAACGCGTAATTGGCTATTTTGTTTTTAGAGTGGCGGCCTACCACATGCTGGCCGGTGACGACCGACAGGGCGGCGGAGGTGTTGTTGGCGTTGGCATCCAGTTCAGCCAAAAACACTGTCTGGGAAGGTTTCGGAACGAGGGAAAGTTTGGTTTGAGACGCGCCGGCGCTAACAGCGCCGAAGTTAACACACAAGCGGCTGTTCTCCGCATACATGAAAAATGCCTTGCTCAATTTCGGGCCGCCGGGGAAGACCACCGGGTCGGGGGCGGGCGCCGCAGGGCACGAAAAAATGGTCTGGCCGTTGGGCAAGGGAGGACTGTTGGCGGTGTAGAGAGCCAGCAGCGATTGCTGCGACAACATAACCGGAACCACGTTGTACCAAGCCGTGTCCCGGTTGTTTGCGGTCGTCGCGCTTCCGGTATCGCTAATTGGGTTGACCGTGTTTCCTTCCTCCGGAACGATGTCGCGATTGTCATCGGTATAGAGGCGAAAGGCGAGTCCCCATTGCTTGGTATTATTCAGGCATTTGATGGTCAGCGCTTTTGATTTCGCGCTCGCGAGGACCGGCAGCAACATCGCCGCCAAAATTGCAATGATGGCGATGACCACCAGCAACTCAATGAGGGTGAAACCAGGTGAGGGTCTGCGCGACGGTTCCAGATTTTCGTTATCTGCGGACATAATACAACTCTACTGCTGTTACCGACTTGAACTGATTTTGGTTTATACGGATTCGTTAGCGACTCTATGGGGGCGTAAAACAATTGCAAGCCGACATATGGTCAAAGTTATTAACACATTTCACAGGTTTGGCGAGGCCTTTGCGCGTTCGTCACCGGTATGTAACGCGGCCGCCACAAAAACCCGAAATCTTTTCATCGGGCGCTTATGACGTTCGCTAAAAAAACTTATTCAGGCTCCTTTAGCATGGCTTGTTCCAGCGATGCCGTTGATTTGTTCGCGCGCTAAAAACCCCCTCGAAAAACTGGATTTTTGGAGAGCGAATTTTTTTTGAGTTGTGTTTTCGAAGCCGGAAAGCTGCACCTTTTTGGCCGAACTGCTTAATTAGAGCATTTCCATCAAATATGTAGCGGATGCGCTGAGGCGCATGAATAGCGGTCTTTTTGGTTTTTGGCATCGTTTCGGTTCAGTCATCCCGACTTGTCGGGACTCCTTCGCCGAAGCCTCGCCAAAACCCAAAAATCCTCGCTGCGCACCGCTACATCTTTTCTGTCAATGCTCTAAATTCTGAAAGCGGTGGCCTCTGCCTTAGCTTCTGCCCGAGGGGATGCCGGTTCCGGGCGGGCGAGCGGCTGGTTTGGCGGTTTTGTTCAATCCGTCCAGCGAGAAATAAAATGTCGCGCCTTTATCTAATTCGGCTTCCGCCCAGATGTGCCCGCCGTGCCTTTTGACGACACGTTCGACGATCGCGAGTCCCACGCCGGTGCCCTCGAATTCCTCCGCCCGGTGCAATCGCTGAAAAACCCCGAACAATTTGTCCGCGTATTTCATGTTGAAGCCGACCCCATTGTCGCGCACGTAGATGACCTGCTCGTCATTCATCACGCGCAGGCCGATTTCAATGACGGCATGCTGCCGTGGGCGGGTGTATTTGGTCGCGTTGGAAAGCAAATTGGCAAACACTTGTTTCAACAAGCCCGGGTCGCCTTCCACGGTGGGCAACTCCGCGACGCGCCACTCGATCTCGCGCCCTTCGGTCTCGCGTTTCAATTCGCCGATGACTTCGGTGATTAAGTGCTTTAAGGAAGTGCGTTCCCTTTTCATTTCCTGCCGGCCGACGTGCGCGAGGTTCAAGAGGTCATTCACAAGCCGGCTCATATTCTCGCTGCCGCGTCGGATGGTTTCGAGGAGTTGCGCGGCTTCGGGCGGGAATGAGCCGGCGAAATCCTCCTGCAAAATCCGCGTGAACGCATCAATGTGCCGGAGCGGCGCGCGCAAATCATGGGCCACGGAATAGGTGAACGCCTCGAGTTCCTGGTTGGCGGCGGTCAATTCCGCCGTGCGCAGTTGCACGCGATGCTCCAGGTCGGCGTTGAGGCGGAGGATTTGCTCCTCGGCGCGTTTGCGTTCCGTGATGTCGCGCGCGATGGAAGACACGCCGACGATGTTGCCCTGTGCGTCGCGAATGGGCGAAACCGAGAGGGAAATATCCACTGGCGAGCCGTCTTTGCGAATGCGGATGGTTTCGTAGAGGCGCGTTTCGCCGCGCTTGGCGTTTTCCAGGATGCGCCGTTCTTCATCGGGCCGGTCCGGCGCGACGAGGCGTTCGATGGAGGAGCCGACAATTTCGGCCGCGGTATAGCCGAAGGTACGCTCGGCGCCGGCGTTCCAACTCACTACTTTGCCGGTTAAATCCTTACCGATAATCGAGTCATCCGAAGACTGGACAATGGCCGAGAGGAAAGCGCTGGTGATGGCATGCTGCTCAATACGGGTGAGCATCTCGTTGAAGGCGTCCGTCAGAACACCCAATTCGTCCGGCCCGAGTTTGGGCGCGCGCACGGAATAATCGCGCCGTTCGGAGACGGTCCGGGCGGTGGCCGCGAGCGCGATAATGGGGGCCGAAATTCGTTTTTGAAGGCGATTGGCCAGCACGAGCGCCACGACCAGCGAGCCGAACATAATCAGGGCGGCGATGGCAGAATAAATTTTTACGCGCTCATAAAAGTAACGCAGGTCGCTTTCCAGGTACAGGTGGCCGAGCAAATTGCTGTCTCGCGCCACGCGTTGCGACAGGAACAGATGGCCGCCTTTGAATTTATAGCCTTCCGGAGGAACGATTGGGAACGCGGATGGCGGCAGGTTCGTGGGATACCGCACGAACAGTTTTCCAGAACTGTCATAAAGCGCGGCGGCGACGATTTGCGGCTCGAGCCGGAGGGAGGACAAGGTGTCGGCGGCGTCCCGGTCATTGCCGAAGGCGAGGGCAGCGGTGCTGTTTTCGGCGGTCACTTGCGCGAGGGTGGTGAGGTTTCTTCTCATCGATTCGCGGAACGTGGACACGTCGTAAGCCATGAATGCCAATACCGTGACGGTCAACACGACGGTCGAGGTCAGCATCGTGACCGTCATGATCTTTCGCCGGATGGAAGGCTCGCGCGATTTCATGGCGCCTTTCCTGGCGGGGGTGATTCGGCGACGCGCAGCAGCTTGGAACTGAGAACGAGATTGGCCGCATTGGCTGATTGCTGATTGATGCGAAAGTGCACTTTGTTGCTCTCAACGACGAAACGAATGATAGCTTCGGCGGAGGAAGGCCCGTCGCTGTCAGCCACGGTCAAAACCGGCTTTCCCTTCAAACTTTTCACAATCTCATTCGTATGCCGGGCTTCCGACGGGCTGATAAAGAGAATATGGCACGTTTTTATTTCTTCGGCGTGCCGGTAATGCTCGATCCGAAGGGGATGTCCCCGGACGGTTTCGCCTTTGACCGTGTCTTCCAACGCGTGACCGAAGGGGTCCGTGCCCAAAATGCCGATGGCAATCGGAGTTTTTTCGTCGGCGAATGCGCCGTCCGGCCAGTCGGTGAATTGGGCGAAATTATAGAGAAAAACCGCCTTAAGCTCGTATTCGCGGGACACCTGGGCTTCGGCAGCGGAGGGATTACTGAACGCGAGGAAAAAAAACGCGGGAACGAGCGCGGGGTGAAAGCGCATGATCCACAGCCAGAAATTCCATGGACTTCCGGCGCCATAGGCACTCGCGATCCGACGTTTAAGGTTGGAGATGCGGTGTCTCATGGCCGCTCGCTAAAACCACCAGGCCACTTTCCCAAAAACGCTGCGCGGAATTTCCTGGCGCGTCGCTATCGCGCCGAATTCCGGATGCTGATTGTCCCAAAGGTTTTGACCCACAATGGAAATTTCCACCTTGCCCTGGTACCACCAGGCCAGCCGGGCATCGAATGAGACGTAGCTCGGCACGTGTGGATTTTCGAGGGTATCAACGTAGCGCCCCACGACATCGAATTGAAAATGCGCGGGCAAATCGAGGATGGATTGGATCAAGACCTGGTTTTCCGGGTCGTTGCCTTCGCGAACGCTCGGGGTGACGTTGGGCCGGTCCGCCCACAGGACTTTGTTCAGATACGTGTAACCGCCGCGCAGGCGCCACCAGTCGGTGGCCTGGTAGGTGCCGGAAAGTTCAACGCCCCAGGTTTGGCCGCGAAACCCGTTGCCGATCACAAAATTGGTGGGCGAGATCTGGTTAAGACTGCGAAGGAAGTCGTAATCATTGTAGTAGGTGGCCAGTGAAAGTGAGACCCGCTCGACGGGGCGAACGCGATAACCGGCTTCGTACGCCAGCACGGTTTCGGCATCGAAATCGGTGTCGCCCTGGAGTTGAAAAGGCTGTGTGCCCGGAAGCCTGATATCCGAATCGATGCGGCTGGGCGAACGCACCGCGCGCGAGACGGCACCCCAAAACGTTTGCCAATCATCCGGCGTCCAGGCCAGTCGCGCGCTCGGCTGCACTTCAAAACCTGAAAAATCGTTGTGCTCCAATTTCGTGCCGATGGTCAGTTGCAGCCGATCCGGCACGAGGATGATTTCGTCCTGCACGAAGGCGCTGAACAATTGCATGTTCCGGTCCGGCGGAATGAACGCAAGGGCGGCTGCGTTTTGCACCCGGTCTTCCATCAAGCGGTAGCCGCCACCCCAAGTGACGCTTTGCCGTTCACCCAGCGCAAAACGATGTTGGACGTCCAGATCGTAGGTCTTCAGGTCTTCCGCGATGGAGTTGGGAATGTCGCGCCAGGTCCGGTCGAAGTACGCCTGCACGGTCAGGTCGGAGGTATCTGAAATCGTGTGCGACCAGCGGCCCAGTACGTTTTGCCCGTCCAAAAATGTGTTGCCCGCCGTCCCCGCTTCGCTGCCGCTGTAAGCATCGCCTTGCACGGTCAGGGAATTTTGATCGGAAGGATACCAATCCATGCGGAAGCCGCCCTGGCTCATGTCCCAGGAATCGGCGGCGTCATTGCCATTCGGGAAAACCGTGTCGTTGCGGTCGGAGCGTTGGGCGTAAACACGGTAAAACAGGTTCGTTCCGTTGCCGCCGCCGTAACGAATCGCACCGAAATCCTGCAACAACGAACCGCCCCCGCCTTCAACGAGCAACCCTTGCGTCTCCCGGGCGCTTTTGGTGACGATGTTGATGACGCCGTTCACTGCGTTCGCGCCCCACAACGTTCCGCCGGGGCCACTGACGACCTCGATGCGGTCGACATCGTCCAGCAGCACATTCTGCGCGTCCCAGAACACGCCGGCATCGAGAGGGGTGTAGACCGTGCGCCCGTCAATCATGACGAGCAGTTTATTGGCGAGGGTGTTGTTGAAGCCGCGCGCGCTGATGGCCCAATCGTGTGAGTTCACCTGCGCGACTTCCAGGTTGGGCGCGAGGCGCAACGCTTCCGGCAGGCTGGTGGCGCCGGACCGATGAATATCTTCGCCGGTGATCACCTGCACGGCGGAGGGAGATGTAGAAAGTTTCTCCGGACGCCGTGAAACGACGGTGACATCCTGATTCACTAAATCCTCGAGGCTTAGACGCTTCAATTCCGCCGGTGTGACGACCTCGTTGGTTGCGGCTGCCGCTCCGAGAACAACCGCCTGGCTGAGAATTATCGGCAGGAAGAATTTCAAGGCGAGGGCGGGGGATTTTCGCGGGGCGGGAATGTTTTTGCCAAACGATGAATGAGACACAGTTGCTGTGCGAGTTTGCCTGCGATTCAAATAATAACGGGTAATCACAAAATGCTGTTACCGGATATGACCAAACCGCTGCCGGGCTGATTGTTGCGTTTTGGTACGCGGAAAATATGGGGTGAACCCCCCATGAAATCCATTCAAATTGACGCCGGGAGATTTATGGGCGGCGGCGGTAGCAGCACGCTCCCGGCATGTGCCCGGTTTCCGGCAGAGGCCGGAGTATTTTTATCACACGCGAATTTACAGCCCGTTCAGCACGTCGTATAACTGCCGCAGGCGACCGTAATCGCGCCGGTTGAAACCGAATGCGATTCGCGGCAGCGCCACGTTGTCGTCATCTTCCACTTCCTCTGGGGTCGCCTCGATTTTTTGAATCTTTGGCCCGACCATAATGTCGCCAAAATCCTCATTCATGGCTTCGATGGCGGACGCCGTGGGAGCGTGTTTGAGGCGGACGACGAAGAGGTCTTTGACGAAGCGGCTGGAGTGGAAATTGCGATAGAAGCGCGTGATGATTTTTACGGCCTCGTCGGTATTGTCGGTGATGTGATAAAGGTTGAGGTCGTCGGGGGAAATCAATTGGTCGCGCAACAGGTGCTCGCGAATGTGCTTGTCCCAGGTCTTCCAGTAAGTCCCGCCCGGCCGATCAACCAGCACCAGCGGCATCAACTGGCTCTTGCCTGTTTGCATCAGCGTGAGCGCTTCATAGCCCTCATCCATGGTGCCGAAGCCGCCGGGAAACAGCACGATGGCGTCCGAGTGGCGAATGAAAATCAATTTGCGCGTGAAGAAATATTTGAAGGTGACGAGTTTTTTGTCCTCGCGAATGACCGGGTTCGCGCTTTGTTCCCAAGGCAACCGGATGTTCGCTCCGAAACTTTTTTCCAGCCCGGCGCCTTCGTGTCCGGCCTGCATGATGCCACCGCCGGCACCGGTGATGACCATGAAGCCGGCATCGGCGATTTTTTTCCCGAACTCGGCGGCCTGCTGGTATTCAAGCTTCGTGGGCGCTGTGCGCGCGGAGCCGAAAATAGTCACTTTGCGGGATTCCGCGTAGGGTGCGAACAATCGGAAGGCGTAGCGCAGCTCGCGCAAGGCGGTTTGGATGACCCGGACGTCGCCACTGTCTTCGATGTCGGTGAGGATCTTGAGCGCGCTCTCGATAATGTCCGCGACTCGTTCCTGGTTGAACCCTCCGCCTTTGTAGCGGATGAGTTCCTCGATCCGCCTCTTGAGTTCCGGATCGGTCGTTTTCTCCGTTTTAATCATGGCGGCGAGATTAGCCCGGTCGCGTTGTGAAATGCAACTGCCCTTCCGCCAAAGTTATCAACGATTAAACGCGAAATTGCTTTAAGAGTTCCACCTTGCTCGCCTTCATGAGGTCCACCGGAATGTTTATCCCGATTTTCGAGCGTGAACCCGGACTGAGCTCTTCGAGCAACGGATTCATGATCTCGCGGCTGGCGGCAAGAAAACATTGTTCAATCTCGGGATTCCGCATCAGCGATTCGAGCCGGCCCGCGAGTTTGCGCACGCCGCGTTTGCGTTTTTCGAGCAGGATATTGTGCCGTTCACCGTCGGACATCGCGCCGCTGGCTCCCCGCGCGCCGGTTCCTCGCGGAAAACGTCCGGCGGAATCGGAGACGTTTTCGACGAGCTTGCGATGTGCTTCCGCATCCTTGTATTCCTCGAGCAATTCCAATCGAGGACTGCTATGTGGGGAATCATTTTCGAGACGAAAAGCTTTGAAACCTCCAAAATCCGTTACCAGAACCAATGTATTTTTCATAATTGTTGTTAACGCCCGTTGGGATACTCCAAGGTAATCTAGCACGTGATTTCGTGAACGCAAAATTTCGTATGCAGCCGCGGTCCATGGCCGCCGCTGGAAAATGTATATTGTGTGTGTCATATAAGCTCAACGAAGGGAAAAAAGCTTCCATTTGTCCGGCGGTTTTGGGAGAGTTCGCCGGGTTTTCTATGTTTCGGAAATTGATTTTTTCATCCACAGGAAGGTCTGCTGAGCGCAACCTTAGAACAGTTTCAGGACTTATCGTTCTAGCAGGGTGCTTTTGCGCCACAATATTTTCCCGGGGTGAGACCTCTTTGGCGGCCAGTCCGCAATTCCGAGCAGACCAGATTTTGGTGCAGCCTAAGAAAAATGCAGCCCCGGACGCGCTGGTCAGATTTCACACATTGCAGCGATCCCAAGTCATAAAAACTTTTCCAAACCTTCACCGCCTTCAAGTGCTGCGGGTTCCCCAAAATGAAACTGTCGCAAGTTTGATCGCCAAATATCAGCAAAGCGGCCTCGTCGAATTTGCTGAACCTGATTATGTCATTCATGCGGATGCGACACCCAATGACCCCAAATATCTGGATGGAACTCTTTGGGGGTTGAACAATATTGGCCAAAATGGAGGAACGCCGGACGCGGATATTGACGCGCCGGAGGCCTGGGATGTTTTGAATTCCGCAAGCAATGTTGTGGTCGCACTGCTCGACACCGGAATTCGTTATACCCACGAGGATTTGTCCCAGAACATCTGGACTAATCCGATCGATGGCACTCTCGGCTTCAACGCATTTAGCGGCAACAGCGATGTGAATGACGACAATGGCCACGGCACACTCGTCGCGGGGGTGCTCGGAGCTGCGGGCAACAATGGCAAAGGTGTTGTCGGGGTCGCCTGGCGGGTGCAAATGATGGCCTGCAAGTGTCTTAATTCGAACGGTGTGGGGGGTGATTCCGAGTTAGTGGCCTGCATTGATTTTGCCCGCACGAACGGAGCGCGGATCATCAACGCCAGCCTGGACACTTCAGGTTCATCCCTTGCCGTTTCCAATGCGATCGAGTCGGCTCGTGAAGCCGGGATTATCTTTGTCGCCTCTGCCGGAAACGGTATTCCTCCCAGCACATTCCCCACGAATATAGATTTTAGCCCTCGTTTTCCAGCTTGTTATCCCATGGACAATATCGTGTCCGTCGCTTATTCATCGCGCAACGATACGCTGGGAACTTATTCCAACTATGGCGCGACCAATGTGGATCTGTTCGCGCCGGGTGACCAATTGTATTCGACCTACAGCACGGCCGATAACGCTTACTTCCCGCCCATCAGTTTTATCAATATCGCCGGGACGTCTTTCTCGGCGGCTTATGTGTCGGGAGCATTTGCGCTGATGGTCGCCAGATATCCTGACGAGAATTACCTCCAAATCATTAATCGTGTTTTGAAAGCTGTGGACCCGATTCCTGCGCTGGCCGGTAAATGTGTCACGGGCGGACGCCTCAATCTGTGGAAGGCGCTTAGCCCATCGATCAATCTCGTGTCCATTCCGGGCGCGAACGGCCTGCCGTTTCAATTGCGATTGAGTTCCGGCGCTAATCGGTTGTGTATCATTCAATCTTCCAGTGACCTTTTCAATTGGTCGCCGTTGTACACAAATACGACTGACACCAATGGGGTTTTTAATTTCCTAGATACCGATTCAACCAATGCCGGGCAACGGTTTTACCGTGCGGTAGCCGCTCCATAGACTGTTGCCGGCGCAAATTTGGCTTTCGCTTCGTCGTTTGCCGCTCGATATTTCTCACGTGAAAAATCCGATTATCGTTGCTCTCGATGTTCCCACGGCGGATGCCGCCATTAAACTTGCACAGCAAGTAGCTCCTGCGGTCGGCGCGTTTAAGATCGGCAGCGAATTATTTACTGCGGCCGGACCGGACATTGTGCGGCGCATTCGCGACACCGGTGCGGCGGTGTTCCTGGATTTGAAGTTTCACGATATTCCGAACACCGTCGCCAAGGCGGTGGCCTCGGCGACCCGCCTCGATGTCCAGATGCTCACCATCCATACGAGCGGCGCTCTGGAGATGATGCGCGCCGCGGAGCAATCGGCCCAACAAACCGCGCAACAATCCGGACGCACCGCGCCGCTCGTCCTGGGTGTGACTGTGTTGACCAGTATGGATGGAAATGCTTTGAGCGAAATCGGCTGCCAGGCGAATGTAGGCGCGCAAGTCGAGCGGTTGGCCACTCTCGCGGTCAATGCGGGATTGCGCGGCCTGGTTTGTTCGCCGTTGGAAATCGCCGCGCTGCGACAAATTCTTCCTTCCCAGGTTCAATTGGTGACGCCTGGCATCCGCACCGGCGCGGAAAAGGCGGACGACCAGAAACGCACTTTGTCACCGCGCGAGGCGATCGATGCCGGGGCGAGTTGGCTGGTAATTGGCCGCCCGATTTACGCCGCGGAAAATCCACGCGCGGCGGCGGAAGCTATCTTTAAGTCCTTTAGCTAAGCCGAATCGCGTAACAGTCCGCGCACTGCGGCTATTTCTTTACGATGATTTCCGCGATTCGCGGCAGGGGTTTCGTTTTCCTGGAGGAAATTTGAATCGCTGTTTTGAGACGCGCCGCGGCAGCTTCAGCCTGTGGGCGGTCCAATGCGTGTATCCGCGCCAGGACGCCATTCCGATCAACCGATTCGCCCGGCTTCGCGAGTTTGTCGATGCCGATTTCGTAATTGATCTCAGAGTCCTTGGTGAGCCGGCCGCCGCCGAGGTCGCGCACGATTTCGCCAATAACCCGAGCGTCACAATGCGAAACGAACCCCTTCCGCGACGATCTGATATCCATGATAAACGGCGCAATGTGCTCCTGGGCGAACTTGCCGTTGAATTCCGCCAGGTCTGCGCCCTGCGCGGCGATCATTTCATCCCATTTTTGCCGGGGTGCGCCGGAGTCGAGGCAATTTATCGCCTGTTGGCGCGCGGCTCCGAGTGTTTTTGCAGTGCGCGTTTGAACGAGCAAATGAGTGGCGCAACTCACAACTAATTCGCGCAAATCTTCCGAACCTTTGCCGTTGAGGCATTCGACGGCCTCTTTTACTTCCAGCCAGTTGCCCGCCGCGCGGCCGACCGGTGTGTTCATGTTGGTGAGCAGCGCGCGCGTGTTTACTCCGCATTCGTTCCCGAGAGAAACCATCGCGCGGGCCAGTTCGCGCGCTGCCTCCTTGGTTTGCATGAAGGCCGCGGCGCCGAATTTGACGTCGAGCACCAGCGCACTCAGATTCTCGGCCAGCTTTTTGGAAAGGATCGAGGAAACAATCAGCGGGTTGCTCGGTACGGTGCCGGTGGTATCGCGCAAGGAGTACAGTTTTTTATCCGCGGGAACCATGCGTTCGGTCTGGCCGCAAATGACGCAGCCAACTTTCTGCACGATTTCTACAATTTGCTCCGTCGGCAGGGTCGTTTTGAAACCGGGAATGGAATCGAGCTTGTCGAGCGTGCCGCCGGTGATGCCCAGGCCGCGGCCGGAAATCATCGGCACGCGAAAGCCGAGACACGCCAGCAACGGCGCGAGCGGCAGCGAAACCTTGTCGCCGACGCCCCCGGTGGAGTGTTTGTCGACAAGCGGCCGTTTGTCTTTGGGGAACTTCAATGTGTCGCCCGAATCACGCATGGCGAGAGTAAGGGCGCGGGTTTCTTCGGTGTTCAATCCGCGAAAATAAATGGCCATGAGCAGCGCGGCCATTTGGTAATCGGGAATTTTGCCGGCGACGAACTCGTGGATGAATTTCTCAATTTCCTCCGCAGCGAGTCGTTTGCCCTCGCGTTTGGATTCGATGATCGAGAGAAAGTTCACATGAACACCGTTTTTTGTCAGGCTGAGCCTGCCGTTGTGGAAGCAGCAGCTGCGGCAGAAGCTTGCTCCTGGTTGCGCCGGCGTTTTTCCGCGCTCGGCACGGATGCGTTCTGCGGAATGCCCTCGCCAGCAATCGTGATCAGTCCCAAGCCATAGCCTTTCAGCGGATTGTGCCAGCGGATGCCACCCGATTGCGGTTCGAGGCAGAAAATTTCACCGCGGGTCGTGGCGAACAAATTGTTTCCGTCGAGGACCACATTCACAAACTCCGCTCCTTTCAACGCCATGGTCCACACAGGCTGGCCAGTCGCTGAATTTATCGCTACCACCGAGCCTTTTACCCCGAGGTAGATGATTTTGTCCATGTTTGTCAGGCGACAAACTTCTTCGCCGTAATCGTCGCGTTATGCCCGCCGAAACCGAAGGAGTTGTTCACGATCGCGTTGACCTTCATTTTGCGCGCGGTATTGGGAACGTAATCCAAATCGCACTGCGGATCCGGCACTTCGTAATTGATGGTCGGCGGCACGATGTCAGTCTCGATCGCTTTCACGCACACGATGGTTTCCACGGCACCGGCTGCGCCGAGCATGTGGCCGGTGGCGCCCTTGGTGGAACTCACCACGAGCTTGCGGGAATGCTCGCCAAAAACCGTCTTGATGGCTTCGGTTTCGGCGATGTCTCCCTGCGGCGTGGAAGTGCCGTGGGCATTGACGTAAGTGATGTCCGTCGTGTTCAAGCCGGCATTGCGCAAGGCCATCTTCATGCAGCGCGCCGCTCCTTCACCGCCGGGCGATGGCGCGGTGAGATGATGCGCGTCCGCTGTATTGCCGTAACCGGCCAGTTCCGCGTAAATTCGCGCACCGCGCGCTTTCGCATGTTCCAATTCCTCAAGCACAACCACACCGGCGCCTTCGCCCATCACAAACCCATCGCGATCCTTGTCGAATGGCCGTGAGGCGCGTTTGGGATCGTCATTGCGCGTGCTCATGGCGCGCATCGCGCAGAAACCACCGATGCCGATTGGGACGATCGTCGCCTCGGCGCCGCCGGCGAACATCACCTTGGCATCACCCATCTTAATGGTGCGCCAGGCTTCGCCGATGGCGTGGTTGGCAGTCGCGCAGGCAGAGCAGGTGGCGAAGTTCGGGCCGCGCAAATTGAAATACATCGAGACCAGGCCCGACGCCATGTTCGAAATGAGCATCGGAATCATGAACGGCGAGAGCCGCCCCGGACCGCGATCGAACAGCACCTTCAATTGTTCGCTCGTGGTTTGCAATCCGCCGATGCCTGAGCCAATGAACGCGCCGACTTCTTCCGGATGAGTCTTGTTGAGGTCCAGCCCCGAATCCTTGAACGCCTGCCAGGCCGCGTGCACGCCGAATTGGGAATAACGGTCCGTGCGCCGGATTTCCTTGGGGGACGGAAACGCGGGCAGGGGATCGAAGTCCTTCACTTGCGCGGCGATTTGCGTATCGAACGGCGAGGCGTCCCACGAAGTGATTTTGTCCACGCCGCATTGGCCGGAGATGAGATTATTCCAAAAGACGTCCACGGAATTGCCGACGGGAGCCACCACACCGAGGCCGGTGATGACGACTCTGCGCTCTGTCGAAGTGCTGGCCATAAATCAAAAGGGCAGCTTAAGTCCCGAACGTTCGGGATTCAAGCTGCCCGAAAATCATCAGGTTATTTGGCCTGGAGGTCTTCGATGTATTTGATTACGTCGCCGACACTCTGCAGCTTTTCCGCCTGTTCGTCGGGGATTTCATGGCCGAATTCCTCCTCCAGGGCCATGACCAACTCGACGGTATCGAGCGAATCCGCGCCCAGGTCCTCGATGAACTTTGCGTCCGGGGTGACCTGGTCAGCGTTTACGCCTAATTGCTCGACGATGATATCCTTAACTCTCTGTTCAATAGTTTTTTCAGCCATGATTTGCTCCGGTTCTTCGGTTCGTTTGCAGTGTGTCTATGCCACGATTCAAAAGGCGTCAAGTCCTGATTCAAAAAAATTTTGAATTCGCGGTCTATGAATCACTCGCCGATTTTTATAAAACCGCGTCAATCGTAAATCGCAACTCGCGAACTCGCTCACATTACCATTCCCCCGTCCACGGTCAACACTTGCCCGGTCACGTAGCGCGCTCCCGGGCTGGCGAGGTAAAGGGCTGCGTTCGCGATGTCGTCCGGCTGGCCGAGGCTGTTCAACGGGATTTTTTTCAATAACTCGGTTTTCAATTCCGCGCTCAGGGCCGCGGTCATGTCGGTTTCGATGAATCCCGGCGCGAGGGCATTGACGGTGATGTTTCGCGATCCCAGTTCCTTCGCCACGGATTGTGTGAAGCCAATCAGGCCCGCCTTGCTGGCCGCGTAATTGGCCTGCCCGGCGTTGCCGATCAATCCGATGATCGAGGCGACGTTGATGATACGCCCGGCGCGTTGCTTCACGAAGGCGCGCGTAAATGCTTTCGTGAACAAAAACGCTCCCTTCAAATTTGTGTTGAGCACCGCGTCCCAGTCGGCATCGCTCATGCGCATCAGCAGGCCGTCGCGGGTGACGCCGGCGTTGTTGACCAGGATGTCCACCTTGCCGCAGTCGGCGAGGATTTTTTCCGCCGCCGCGCTTACCGCCGCCGTGTCCGAGACATCGACCGCGTGTGCCCAGGCCTTGCGGCCCAATGCGCGGACTTCGCCCGCGACTTTCTCTGAATTTTCCGCCGTGCGGGAAACGCAAACGACATCCGCGCCTTCGGCGGCGAATTTCAAGGCAATCGCACGTCCGATTCCACGGCCCGCGCCGGTGACAACAGCAATTTGGTTCTCAAGTTGTTTCATCGCGGCAAAGCGTGTTGCGGATTGCGTATTCCGTCAAGCCCGCGTCTTACTGGTAATGGGTTCACGTCGTGATAAATGGTTTTGCCAATTTGTAGACGATAGTTTCCTTGTGAAACAGAAACGGTTTCACGTCTTCGGCCTTGATCCGGCCTCTGCGCACGGCGTTGGCGATGATCCCATGGCCGACATTTGTTGCCAGCGCGATGACCAATCGAAATTTTGGCACCAGCAACAGCGCACACGTTCCCCCAAACGAATCGCCGCCGTGATAGAAACTGCCCGGTTTGGTGAACCAACCGATTCCATAATTTGTCGGCGCACCGTCATTAGTGTGCTGCGTGGTCCAGAGCAGCTTAAGCGTTTCCGGTTTCAGGAAATCCGGTTGGAAATGCGCCATGCCGAATCGCGCCAGATCCTCAGTGGTGGAAAGATAACCGCCGGAGGGCCAGCCATAACTTAAATCCACCTGCGGCGGCACGAAAAATTTCCCGTCCGCGCCCATTTCATAAAACGATGTTCTCTTCTCATCTGCCGCGCTGGCGAGGTCCGGCATTGTGTTGGTGAGATTGAGCGGTTGGAGGATGTTCTCATGGATGAAGCTTGAAAAATCCTGTCCGGCTGCGCCCTCCATGACCCCGCCCAACAGATTCCAGCCGTAGGAACAATATTTGTATTTTGTTCCCGGCGCGGATTCCAGCGGGTCGTTCTCAAAGATTCCAAATCCGCTGCGCAGATTTGGGTAGGGCTTATTGAAAACGGCTTCGGTGCCTCGATAATGACGGATTCCACTGAGGTGCCCGGCCAGCATTCGCGCGGTAATGACGCCCTCTTTTTCGGGAAAGTCCGGAACGTATTTTTGAATCGGCGCATCCAAATTCAAAAGGCCTCGTTCCACCAACAATCCGATGCCGGCCGCGGTTAATGGTTTCGACACGCTTCCGATGCGAAACCGCGTTTCTGATGTTACGGGAGCCTTTGGGTCGAGGTTAACCACGCCGAACTGTTCCGACCATACTACGCTGCCATGCATGGCTACGGTTACCGATACGCCCGGAGCCTTTGCAGCGACCTCCGACAAAATGATTTCTCGCGCGTGTGCAATGGCCGCGTGCTTTGCCGGATCCTCGAAGCTCATGCGGCATCGTCCCCGTGACCACGTTGCGAATCAATTTCAAAATTTTTTGCCCAAGAGATCCCTCCATGCTGAAGGGCCAGCGGTCCTTTACTTTTTGAGTAGCTGTAAAACGGCATCGGTGAGATCAGGTGCGCCGCTGTCGAAAAGCACGATGGGAGTGTTCCACGGCGTGACGGCAGATTTATCAAAAATGTAGGAAAAATTTCGCGCGGAGGCGACGGCGGTTACCGCCTGCTGGATTTGAGCCAGTTTCTTCTGAATTGCTTCCGATGTTAAGGTCGCTGGCAAGGCGTCAGCTATGCGCTTCAAATCCACCACCGCCACGATTCCGGAATTATTGCTGGAAATGAAGACCCGAGATTCGTCTACTGCTAACGTGCCTGGATGAATCTCTGAAGTATTTGTGGAGTCAGGTGCGGTGGTAACGTAGTTGGCCGTGAACGTGGAAGACTCCGGTGTCTTCGGCTTGGGTGTGAGCGGGGACGCTTCGGCCGAAGAGGCCCCTTGATTCTGGCGTGAAGTTTTCTCCGAAATTCCGGACCAGAATCCGAAATGGACCATTAACAGGGGAGCTAGAAGCAGAATACATATGAGCGCGAGTAAAAGAATGGTTCGCCGCACACGCGAGGAATTCGCGAGACTGCCACTTTTCGAAGTAGCAGGAACGGATCGGGATGATAAGCCGCGACTCATAAGCCTATCCGTAGACACCGGAGGGTGTGTCGAGGCTCAAATATTGAATAAAGCAGTTGAAACTTATGAGTCTGTCGTCCCCACTTCGGTAACGTCCGCCTGTTCCTTGGGCGTCGGCCGATTTTGTTAGATTGTGGCGCCGCGTTAAGGTTAACGCGTTCGCCGCTACCGAGAAAATTGGCGTCCTAGCTGCTGTAAATCAGAGGTCGTATGAAGACGCAAAATCATTTTAACCGGCGAGGGATTGATTTCGACACGCCGTGTTATTGGGTGATTGAGCGCGTGGAGTACCCAGTGCTTTTTTTCAAGCACCTGGCGAAATTGCTGCCGATGGGTTCGGTTCTTTATTTTGAAGGCGGAAAAATCTCTCCGGCTGCCGCCGGATTGTATGCGGCGCATCGAGCCGAGTTCTGGACGGAGGTGGTTCAAGAAACCGTCATGCCTCTGCCGCAAATGTACCATTGTGCGATGTCGGACGAATTGCTCAAAAGCCTGGGCGAAATGGCGGCGGGTCGTCCGGCCTCGGATTTGTTTAACTATTTGAAGGCCTATCGCGAGGCGAAACTGCTGTTCGCGTGGAACGATGCGTATGAAGGGGAGTTGTGCATTTCGGACCGCGTGCCCGAGCATTCGGTGGAGCGTTTTTGCCAGGCCATGGGAGTTTCCTGTCGCCGCGAAAAAACAACGCCGCCAAAGCCGGAAGCGATCGAGAAAGTTTCGTTGAAATCGGAGTCTTTGGACGATGACGACGATCCCGCAAGCGATTCATGGTATCAACGGGCGCGGACGTGGTTGACGCAGAACTAAGCGGACCGTTTAAGCGGTTGAAACTGCTTTCGCTGTTGCTTCCGGCCCCTGTCAAAGAATATTGCCGCACTGTTCGGCCACTGTCTAAGTCTTTAGCTCCGCTGCTTGAGATTTTTGAAGGGCGCCTCACTTTATCGGAATAGGTTTTCCATCACACGTATGGCATCCACGCTGCTTAGTATTCGCTTGTCAGTGATGTAACAAAACCAATCAGTATTATCCAAACCGTTTGAGATTATGAAACGTATAGTATCCACCTGGGGGCTCTGTTCGTTATTTTCCGCGACACTGTTGCTGGCCGGAGTGGCGCGAGCGCAAAATTGTACCGTTTATCCCATCGCACTATCGGCCCAAACCCTCAGCACTGCTGTCCCCGGCGCGATTCTGACGAATATCTGGAATGGCTCGCAGCCGGGAAATTTCGGCTGGCTTTCCTGGACGGGAGACCCGGACGAACCGACGCTGATTAACAGCCTCACTCAGCCTAGCGATAGCTTCACCTATATCAATCCTGACAATCAAAACGATCATCTATTGATGTCCGGCAAATGGGTCTCGGGCAAACCCCGTGTTTCGAACGGGAAACATGTCCGCGCGTCATTGGATGCGCTGGAAGGGTTCACGATTACCGTGCCGATTTGGGACCAGGCGCAGGGGCAAGGCGATAATACTGCTTATCACATAGTCGGCTTCGCGCAAATCATCATCCTGAATTACCATCTGCCCTCGCAAAACCAGATCACGGCCGAGTTTGTCGGCTACTCGGATTGCGGTGCGCCTGCGACATAAGTTTACGCCGATCAGGGGTAAAACAGGGGAATGGGAGCGTCCTGCGGGGCGCTCCCTTTTTGTTTTGAAGGAGAAGTGAATCGACGGTTCCCGCAACTGACGGATCAGGACAATGCTTTTGCGGTCGTCTCCAAACTTGCCGCATCCGCCACGTTCAGCATTTGTGCGCCTTTATCAATGCGTTTCATGAAACCACTGAGGGCGGCGCCGGGGCCGAGTTCGATGAAACGGGTAAAACCTTGTGCCAGCAAATAACGCATCGAGTGTTCCCACAACACGGAAGAGGTGACTTGCTCGACCAGGCGAGCGCTGATGTCGGCGGGTGCACCGTGTGGCTGCGCGGTGACATTGGAAATGACCGGCACGCTGGGCGCGGACAAATTGATTTTGGCGAGTTCGGCCTGGAGCTTCGATTGGGCGCTGGCCATCAGCGGCGAGTGATACGCGCCGGCGACGGGCAGTGGAATCGCGCGTTTGGCACCTTTCGCTTTGGCAAGTTCCACGGCCTTGGAAATTTTTTCGGCTTCGCCGGAAATGACCAGTTGTCCGGGGCAATTCAAATTCGCCAGCACCACACCGGCTTCAGCACAGACTTCGCGTGTCGGCGCTTCGTCCAATCCGATCACCGCTGCCATGCCGCCGCGGGTGGTGTCGCAGGCTTCCTGCATGAATTTGCCGCGCTGGCGCACGACGCGGAGGCCTTCCTCGAAACTCAGCGCGCCTGCCGCCGTGAGGGCGGTGAATTCGCCGAGCGACAAACCGGCGGTGGCCTGGTAGTCCAAACCAGCAACTTTCTCTTTGAGCAATTGAAACGCCACCCAGCTTACCAGAAAAATTCCCGGTTGTGCGTTTTCGGTCTTGGTGAGTTCGGTGTCGGGACCGTTGAAACAAATCGAAGCCAGGTCGAAGCCCAGCGCCGCGTTCGCGCGGTCGAACCACGCTTTGGCGGACGGAAATTGTTCGGCGAGATCTTTTCCCATCCCCACGACCTGCGCGCCCTGCCCGGCGAATAACAATGCGGTTTTGCTCATAGCGGCGGGGAACTAAACACGATTTGCGCTGTAAAGAAACAAGAATTTGACGCTGGCACGATGGTTATGCCAGACGCTCGCGCCAGTATCCTGGACGTCGTTTCATATGCATCACTGGCACAATCCATACCTGGTCGGATTGATCAATATAAAGAATTGCGTAGGGAAAGACATCGGAGAAGTGGCGGCGCACGGGAAAATCAAATAACCGAAATCGGTCGGGCTGTTTCCGGATGTCGACAATCAGCCTTTCAATTTCATCATAGAAACGAACGGCTAATTTAGGATCAATTCGAAAGTAATAATCCGCCGGGTCCGCGTACTCCTGCTCCGCATTCGGGTGAAATAAATGCCGTTTCACCGGCCCACGATACGCCGAACGCGCGCGGAGACTTCCTCGCCGGGAATGCCTTGGACTTCACCTTTTTCAATTTCAGCAACCCGACGTCGAGTCTCAGCTTTCCAAGCTTCCTCAAGCGACGGATCCGTCGCTTCATGTAGCGACAATGTAAGACGATCGACGATTTCCGCGAGTTGTTCGCGCGGTAGCTGACGCGCTTCTTTAACTATTTGATCGACAGTCGGCATACTTCAAAAATATCCCTTCTCAAGACGGATTCGAGCTTTCTTGACTTGTGAACCTGTTTTGAATTGAACGATGCCCACATATTCGCGCGGTAAATAACGCGTTTCCTCGACGATTTGGTCGACGGAGGCCATGGTCAATGCCCTTGAGGAGTTTTAGGCCTTTCTCCACACCGTCCCGCGCCGTTCATACTCCAACTGGCCTTCGAGCGTATTGGCAGTCTGTGGATTCAAAAATCGTTCCACGAGCCATAGCGCAAGATCCAGGCCGCTGGTAAGTCCACCGGCGGTGATGACATCGCCATCGTCCACGACGCGTGCGGGAATGATTTGGGCGCCCATTGCACGCAATTCTTCAATCGCGCTGTGGTTCGTCGTGGCTGGCCGATTTTTGAGCAAGCCGGCGGCGGACAGCAACATTGCGCCGGTGCAAACGGAAGTCATGATGACTCCGTCCTGGTGCATTTGGGCGATCCGGGCGGGCAATTTCCCGCGTTGCGCTTCCGCCCAGGCTCCCGCCGGCGCACGGGTCAGCCATCCGCCGCCCGGCACGACGACCAGGGTGGGTCTTGTGGCGCCCAATTGTCCGGTGGGGCGTACGCGTAATCCGTTTGCCGCAGTGATTTCTTTTGGGTTTTCGAGCGTGACTAATTCAACTTCGACTCCCGGGTTCAGCTCTTTGGCCATGCGCCAGATTTCGTAGGGCGCAATCGCATCCAATTCGTCAAAGCCATCAAAGATTACAATTTGTATGTTCAAGCCATTCATTGTTGGCGGATGAGAAGAGCGGGCCGAAACTTTGTTCCGCTACTTTCGCTGATAGATTCCCATGATTTGTCCCTGTGCCAGGATGTGTTTTGTCATCGCGGTTTCCACGGCCTTCCGCGAAGCGCCCGAGGGCAAGCCGAGCTTGATGTCCAGCGCGTAGATTTTGAAAAAATAACGATGCTGGCTTCCGCCGGGCGGGCAGGGGCCGCCGTAGCCGGCTTTTTTGAAATCGTTCAGGCCCTGTTTGGCTTTCGCCAGAACTGATTCGGTTTTAACGGCGTCCTCCGGCAACCCGGAAGCATCGGCGGGCAAATCAAATACCACCCAATGCGTCCACACGGTTCCGGGCGCGTCCGGATCATCGACAATGAGTGCTAGGCTCTCCGTCCCTGTCGGCGCGCCGTTCCACTCCAGGGGCGGGGAAATATTTTTGTCGTCACACGTGTATTGGCTGGGGATGGGCTGGCCATTTTTGAAAGCGCTACTGGTGATTTCCATTTGCTTGTGAGTTTCGGGCGGCAACATGATCGAGCCTGAAGTGACGAGCGCGCCAGCCGCGGCCGCGCAGATAACCAAGGCGATAGATAGTTTACGTTTCATGGTGGCGAGTTAGTTCCATTAAAAGCCGGGTGTCATGCGAAATGTTAACCTGAAACCGGCTGTTTAACAATCTGCGAGGCGGCGCAGGGCCGACGCATCTAAATTTTCGGAAAAACGCGAAGGGTTCGAACTGATTTTGTCGGCTTGAATTCGCGAAAAGCCAACTCGACGGCAATCAGGATCGTGGAAGAGATGATTTTGGACGGAACAAATGACCCCGTTAACAGCTCTTTCAAAAAATAAACATCTATGCCAATTGAAACAGGGCAATTGGCATAGATGAATTTTAACGGGAAGGGTTTTTCTGTCGAGAGAAAAATTAAAAACCGATCACGTGGAACTTTAGATGAGCGTAGAACGATGCACGTGGAACGATGCACATGGAACTTTAGGTGCGTCGGCCGGGCGGCGCGGCGGGAGACCTATTCCGACATGGTCGCGACTGCGGATGGCTCATTCACCGCGCGGATAGTTTTCGGCGTTGATTTTGCGCCTCCGCGAACGATCAGTGCCACGGCCACAATAATTAATGCGCCAGCCAGGAGCAGCTCATGAGAAAACACTTCGCGGCCCAGCGTGCAGCCGAGCAACACGGCGATGAGCGGGTTCACATACGCGTAAGTTGCCACCCGTGTCGGCGTGCTGACGTGCAGGAGCCAGACATAGGCCGTGTAGGCTACCAGCGAACCGGCGATTGTCAGAAACAGCCAGGAGCCGAACGACACTGTCGTCACGCGCGCAAAACTGAATTGTCCGAATTCGCCCTGGGTCGCCGCGAGGCCGAACAGCACCGCGCCGCCAGCAATCATTTGCATTGCGACCCCAAGAAATGGCGAGGACGGTTTATGCGCGCCGCGGTTAAATACAGAGCCCATGGCCCAGCCGATGGATGCGGCCATGAGTGCCGCCACGCTCCAGCCGTAGATCGCTTCATGATGTTCGCCGTGCCCGCGCGCGAGCAGGGCCACGCCCGCGATGCCAAAAACGAGTCCTGCTCCCACCATCGCGCGGGGGCGCACGCCGCCGGGCCGCAGCCAATCGAGCAGGACCATCCACAACGGTGTCAAGGCCACCAGCAACGCCGCCATTCCAGAAGGAATCTTTTGTTCGGCCCAGGTGACGCCGCCATTGCCGATGACCAACAGCAAGGCGCCGGCGATGGCCGCATCCCGCCATTCGATCCGTGATGGCGCGGCTGCCCCGCGTAATCGCGCAAACGCGTACAAAGCGATGCCTGCCGTGAAGTGGCGCGATCCCGCCATGAGAAACGGTGGAATCGATTCGATTGCGTAACGAATGCCCAGATAGGTTGAGCCCCAGATGAGATAAACGGCGACGAACGACGCGACCACCAGCCACAAGGGCGCAGCCCGGCGAGTCGCCGTTTGATTTACGCCGTTCGAATTTATCGCTTCCGTTTTCATAATCTTGCTCGCGATGACTGGCTTCCGGGCAAATAAAAAACCCATCGCCGTAGTCAGCGATGGGTTGTAAAATTTCGACTTTGAACTGTTCAACCTCCCATCGCCAGAAAACGTGCGCCGACCTTATGCAGCCACGGGGCGTGCATCGGCATCCGATTCGTTTTGGCAATGATAGGATTCATTGATTACCGCCGCACTCTACTCTGCGGTCGAAGGGAATCAATAAATTTCGCCGACTAAATTGTTCCCGGGCGGCTGGCAGTTTCTAATCCTGCTTGCCTTCGGAAAATCCTTCACTCAAATTGAGACAACTTGGCTCTAAAAGATTGAACGGAACGACACTTAAAAGATACAAATAGTCACAGATGAAGAATTGACCCGGCGTTCCATCTTATTGCATGGCAACCAAATCCAGTTTTCTTGATAAAGTTCTAGGCCGCATTGGCCGGTTGGACACGGAAGGTCTGCAAACCGTGGTCCAACGGCTCGCGCGCGAGCGGAGCTTTCTTGAGACGCTATTTAATACCATTGAAGACGGCGTCCTGGTGGTGGATGAACACGGCGAAATTATTTATTTCAACCAGGCGGTCACGCAATTGATCGGGTTGCAAGCCAGCGTCGAGGGGCATCAGATCACCGATTTTTTGCCGGAACTGGATTGGAAAAAAATCTCGCGACTCGACAATGCCGGCGGCCAGCGGGTCGTGCGGCACGAGTTCGAGGTGCATTATCCGCGCGCGCGATTTTTGCGCCTCTACGCCGCGCCGCTGGATGGTGAGGCGACGGGCAGTTCGGGCGTGGCGCTGATTTTGCACGACGCGACTGAGGCCCGGCAAAAGACATTCGAAGCGATCGAGAGCGAGCGCATCCAGGCCCTGACGCTGCTGGCCGCGAGTGTGGCGCACGAAATCGGGAATCCACTCAATGCGTTGCACATTCATTTGCAATTGATGGAACGGGAATTGAAGAAGCTCGGGAGTGACGAGCTGCCTTCGTCCGACTCCGGCGCGTCGCGGTGGCGGGTGGCGGGTGGCGGAAAAAGTCCGCTGAAGGCTCGCGCGCAGGCCGGTGTTTCCCAAAGTGGCTTGGATGATTCGGCGCGGAAGCTGGAGCAATACCTGGCGGTGGCCAAAGGCGAAATCAACCGGCTGGATTACATTGTGACCCAATTTCTGCACGCCCTCCGGCCCACACCGCCGCAGTTGAAGCCGGCTTCATTGGATGGAGTCGTGGAAAAAACCCTGGAACTGTTGCGGCCGGAATTGAGCAATCGCGGCCTGACGGTGAAGACAAAACTCCAGCCGCGTTTGCCGCTCGCGCCGCTGGATGAAACCCAGATGCAGCAGGTGCTGGTTAATCTCGTCAAAAATGCGATGCAGGCCATGACCAAGGGCGGGACGCTGACGTTGCGGACGAACGAGGGTTCGGACGGCGTCTGGATGAGCGTGGCGGACACGGGCGGCGGGATTCCGCAGGATCAATTGAACCGGATTTTCGAGCCGTTTTTCACGACGAAAAAAAAAGGCAGCGGCCTCGGGCTGATGATTGTGCAACGCATTGTCCGCGCGCATGGCGGGCGGATTGAACTGGAGAGTGACCTGGGGCGCGGCACGATGTTCCGCATCTGGCTGCCGTTGCACGAGCGCAAGCCGCGGCTGCTTGAGGCGGGACCGATGTAACTCAAAGGCGACGACGCACGGACGCAAAGAAATTGACGGGCTGTTTCATAGCGAGTTCACTTTGCGGCTTCGTGCTTTTACGTCCCGGCGTTAAGACCGAATTTTTACTGTGGCTGAACGACCGACATTATTGATCGTCGACGATGAGAAAACGACGCGCGAAGGTTTGCGCGCGGCGTTGGAGGATCGCTATGACGTGTATCTCGCCGAGGATGCAAAGGCGGCAGCGAGCCTGCTTGAACAGGAGCATTTCGATGTGCTGCTCACGGATTTCCGGCTGCCGAATGAGGACGGGATGAAATTGATTGCGCGGGCGAAGTCGCTGCCGAAACCGCCCGTGTGCATTTTGATGACGGCCTACGGCTCGGAGGAAGTGGCCGTGGACGCGATGAAGCGCGGCGCGGACGATTACATCGCGAAAGGGCGGCTGCAAATCGACGAGCTGGAAATGCGCATCGCGCGCGCGTTGCGGCAGCAAAAGCTCGAGGTGGAAAATGTCTCCCTGCGGCAGCAACTGGATTCGAAGTTCGGCCTGGAAAATATCATCGGCGAATCACCGGCGATGCAGGAAGTGCTCGACGTGGTGAAGCAGGTGGCGCCGACGCGCGCCACGGTGCTGTTATTGGGCGAGAGCGGCACCGGGAAGGAATTAATTGCCAAGGCCATTCACCAACTCAGCCCGCGCGCGAAACAGCCGATGGTGAGCGTGCATTGCGCGGCCCTGTCTGCCTCACTGTTGGAGAGCGAATTGTTCGGGCATGAAAAAGGCGCATTCACGGGCGCGCACGAGCGGCGCGTCGGAAGAATCGAGCAGGCGCAAGGCGGGACCTTGTTCCTGGATGAAATCGGGGAAATTGACGCCGCCATCCAGGTCAAGCTCCTGCGATTTCTTGGGGAACGCACATTCGAGCGGGTTGGTTCCAACAAAACTTTGATCGCGGATGTGCGGTTGGTGGCGGCCACGAACAAGAACCTGGAAGAGTTGGTGAAGGCGGGGACATTTCGCGAGGATTTGTTTTTCCGATTGCGCGTGGTGGAAATAACGATGCCGCCGTTGCGGGCGCGCATGGGCGATGTGCCGTTGCTGGCGCAAAATTTTCTGCGTGAATTCGCGAAGGAGAATAACAAGGCGGTGAATGAATTCACCGCGGACGCGATCGAGACGTTGCTGGCTTATCACTGGCCGGGCAATGTGCGCGAGCTGCGGACGGCGATGGAACACGCGGTGGTGTTGTGCCGGGGCGAAAAAATTTCCGCGCGCGATTTGCCGGCGTCCGTGCGCGGCGGAGCGGCGGCCTCAGACCCGCAACGCGCGCTCGCGCGGAATGATTTGACGGTCACGGAGGCGGAGAAGCAGTTGATTATTCGCGCGTTGAAGGAGACCCGGGGAAACCGGACGCTGGCGGCGAAGAAAATCGGCATGAGCCGGCGCACGCTTCACCGCAAGTTACACATATATGGGCTAGGGGATTATTGATATGCAGAGTTTGCATTTGTTGCAGAATATTATTCATAAGTTGGAGGTCGGTTTTGGACGCCGCTACACCCGATATTTTCTATTAGCTTTGGGTGTTGCGGGGCTGTTGATCCGGTATGATTACCATTCCTACCGCAATATGTCCTCCCCGACGGCGATGGATGCCGCGCAACTGGCGCGCAACATCTCCGAAGGCCGCGGTTACACCACCCAGTTTATCCGCCCCTTGAGCATCTTCCTGGTGAAGCAGAAAAATCATGACGCCCCGGGCAAGGATCCCGCGCGGCTGGACTCCGGGCATCCGGATCTCGCCAATCCGCCGGTTTATCCTTTCGTGCTCGCCGGCTTGATGAAGGTGCTGCCGTTTCATTTTGATGCCGGATTCAAGGGCAAGTTTTGGAGCGTCCCTGATCCAAATGTTCCGGGTGGCCGGAGAGGCACGCGGTATCAGCCGGATTTTCTAATCGCGGTTTTTAACCAGTTTCTTTTTCTGGTGCTGCTTGTCCTCGTGTTTTTCTGGGCCCGGCGATTGTATGATTTCGCGGTGGCGCGATTGTCAGTCGTGCTTCTGCTCACCGCCGAGATCCTGTGGCGATTCAGTGTTTCGGGCCTGTCGACCATGCTGCTGCTGGTGATTTTCATGGCGTTGGTCTGGTGCTTGACGCTGTGGGAAAGCGAAGTGCGCGAGCCCAAACGGGGCGTCAAAAGCTTGATCTTCCTGAGTCTCGCGGCCGGTGTCCTGACGGGAATAGGCGGACTGACCCGTTATGCATTTATCGGGATGATCATTCCGGTGGCGGTTTTTCTGGCGGTCTTCGGCGGACCGCGGCGTTTGCTTTATTGTGTGGCGGCGCTGCTGGCATTTGCGGCGGTAGTCAGCCCATGGATTGCTCGCAATTACGCCGTGAGCGGGACGCCGTTGGGAACCGCGGGTTATAGTGTCCTGGAGTGGTTTTATCCCGGCTTTAGACTGGAACGATCGTTGCAACCTGACCTGCCACATTTCACGATGATCCGGTATTTTCAAAAATTGATGGTCAACCTGATTCCCGTTTTGGAGGAGGACCTCTTCAAAATGACCGGTGGCTGGCTCAGCGCCTTTTTCCTGGTCGGGTTGATGGTGGGTTTTCGCAACGACGGGTTGCGCCGCCTTCGTTATTTTGTGGTGGCCTGCATCGTGACGCTGGCGATCACGGAAGCGCTGGCGCGGACGCAATTAACGGATGAAACGCCCGAAGTTAATACCGAAAACCTGCTCGTGCTGCTGGCGCCGGTGACTTTGGTTTACGGCGTCGGGTTGTTTTACGTATTGCTGGACGGGATGAGGCTTCCGTTCCCCCAGTGGCGTTACGTGGTGATAGTGGTATTTGTCCTCGTGCTTCGGCTGCCCTTGCAGTTTGCGGTGGCGACGGCGTCCAAAGGCCCGGTGGTGTATCCGCCGTACCGTCCGGATGTCATCCAGAACAGCTCGCATTTCATGAAGGAGGACGAGTTGATCATGAGCGACATTCCGTGGGCTGTGGCCTGGTATGGAGAACGCCAATGTGTCTGGGCGACGCTGAATGCAACCGCCAGTCCGCAGAATCCAGTGGAGTGGCAGGAAAGTTTTTTTGCGATCAACGATTCGCTGAAGCCGATTCACGCCTTGTATCTCACGCCACGTTCGTTGGACGCGCATTTTCAAACGCAGTTTGTGCGTGCGTTGCCGGGAAGCTGGGGCCGTTTCATCGTGGACATCCTGGTCAAAGGCGAGGTGCCCCCGGAGTTTCCTCTGAAAAAAACGCCGCCGGGATATTTGCCTGAGCAGGTATTGCTCTGCGACTGGGCGCGCTGGTGAAAGAGCGAGCGGCCGAAATTTAAGGCGGCTAACGGGACGTACCGCTGGCTCCGCTGGTTTTGGAAGTCACTTTCCCCAGGATGCTTAGCATCAAAAGCCCGCCGATGAGGCCGAAGGGGGCCATGAAATAAAAGTAGTAGCCCCAACTGCGGTCGAGCAGGCGGCCGAGAAAATATCCGGCCAGGCTCCCGCCGAAGTATTGAAAAGAATCAATGATGCCGGAGGCGAACCCGACCATTTTGCGCCCGCCGATGTCCATGGCGGAGGCCGTGCCGAGCAGTGAATGCGTGGAGTTGGCGGTTAAAGCAATGAGAATGAAGAAACAAATGGCGGCGTTCGCGGAATGGAATTGTGCCGCCGCGAGAATGACGATGGTTTCAGCAAAATAAATTCCCGCCGCCACCGGTGCGCGCCGGCCTTTGAAAACGGTGTCTGAAAGATACCCGGAAATCAGCGAGCCCGCCGAGGCGACAAATGGAATCATGAAACCGAGAAATTGGAACTGCGCGGATGCCAGGTCCAGATGGTGAACTTCCTGCATGTAGCGGGGGAACCATTGATCCACGCTCTGCCGGACGGCTCCCGTGCACGAATAGGCCAGCGCGGTAATCCACACGACGGGGTTGGAGATAATAGCGATAAGCACTTTGCGGAGCCGCACGGTTTCGTTTTTGTTTTCAGGTTCGCCGACCACCGGAAGCCCGATTTCCTCCGGCGTCTCCTTCACGATGAGCGCCATGCAAAGCGCGACCAGGCCGCAGACTGCGGACGGCGCCCAAAAAAGCCAGCGCCAGTGCAGTGGGGGTACGCGCCATAATCCCAGAAAAACAAATCCCGCGAGCAACGCCGGGCCGAATTTGAAAATCCCGAAGCGCCCCAGGTTGATCATGAAACCGAAGATGCCCGCGAAACGCCCGCGCTCCCGGTGGGCGAACCAGGCGGTGTTGATTTTAATCATGCCGGGCGCACCAAAGGCCTGCAGGTAACCATCGATGCCGCGCACGACCACGAAAAAACTGATGAGGCTGAGGAACACTTCGCCGTGAAAAAGATGGAAATGAACGAGCGCGCGTTTTAAGGGGCCGGCGGTGGTTTCGATTTCGGTGATTTGGAAGGGCAGAAGTGAAACCGCGCCGAACAAAAGATTCATGACCACCGTGCCGGCAGCCCCAATGAGCATCGCTCGTTTTCCGCCGAGTTTGTCCGTCAGCAGCCCATTAAGAATTTGCCCGAATGCGTAGGTGAGCAGCGCCGTGGTGATGATGAGCCCCATGTCCGCGCGAGTGAATCCGTAGGTCTCGCTGATGGCTTTGTTGGCGATGGAAAGATTGTAGCGGCAGAGGTAGAAGGAGGTGTAGAGCAGGCCGAGGAATCCCCAGTTCAACCCGCGCCTGGCCCGAAAGCCGGGTGGGTGTTTCTCCCACTGCGGTGCTAACTGGCTTTCTTGCGTCATCCACGAATTATCGCATGGCCATTCGCGCGGTGTAGCAGAAATTGGCGGAAGTTATTGGAAGTTATTGACACTGCGGCTGCGTTCCGAGGCCAGCCGAATCCTTTTTCACCATTCCGCAAGCTCAGTCCCCGGCATGCGTTCAACCTCAGTGAGATATCGGCGCGTAGCGGCGGGAAGTGCCTTCCAAATTTTGATCGAAATCGCCAGGCCGACAATTGCAAACGGCACCAGAAACAATGGCCACCATTGCCAATTGTGAGTGGTGATGACGCCCAGGCAAATCGATTGCAATCCGCTGCCGAGGTACGCGAAACCGTCCACGATGCCGGAGCAGGTGGCGGTCGCTTTCCGGCCACCGAAATCCGTGGCCGCAGTGCCCGACATAAGCGAGGTAATGCCGATGGACGCGGTGACAATCAACACCGCCGCCCACCCAACGCCGATGGGTGCAGAGAACAAAATGGCGGCCATCACTATGGCAAAAATCAAAACAAAGCCGCAGAGCAGCGCGGCGGGTGGGCCGCGTCGGGATTGGAAAAATTTGTCGGAAACAACTCCTCCGGTGAAACCACCGATGACTCCAAACAGGCAAAGCAGCAATCCCCAATGATTGAGGAAAAACGACGATGCGGCAGGGCTTATTTCCTTCGCAAACGTGCGATACCACTCGGTCATGCTGTAACGAAAGACCCCAGAAGTCAGTTCCACGATGGCAATGAGCAGCATTAGACGGCTGGCGAAGATTTTCTTCAGCAGGTCGAGCACGGAAAATTCAATGTGCATTTGACCGGAGGAAGCGTCGCAAGTGTCGAGATGCGGGAAACCAGCTTCTTCCGGCGTGTCTTTGATGAGCCAGATATCGAGTAGCACCCACACAACCAGAATGGCCGCGGGAATGAAAAAGACCGCCCAGGTCGCATCAACGGATGAACCGGGTGGCACGAACAGTTTTCGCAGCAGATCCTGCAACCCGCCGGTTGGGCCCGGATTGACCTTGGTCATGTTGACGATGCTGGCGCCCCAATCGAATGCGAAATACACACCGAACGAAATGAGTGTTCCAAAAATTGCGCCGAAGATCCCGCGCTCGCGAACATGAAACCAATAGGCCTTAACCTTAATGATGGACATCGCGCCGTAGCTTTGAAAATACATATTGGCCGCGTAGAGCAGCGAGAAAGAGAGGGCGAGGTTGACCTTGAGATGTTTGACGGTAATTAAATAAGTCAGCACTCCCAATGCGATATTGGCGAGAGAAGCGCCCAGGGCTGCAACGATGATTCCGCGTTTGCCGCCGAGTTTTTTGTCGATGAGCGGACCGTTGATAAGAAAGGACAACGCGTAAACCCAGGTACCGACTCCGAAAATAATTCCCAGGTCCTGCTTGGACATGAGCGTCCCCAGGGCGTCCTTGGAAACGATCAGGTTGTAGCGGCCCATGCATAGAAACGCGTAGGTCATTCCGAGCGGGAACCAATTAATGAAGCGCCGGACCATGAACCAACGCCCATGGCCGAGGGGATTATTATAGAAATAAAGGCCGATGATGACCGCCAGGCAAATGCCGACCAGAACCAGCGGGCCTTGCGGCAAGTCAATGAACTTCAAAATGTTCGACATCTTTGGTGCTGCTCGGGAAGAACACTCGTCTCGCCAGCCACGCGCCATGAGAGGCTATCCGTCGAAGGACACAGGTCAAGCTTTGAGCCATCACGAAAATTACGGGGTTTGTATTTTGGGGCATTCTCCTTTGTCGTTCCATGTATACGCGGCTCGGCACAGTTGCCCACCGCATAAATGCGGAACTATAAACGTTCCGAATATTCTGTTCGTAGCTTTGAGATTGACCGTTCGTAATGCAAACCTCTACTTTGCATTGAAATCCGAACTATTTGGCCGTGCCGTTTGAAACACAATCCAGTTCCCGTCCTCGAATCTCTCCGGCTGCACTCTGGGTCATTTTTTGCGCTTTTTGCAATTTCATCGGCTGGACTTTATCCGCGCTGCATCAGCTCAATGTAGTTGGTTATCTCGTTTCCTTCGGATTGGGTGGACTGGCATTCGTGCTTTGGAAAAAAAACAGCCGGGTTGTGATGTTTCCAGCGGGGGATTTCTGCAGATTTCGGCAACGGTTCAGCCGTGCGATTCCTCTCGGATTCCTGGTCCTGGGATCTCTGGCGATTCTTGGCGGAATCCTTCATCCGCCCACTAATTACGACGGCCTGGCGTATCGGACACCGCGGGTGCTGCAGTGGCTGGCCGAAGGCCGGTGGCATTGGATTCACACCGATTTTAATCGCTTGAACACGCGCGGTTGCGCCTACGAATGGCTCACGGCGCCACTGTTCGCCTTGACGCGCACCGACCGGCTCGAATTCCTCATTACCGCGATTTCTTTTTTGCTGTTGCCGGGAAGGGTTTTCAGTATCTGGACGAGACTCGGTGTGCGTCCGCGTGTGGCGTGGTATTGGATGTGGTTGCTCCCCACCGGGTATTGTTATTTGACGCAGGCCGGGAGCATTGCCAACGATTTGTTCGGAGCATTGCTGGCGATGGCCGCGATTGAATTCGCCCTGCGCGCGCGCGTGAACCGCCGAATCGGTGACTTGCTGATCGCAATTCTCGCCGCCGGGTTGATGACCTCCGGGAAGGCGTTCAATTTGTTGTTGCTGCTGCCGTGGGTGGTGGCGGCCGGGCCTGCGCTCTGGCTGTTGCTGAAGCGTCCGGTGATTTCAACGGCCATCATTCTTGTGGGGGCGAGCATTTCGCTCATCCCGACATGCGTGCTGAATTATCAGTACTGCGGAGATTGGACGGGGCAGAAAGCGGAAAACCTCGTAATCCTCGGAAGCGCTTTGCCTGCGTTTCATTTCGAAATCAATTCCATTTTGCTGGTCCTTGATAATTTTGTGCCGCCGGTTTTTCCGTTTTCAAATGCGTGGGAGCATTTGATGGGAAAAGTCATACCGCCTGGAACTTCCGCGTTACTCGCTCAATATTTTGAACCGGCGGCGGTGAAGTTCGAAATACCCCAAATGCAAATGGAAGAAGGCGCAGGTCTGGGAATAGGTGTCAGCGCGATGCTGTTGATAACTCTGCTCTACCAATGGCGTTTCCGGATCAAAAACCGGATTTCGTGGAAGGCAATGTTTGCGCGGGCGTTCGAAGTACAATGGCTCGTTCCTATTTGCGCGGCTGTATCCTGCGCCGTCTTCATGACCCAGTCTGGATTGGCGTGTCCGGCCCGATATCTTGCGCCATTTGATGCCGTGCTGATTGCCCCCATTCTCGCGGGCGACGGCGCTGTCCTCCGATTGGTCCGACGCTCCTGTTGGCGTTGGGCGATAATGCTCGTATTTGCATTGGCCGCGGTGCCGGTCATTATATCTCCCGCCCGTCCCTTGTGGCCCGCCGTAACGGTTTTAAAAGCCCTCGGCGCCGAGAAATCGCCACGGCCATTGGTGAAAAGAGCATGGATGGTTTATTCAATTTATGGCAATCGCGGGGACGCGTTTCAGCCGGCAGTGGATGTCCTCCTCAAAGATGCATCACCACTGGGCGCGGTGACCTCCGATGACCCGGAAGGCTCGCTCTGGCGTCCCTTCGGGTCGCGGCGCGTCGAGCATGTATGCTTTGGGGACGGAGCGGATTACCTTCGCCAACGTCACATCAAGTACGTGCTGGTCAGCCAATACATTGTTAATCATCATTACAAAATGACGATGGACGACTGGTTGAAAAAATATGACGCCGAAATCGTTCAGCCCGTGACCCTGTCGTTGCGCGCCGACACGGGTCCGGTTCAATGGTGGCTGGTCAAAGCGCATTGACGGAACGAAACCTGCAACATGAACGAAGAGCAACCAGCCAATCCCACCATCGCAGTGGTCATTCCCTGTTACCAGGAGGTATTGACCATCGCCAAGGTCATAGCGGACTTCCGGAAGGCGCTCCCGGGCGCTGAGATTTATGTGTTCGATAATAATTCGACCGATGGCACCGGTGATATTGCCCGCAAAGCCGGCGCGCGGGTGATTCGCGAAAAACGACAGGGAAAAGGTTTTGTGGTCGCGACCATGTTCGAGTTGGTGGATGCCGATATTCTGGTCATGGTGGACGGCGACGACACTTACGAGGCTTCCACGGTGGGCGCGTTGTTGGATCCGATTCTTAAAGGCGACGCCGACATGACCGTGGCCACGCGGCATACCTACGGTGACAAATCCTTTCGGCCCTTTCATCGAGTCGGCAATAAACTGGTATGCAGTTCCATCAATTGGATGTTCAAGTCCGACGTGACTGATATTTTTTCCGGCTACCGGGCGTTTAGTCGGGAATCCGTGGCGCAGATTCCCATCACCTCCCATGGTTTTGATGTCGAGACTGAACTGACCTTGCAGGCGCTTTACCGCGGAATGATCATCAAGGAAATACCTTCGCCCTACGGCGTGCGGCCGGAAGGCAGTTTTTCGAAACTGAATACGATACCGGATGGCGCAAGGGTCATTTTGAAACTGTTTTTGATCCTCAAATCCTACAAGCCGCTCACGTTCTTTGGCCTCTGCAGCCTCGGATTGATGTGCCTGGGGCTGGCCGCGGGCGTGCGCCCGATTTACGAATATGTTACGGAACGATACGTTCACGCTGTGCCGAGCGCTATCCTGGCAGCTGCGTTGGTCCTGCTTGCCTCGTTGTCGCTTTCTCTTGGCCTGTTGCTCAACAGCACAAATCTCCGTTTGCTGGAATTGGAAAAATTAATCTGCAAACGGTTGCCGCTGTCGGCTTCGAAAAAAGAGCGGAGTTAAAAATGTCCGGCTGGCTCAAAGAACCTTCGCTGAAAGGGCTGCAACCGGGAACGGTCGAGTTTTTTGCCCGGCAAAAAGCGCTCATTCTGGATCGGCCGCTGTTGAAACGTTGTTACGACGATTGGTATGGACGCCTGTTGGCGGACATTGCTTCAGCGCCAAGCCCGGGCGCGCCCGTGGAACTTGGCAGTGGTGGAAGTTATCTAAAAACACTCGAGCCTGCCGTCATCACATCCGATGTCAGCCCTGGAATTGCGGAACAAGTCATCGACGCACGCCAACTGCCGTTCTCCGATGCCTCTATTCGCGCGCTGCTGTTAACTCATGTTTTTCACCACATTCCAGACGTGGACGCCTTTTTAAGCGAAGCGGAACGGGCGCTGATTCCGGGAGGCGTGATTTCGATGATCGACGTGGCGCATACGCCGTTTGCGCGCTTCTTCTTCGGCCATTTTCATCATGAACCTTACAATGATGCCCAAACGGAATGGAAATTCGACCAGGGCGATTCCATGATGGATTCCAACCAGGCCCTGACGTGGATCGTTTTTGTGCGCGATCGCGCGCGTTTTGAGAGCCGCCATCCCCGCCTGCAAATCGAGTGTTTGGAGTTGATGCCATGGTTCACCTACTTCATCTCTGGCGGTGTGACGATGCGGTACATGATTCCGCGATTTTTGAATCATTTCCTTATTGGAATTGAATGGCTCATCCGGCCGTTGTCGCCGCTGCTTGCTCTTTCCTGGCATATTCGAATCCGTAAACGGAAGTAGCCGATGGTGCTGCGAGGCAATTAAAAAAAGGAGAAAGGTCGGCACCTGATATTCAGGGAACGCTGCAGCGCAAACGAGGGATTCGGATTTTGATTCATCAGACTGACCAGGCTGTCACTGCGAAAACTAATCCGAGCGCCGCCTAATTCGGCGGCTTTGAGGCCAGCCCAAACCAGGCGCCAGGGGATGGGAATGAATGAAACACGTTTTCCTTTGGCCTGCGCGATTGCCTCCAGGATTTGCCGGAATCGCCAGGGCTGCTCGTGGGCCACGGTGACCGGGCTGGGTTGCGCTGAAATTTTTCCGGCGGTGCAATCGCAGATGAAATTCGCGAGATCTTCGTCGTGAACGAGGTATTGGATTTGTGCGCCGCGCCCAAAAAGCGGGAGAAGTCGCGCGTGATCCACCTGTTGCACCAGCCGGCCAAACATCGCGCCGGGTGGCTGGCCCCAAACCAACCCGGGCCGAATGACGATGGCGCCGAGGGAAAGCGCAATTGTTTCCGCCGCGAGCTTTGCTCTCCCGTAGAGCGAGCGGCAGCCGTCGAAGGCACTAATGGAGGAGATATAAACGAGGTTTCGGACGCCTGCCTGTCGCGCGGCTCGCAGAAGCTTTTCCGTGCCTGCCACATTCACCTCGTAAATTTCGTTCCATTTCAGCGGTTTGAAATCGTAGGCACAATGCACCAGTGAATTTGCGCCGGCGAGGGCTGAGGCCTGGATGTCCGCGCCCAGTCGAAATGAGGTGGCGCGGCGTCCGGGTTTTGGGTTGCGGGTCAGTTCGAGCACGGTCTGGCCGCGCCGCTCCAACATCGCGGCGACACGGCCGCCGAGATAGCCGCCGGTACCGCTCACGATGCAAATGGATTCGCCGGCGTTCACGTGATTCAATCCAGTCCGGGGGAATTCCAGCCGATACGATGCGCGTTGGCCATGACTGAATAAGTGATGGTCGTCGCGGGAATGCTGGGGAGCACGGTCGCGTCCACGGCGTGCAGACGTTGCCATCCGCGCGGGCGGCCGAGTGTGTCTGTTTCCAGCGGACCCGGCTGAGCGCTCATGGGAAACGCGCCGCCGCTGTGGATGCCGCGGCCGGGGTCGGCAATTTGCAGCATGGGGCGGATGGGATAAGCGCCGAATTGCCGGCCGTGCCGCAGCAATTTTCGAATCACCTCACCGATGATTTTTTTGGAATGCGCTGTGACTCGCGACTGAAGCTTGAGCCGTTCACCGCTAGCGCTTTTTGTCAAAGTGGTTGCGATGGCTGCCGAGTCGTCGGAATGAAGAAATCCCTGGACGATTAAGAGACGGCGTTCGAGGCTGCGGGCCAGCGGTTCCAGCGGTTTTGCCAGCGGGCCAAAACTTCTCCGGATCGCCTGGCCAATAAGGTCGCTGTAGGAATAAATCTGGAGATGCACCGTGCGCGGACTGATTTTAGGGTCGAAAATTTCTACAAAAAGCTGGCTCAACGTGTGCAAGGCTTCCTTGGTGACGTCGCCCGCGCTTTTTGTCAGCGCCAGCGGCACCAGGAAGTACTGGCTGTCCTTCATCGCGACGGGTTGGTCATGGAAAGACAGCGAGCGCAGGAGGATTTGCGTGGTGGGAACGATGCCGGCGGCGAGGTAAGCCCGGCGCGCTTGCATGCGAAAAGGTTCGCGATTGGAGCGATGATAACCTTCGATTTCGATGTTGTTGGAAGTTTCCCGCAAGGCCGTGACGATGACGCCCGGCCGATAAGTAAATCCTGGACGTGATTGTAATTGTTCGAGCGTGGTTTCGGAGTTGTAGATGAACCCGTAAGGGCAACCGTACATGCACAGTCCACAATAAACGCATCCGTCTGAGTGAGGCGGGCGAGCGACTTTCACCGCAATGCGCGCCTGTCCGAAACGGATGCCGGCATCGGAGAGAACGGCGCGATTTTTTTCGAGCCGGTTTAACAGAATTTTCGCCTGGGAACTTAAATTGAGAGCCGCCGGGTTCGGTTGGAAAAGCGGGAAGAGTGTTTCGAGGTCATCGCTCTTCACCGAGAATCCTGCGAATTCGGCGACCGCGGCGTAATGTTGGTTCAGTTCCGAAAGTGAAATTGGCCAGTTGGCAATATCGCGCTGAACATACGGCAACATGGCCGCGCCCCATACGGTGCTCAGGCCGCCTTTGGCGAATGATGCGCGCACGCCTACGCCGTCGTATTCGGTTCCCAGACTTTCATCGCAATCGCGATAAGGAAAATCCGAACCATAGAGTAATTTGAGCGGAAGACCTTTCGCTGTAGCGCTCGTGCCTTCCTTGATCCGGGCGATTTGTTCGCGCGTCCAGGCGGCGGGGGATGTTTTCCGCATTTCGGAGATGAGCGCGACGCGGTCAGGTTCGAGAGAAAGTCCGGCGTCCAGCATCATCACTTGCGCGCCGCGCCCGCGCAAAGCGTGAGCGCAAGCCACTCCGGCGGGACCGGAACCGATGACACAATGCAAAGGACTTTCGTCAGCCATTCGACCTCAGATTGTTATAATTTCGCGAGTGGGAGTCACGGGAATTAGTTTATGGCTCAGGACCGACGCATCTAAATTTTCAACGCGCTCGGTTTTCAATTTGTCCCTCGAGAGAAAAACTCTCGACAGAAAAATCCTTACTGTTAAAATTCATCTATGCCATTTACCCCATTTTAAATGGCATAGATTTTTGTTTTTTTGAATGACCTGTTAACCGGTCATTTGGTTCCATCCAAAATCATCTCTTCCACGATCCCGATTGCCGTCGAATTGATTTTTCGCGAATTCAAACCGACAAAATCAATTCCAACTCTTCGTGTTCTCTGGGAATTTAGATGCGTCGGCCCTGATTTATCGCCAGAGCCGGCGATTGCTCTGTGTTTTGGCCAAAATCTGCCCGGGGGCGGCAATCGCAGGGAACCGCCTGAAGGCGGAACTACAAACGGGGTTACTGTCCAGATTCGTCCTCTGCCAGATGCTTCAAAACGAAATGCTTGAGTTATTGCAAGGCTATGGTTCCATTTCGTGCTGAATGAGTTTCGATCTGCAATCGTCTGGTGGCGCAAGTGCGCTCCGCTGCCTGCTGAAAGACGGTTTTTCGACGGTGAATTTCAAATGATTTAGACCATGCCGGATATTACCACTGGCTACAAATTGAAGGTGCGCGCGCGGAAGTATTCCCGGATCTATCGGCCGCTTAAAAAGTTTCATAATTTTTTCACCGGGACGGTTCCGAAAAGGCTGATTGATATCCTCCGGCCAATTATCCCGGAGCGGGCGATACGGTTCGGACCGCCCCGGGGCTCATTCTCGATTTACACCAGCCCGGCGGCCTGGGCGACTCCGCCCAATCGCGTGGTGCTTTACGACCAGGGCCGGCTTCCAGTTCCGGACGGTTCACTGCTCGAGCTTTGCGGATTGAGCCAGCATTGCACCCAGCCCTGGCCGATTTTTTGGAGCCGCCATCAAAATGCGCGCCTGGTAAGTTCGTCACTCGCCTTGATGGACGGCAAGAAACGCATTTGCCGCGAATCCGTGTACGGCGACGACGCCATGCTGGACGATGAAGCATGGAACTACGCGGTGCTGCCGAAGGAAATTGTCCTGCCGGGCAAGTGGACCAGCATAGTTTCGCGTTGGACGCCGAACAATATGGTGGCGCCATTCAGTCATTGGATATTGGACGCGCTGCCGAGGCTTGCACTGCTGCCGGAATTTCCGCCGGACACGCAAATTCTCGTGCCGGGGAAATTGGCAGGATATCAAAAAGAAACATTGAAACTGATGGGGCTTCAGGACCGGGTCCGATGCACGCCGGAAAGTCATGTCGTGGTGGAGGACTATTATTTCAGTTCACCCACCGCCATGATATCGACGTACAGCCCTTACGGGGTGAATTTTCTCCGGTCGACTTTCCTGCCGAAGGCCGATAAATCCTATCGCGGCCCGAAGCGGTTTGTCATTCAGCGAAAAGGAAAGACACGGGGCATCAAAAACAACGCGGAGGTAAACGCGTTTTTCGAATCGCTAGGCTGGGCGATCATTAACACGGAAGACCTGACCTTTGCCCAGGAAGTGGAATTATTCAAAAATGCGGAAGCTTTCGCGGGGGTGATGGGCAGCGGGTTCACCAATGCGGTGTGGAGTTCACCCGGGTGCAAGGTGATTATGTTTGTCCCGGACACTCTTCCCGACGGCTGGACGGAGTGGATTTGCAGCGTGAATAAACTTTCGTTCCATTGGAAATTGTTTCCCGCCGATCACGAAGTCATGGCTACGGTGGATTTGGAGGGGGTTAAAAAACTTCTGACCGAGGCGGGTTTGGAAACCAAATAAGTTTTTCAACCCAGGAGGGTCTTCAGCGTGTTCGCCAGATCTTCCGGGGTGCCGAAACAATACAATTTGCGAATCGGGAAATTTTTTACCTTTGCGCCGGAAGCAACGAGGTCATTGTAAAGCGGTCCCACGTAAAATTCGCTCGCCTCGCGTTTGCCGGTTTGAAATCGAGTTTCGGCGGTGCGAACAAAATCCTTTCCGCGCCGAAACCAATAGGTTCCGGTGGTGGCCCAGGGTGAAATCACTTCTTTCTCGCGGACTTCTTCGACGAATCCGGACGCGTTCGCGCGCGAAAAGCTCCAGCGCTTTTCCTGCGACGGAAATACCAGCAGCGCGCCGTCCAGATTCTCGGCCGAGGCTATTTTTACCCAATCCGGTTCGGCGTCGAAGGCAGTGTCTGCATTATGGATGAGCAAAGGTTCATCATTATCGATGAGATCCTTCGCTCGCAGGACGGTAATGGCCTGCCCGGCGGTGAGTTCAGGCACGGAAAGAACCACGGGGCGGTGTGCGGCGTAACGGGTTTCAATATCCCGCTTTAAGTCCGCAAATTCGGGTTGCGATGCCAGCAGAATAAAAATCAGGCGCGATGAATCTTTCAGCGGCAGGGATTCCGTGGCCCAGGCGTACATGGGCCGGCCCCGAACATCGATCAGCGGTTTGGGAACTTTAAAACCCGCTTCACGAAAACGGCTGCCCAAGCCGGCCATGGGCATGACGATGTTCAGTTTTTCAGCGGCCCGGCTCACGGTGTCTTCGCGCGCGCTTTTTCCCGGCTCACGGGCAGGTTACTGCCATCGCCCGCGATTTGCTCCCAACCGGTGAATCGAAAACCGTTATCATCCAGGTAAACGTCCGCATGAGGTTTGCCGAACCAGATTTCGTCGTAAGGAATGTTGTGTGTGGCGAGCCAATCCAGGAGCGTCTTGCCTTGCCGCGCCATGACCAGGCCGATGTTGCTGTTGCAAGTGGCCATGTGGCGGGCGGTGCAAAGAATAAGGTAATGGCCGGACTGTTTCAGCGCGGTTATTTTTTCCACCGCACCCGGCAGCGGCGCGAGGTCGGCATAGGTCTGTTCGGGACGGCGCAATTCGCACACGACTCCATCAATATCAATGCATATTTTCATTATCTAAAAGATCATTCAGGATGCGCAAACCCGTGGCGAACATCGCCACCTGCCGCGATGGCGAGTCTTCGTGCAGCGGGCACATGGACAAAAACAAGAGCCCTTCCAGCAGGCGTATTTCTTTCATCGGATAGTCGCCGCCGAAAACATCCGTGAAAACATCGAGCACCGCGCCGCGGCTGGACGGAAAAAATTGCTGGAGTTTCACCCGGTTGCCGCTGTGTTCCAACAGGAACATATCGTGAATCAAAAAGTCGTAACCGCCATCCAGCGAGTGCAACAGTTTGGCGATATCATAACGGCCGTCGCCATAGATGCCCGATTCTCCAAAACTGCCGCGGGGATCGATGAACTTGAAAAGGCGTGAGACTGGATCGTAGAGAATATTCGTGAAACAAAGGTCGCCATGAATGATCCGGCCTCTCGGTTTCGCGGAAAGTTTTCGAACGCGCGCTTCCGTTTCTTTTTTAATTTTGGGCCAGCCCAATAGACGTCGGCCGTTGAGTTCAATGACGTCTGCTTTGGTGAGCGAGGCGAAGCGCCGGTTTTGGCTGGAGAAAGTGTTCAGGCGGTCGATCGTTTTATTCCAGTAAAAATCGAACGCAGCCTTGGAAGACAGTTCCGCGGAATAATTTTCGAAGCAGGAGACAATCTTGCGGAGTGTTTGAAAAACGGATTCCCAATATTTGCCTTCGAATTCCTCGAAGACCCAGATTTCCGACAGCGTCGGGTAGCCATAATATTCCAGCGTAAGAAAAAGGTCCTGGGGAGCGAGACTGAAATCCACGAGCCGCGGGAAAAACGTTGCGAGATCGCGGGGGACGAGTCGGTAGTAATTGATCTCGTTCAGGAATTTCGCCTTGTGCTCACTGCGTTTGGTGATGGTGCCGCGCAAGTCATCAATCTGGATGGCGTTGAAACTTCGAGCCTGCAGCAATCGCCGGCGGGAACTGGTGAGAAAATCCAGATTGCCGCAATCAAACCATTCTCCCGCAGGATGGGCGCGCAATTCTCCGGTTTCGATGTAAGGTTGGAGAGCGTGGCGCAGTTGCAAGGAACGAGCGCCGGCATCGAGTTGGGTTTGCAGCGCCTGAATCGCGGGTTCGGCTTTGCGCAAATGATATACACCTATCAGCGCGGGCCAGCCGTCCGGATTTTTTGAGGGTTTATCCACCAACGTTCTGACCTGATGCGAACTGTCCACATCGGCGAGGCACCAGCGGGTGGCGTCCTGAACCGGGGCCGTGAGGACAAAACTTTCATTGAAGGGAATCCGCGCCTTCGGGGAAAATTCAAATAAAGTATCGCCCAGCACGACTAAACAAGGCTCGTTCGCCTCTACTTTTTTCAAACATTCGAGCAGGGTGAATCCCGGGCCGAGATCTTTTTCCACCGGCACAAAAGTGATGTGTTGAACCCGTCCAAAGGCCTGCTGGACGAACCGGGGCAGGCGGGTTTCGGTATGGCGAAGGCCGAGCACGATCCGGTCGATGCCGAGTTGGTGAAGATAATGAAGCAACCAATGAATGGTGGGCCGCCCATTCACGGGCACCATGGCGGAGGAAGTGCGGCCAAAGATGGAGCCGAGCGCGGCCGGCGGCACGCCCGCGGCCAGGATCACGGCGGTTTTTGGCTTTGCGGAAAACTTTCTGTTTCCCATCGTCAGTGGATTGTGGCTGAAGTTAGGCGCTTTGAGCAATCTTTGAGTGCGCATGTCAAAATGAAATGCTTGAGTTATCGCGAGGCTGTGTTTCCATTCGCCACCAAATGAGTTTCCTGCCGGCAATCAGCTCCTGGCTCAAGCGCAACCGCACTTCGGCGCGGATGGCGTTCTTGTTGCGGATGATTGCCATGGGAGTGGGTTCCCTGTTCTCGCTGTTATGGATGCGCCTGCTGTTGCGGGCGATGGGAGATCCGCTCCTCGGATTATTTCAGAATTTTCAAGCGCTGACGCGGCTGGGCGGCCTGGGCGATTTTGGCATTACCGGCGCACTTTCCCTGAGGGCGGGAACCATGTTGGGGAGCGGCGACGAAAAGGGATTGCGCTCGCTGTTGGCGTCGGCGCGGACGTTGTTTCTGTTCCTCGCGTGTGGTTTGTGCATTTTGTTTGTGGGCCTTTCGCCGTGGCTGCCAAAATGGTTGAATTTCGAAAGTGTTTCCGGCGCGGGTTCGATGACCTTGCTCTTTGTTTACGGAGGGATGAGCCTGATGCTGTTCATCATCGGGGGCTATTTCGCGAGCCTCAATTACGCGCACGCGACGGTTACGTGGCCGATTTTGCCGACGGTGCTGTTTTTGCAAGTGCTGGCGCCGTTCTTTCATTGGCGGCTGGCCCTGCTTCACATGCCGCTTTGGGTTCAACTGCTGCCATACCTGGCTTCCGCTGCCTCGCTGGCGCTCCTTTCCTGGGCCATGTTGAAATGGTCGCATCCATGGCTCGGCGATGTGATCCCGCTGAAACAGGACCGCAGCGAATGGAAGACTCTCGCGGGAGCCAGCTGGTGGATGTATCTCGTGTCCATCGGCTCGGTCTTGTATTTCACGACCGATCGATTGGTCATTGGCGCGGTGCTGGGCACGGCGGTCATCCCGACATACCAGGCGAATTACCGGGTTTGCGAACTGTGTGTGACACTCATCACAACGGCGGCTTTCGTCGGGTTTCCGAAAGTGACCCAGTGGATCGCCAGCCCGCACGAAGCCGATCGGCGACGGGCGTTGACGGAATTGAACCGTCTGAGTGTGTTTGAAGTTGTCCTCGCTTGCGGCGCGGTCCTTGGTTACATCGCTTTCAATAATCTTTTCGTCGGTATCTGGCTGGATAAAGCGCACCAGGCGCCGCTGGCATGGGAATTTGCGTTTGCGTTCAATCTGGCGGTGACCTGTGGCGGCAATGCCGGCATTCAATTATCAATGCGCGCAGGAGATAAAGGTTTAAGGTCGGCGGGCCTTATTGTTGCCGGCACCGGTCTGCTAAATCTTGCTCTCTCAATTGTCTCGGTGAAATGCGGCTCGATCACCGGGGTAGCTGTCGCAACGGTGATTGCACAATCCATTTCCAGTATTTTCCTCGGTGCGGTCACCTGCCGTTACCTGGGATTACCGGTCGGGCGATGGATGGCGCGTTGCTGGTTGTTGCCGGTGGCATTCACGCTTACGGCAGCGGCGTTAAAAACTGTATTTCCCGACAATTCGCTAAGGCACCTGAGTCTGCTGTCCACCTGTTACGTCGGATTATTCGTCGTGGTGTGCTGGCTCGTGGGCCTGAACCGGGAATTGCTTCGGACTGAACTAAACCAGGCGCGGGCGTTATTTTCCACGAGAAGATAGCGTTTTTTCTGAAAAGAAAACCTTTCACCAGATAATGGAATCCACCATCAGCCAGTCAGATCATCGCGTCGCCTTGATTACGGGCGGGCTGGCTCTGGGAGGTTCCACTACATTTCTGATCAATTTCGCAGGCGAACTGGTTCGGCGCGGTGTTCCGGTGGAGGTGCTGAGTTTTGAGAAAGAAAATCCGATGGCTTCGGATTTTGAGAGGCTGCGAGTTCCTGTGCTCTGCCTGGATGACCGACATATGATTTATGAGGACCGGTTGAAAATCATCCTGCAAAACCTGGCTCGTTTTCAGCCAACGGTGGTGGTTTCCACGTTGGGGCCGACTTCTTTCGAGGTCTTGCGTTATTTGCCTCGAGGCATTTTCCGCATCGGCATGGCGCAATCGCATGAGCCCGGCATTTATAAAATGATGCAAGGTTATGCGCCATGGATGGATTTGGCGGCAATGGTTTCACAGACCATGAAACAGACGGCGGACGGCATACCGGAATTTGCCAGGGTGGCGTACCTGCCTTATGGCGTACCAATAAACCTCGATCCGGAACAGCCTGCGCGAGATTTTACGAAGCCATTGCGCGTACTCTATTTGGGACGGCTGTATCAGGAACAAAAACGCGTGCGGTTGTTTCCGGAGATTTTACGACCGATTTGTGACAGCGGAATGCCTTTTCATTGGACCATTGCCGGAGCAGGTCCAGAACTGAATTTTTTGAAAGCGAATTTGAAGACCAATTCGCCGAATCAAACGATTTCGTTTCCCGGGCCGGTGAACTATGCCGACGTGCCGGCACTGTTGAAACAACATGACATTTTTTTGCTCGCTTCTGATTACGAAGGCTTGCCGTTGAGTTTGCTGGAAGCGATGGCGCAGGGGATGGTGCCGGTGGTAAGCGATTTGGAAAGCGGCCTTCGCGAGGTGGTGGATAAATCCTCCGGGTTGCTCGTGCCGATCAACGATACTCCCGGCTATGCTCGTGGCATCATTCATTTGCACGAATATCGGGAGGAATTGGCCGCCAAATCCGCCGCCGCTCGCTCGCGAGTGCAACAAGATTTCTCCGTGGCGGCGATGACGAACCGTTGGCTGGCGGTGTTTCCGCGAGAAAAGACAACTATTGAGCCTTGGCCCAAACGCTGGCGCATACAAGCGGTGTTAACTGCCGGAAATCCATTTCGTTTTTCCCCGCCAATGCGGATTTTGCGAAGATTGGCAGCGCGAATGCGGCGGTAAGCATTTTGCCAATTTTTTCGACAAGCGCAAATTGCCGGTTGGGCCTGGCTATGGCCGGCTCAAATAGCAATAAATGCTGTGACCTTGCGCATTAAAAATAAATTTCATCCCGGTTTTTTGGTAAATGAATCGCAGCCATTTGATAAGGAACGGCGGAGGGCCGTGATACGGCTTTTGCAAGGTCTGGCAAAGCCGGCGATGTTCCAGTAAAATGTTTTGAAGTTCCGATCCCAACAGCTGATTGCCGCCGGTTTCCAACACGCGCAACTGAGCTGCTTTTGCAAGAGTGTCGAAGTCTTTTATCCGCCACCAGGAAATATGATGCGGAGGCCAGTTCGCCGGCAGCCAGGGAGTAAATCGCAATACACCTGCGGCACCCGGCACCGCTATGGCGACTGCTCCGCGCGGTGAAAGAAATCGCAGGCATTGCCGGACCAAACCCGCCGGGTCAGGAACATGTTCGAGGACTTGATTCAGAGAGATCAGGTCGAATTTACCTTCCCATTCCGGAGCAAGATTTTCCAGCAAGACGGGAAAAATGGTGTGCCCTCGTTCAGTAGCGGCGGCGGCGGCGGTGCGGCTCAATTCCAGGCCATACGTTTTCAAACCGGCGCGTTTTGCCGCGTCCAGGGCGAAGCCAATGCCACAGCCCACGTCCAAAATGGATTGATAGCCGTGCTTTAAGGCGAAACGTACGTTGCGTTCATTTTCAGGCCGGTTCGGCGCATAATAATCCGGCCCTTGCGCATGAAGTTCCTCATAAAATTCCGCGCTGCCGACAAGTTTGGGATTAAAAAATTGGAAGCCGCATTCGCGACATTCGTATAAATGAACCGTCTTTTCGTCCAGAAGGATTTGAACGGAGCGAGGTGGAAAATGACGGCCGTCTTGTGACCAACACGCGAGAATCTCCCCGGCGCCCAGGGAATGACGGATGGAAATATCAATCGAGCCGCAAAGCAGGCACGCAGGCGTTGCAGGATTGCCGGGACTGGTCATTGCTTCGTCCAAACAAGAAGTTCAAGGTTGCTCATTTTGGTCGTTGCGCGACAAACGTCCAGCCGAGCGTATGGATGTCGTGTTTCAAGTGGCGATCGCACCAAAGAAAAAACCTGTTGATGAGCCAGCGGACGGGATCTGCGGTAATAGGCTGTGTCTGCTGGATGATCTGGCCAATGAAAACGTAGGAGCGTCCCCGGTTATACAATTGTGTTAATTCGAAGCCGCTCGTTTTGATTAAGTGCAAAAGTCCATCGTAGGGATATCGGAAATAATCGTACGGCATCTCATGCCGCGGCCAATACATTGGCGTGCTCAGGACCAGATACCCTCCGGGTTTCAGCACGCGATACATCTCCCGCAGCGCCTTCGACGGGTCGGGGACGTGCTCCAAAACCTCAGTGCAAACGACCGTATCGAAGCTGGAATCGCTTAGCGGGATGTCCGTGGCGGATCCAACCACATCCGGCGCGGAGCGGTCGGTGAGGTAATCCATGCCGACGTATTTTTCCGCTCCTGCAAAAAAAGTTTTTTCGTAGGGTTTGCGCCCGCAGCCGACGTCCAGAGTGACCGCTTTGACATAAGGCGCGCATTGCTGAAGGGAGGCTTCCAACATCAGGGTGTGAAGAAACATTCCGTGGCTGGGTGGCACGGAACATTTGAAATCCCTGGCAAGATTGTCCAACGGATGTTTAGCCAATGGATGGGCAGGCGTGCGCGGCATGGCGATTCAATTTGCTGCTTGTGGCAGCCTGCGGTCGAAGCCCCAGTGTTTGGGCCGCGCTGGATGATTGAAAACGTTCGGGATTGGCACTGGCTTTAAAAATAAACCGTATTAAACGGAAATAGAATATGTAGCGTTGATTGAAAAACAAGCTTCGAAGATTGGGCGCGTTGCTCGCGTCACGTGAAATAAGCGAAACGACTATTCATCTCTCGCTGGTTTGCCATCATCTATCAGGCCCAAAGCTTTTAGCTGCCCAACGAAAGAGTCTTCGAAACGCTCGAACGAGAGTGATTGAGGATCAACCATCATTCGCGGTTGATAGTCTGGTTTCGTTACGGTATCGGCCCACTTCAAAATAGCATCAGCAATTGCTTGCGCATTGCGAATCGGCACAACTTCACCGTTGACGCCCGGTTGGACGGAATCACTCGCGCCCGTGTTTTGGCTGAGAATTGCCGGCAGGCCGCAGGCCATGGCTTCGCTGGCTGTTCGCGCCCAGCCGTCTTCGAGGGAGGGCAAAACAAAAATATCCGCGGTGCGGAGACGTTCAGCCAGTTGGGCGTGGGGCAGCCCGGGCGCCCATTCAATGGGCAAATCCGAGTACTGCGATAGGATGGGGCTGAGGTCATCCTGGATGATGCGCGTCAGCAGCAGACGCGCGTCGGGAACTTTCTTTCGAACCAGGCGGAAGGCCTCAAGTAAATAGGGAGTGCCTTTGCGCAACGAGAGACTTCCCGTGTTGATAATTGTTAAGGGACGATTTTTGGGCCGTGGCTTGTCTCCCGGGCGGAACAGGGAAAGATCGGCTGGATAAATGTTTTTGAGAATTTGTTCCGGCCTGAAGCCTCGTTCCAAAAAAGAATTCGTCACGTAAGAGCTCGGCGAGAGGACATAGTCCGTTTCGGTCAGCGATTCACGCGCGCGTTTCAGCCAGGAAGGCGAGAAGGGCGGCAGCGGGGATTTCCAGCGGCGGTGTTCTTCGCCGATCACTTCCCAATAATGGTCAATGTGCGAATTGCCGGCATCCAGGAATGTTTTGCCACCATGTTGACGGATGAATTTGAAGCAATCAGTCACATAACCGTAGCTCGAGATTAGATGATCGCCAGCGAGCAACTGCTTTTTTACCCAACGATCAAACCAAGGGAACATTCCAACAGAGAAAGATTCGGCCCGGTAGGCCGGAAGTATTTTTGCCGCTATGAAGCCGGCCAGTCCGAAGGCGGGAAGCAGGCGGGTTCGCTCGGGTGGGACGCCGGCTATTCCACGCCGGGTTCCGAGGGCGATGAAACGCAGGCGGCCGATTTTTTCAAGAACCCGGGCATTGTTATCGCAAACGGAACGCCCCGGAGTAGCGACGACGAATTGGCGGGGGAATGAGGTCACAATAAATCAGGTCCGCAAGATCTGGCAGGTTCAACTTTCATTTTTCCGGGTGACTTTTTGATAAAGCTCAAGATATCTGTCAGTCATGCCTTTCAGCGTCATACCCCGATTACGGATGGAATTTGCCGCCTCCGCTCCCCAGCGTTTAGCCAGTTCCGGCTCGCGAATTAATCGTTCCAGCGCGGCGCTAAGTTCACTCGCATTTCCGGCTGCGACCAAGGCTCCGGTTTTTCCGTCCTCGATTAGTTCAGGGATGCCGCCGACACGAGTTGCCACGGCAGCGCAGCCATAAAACATGGCTTCCTGCAAGGCCAACCCCAACGCTTCATTCAGGGAAGGCTGAACATAGATTGTGGCTCTGCGCATGAGACCCCGCACGTCACTGCGTTGGCCGAGTAAAACGACCTGTTTTTCCAACTGATTTTCTTTAATGACTTTTTGCATCCGGTCGAGAGTTCCATCCTCCCCTCCGTGTCCGGCCACTAACAACTTAAATTCGCGATTGTTTGGGGCGATCCGTTGGAAGGCGTCCAAAAGAACCGTTTGGCCTTTTACGGCGGCGAGGTGGCCGACACTGAGAATTTCGGGTTCTCGCCGGACGGATTCATCGGCTGGCAGGTCTTCATCCAACCGCGAATGATAAATCTGAACAAAGCGCGATCGCAGCGGCGCGTACCAGCGTTTTAATTTTTTTAGATTATTCTGTGAAACGGCAATTTCAAATCGGCTATGGTAAAGCTGATGGAGTTTTCCCAGCCATGCCAGCGGAAGAAGCGCGAGTTTGAAGAGCAAAGGTTTTTGCGGACCGCAAAAGCCGTCGAGAATGGTTTCGGCGCGATGCGAAGTCCACAGGACCGGAATCCCTAACCGGTTGAGATGATAAACCGGCGAGCGGAAGGGAACGCGGTTATTCCAACCGTAATTCCCACCAGCATGGAAATGGGCGAGATCAACGCCGGCGCTCTTGAGTTCCTGCGCCAATTTTCGCGCGGCTGCTGGAGAAGTTACGCCGGGTTTCCAGGCAATATGTTGCCCCACGAAATGGTGGAAATTTGACTCTCGCAAGCTTTCTGCGGTATCCGGTGAAACCAGAAGGATTTCGTGGCCTCGCTTTGCCAATTCCCTGCCAAGCGCCTCAACTACGACACTAACTCCGCCGCGCAATGCGAGAGGGTATTCAAGGCACTGCGCAATTTTCATCAAAACATGAATGTTTATCAGAAGACAGGTCAAGTCGAGCAAGAAGTCCTTGAGTCAGTGCGGCTTCATTTGACGGTGTGTCGGCGCGCGCAGAATCATATAACCTTTGGTTTCGAAGTGCTTTTTCGTTTCACAACAACGTCTCCTCTCTCTATTTTGTATTCCGTGTCGATTTTTGGATACATCAGAGGCCATTGGCGAAGAATTGTCGCGGCGCGTCAAAAAAAATCCATCCTGCAAAGCGCCGCTCCGGAGAAATTGGATCCGGCCGGTTGGCCAACGAGTCTTTCCGACCCCACCCGGTTTTATCTCGAGTGCTTCCGTTTTTTTCACCAGCGGCTCCCGTCGGAATTGCGTAAGCACCGCAGCTATTTCACCAGCGAAGGGCGGGGATTTGGCGAAGATGCTTTTCACGTCTTGTGGTTTCTTCTCTTTCGCGAGTTCAGGCCGAAGAACTTTCTCGAAATAGGCGTTTTTCGCGGCCAAACCTTGAGCCTCGCCGCGCTGCTGGCGAGCATCGATGGCTTCCCGTGCGAGGTTTGCGGAATTTCCCCATTCTCCCAGGCGGGCGATTCCGTTTCACGCTATCGGCCGAATGTGGATTACCATGAGGATACATTGCGAAATTTTGAGCATTTCAAATTAAAGCCTCCGCAATTATTGCGAGCTTTCTCCACGGATCCGGAAGCTCAACGTTTTATAGCTTCGAAGGAATGGGACATGATTTACATTGATGGCAATCATGATTACGAAATCGCGCGGCAGGATTGGGAACTGTGTTCAAAGCACCTTGGCGCGCGCGGCATTATTGTTTTGGATGATTCCGGGCTGACGACCTCGTTCCGGCCACCCGCCTTCGCGACTGCGGGGCATCCCGGACCTTCCAGGCTGGCGCAGGAAATCGATCGCAAGCAATTCCGCGAGCTGTTGCAAGTGGGACATAATCGCGTGTTTCAGAAGATTGCTTGAAATGAAAATTGCGATCCTGACGACGGACAGCCGGGAACATTATCGGGATTACACCAATCCGGTGGTTGCATTTGGGACTGCGCCGGAGGCGTTGTTGCAGGGGTTCGCCCAGTTGCCGGACGCGGAGGTGCATGTTCTGTCCTGTGCGCACGCGCCGATGAAGTCACCGGAGAAATTGGCGCCCAACATTTTTTTTCACAGCCTGCTGGTTCCGAAAAACGGCTGGATGAGAACGTTTTACCTGGGATGCATTCGAGCCGTGAGGGGAAAGTTGAGGGAAATCCGGCCGGACATTGTGCACGGGCAGGGAACGGAACGCGATTGCGCCGTCAGTGCTGTGTTTTCGGGATTCGCCAATGTTCTGACCGTTCACGGCAACATGCGGTTGATCGCCGAAGTGAATCACGCGAAACCGTTTTCTTTTCTTTGGCTGGCCGCAAAACTTGAGCAGTTCACGGTTCCGCGTACGAATGGCGTGGTCTGTATCACACACTACACACAGGAAGCGGTCCGCGATTTGACGAAACGCACCTGGGTGGTGCCCAACGCCGTGGACGCATCTTTTTTTGACGTCAACTCTCAACCTTCCGCGAATAAACCGCCGAGGATTTTGTGCGTCGGAAATGCTTGTCTTCGCAAAAACCAGAATGCGTTCATTCGCGCCCTCGACCCGCTCGCCACACGGCACAAGTTTGAATTAAAATTCCTGGGAATCGCCGTGGCTGGCCGCCCTTACGACGACGAGTTTCTACAATTGGTTCGGGAACGCCCCTGGTGCGTCTTTGGCGGAATGGCGAGTCGCGAGCAACTCAAGCAGGAATTGCATGAAGCGACCGCGCTGGCGTTGCCATCCCTCGAAGACAACTGTCCCATGGTAGTGCTGGAAGCGATGGCCGCCGGGGTGCCCGTGGTGGCCGCGCGGGTGGGCGGACTTCCGGACCTGGTTGAAGATGGGAAGACGGGCTTCTTTTGCGACCCGCTGAATCCACAGAGCATGTGCGAGGCGATCGAAAAGGTTTTTTCGGCTGGCCCGGAAGTCACCGTTTTAGCGGCGCGCGCCAAACAGGAAGCGTTGGCGCGTTTTCATCCCAAGATCGTCGCCAGCAGGCACCTTGAGATTTATAATGAGGTTCTCGCGGGTGGAAGGCACTAATCTGTCGGCTGAATGGTTTTGGTCTTTACTTGAATGAAGCTGTGTCTAGTTTGGGCTCAATCACTTGCGGGGCTGCCAGCCGGTCGTCCGGCAAAAGAAATTGAAAGATCCGATGACTTCCACTTTTTTCGAATCGTCTTCAGTATTTTTCCAACGGCATGAACGGCGGATTGTGTTTTTCATATTGGGACTTTTCCTGGTGTTCAACCTGGTGACGGCTCCTTTCTCGCCTGACCCGTGGAATGATGAGATTTCATACAGTGAGCCCGCCGTCACGCTGGCGGCCACCGGACACCTCACCAGTCACGCCTGGGGAGCTCAGGGGCAGCCAGTCTGGACGGGGAATTCGCCGCTGCATCAATTGTTGTTGGCAGGTTTTATCAAGATTTTTGGCTTCGGCAGTCGGACAGTGAGGGGTATAGACGTCATTTACTACACGCTCGCTGTTTTGATTATTTATCAAATCGTGCGGGGTTTCAGCCTGATCGAAACGACGAGAAACCGATTATTGCTGATTTTGGTGTTATTGAGTGGAACAGGGTTGGTGGCGCTTTATCGCAATGGCCGTTACGACACTCTGGGAGCTCTTCTGGTCATCCTCTGGGTATGGTTCTCACTGTTGAGCAAAAAGCGTCTGGCTTTTCTCATCGGTGTATTTTTCACGGCGATTCTGATGCCGATAGGCAGCTTGAACATCGCACCATTACTTGTGCTTTGTGGAGCGGTGGCGCTTTTCCTCTGGCGCTGGCAGGCCGTCCGTCCCCTGGCGGTCGCGGGAGCGGGTTGCCTCACGGGCATGGCAATCATGCAAGTGACCTATGCTCATTTTGGTGTGCCGCATGTTTTTCATGCGCTGTTGGCATCCTCAGGCGGCCGCGATGTGGGGAGCGACTTCGTTCTGAGCGTTTTTAAAAATCCGTCCTATATTGCCGCGGTCGCGGTAGGATGTTTGTTGATTTTTCCGTTGAAACGGGATGCGATTCAAAACGATCGGTTCGACAAGAAGATTGCCTTAGCGCTTTTTTCGATCGCTGTTATCATTCCGATCTTTATGGCTGTGGTGGCAAAATATCACATCTATTACTCCTGGATGGCAATCATTCCGGGGACGATCTGTGCCTTCATGGCCATGGAATCCAAATCCGTTCCTAACTTTGTCCGGGTATTGGCGGTGGGATTAATTTTGGTGGCTACTTTGCCAGGATTTCCACGGCGCTGTATTCGAATCGCGTCCAGTTGGATGCAAAATCGGCCGGCAGAAATCGCCAGCGCAGCGCGGAAGGATGTCTCGTCTGATGATGTTGTGTTCGTGAACGAGGGATCGGTGATGGTCTATTACGGCGTGCTGCCCGCTGTCCGCGAATCATTCTGGCTTACCGCACCGGTCGACGATCAAAGCAAAGCGGCCATCAACGTTGTGTTTTGGCCTGAGGCGGGGGCGGAAAAACAGATTCACGATCTTTTGGGAAGTGAATGGCGGCAAACGGACTACCAGCAGTTCGTGCACGAATCGCTGTCGGTGTTCCGTGAACCGCCCGCTCATTTCGCCGTGTATCGGAGAATTTAATTCTGCCTTTTTTTCAGGCAGACGATTGCGCCTCGGCGCGGACCATCTCCGCTACTTTGTTTCCATCGCGCACGGAAAAGTTCGTCCCGCGGTCTTCAGGAAAAAGTTGCGAGAAGTTTGCCAGGAAAAGTCCTGGTAACGGCGTGCGAAACGCCGGGACCTTCTGTTCATAATCAGTGTCGACGACGTGTTGCGCCGCTTTGAAACGAAAAATATGGCGTTCTTCCACGCGCGCAGGATTGAACTCCGGAAACATTTTTTTCAAGTAATCGCCCCATAGCTTTGTCAATTCCTCGTCCGACAGCGAAAAAATCCGGCCGTCCACGGGCAGGTAGGCGCCGATGTAATAGACATGCCGGCCTTGGTAATCGTCCGTTCCTACCAGCCGTGTATGATTGATGAATACGAGGAACGGCGCTCCCGGTTCGTTCACGTTGGTCCAGTAAATATCCCCGAGGCATTGGTCGGAAGTGAAAATCATGCAAATAGCGCCGAGGTAATCGATGGCGCGCAAACGTTTCGAGTAATCCTCATGCGGCCCCCCGGCCGGCAGCAATTTTGCGAGGGTGTAAGAAGGGCCGGTGAAAACGCAGAAATCGAAGGCAATCGTTTTTCCGTTCACGACCGCGGTGCGTTGCTGGGGAGAAATGATTTCGACTGTGGCTTTGGTTTGGATGGAAACATCGCGCTTGCGTAATTCCGCTTCCAAGGCCCGGACGACCACTTCAAAACCTCCCCGGAAATAGCCAAGCTTCTCTTTGTCCCCCCGGGTCCTTGAGTTGGCGCGAATATGGATGCGACCCCACAGCCAGGCCATCGAGACCGAATCGTAATAACGGTCAAACTTTCCTTTCAAAAGCGGCAACCAAACGGCCTCCATGCCATCTCGTCCACAGGCTTTGCTCATCCACTCTGAGGCCCTGCGCGCGGCAAATTTGCGCCAGTTGGTGGTGTGCTTTAAATAAAGGGCCACCAACCCAAGCCGCACGCGGCTGGCAAAACCGCAGGGTTTGAACCGAAGCAAATCCAGCGGCGACATGAAAGGATAAATGCGGCCGTCGCGGTAAATCCCCACTGAACTGTCGCGCCAAACCAATTTATCCTGAAGGCCAAGTTCCGTCGCCAAATCTCGAATGGATTGATCTGTTAAAAAAAGATGATGATAGGTTTTCTCGAGCGACGTGCCCAGGAGGGGAAAACCGGCGGCCAATCCTCCGAGATGATCCGAGCCCTCAACCAGAGTGACGGAAAAATCCTTGCTCCTGGCCAGCCGATAGGCTGCCGTTAATCCGGTGAATCCACCGCCGACGACGAGAACATTTTTTTTCATCCTGATTTCGACTTGGCGGATTTCCGAAACGAAACCAACCGGTTAAAGTTATACTGAAGAACCACAACGACGACCAACGTGGCCATTTTGGAAAGATACTTATCAAACCCGAGCCGGTTCACGAACAGGTAAAGCATGCCGGCGGAAACTGCCCACCCCACCGAAGCTACGAGGCAGAACGAAAACAATCTTAAGAGGATCTGATTACGGACTCTAAAATTGAAGCTGGCATTCAGGAAAAAGGATAGCAGCGTGCCGGACGCGTATCCAACGGCATTGGCTGCCTGGTATTGAAGTGTCCCCGTCCTGAGCAAGATTGAGTAAACCAAAAAATCCAGGCTCACACCGCTTGCGCCGATGACACAATACAGAATGAATTGACGATTGCGAAGAAACAGTTCTTTCACTGACGAATTCTATTTGTTCAACGACCCGGGTGCCAAGGAGAACTCAACGCCGGCAGTTTCGCGCACGACCCACAGGGGGCGGCGTTTCAATTCATCGTAGATGCGTCCCACGTACTCTCCAAGAATTCCGAGGCAGATAAGTTGAACCCCTCCCAGAAAAAGCACGGAGATCACGATGGTAGGAAATCCGGGATTGGGCGCCAGCCCGATTCGGGTAAATTGGTTCGCGAACATTTTCTGAATGAAGGTGAAAATCACTCCTAAAAACGCAAAACCTGAGACCCAAAAGCCGAGATATGTCGCCAAACGAAGCGGGGCGGAAGAAAATGAGGATACTCCGTCCCAAGCAAGGTGGAGAAGTTTTCCAACGGTGTATTTGGGTTCTCCCGCGGCCCGGGCGTCTCTTTCGTAGGGAATTCCAATTTGTTGGAAACCCGTCCATGCGCGCATCCCCCGGACAAAACGATTCCGCTCCGGCATCTGGTTGATGATGTCGACGACGCAACGGTCCATTAAGCAAAAATCGCCGGCGTCCAATGGCACGTGAAATGGCGTCATACGAGCCATCAGCCGGTAAAATGCCCAGTAACAGAATCTTTTGGCCGCGTTTTCTTTTCGTTTCTGCCGGACGGCGTAAACCACCTGGAAGCCCTCCCGCCACTTTTCAAAAAAACGGATGAGTTGTTCGGGTGGATCCTGCAAATCCGCGTCGATAACCACCACGGCATCGCCTTTGGCATAAAACAATCCGGCACTGACGGCGGTTTGATGCCCGAAATTTCTCGCGAATGAAACACAACGCCAGCGAGGATCCTTGCGGTTTTGAGTTTTTAATAATTCCCAGGTCCGATCGCGCGATCCGTCGTCCACGCAAAGAATTTCATAATCCAAATTCCAGCCTGCCGCGGCTTTATCGAGTCGCACAAACAACTCCGGCAGCACAGCCTCTTCATTGAAGCAAGGGATTATGATCGAGACTTTAGGCATTTCAATTCAAGGATGCGGTTGTTACCACGTTAAGAGCCGGGGGCAAGGAAAAAGGCTACGGCCTATCCAGCACGAGTTCATATACTTTTTTTAATTGCCCGGCGATATCAATCCATGTCGGAGGCTTGGGCGGCACCTTTAGCGTGGGCGCAGCATCATAAAATCGACGCAGATGCGGAGCCGTCTGTGACGATGAAGCAATGGGGCAATAAGAAGCACTTTCTTTAAAAGTCGTTCGTGCCCACGGCAAGTCGCTTAGAAACAAAGGGCAACCACACGCGGCGCTTTCCAACGCCGAGAGGCTCAGGCTTTCCATGGTGCTTAACAGCGCGAACCCTCGTGCTTCCCGGTAGACACGAGCCAATTGCGCGCGGTCGGAAATGGCGCCTTCATAGCGGATTATGCCGGCATTTTGCCGTGCAAACTCCAGGAAGCGCTGTGCGTACGGTTCAGAATCGGCATAGGGTTTGCCAATGATCCAAACGGGAGTTTTCGCGATGACCGCGGCCTGGGCCAATTCCAGCACGCGCTTGCGTTCGGCAATGGTTGCCGTGCAAATGAGCCATTGGCCGCGTTGAGCCGGTTCATTTTGAAGGAAGACTTCTTCCACCCCGTTGGCAACGACATGAACTTTCTCATTCGGAGCACCGAACATGTAGCGCATTAAATGAGCCTCCCAATCAGTCAAGGCGATCGAAGCGTCGACTTTTTCAAAAACTTCCCACGAAAATCGGCTGGTGATGACATTGGGCAATGTTTTTCGCGCCGCGGTGATCACGGCCTTCTGAAACGGAAGCACTCGGGGAGAACGGGAACCCAAGCCAGTCAACAACTGGGATAAAACGACTCGGAGCCCTTTTTTCTTCGCCAAATAGATGTAAGGCGGCGAGGGTAGTCCAAAAAAATGTATGATATCCGCCGGTTGCTCACCGTCCCACCAGCGAAGGTATTCCGCGGCCACGCCGATGTGGCGCAATGCATTATAGGTTTGTTCAATCTGAATCTGAAATCCGCCGTGGCTGAGCAGAAACGGATTTGGGTGGTCCAGGATTACTCTCATGCACAAAGAATCTGCGCCAAAGCGTAACAGGATGATTTAAGGAAACAAAGCACTCTTGTAGGGGTCGGCTTTCCGCCTCTTTCCAGGCCATCGGCTAGTGGAAAATTAATTGCCAATCGGGCGAGTCTCAGGTTTAATCAAACTGCTCAATGGCGAATATGATTAAAAATCCTTTGAACAGAATCGACCGCCGCCGGTCGTAAAAGGTGCTGATATGGCCAACGACTCCGCAGCCGCCCGCTCACTGATTATTTACGCCGTTTGCATTCCGCTGGCGATTTTTTTGGGCTATTTGATTTCCGACCCGCTGGATAAAACGACTGACGTCGTCTTCGGTTTAGTGTTTTTCCTGCTCATGCTGCCGCTGATGTTCCGCTGGTATCACGCCTGGCTCATAGCCATGTGGAACACGTACATAACAATGATGTTTCTGCCCGGCACACTGCCAGGTTGGATGCCTATGGCCTGTATCGCTCTCGCGATTGCCGTCGGTCATTATATCTTGAATCGCGAACGAAAGTTTCTGGAAGCTCCGTCGATCGCCTGGTCGCTCCTGACGTTGGGATTGATCGTCGCAGTCACGGCAAAATTCCGCGGTGGCTTTGGTCTGCGAGCAATGGGAGATGAAAACATTGGAGGAAAGCGTTATTTGTGGATTTGGGTGGCTATCATAGGCTATTTTGCGTTGATCAGTCAGCGCATTCCGTTGGAGAAACGTAACCGCTATACGACCTTGTTTTTGCTGAGTTCGCTTACTGCTTTAATCAGTCAGATCGCCGGTTTTTTTGGCCCTGTTTTCAATTTTCTTTATATTTTCTTTCCCAGCAGTGGCAGTTCGGCAGCGATACAAAACCCGATGGCGGAAGCCTCCCTCGAACGTTATGGTGGATTATCGGTCGCCGCAGTCGCCGCTACTTACGCTCTGGTAGCGCGTTACGGCATCGAGGGAGTGTTGAACTTGAGAAAATTTTGGCGGCCCGTGCTGTTCTTCACGGCTCTGTTTTTCTGTGTGTTTGGTGGCTATAGATCGACCTTCATCTCCGTTGCACTAACGCTTCTTTTAGTATTTTATTTCGAAGGTTTGCTGCGCAGCCGTTTGATGCCCATCGCGGTGTTGGCCATGATTGTCGTTGGCAGCTTTACGGTGGCTTTTTCCGACCACATGCCGCTGCCGATTCAGCGGTGCCTGGCCATTTTCCCCCTAAAAATAGATCCCGTGGCAAGAATGAGTGCCGAGGTGAGCTCGGAATGGCGGCTGGAAATCTGGCGGTCTCTTCTTCCCCAAATTCCACGTTATTTATTGCTTGGAAAAGGGCTGACTTTTGATGCCAGCAACTTGGACGATTATAAAACATTGGGCAATGCACAAGCCATGGGAGAAGTCGGGGGTGGATTTGCATTAACGGGTGACTATCATAGCGGACCTTTGACCCTCATCATCCCCTTCGGCGTGTGGGGTTGTCTCGCCTTTTTGTGGTTTCTGGTCGCCTCGTTCAAGGCATTATGGGCGAACTACAAATATGGCGACCCTGAGATACGGCGCACCAACACTTTTTTGTTAAGTCTGTTTATCTCGAAAACATTTGTCTTTTTCGTGATTTTTGGTGGCTTCCATGCTGACTTGATGAATTTCGTCGGCATTGTTGGTTTCAGCATTGCGCTGAATGGTGGCGTGACCAAACCAGTAACTGTTGTCCAACCGCAATTGGTTTCCAGGCGTTTTCGGACGCTGCCAGCTGCCTTGCCAAGTGTCTAAAACGGTCATAACGGAGCCTTCGTTCCGCAGACCAAAATGACCGCGCCATTGACGAAACCGCGGCTGTTGATCATCGAACTCTGGGGGTTGGGTGATTTGGCCATTGCCACTCCGTTCCTTCGCGCTGCCATCCAGAAGTACGATATCACCATCCTCGCGAAGCCTTACGCGAAAGATTTGCAGTCGAGGCTATGGCCGGAAATCAAAGTGTTACCGTTTGTCGCGCCATGGACGGCATTCCGGGGCAAATATCATTTGCACGCGTGGCCGTGGCGGCAAATGTTACGGCTTGAACGTGAAATTCGATCGGCGCGATTCGACGTGGGGCTTTCGGCGCGCTGGGACCCGCGCGATCATTTTCTGCTCGCGTTTGCGGGAGCGAAAAGGCGTCTTGGTTTTCCCCGGATGGGCAGCCGGATTTTTTTGACGGATCCGCTCTTGCGAGCGGATCCGGAGGCCCATCGTTACGAGAATTGGCGCATATTGGGGCGAGCCTTGGGCTTGGAACTGCCGGCCAGAGAAGCTCTCACAATTCCACGTTCCACGGACGGTCAGCCGGATGAAATCCTCATTCATACCGGGGCGGGCCAGCCGATCCGGGTGTGGCCGCTCGAGAATTATCGAAAGCTGATCACACGGCTCCGCGAAAAACAATATCAAGTGCAGGTCGCCTGCGATCCTGGCCAGCGTGATTGGTGGCTCCAAAATGGGGAAACCGGGGTTGCCACGCCGAAAACGGTTGCCGAACTGCAGGCTCTGGTGGACAAGGCCACTGTTGTCATCGGCAATGACTCGGGGCCGGGACATCTGGCTTCATTCGCCGGGGTGCCTACTTTCACCATCTTTGGGCCGCAACTGCCCGAGTGGTTTGCGCCACTGCATCCGACCGCGCAGTGGGTCGAGGGAAAAGCGTGTCCTTACAAACCTTGTTCTGACTATTGCCGTTTTCCGGAACCGATTTGTCTTACGGGATGGACTGAACCGGAAATTTGGACGCGCATTGAGCCGTTTGTGAAAAGGGTGAGTAACGGCCGGTAAACTTCGGGAGATTTGCTGCGTGAACCGGATTTCGATGCAAGCGTGTCAGGAGATTTTCTGTGGTTGTCTCCCCGCCCGGGCGAGTGTTTCTTTGTAGATATTGTTCATCTGGTCCCCCTTTTTGTCCCAGTCATAATGTTCCAGGATAGCTTCACGGGCCATTTTGCCGTGCGTCAGAAGCGCCCCGCGATCCCGATCGTAAAAACGAATTGCGGCGGCGAGATCTTCGATCACGCTTTTGCGCGACTCAACGGGTACCCGGATTCCGCAGCCGTCGCGGACGGCCACTGCCGGGCCGCCGCAATCCAGGCAGATGACCGGCAGTTCGTTGAACATGGCTTCGATCACCGCGAAGCCTCCGGTGTCATGCAAACTCGGAAATATCATCGCATCGAATGTTGGGTAGAGAGCTAGCACCTGCTCCCTGGGCAATTTTCCTCGCAGAGTGACCCGGTCTTTCAAGCCGAATTTTTTCACGCACCTCAGCACGGCCGGAAGATAATTTCCCGTGCCAATGAGCGTCAGGGTCGCATCCGTGCCGGAAAGACTGAGCGCTTCGAGCGCGAGATCGATTCCTTTGAGGCTGATGATCTTCCCGACGTAAAGAAGCCGCAATGGTCCGGTGCTTTGGCGATGGCTTTGATAGGGTAGGTCGCGCGTTTCCAGACCAATCGTGGGGATCAGCTGGCTGGTAAAGCCCAACCTGGCGAGAGTCTTTTGCATTTCCACCGTTGACACGAGAACCGTGTCGGATGCCGCGGCGCGCTTCGGCAGCTCGTTATAGGGCGCGGCCTGGATCACGTTGCTGAAGTTTCGGAATACTTCCAAAAGAAAGAACACCGGGTGCTTCCACGGCAGAAGCGGGGTAGGGATGGATTCAATTCCGCCCACCGGACCCCAAATACACGGAATTCCATGGCCCCAGATGACGGCCGGATAACGAAACGCCGCGAACGTTACATGATGGAGAAGAGCAAATGGATTTTTGCGATGCTCGCGTTCGACCACTGCACGGGCCTTCTTTTGCCAGAGAACGTAGTAGAGTCTCAGGCCCACGGAAAATTTTCGCATCCCCTGGAGCCATTTAGGAAGGTCGAAGTATAGGAAGTGAGGTTTGGGTTGATCCCCCATGCGCTTTAATTCGTTCTCCACACCCTCCCGGTACATCGATTGTGTGAGAACGGTCACTTCGTGGAAACGTGCCATCTGCCTTGCCCATTGCCAGCCAACTTCCGGTTCAGAACCCTTGTGAGGCTCGCAAGCAAAAGCAGAGATGAGAACTCGCTTCCGGCTCGACATTGGTGGGATTATGGATTCCATCTGCGAACGTAGCAAGGGCCGATGTTACCCATACCTTCCGGTCACACTTGAAAAAACCACAGCCGCGTTCACGCCCTTGCCGCCGTCAGTGGCGCATTCGCAACATGTGACCGGCCGCTCGTAATTTCGTCGTGAATCCACGCGTAGGTCTTTTCCATCCCATCACGGAGGCGCACGTTCGGTTCCCAGCCGAGGAGTTTTTGGATCAGCGTGTTGTCGCTGTTACGTCCGTTGACGCCCTTGGGCGCTTTTAAATTATAGCTGCGTTTCAACTTGATGCCCGCGATGTCTTCCACCATGTCCACGAGGCCGTTGATGGTGATGATTTCGCTGCTGCCCAGATTGATCGGCTCGATGATGTCGCTTTTTAAAATCGCCTGCGTGCCCTTCAGACAATCGGTGATATACATGAAGCTTCGCGTCTGATGGCCATCGCCCCAGATTTCAATTTCATGTTTGCCGGACAATTTCGCCTGGATGACTTTTCGGCAAATTGCTGCCGGCGCTTTCTCGCGTCCGCCGTCGTAAGTGCCGTGCGGTCCGTAGACATTGTGATAACGAGCCATGCGTGTGATCAGGCCGAAGTCCTCGCGGAAATGGCGGCACATGCGCTCGCTGAAAAGCTTTTCCCAGCCGTAACCGTCCTCGGGCATCGCCGGGTAGGCATCGGCTTCCTTGAGCGGCACCACGTCCGGCGAAGTTTGTTTGTCCGCGCGATAAACACACGCCGACGATGAGTAAAAATATCTTTCAACGCCGAATTTCTTTGCCGCCATCAGCAGATGGGTATTGATGAGTACCGAGAGCATGCACAAGGCGCGGTTGTTCTCGATGAACCCCATGCCGCCCATATCGGCGGCCAGGTTGTAGACCATGCCGGCGTCGCGTGACGCCTGCTCACAGGCGTCCTTGTCCTGCAAATCCAGCTGGAGATTTTCCACTTCCGGAAATCGTTGATACCACTCGTCCATCGGCTTGATGTCCACCGCGCGAATGTCGCGATGACCTTGCTTCAATAAATCCTCAACCAAATGCCCGCCGATGAATCCACCGCCGCCGCAAACAACGATTTTCTTTTTCATACAATGATAAAACTAGGTTGCCAGCCTAAGGGTCGTTATTCCTCCATTCCAGCAAAATGTTTTCCTGCATTCGGCCATGGCGGTGCGCGGGGCATACCCCCTCCCCGCAAGGGTTGGAATGGGTTGGAACGCGTTGTGGGTCAAGATGTTGTTGGGAGTGAAGTTTGCCCGGAATTGTTTCGCCGATTTGCCCGGCATTCCGCTCCGGCCAAAGTCGATTCTGCTCATTTCCATTTGTCTTTTCCGGCCTCCTTTGCTTTGGCGTTTATAGCATGGCTGTCAAATCCGGGAGCCGAAGAGAGGTGAGTCGAAGTGAAGCCAATTGAATATAACGCGACACCAGCGTTTCAAATGCTTCCTCGGAATGCCTGGCGGCAAACTCCCGAAGCAATTCCATGTCGTCGTTGGTCATCTACTCATAAATGCACGCCGAATGCGGAATAAGACAAAGAATTTTTTCGATTTGCTTCCGAAGGGGCCGGGTTTATTTCGATTCAGTGTGCGGGAGCCGTCCGATCCAGATGTATTGGGTGGCGTCGAGCCATTCCAACTGCGGCAGATTTGGGCGGGTGGAACTGAAAATTGCGAGGCGATCCTCGGGGCGCATTTTGTTAATCCAGAGCTGGTACGCTTCCACCGCTTCCTGGCTCCCGACAATCTGGCGCATGATTTTCAAATCGTTGTCCGGCATTAGCGCCGGCTCGAATCCCAGGATGTAACGCCAGTCCCCACTTGGGTTCGTATAAAACGTGTCGTAAAACAAGTCCATCTGTACGCTGTAAAAAATACCGTTATGGCCCGGAAACCATCCCTGTAACGCAGGGTCTTCGGCGCTCAGAAAGGGTTGTGTAAAATTGGCGGTGTACCGGCGGTCAGTGTCATTCGTCGCCGCGAGATAAAGCGGTGCGGCGATTAGCGCAACCGTGGCGAGGCGTTTGCCCACGGCTACGGTCTGGAATTCCTCCAGGAACTCCTGGAAGTGCAGTGTCATCCAGACTAACGCCGCGGGAATTCCCCAGTCCGCCCAGAAGCGGTCCACTTTGAAGCCGAGAACCCAGCATAGGATCATTAACGCGACCACCGGCCGCAACCAGACACCGGACACTGTGCTGGTTTTTTTTCGCACCAGCAACCGGCTCCCCAAGAAAATGAGCGCCAGCGCCGCGACTACGGCAATATCCCCGCGGTCAGGTGCGAGTTCGCCCACCAGCATCCATTGGGGCGGACTTTCGTGGAAAATCGAAAACACATTGGTCAACGCAGTGCCCAGAAGCCTCAACGGGTGGCCGCTCAACACGCCGCCGATGAGCGTTCCGGCGGCATAACACGCCGTCAGCCACAGGCCCGAACGCCATGCACCCGCCAGAAAAAACGCCGCCAGGGGCACCACCCATAAATACCACGCGCCATGAATCCAAACCGAAAGGCTGAAGCCGATGCAGGTCAGAACAATTTTCAACCAGGACGGCCGGTTGCTATTGGGCCGGGCCCAGGCGAAGAGGAGGGCGATAAGAACGGCTTCCGTCAACACCAGGGGCCGTCCCTGCGAGAGGCGATTACCCAGCAACGAGGGGCGGGTGAGAAACGCCGTCAGCAATGCCAGCAGCCACGCTTCCGGGCGGCGCAGCCACGGCAGCGGCGCATAAAAGAAACAAAGCATCAGGCCGACAATCGAGAAACCGACGAGCGCATCCTTGCCCCAGCCGGCGTTTCGGTGCAGCGCCGTCAGCAGCCAATCCCAACCGGGACTGTTGTCCACCGTGTAGCCCGGCCGCATCACGACGATGTCGGGGTAGGGTTTGTCCGTGAATGCCTTGGCGACATGCCGCCGCAGGTCACCTCCCGGCAGATAACCGTAAGCGGTTATCTTCAGAGCGATGAATAGTAGAACAAGAATGACTGCCGCCCACGCGGCCAGCGGCACGTATCGTTCTAAACGGGTCAGTCCTGGGTGTTGACCCGAATTCGCTTCCTCCGACTGTGAGGCCCGTTCGTCAGCTGGATCCATTCGTCATCATTAACTAATCGCTTCTGTCATTTAAAGAATTAGATTTGTGCCGGGTCCAACAGGTGTTACCGCACTTTTTGGCACAAGGAGTTCACTTGCCTGGAGTCGCGGCCAGAGGGTTCAACTTCAGTCTGCCTTTCCAGAAAGTGGTCGGGTGTGTGGCGTGAAAAACGGCGCGACGCGCCGGGGAGGCCATGGTGTAAATGGAATAGTCGAATGGCGGGCGACGGGTGGCGGTGCGGAGGGCGAGCCGGGCGCGGCATTGGACGACCCAGTAAGGGTGGAGCAGCTTGATCCAGCGCGGGGTCACGTCCCATTTTTCCGCGCGCTCGCGCAGCGCGTTCGGCTTGAGGTTCATGTTGTCTCCCGTGTCGGCAAAAATCGAGGTCAACTCCGGCATTACTGCCATTCGCACGCCGCGCAATACGAGTTCCCGTATCCACCAAAAATCTCCCAGGTCGCGCCATTGGGTATCGAAGAAAATGCCGCGCTCGTGTATGACGGATCTGCGGATGAATACTGCGCAGGTCAGGATCGGGAAGCGTCCCCACATGGACGCTTTGCCGGGCACGAGGGAAGGGCGATGACAGATGTAATTGCCGCCCGCATCCGTGACGATGGTGTCAGAAAAAACGACCTCCACGTTCGGGTTCGCGTCAAAAAAATCGCCGACCTTTTTCAATGCGCCGGGCAGATATTGTTCGTCGCAGTTCAAGTAGGCGAGAATGTCTCCTTGCGTGCGGCGAAATCCGCGGTTGACCGCGTCATACATTCCCGAATCTTTTTCGATGAACACCTTTGCTCGCGTTTCGTTCGGCAGCCAGTTTTTGGTGTCGTCGTCGGAGCACGAGTCCTGGACGATGTGTTCGAAGGAGACGCCGGATTGGTCGGCGATGGAGGCGATACACAATTTCAGCCACGCCGAATTACGAAAGCTGGGGGTAATGATGCTGAATTTCATGTCGTCGGAACGGGGACGGGTGCGGGACGGGCCTGGTCTTGTTCCAGGTTGTGAAAAGCCGTCGCCAGGCCGCCCAGATAACTATTAAGCGTGAAATCTTTCAAAAAAGTGCCGCGCAGCGCCTCGCCATCCTCGGTCAATAATTCCAGGAGTTTTTCGGCAATCTGCTCCGGTGATCGGATGTCGACCAGTCCGCCGTAATTCGGCGGGAAAATTTCGGGCAAGGAGCGCCAGCGCGTTGTCAGCACCGGCAGTCCGAAGGCCATGGCTTCGATTAAATTCACCGGCTGGTTTTCATTCGGATAAAATGTCGGGAAACAAAAAATATCCGCCGTGCGCAGCAATTTGCTTTTTTGTTCACCGGAGACGAAGCCTGCGTAATGGACGCAGCCGGAGACATCGCCTGATTTCATCAGGGATTCGAATTCGGCCTGGTCTGCCGCAGTGACGAAACTGCCGGTCACGGTGAGGCGCAGGAAAATCGGCGATTGTTGCTCCGCCAGTTTTTTATTCGCGAGCGCCACGCCGGTGATCGCGTCGAACGCACCTTTTTCCCGGGTGCAATGCGCGAGGTAGAGGACGCGGACAACTTGTGGATCGCCGCCCGCCTGCGCCTGCTCCGCCGCGGTGAGGGATTCGCCTGACACCAATTTGCGCCGCGCCATCAGGCGTGCGCGGCGCTCCGGCAACACCTCGCGCTCGAATGCGGGGCAGGGATCAGGAATGCCGTTGCTGACGACCTCGATTTTTTTTGGAAACAGTTTTTCCGCGTCCGCGCGATTGTATCGGGAAAGCACGACGCTCAGGTCGACGTTTTTCATCAGTTTATAGGTGCAGGAACGCGAGCGGATTTGAACACACGTTTCCAGCCACTTCCCCAAACCGGCGGCATGCCAATGCAGGATCGTTCGTTTGAAAAACGGGCGGCAGAGGAGCATCACCAGCCAGTCGCGATAGAGCGCGGAAGCTTTCCCGGGGGCAGGGACGTAGTAGAAATTATCCACGCCGTAGCGGAAGCGACACCAAATCGCCTGCAGACAAAAAAGGAGCAGCAGGAAAAACTTTCCAAATCGCATGTCGCCGATGTCTTCGAGTTGCCGGGACAGGCGCACATCCACGTGATAGCACTCGATGTCGTGCGGGTTTGGCGCGCTGGGGGCGTTGCGTTTGCGATGATCGCCGCCGAAGCCGTCCAGCATTAATTTCACCATGTAACTTTGGCCATGGTGGGGCGGAGGGACGTGCGCAAATACGAGCAACTTCATGCTATTTCCCGAGCATAAACAAAGTGAAGTCAGGGGGCAAACGTTTCGAGGAGGAAGGTGACACACATTCTCTGGTGTGTGGGAGATACTTGCTTATTTGTTACTTCGGCGTGCTGATCGTAACATCCAGACCTTCCGCTCTCGCCAGCGTGCCTTGAATCCGGTCAGCGGTCAGGAAAGCTTCACATTCAAGTTCGAGCGCCAGCGCCACGTGCAGCAGATCGAATCCGCGGCAGCCGAGCCGTCCGGTGTGCTTCGCTGACAGTGAAAGGGCCACTTCAATTGCCTGATCCATATTCACCGAACTCTCGATAAAAACCCGGCGCGAGATAAATTTGGAGAGCAGATTGAGCGCGGCTTCCGTTTCTCGTTTAATCATCGCCCGTTGAGAAGCAGGCAGAGAGTGGTGGAGGTGAAAAGCGCGCTGGCGCACGGCGTTTGTGACTTCCAAAGAATGCAACGGCAGGTAGAACATAGCCGGTCTGCCGAGACGATGGTATTCGGCCATGGCTGCCTCCGTGCCCGGTTCTTCAGTCACCAATCGGACAAGGAAACTGGTATCGGCATAAGCCCTCATCGGCGGGACTCGAGAACGATTTTGGAGAGAGGAATTTTCGAGCGCGGGCCGCGCCGCACTTCATCAAAGAGTTCCTCGACATCGCGGCGTCGTTTTTCTTCGTCGTCCCGCGTAATGGCGGGTTGAATGATCCAGAGTGGCTCCCCATTGTCGGTAACTTGCACCGGTTTGCCGGTGCGAGTCAGTCGTTTTACCTTAAGCGGCTCACGAACCAGGGTACGTAACGAGATCGTTTTCATGCCTGTCAGACAGTAGCGGCTGACAGTGGCTGTGTCAACCTCTCCGGCTCGTTCGGCTTTATGCGGGCATCGGAAACCGAATGGCGCACCCGGCAGGATTTGAACCTGCAACACCTTGATCCGAAGTCAAGTACTCTATCCAATTGAGCTACGGGTGCGCTCGGTAATGAAGGCTAAACCATTCGTTCGGAATGTCGAGTTTGCCGTTTTTATCGGCTCCGCGGGTGGGGCGAGACACTCGCCCCACCGCTTGAGAAATCAGGCGTGGTCTTTTATTTCAGAGGAACCGGCGCGCGGCGGAGTGGAGATCACGACCGCCGCGAACACGCCAACCGCGGCTGAGGTAATCCAGTACGCCGCCGGAGCGACCGCAAATAATCTTAAGCCGCCTGCCGGGCCGATGATGAGCGCCATCGACCAGGTGAGGCCGGAGAATCCCATGTAGCGTCCGCGCATATGCGACGGCGCGAGGTCCGCCAGGTAAGCGACGGCAGTCGGCATGGTGATCATTTCGCCGATTGTGAAAACAAGCATGCACAACACCAGCGCGGGAATTGTGTGCGCAAACGCGTTCAGTGCGAAACCCGCGGCGCATAATAAATAACCGGTCGCCATGACGCGACGCGCGGGAAATTTTCGCGTGAGCCGCGTCAACGGCAATTCGCAAAACACGATGAGCGCGCCGTTGAACGAAACAATCGCGCCATACGCGGCAGGAGAAAATCCGAGGCCGGTTACTTGCAGGCCGAACACCGAGCCGAGTTGGAAAAACACCAGCGCAATTGCAAAATTCGCGAGCAGCAATTGGTGCAGCTTGCGGTCGTGACGCAATACGTGCAGCGCTTCTGCCCAACTCGCGTTGTTTTGCGTGCTCGACGTCCCGTGCGGCAGCGCGAACAACGCGACCATGCCGAACAGTACCGACGTGGCGGCATCGCCCGCAAACAGCCAGAAATACCCATAAGCTGCCAGCAGCCCCGCTGTTGCCGGGCCGAAGGCAAAGCCGGCATTGAACGACACCCGTAGGGCGGCGAAGGCAGTGGTTCGTTGTTCGGTCGGGACGATGTCGGCGAGCAAGGCCTGGCTGGCGGGGCGATAAAATTCATTCGCCAGCCCGGTCAACACGACCAACGGCACAATGGCCCCAAAGCTATGCGCTTGCGAGAGCAGCATCATCGTCGCGGCGCCCGAGAACATCGAGAACACAATGGTTTTGCGCCGGCCCAGTTGGTCCGCGAGGTGACCGCCGAGCAGTGAGGCTCCGAGATTTCCGACGCCATACGCGCTGACGGCCAGGCCGGCTTGCTTGACGCTATAACCCCGGCCCGTGAGATACAACGTGAGGAATGGAATCACAAACCCGCCGAACTTGTTGAGAAAGGTGCCGAAAAATAAAATCCACGCCGCGCGCGGTAGCGCCCGCAGGCTTGACCGCAGCGTGTCGGGCCGCGCCGGCGCCGGCTCGGTTTTCGTTGGAATGGGGATGTTCATAGGAAATAAAAAACCCCGCTTGTCTTTCGGCAAGCAGGGTTAAAAAATCTTTGTTTGTCTGAGCTAGATTGATTCCTCCTGCGTGCCGAGGGACGCCTTCGTGTATGAGAAATTACCGCGCCACACGACGGCGATACCTTCGACGTATCGCATCAGTGAATTAGTTGGCGTGATGTTTTTCATGACCTCGGGCGACAATGCAGGTTTCGGGAAATTTGGTCAAGCGGGATATTTTTCGGGGAAAGCCGGGCTACTCCGTGGATCGCTCGGCTTGGTTCGCTACCGATCATTGCTGGTTTGACTGAAAGGAAAAAGCAACGACCTTGTTGCACGCATGACAGTCCCGATTAAAGAACGCCTTGAGGAAGTTCGGCAAGCGTTGCTGACGCTGCACAAAACTTTGGTGGATTCGGAGCGGGTCACTTACGAGAAAACGGTGGGTGCCATCCGGTCGCCTAATCAATTCCTGCAATTGCTCACCACCGATCCCTGGTTTGCGTGGTTGCAGCCGCTCTCGCAATTGATTGTCTCGATGGATGAAGCGGTGGATGCCAAAGAGCCGCTGACCGACCAGACAGTGGATGCTGTCGTCAAAGAAGCGAACGTTCTGCTTTCTCCTTCCGAAAGCGGGGAAGGATTTGCGCATCACTATTTCGATGCCTTGCAGCGCGATCCCGATGTGGTCATCGCGCATGCGGATGCCATGAAGATTATTGCCCGGCAGAAGTCATGAGGGGTTTCTCACTGAATTGCCGCCGGTTCAAGGCATCTTCATCGCCCGGTAATAACGCTGCGGGAACATGGCGCCTAGCGGATCTCCAATTTGCCACAGGCCATTGGTGGGTGTGGTGTTGGTCACCATCGGTTGCCAATTCGATAAATTGGTTGAAGCTTCGATGACATAGGTTCCCTGCGGCGCTCCGGCGAGCGTGAATGAACATCCACCACCCAGAAAATTCGGAACGCTCAACTGCGGCGGGGCGTTGGTGCTGACGATGATGGAATTGGTGGCGAACGCGCGGCGACCGTCCGGCCATTGCACTTCGGCTTCCACCCAGCAGGGACCTTCCTGCAAGGGCGGCGCAAACGTATGGCTCAGGCCGTCGAACGCCGGGTCTTGTCCCAAACCTTCCCAAACTATTTTCGCGCCCGCCATATTGGTGTCCGCCACTTGCAGGGTAATCGTCAGCGGCTGGCCGGGGAGTTTGGCGGTTGTGGGAGCGATGATGGTCGCATTGGTTGAGCGCCAGTGTTGCGTGGCCACTGAAGTTTGCGCGGCCAGCCAGGCGGTGACGGCAAAGCTCCGCGCGGTGTCGGTGGCGGAGGCTTCCGTGGTGACGTTGAAGAAATCGGACCAACGGTCGTAGATCGGATACGGCGCCGTCTGCGCGCCGTCGCTCGGAAAGCAAAGCGGCGAAAGGTCCCAGCCGTAGGTCCACGTCCAGACGAATCCTTCCTGCAGATTGCTGATGGGCACGCCGTCCTTGGGCAGCGTGTGCCGGTCGTTTTCCGAATATTGATCCACGACTTCGCGCTGCCGTTTCCAGCCGAGGCCGGTGATGTAGGTCGTGTTGATCGGATTGCAGCCGGCTTCGTAATTCAGATTCATGAGCAGCGCGTCCACGTAGGCCGGATTGGGATTAAATTGTTGCGCGACGACCAGATCAAAGGCTTGCACGGGCGAGAAATACCACCCCGCGCTGCGCGCGTGCTTGGTGTCCTCGGGCAGGCTGCTGCCGTAAGCGCTTTCCTGCGACCAAAGGAGATTGTCGTTGCCGCAATTCGTGATGGTGGTAATGCATTTGGCGAGATAGTTCGTGTCCAGTTGGCTGAGTTGCAATCGTCCGCTTGACGCCGCGGTGGCGTAATCACGAATCGCATTTCCGTAGCACGCATACATCCGCCACCAGCCCCACATCATCGTCGACGGATCCGTCGGGTCCGGGAAAAACTGGAAAAGTTTTTGCTGATATTGCGGGTCGCTGGTGGCGAGGTATAACTCGCACGAGGCCCAGGCCAATTCGTCCTGGTCCGTGAAGTCATCGCCAAAATGCTGGATGTCCTGGTAAGCGCCGGCAGAGCCGTGCTGCGCGATGGCGTTGGTCAGGAATTGCCAGCCCAGCATGGCCTTCGCCAAATAATTCGCCGCGGCTTGCGGATAGGTTTGTTTGAAATGCGGTGACGATGCGCATTGCGCCAGCGCCGCGACTGCCGCCGCGGTCGACACGGTATTTTTTGGCCAGACCACCTGCGGGTCACCGTTTTCGGGGAGCACATCGGATTCGTATTCCCGGTTAATGGGATAGACGGAGTAATAAAAACCGCCGTCGGTGTCCTGCATTTTAGCGAGGAAATCCGCCTCCCATTTGGCTTCCTGCAAAACGTCACTGACGCCATCGCCGCTCTCGGGGATGCCAAGATTGTCCAGCGCGGCCACGCCCGGAAGTGAATCCAGCGCGAACACGAGCACGTGCAGCAGTTGCGCAGAATTGTAAGTCACGCGGTTGTAATCGCCCGCCTCGAAATGACCGCCGGAAACATCCACCGGGCCGGGATTCACGAACGGATAGAGTTGCGCCGGGGGATTGGTGAGCAGCGGCGCGACTTGCGGCGGGTTGGCTGAATTCACGCTGCTGGCATAATTCGCAATCGTCGTCCAGGTGAACACGAAAGGATCGGAGGCATTCGTCGGAACGCTGGCGGGCGTGATGTGGTCAACGGCGTGAGTGAAGCGCGTGAAAGGCATCGCCACGTTAAACCCGCTGCGCTGCTCGAACAATCCCAGCGCGTAGGTCCGTGCAAAATCCATCCCAATGCCTTCATCAATTCGAAACGGTAACGACCCGCCCATGCCCGGCATCACCAGCCGATACGCGCCCGGTGTGATAAAGCTGCTGAAGTCCGCCTGGTAAACGGTTTGATATGGCGTGGGTGTATAGACGTAGCCCACATCGCTGCGCTGGCTCAGCGTGCCTTGATACACCGTCGCGCCGGTTTGCGCGTCCACGAGCAAAAATTTGTTGGTGGAAATCGGCAGTTCTCCGGCGCTGCCAAGGTAATATCCGACGATGGCTTTTTTCGGGTAGGCTGGCAGATATCCTTCCTGGTTCACGTGAATCGCCGGATTGTAACGGAGCGGATCAGAGGTTACGGAGAACGGCAGGTTGGTGGGCCAGAGTGTGCCGTCATTGATTACTTGCACGGATTGGCCGTCTGCGATGGGATTGCCCAATTGCAGGTAAAGGTCATTGGCAATTCGCAAATCCCAGGTTGCCTGTGGCGCGTAAAGCGGGCGGCGCTTGAAACCAATGACGATGGCGCTGTTGGTCTGACCGTTGACAACGACTTTGATGCTCGACAGATCCGGCGGTGTAAAATTTCCATTGATGTCCACCCAATTCCAGCTATCGGGAAAGGTTACGCCGGATGGCTTGGTGTTGATGCGCACGAGTTCGAGCACCGTGGGAGTGAGAATGTGCAGGGCGGTGTCGCCGGGTTGGGGAATCTGAAGGGTTGGATCTATGGCGTCCGTCGCGGCGGCGCGATGGAGACAAACCAAAATCATCAGGCCGGGAAGAACGCGCAGGCAGCGCAGGACTTCTGGAGAAAGTTTCATTCCGTCTTTTGTGCCGCCAAATGGGAAATTCAACAATCAGCAGTCTGCCCCGGTACGGAGGGAAAAAGACCTTAGCCCCAATTACGCAAAAGATTCTTAACGCAAAGACGCAAAGGTTTTGAAGAATTTTCGATGAAATGTTTGATCGATGCGGTCTTGTTTTGCTGTTCCACTCTGCGTCTTCGCCTCTTTGCGGCTTTGCGTTGAATGCCCAGTCTACAAAAAACAGCATTCGCCAGGTGACGATTTCCAATCTGCGGTTATGTTCCGGGTTATGAATACAACCCAGGCACGATCTTACGCAATTCAGAGCGAGAAGTCGCCGCTCGCCCCTTTTGCAATCCAGCGGCGCGAACCGGCTCCCACGGATGTTGAAATCGACATTCTCTTTTGCGGTGTTTGTCATTCGGACCTGCACACAGGTCGGAACGAATGGCACGGAACAACTTACCCGTGCGTGCCGGGGCATGAAATCGTCGGTCGGGTGAAGCGGGTCGGAGGCGGCGTCAAAAAATTCAAAGCCGGTGATATTGCGGCGGTGGGTTGCATGGTGGATTCGTGCCGGACCTGCGAGCATTGCCGGGCCGGGCTCGAGCAATTCTGCATCCCTGGCGCGACGTTCACCTATAACAGTCCCGACAAATTTCTCGGCGGGCAAACCTATGGCGGTTATTCCACGAGTATTGTGGTGGATGAAGCTTTCGTCCTGCGCGTGCCGGCGGGACTGGACCTGGCGGCGACGGCGCCGTTGTTGTGCGCGGGCATCACGACTTATTCGCCGTTGCGCCATTGGAAAGCCGGTCCAAATAAAAAGGTCGGCATCGTGGGATTGGGTGGCCTGGGTCACATGGGTGTGAAATTCGCGCACGCTTTTGGCGCGCACGTGGTGCTATTCACGACTTCTCCAGGGAAGGTTGCGGACGGAAAAAGATTGGGCGCGCATGAGGTGGTTATTTCCAAGGACGCAGACGCGATGAAAAAGCAGGCGAGCAGTTTTGATTTTATCCTGGATGCGGTTTCCGCGCAGCATGATATCAATGCCTACCTGGAATTGCTGAAATTAGATGGAACCCTCGCGCTGGTAGGGCTGCCAGAGAAGCCGTTTGCAGTTGAGGGGTTCAATTTGGTTTTGCCGCGCCGCATCCTGACCGGTTCGGCGATTGGAGGCATCACTGAGACACAGGAGATGCTCGATTTTTGCGGCAAGCACAACATCACGTGCGACATCGAACTCACGCCGATCCAGAAAATTAATGAAGCGTGGGATCGGCTCTTGAAACAGGACGTCAAATACCGTTTTGTGATCGATATGGCATCCTTGAAGGCCGGGCCGGGCTGACCGGCACTTTATTTAATCGGGTATCCGCGCCACACCCATTCCAGCGCTTCGGGAAGCGTCTGGCCGACGGCTTTTCTGTCCACGTGGCCGGCGTTTTTGCAGAATACGTAATGATATTGATATCCCTTGGCCTTTAGCCCGTCGGCCATGCGTTCGTTGGCCATCACCCAATTGTGCAGAGAGGCTTCGTCGCGTTGATAACCGTTATCGTGTTCGCCGACCTGCAACCAAAGGCGCAACGGCTTGCGCGGGCTTTGCGGAATGAAATGCTCGTGATATTCCCACGCACCGTGCGGTGATTTGGGGTTCACTGGCGATTCCTGGTCCACGAAGGTGCCGGAATAACTTATCACGCGCCGATAGAGATCCGGGCGAAACCACGCCATCGTGAATGCGCACGCCGCACCGGAACTGCCGCCGATCGCCGCGCGGCCTTCCGGGTTGGCGGTGAATTTCACCTGATAATCCCGCTCAATTCGCGGCAACACTTCCGTCTCGATGAATCTCGCGTACTGGTCTGACACGGTGTCGTATTCCAGCCCGCGTTCGCTGCCTTTGCCGTCCCCGCCGCCGTTTTGGATCATCACGGCGATCATCGCCGGCACCCGATGCTCATAAATCAGGTTGTCGAGGACGACGGGCATCCGGTTGGTATAACCTTTGCCATCCTGCGCCACAATGAAAGGCGCGGCGGTGCCGGGCACGTATTGGCTGGGCACGTAAACCCACACGTCGCGTTTGTAAGGACCGTTGAGGCCGGGATAGATTTTGCTGTCCGCCGAGTCCATGACGAAATGGTGGACGGTTCCTTTCGGCACATTGTCTCTCACGGTGAGTTCCGGCGCGTTGGTGTAGTCCGGCCCGATGATATAATCGCCATCGCCGGTGGTATCGGTGAGCAGGCGATTATTTGCGCAGCCGGCGACGGAGCAGAGGAGAACGGTTGCGCAGAATGCTTGGATAATTTTCATGGGATGTGCACTGAGATTAAACAGCGCGCGGTGGTCGTGCAATCCGCATTTCGGGGACCTCCGGCATATAGGAACCGGGGACTGGAAAGTCCCCGGAACCCACCAACTGGAAAGTCGGCGTTACGCCCGTCACGAAATTGTAACTGGCCGATTCAGGATGTTTGCGGTATGCCGCATGATATTCATGAAGGCAAAATGCACAGGTGGAATTTGAAATCAATTTTAGGTTTGCGGAAAAACGGCACGCAATTGGTCATTCTTTTATTTGCAACGCTCTCGGGGGTTTGTCTCGCCGATGAGCTTGTGCAATCTGCTGCCCCCAATTCTTTTCCAACTGTGCCTGAAGTTCTTCAAGGACACACTTTTGCCGATAACTCGGAGCGCGATGTTTTTTTTCTGCGGGAGATTCACAAACGTTATTCGGAGCATTGGCCGGAATTGCTGGAGGCCAATATTTCCCTGGAAGAATACATCCTCTCTCCGGTGAAAATGTTGCAATTCGTCAACGAACTCGGCATCGCGATGGCGGGGCGGGATGATTCGGTGGCCGCCGCGAAGCTTGCTTTGGTTGTCTCAGACGGACGTTTTTTCACCAATGCCGACGCATATCATCCAGAAATTCTCCGCGCGGTTGCGCAGACACTCATGAAGCTTGGTCCGAATGGTTGCGGAGCGCTGGCTGCTTCTTTCAGCGAGAGTCATTATCGGGACGATTCCGAAAGTCTTGAAGAGTTGGCGAAAACTATTGGTGAAGAACGACCCGCCGATCCCGGTTTGGTGAAGGCGCTCGCTGACACCGCTTTCAATTTCAGCACGACTGGCGGCGGCAGCTATCCTCGCTGCACGACCGAAGCGGTGAAGAATTTGCTTTGCTTGCCTGAGGGAGCCGCGGAAGTCCGGACGCATTTGACCACCAATGAAATCTTTGGCGATCCCGTGCGCTTCCAGGCGGTCCTCGACGGCATGGAGTCGAAGCGGGTGGCGGGGTTGTTGACGAATTTGACTGCCATTGAGGCTGAGGTCCGAGCGAAACTCGTGATTCTCACCAATCACCCCGGCGGTTATCGGACGGCGCTCGAAGGTTTGGACGAGCAGATGCGGAGAAAAATTGAAGCGCCTGGCGAGTCAAAGCAAGGCCCGCACTAATTTCTTTAGTGGTACGGGTGTCTCGCCCGTGCGTTTCGAGGGCAGGAACTCACGGGCGAGACGCCCGTGCCACTAAAAAATTGCGTGCGATTCAGACGCGCAGCGCTACGATGTCAGTGATGTCCGATGGTTATCACGAACTCCTTGATGCGGCGATTCACCAATTGCAGGAATTGAAATCGCAGGGCGTTCGTTTCGTGCCGGTATCGACGGAGGCTTTGGCGGCGCTTAATCAAGTTGCACCGCCCGCGACAAAACGGATCCCCGCGCCTGCGCCGATAACTCAGCCGGCGACGAAGCCCGCTCCCGCCCCGCCGGTTGCATCGAAACCGGTTGAAATTAAACCAGCGGCGCCGAAAGAATTTTTGCTCAGTTCGCCCAGTGAAGCGCCGCAGGTCGCGGCTTCGGCGTTAAGTCCTGAGGCCAAGACCTCCGCGTTTGCCGAATTGCGCCAGCGCGCGTTGGCATGTGTTAAATGCGCACATCTTGCTTCGTCGCGCAAAAATGTGGTGTTCGGAGTCGGAAGCATAGATGCGCAATTGATGTTCGTGGGAGAAGCGCCCGGCATGGATGAAGACGAGCAGGGCGAGCCGTTCGTGGGCAAGGCCGGGCAATTGCTCACGAAAATTATTCAAACCACGGGCCTTCAGCGCGGCGATGTTTACATCGCGAATATTTTGAAGTGCCGACCTGACACGCCCGGCCAGTCCGCCGGCAATCGCAAGCCCACGCCCGAGGAAATGAACACCTGCATTCCCTACCTGCATGAGCAGATTGATTTAATTCGTCCGAAAGTTCTCGTGGCACTGGGCGCGACCGCGGTGGAAGGGTTGCTGGGCAAAACCGTCGGCATCACCAGGCTGCGCGGCAACTGGCAGACTTATCGCGGCATACCGCTGATGCCCACGTATCATCCCGCGTATCTTTTGCGCAACCAGGCCCTCGCCGAGAAGCGCCGCGTTTGGGAGGACATGCTGCAAGTCATGGAAAAACTGGGCATGCCCATCAGCGAGAAGCAGAGGAATTTCTTCTTGAAGGCTTCTGTTTGATGAAAAGGTGGTGGGTCAAACCGGTTTTGTTTTTAGGCGCGATTCTACTGGCGCTTTCGACTTTGCTTCTGAGTTCAAGAGTTCGGTCCAAAAATGCGGTTGAGCGTTATAAGGATGAGCTTCGCGCCAAGGGCGAAAAGTTGAACGTGAACGAACTGACTCCGCCGCGGGTGGACCCGGAGAAGAATGGTCTGAAGTTGTTCAACGAGGCTTCTCATTCCATGGATTCCGGTTTGGGAGTGCTCGACAGAAACGTGCCGCCGGCGATGCGCACCGTAGTGCCGGGCAAAGCGATGGTGGGGTGGCGACAAGGTGAAATCGTGTCTGAATACGGATCCGGCTTCATAACAAATTCCTGGGCTGATATTGAACAGGCATTGAAATCTCAGTCGCCCTGTTTGGCCCTGCTTCAACAGGCTGGTGAATTTCCGTTTCTTGATTTCGAGTTGGACTACAAACAAGGATTCTCCATGCCGTTGCCTCATTTAATAAAAATGAAGCGCGCGGCAGTGTTGCTTTCCTCGGCTGCGATAGACGCTCTGCATCGAAACGATTCATTTGCGGCCGTGACGAATGTCCACACATTGCTGGCGCTGCAAAGTGCGTGGAAAAATGAGCCGACATTGATTTCTCAACTGGTGCGCATCGCGATGGCGCAAATTACCGCCAACGCCCAATGGGAATTGCTGCAGGCCACCAATCTCACCGACGCGCAGCTCGCATTGCTGCAACGCGATTGGATGGACCTGGAATTTGTGCGGCCCATGGAGAATGCGCTCGTGTTTGAGCGTGGCTGGTCGAGCGTGACCATTCAGCAACTGCGCACTTCGAATAGTCCTTCCGCCATGTTTGCCGCTTTTTCTGCCGCGACCTCAAGCGGTGGCGGTTCGGTCGGTTGGCTTGGCAATTTTGGGCAAATCGCGAAACGAAAAACTTCGGATACATTATGGCGCGTGTCCTGGTCTTATTCGGATGAACTCGCGGCTTTGAAAGGCGATGAGGTATTGGTTGAAACAGTGAGGCAGGTCCGAACGAATGATTATTTCAAAGATGCGCTGTTGGAACGTGACCGCAAATTGACTGCGTTGGGCCTGGACCATCCAGGCACCAATTGGTTGCGAGACGAGCTTGATGACGCGCTTACTATTTTAGGAGTGGAATCCGTGAATAGCGTCGGACATTCGCTGGATCGACTTTTGACCACTGAAGCTGTCCGGCGGATGGCGGTGACCGGCATCGCTTTGAAGCGCTACCGGCTGCGTCATGCTGCGTGGCCAGCCGATTTGGATGCGCTGGTTCCAGAATTTCTTCCTCAAGTTCCGCGCGACCCGGTTGACGGCCATATGTTGCGATACCATTGGAACCCGGACGGCACGTTCCTGCTTTATTGCATTGGTAAAGATGGCGTGGACAATGGTGGCGACCCGGCGCCGGATGGCCCAATCAAAAGTTGGTTGCGCAGTCGTGATTGGGTCTGGCCTCAGCCCGCCTCGCCGGCAGACATTCAGAATTACTACAGTAACCCACCAAAGTAATTGCGCTCGCTCACTTTTCCGCTATAACCACCGCGCATGTTCAAGCAAATCATCGACTGGTACATGAACGCGCTGACGAGCGGCGGTTATCCTCTCATCGCGCTCCTGATGGCGGCGGAAAGCTCCGTCATCCCGCTGCCGAGCGAGGTGATCATTCCGCCCGCGGCGCATCTCGCGCACACGGGAAAAATTCCGCTCAGCGTCACGGGCATTGTCATCGCCGGCACCATCGGCTCGTGGCTGGGCGCGACCATCATGTATTGGGCGGCGCGTCTGGCCGGCCGGCCTCTGTTCATGCGATACGGGCGACTCGTTCTCGTGACGCCGGAAAAAATTGAAGGCGCGGAAAACTGGACGAAGCATTACGGTTCGATGGGCATTTTTATTTCACGATTGCTGCCGGTGGTGCGGCATCTCATCGGCATTCCCGCGGGCGTGGTGCGGATGGATTACAGATTATTCTCGCTCTTCACGGTGCTCGGCTCGGGGATTTGGTGCGCGGTGCTGTGTTACGTAGGCATCAAAGCGGGGCAGGACGAGCAATTGATGAAGGGCGAATTGCGGCACATCACGATTTGGCTCGGCGGGGCGATGCTGGCACTGGGCGGGCTTTATTATTTTTTCGTGCATCGGCACATGAAGAAAAAAACGTAGCAGCCGACATAGGAGGCTCATACTAATTCGGCAGATAAGTTTGGAGCCTCCTTACGTCGGCTGCCACGATTCAGGGATCCACTTCCAGCATTGCACATTCACTTCCGGCGCTTCGATGGCAATGGCTCCGGTGAATCCGGTTGCGGGTGATAGCTCCCGCAAACTCCACGACGCGGCTTTTATCGCATTGCCAGAAATGGCCAGCAATTGTGCGGGTTTGTCGGGCAGGAATGAGACTTCGACCAGACTGAGCGAGCGCGTGATGCCTTCGCCGGTGGCCTTGAGCAATGCTTCCTTGCGCGTCCAAAGATTAAAAAACGCCGCGGGTTTTTCGTTTTCACTGACTTTCTGAAACGCTTCGTTTTCGCTTGGGGAAAAAAATCGGGCGACGAGGTGATCCATCTCTTTGACCGGGCGAATGCGCTCCACATCCACGCCCACCGCGCCCAGGCGCGTGACCGCGACCAACGCCAGATCGTCGGAGTGCGCGAGGTTAAAGTGAATGCCTGCGCTCGCGAAGTCTTCCGCCAGCACGGGCTTGCCGTTCGTGGATTGAGTGAAGCGCAGATCGGCTGAAGGCGTTTGCAAATATTGTCCCAGGATTTTGCGCAGCGCGCCGCGCCCGGCAATATAGCGGTTCCGATGCTTCTCGAACTTGAATTTTCCCGCGCGCGCCACTTCGTCCGATGAAAGTGTCGTGGCGAATTCGCTTATGGTTTCGGCCGGGACGGAGAGGGTCGTGGCCCAGACGTGAATTTCACTGCCCGCCGGCGGCGGAGCGCCCGCGCGGGCGGGCCATTGAATGGTTTCGGCAATCGAATTCAAAGGTCAGCTAAATTTCGGCCAAACAGCCCGATAGGCCGCGACGAAACCTTGCCAATCCGATGCGGTTGTCCGCAACTCCTTTTGCAAATGCCTTTTCACCCGCAAATCATTCAACGCTTCGTCCCAGAGCAACAACGGCAGCGAATTCAGCAGCCGCTCGCGTGGATAGCGATCGGCCATCCGGTCGAGGACGGTGCGTACGCCGAAAGTTTTGATGTTCAGAAGTACGTTTCGCCACGGTGGCGTGCCGGCACATTTCTCCACCAGGCTGAAGGCGTAATCGTGCGCGGATGAAAATCGCTGGTTTAACCGGCGGCTTTCCAGCCACAGCCAGACTCGTTGGGCGAGGCGAGAGATGGTTTCGTGTTCCGCACGAAATTCCGCGGCCGATTTTAAAATTCGGCGTGGGTGCAGTTTGAAATCCACGCCGGCGGCATGATGCTGCTGCACTTCCTGCGCCCAAAGCGGTTCCTCATCGGTCGTGAGGTCGGCCAGCGCGCGCCGGCGTTGCAGGCAATTCCAGTGATATTTTCCGTCTGCCACCAGCACGGCATCGCCCAGCGCGAGCTGGGCTTTGGCGAGGTTGCGCCCCACAAAATCGGTGTCGTCGGTGGTCAATTCGCGTTTCTGGAGAAGTTCCTTCGCGAGCAGCAGGCCGGTGCAACGGTTGAACAACAGCCGGGCTGCTTCGCCGAGCGGAATTTGGGAGGCATCCAAATGATGCTCGCATCCGATAAATAAATTCGCGTCACCGAACAAAATGCGGTGGCCTGAAACCAGGTCGTAACTGAACATTGTGACCGGGCTTCGGCGCAGTCGCTGCAGGGAATCGACTTTGAACTCGATGTGCAACCCGGCTTCGGGCGACAGGCGTTCACCGAGGGCCTGCAACGACGCGTGAAATTTTCGCTCATTAAGAATGCGGTTGCCGCTCAGGAAAACGTAAAATTCCAGGTCGTTGTAGGGGGCATCGCCGGAAGTTGTTTTGAGAACGCCGCCTTGTCCGCGGCCGTAACCGCCGCCTAATACAAGCGCTTCGAGTTTGGGGTAGGAGATTAGCGTTTGAACTTCAGCGAGGACTTGTTCGCACAAGCGGGCCAGATGATTTTCCAACGCCGCGCTGCCATCCAGGGTGAATGGTAGCAGCCGACGTAAGGAGGCTCCATCTTTCCCTGGGAGCGCCGGCGTCTCGCCGGCACGGACCTGAC
>DATAZE010000056.1:0-61414 GCA_036272195.1 Verrucomicrobiia bacterium | reverse complement strand
ATCCAGTCCCAACAGCGAACGGATCCGAATGCCGCCAAACCGTAACGCGCAATGACGGGCGACAATAAGATGTAACCGATAGCATTACCAGCCGTGGACTCACTTGGTGAAAACATAAACGACGCAACGTCTCTATTGCAGCCTGTCGAGCGCGGGGACAGCCATGCTGCGGAATCACTGCTGGCGATCGTGTATGATGAATTGCGACGCCTGGCTGCGTACAAGATGGCCCATGAAGCCCCTGGACAAACTCTCCAACCCACTGCGCTTGTCCATGAAGCCTGGCTGAAGTTGGTTGGCATAGGTCAGCAACAGTTTAAGAATCGCGCGCACTTCTTTGCTGTGGCAGCGGAGGCGATGCGGCGGATTCTCATTGATCGAGCGCGGCGGCGCCAAACGCAACGTCATGGCGGCCGGTTCGAGCGCGTTGAACTGGAGGAAACCGAATTGGAAGCCCCAGCCGAGGATGATCAACTGTTTGCGGTAAACGACGCGTTAGAGAAATTCTCCCGAGAGAATCCCATCCAAGCCCAAGTCGTGAAGCTCCGATATTTTGGTGGCATGACCAACGAAGAAATCGCCCAGGCTCTCGGCCTCTCGGTTTCCACAGTGAAAACCTATTGGGTTTTTGCTCGTGCCTGGTTGTTCGACGCCATTCGCAACTCATAACGTGAAAGTGCGCGTTTCTCATTCTGTAATTTTTGCTGTTCTATTTGACGGGCTTCGTCCTCATTGGTCTGTGCAAGCTCGTGCGTTTGCCCGTGGTTTTGTCCACGCGATATTACATCCCTCCCCGAATGCCCCGGTGAATTAGACGGTAACGTGTTCTCATAACTTTCTCACGCAACCACGAAGATAAAGTAGCCGGTTCCGAAGAGTTAGCGGGTAGCGGACAAGTTAAAGCCGGTTACGCTAAATTCTTACGGAGTTGGAAAACCGGTGTCCGTTTGGACGCCCGAACCTCCTAAGTCCTTGCCACACTCGCGTTTCAAAATGGCTCCAGAGGTAGGGCTCGAACCTAGTTCGATGGTGTTGGTGTCATTGCTCATAGTTGTGCTGTGTTGTGTTTGCCTACCGCTCTCTATACGCAATTTATCCCGTGACGACAAGGGTTGTGTGACAACTAAGCCCAATGATGCACAGAAAAATGTTTTGGAACCTTTGGGGTTGCCAGTGGCCTTTTGGAATGTTTGGGGAGGAGCTAAACACACGCAAACCTTTGGGGAATGTTTGGGGCGCAAGGTGCGGTCAAAAAAGTAAGACAACCGATCCAGCTTCTGTCGCCAGCCCGCCTGCTGGTCCTCGCTGAATTTGCGCCGCAATCCGGCCTTGCTTGCGTTTTTGCATTCGCACCCGGCCTTGAGTCGGGTTTTGAGTGTCCAAACGCTGTAACGCGGAGGAGTCGGGCCGGTGGGCTGTGGAAACGAGGGGGCGTGACCTCTCGGCTGGCTATCGAACCTCATACTGAATGCTGAGAAGATTGTCGCCAGAATAGGTGTCAGGGTAAACGGTAGAAAGTTTGAATTTATCCAGCGCAGGCAGATTTGCTACGAGGATTCTTGAAGATTCCGAACTCGTCAATTGAATGACCTTGCCAGTTTGGTCCCGGTAGAAAGCCGAAAAACGCAAAACATATTCCGATTGCTCATTCGGAAGGGGAAAGCTTTCACCCGGCTGCCCCTCTTGCAGGTCTGCCCAAACGGCTCTGCTCGGGTAAGAATACGGCTGCCCGTTGACGTCTGCTACAATTCGCACAGCTCCGCCGACAAGGCTACGAGCCTCAACTCCAATAATTTTTAGATAATGGCGTGGTGGCGAATGCTCTATCCCGTGAAAATATGAAGCAAACGATGCAATGAGTCCGGCGATAGCGGTGATGACGGTCACAACAATCGCTTGCTTCGCCGAAATTTTAGCTACTCGGATTTCTGCGTTCTCTTTAACCGAATCTTCGGGCATGTCTTTAAGAGATTTTGGATCCCCTGTGCCGAATTGGCTCGGCGCTGAATGGGTCCCAAAATTCGAAGGCTTTCGAGGTGTCAACCCATGTTCGAAATCGTGCGCGATGCTCTTTGCCAAACCGACCAATTGAGCAAAGTGTCCATTCCAGTTGCTATGCAAACTGTAAAAGGCATCAGTTGCGAGCGCCTTTGAATATGTCGCGAACTGGGGACTCTTTTCTCCGTAAACAGAACTCACCAGCCGCCCTAAGTGGGTAACCCAAGCGGTCGCATCCGCCAGCTCTTCACCCGCCATTTCGTGCGGCAATACTTGCGCCCGCTCCAAAATTTGAGAGCCTTGCCGGACAATCCTTTGAATCTCAGCTTTGAATGGGTCATCTTTAGCTGGCATAGGCAAGTAATTTCAATATCCGTTCCAATCGTAAACCAATGCACCAATACTTTTATCGGAACGCGCACGTCTGCCGCTTGGCAAACGCAATGCAACACTGCCCTCCGGCAATCCGAACACGCGTTCGATCTCTCGTTGCGCTGTTGATACTGATGCGTCACTCCGCATTGAGAAACTGCGCCGTGCCGGGTATTCCCGATGTCGTGCTTTTCGAGCCATAATGTTTCTTTCGTTGTCGGTTTTGGGGGAATTATTTCTGCGGCTTAGTGTCCGATGGTTCGAATCGTCCAATGTCGAGAACGCCCAAGTCTTTTATTTCCTCAGCGGTATAGTTTGTCGCTTCGATCTTCGTGCCGGTCTTGAGGCGGCTGATCACGAGCTTTCTGTTTCTCGACCTTGCGTAGGCGTTGATCGCTGCTGTGAGCACCGTGGCCGTCGCAGTAGCCCAAACATAGGGGGCAGGATGTTTGAGCATCTCACTCATGTCAGGCATGGGGCCATTGTAAATTCCGTAGTGCGGCCTTACACGGACGCCTTGCGTCTTGAGAAAGTCCATCAAATCTGAATCGTCTCCGTCTCGAACATCGATCACTAAATCAACCTCAGCCATACAGCTATCGAACCAAACCGCCGAGTCGCCAGCAAGCCCAAAGCCGACACGTGCCGCCGGTCGGAGAACGGCGTTGACCAGCATCAACCTCTGGATAGACTCCACCGACGATGCACGAGTTCGCAGAACCGGGAGCGAAAGCGGTGACGGCGGCGCTCAAGCGCCTACTCACCGAGAAACACCTCTACCAGTACGTTGAGGTGGACACATCGTTTCTCGCGCAAATCGCCAAGCAGGTTGGTCCGAAGTACGGACGACCTTTGACCAGCACGTCTCCGGGTACTCCGCTGACGGCACGGCAGGGTATAGCATTCAATCACGGCGCTTCAGTGATGGCCGGAGGATGGATGCCGACCGAATGGGGTGATGGCGACATTAAATTCGATCTGCCCACCATAAACACCTACTGCGATAAGTGCCAGAGCAGCCCGCCGTTCAACCCCGTTGCGGACGAAAGCTACGTAGTTCCGCACTCTTCGCAGAATCAGGCGTATCTGTTTTCGTATCAATGCCAGCAGTGCAAAGGCTCTCCCGTTCGATTCTTGGTGCGCCGTGAAGGTTACAAGCTGCGCCTTACAGGACGCGACCCGCTGGAGGTGCTGCCGACGCCGAAAGCACTACCAAAAGCAGTCAGCAAGTTTTACAGCAACGCGCTCATTGCCCATCACGCTGGACAAACCCTCGCAGGGCTTTTTTTCTTGCGTGTGTTTATTGAACAGTTTTGGCGACAGATCCAAGCAGTGAAAGAATTGCTAAATAAGGATTCTCGGGCGACAGGCGAGCGACAGGGAGACGCTTACCAGTCCACGTTGCCGGACGATTTCAAATCCCGATTCCCGTCGCTGAAGGATGTTTACGGTCAACTCAGTGCAGCACTCCACGCAGCAGAGGCAAACGAAAAGTTGTTCGATGAGTCGAGCGTCAAGATCGTGGAACATTTCGAGGCTCGCCGGTTGTTCAAGGTTTAAAGAAGTGCGTTTTCCGGAAATGCAGCGAATATTCAACTCGGAATCCCTCGCAGACCTTCATATTGGTGAAGGCCATAAATCCGACCTCGACAGCAATCATTGAAGCTCATAGCGTTTTCTCCGTGTCAGGACATTCAATACAAATGTGCAATAGCGGTAGGCAAGGAGCGACAGTATGAGTGATCAGGGAGCGCGTATTCCCTTAAATATAGATCCGTTTGAAAGCGATCAACCGGCGTTGGAAGATGGAACAAACATTCTAGCAGGAACCCGGTTTATAGAAGAAAGGACAATGCGGGTTCTTCCTTGGTATCGGCCTTCCGAAGCAAGAGGCAGGCAGATGTGGAAAGAAAACATCACAAAATTGCGCGCACGTTTTGACGATTTTATAGATCGATATTGCGCCACTGAGGCTTATTTGATTCAGACGCTTTTCCCTCAAATCGGCCAGCATCAAACAGAGCCGCCCGGAGTTCTTCCGTATCGGAAAATGCTATGCCGAGGCCCTGGGCTCGAAAAGGAATTTGCCAGATTATTGGGAGTTGACGAAGCAATCTCCGCGATCTTCCCAATCTTAAATGTCCGCGAGGAACCATTTTTAGAGCCTGACGGCAAACCCACGCCGTGCAGACTCGGCTTGAGACGGTATATTGGAGTCAATGCTGTTCTCGACGAATTGAGAACCCTGCCCGTTCCTAGGCTTACTGAATTACTGAGCGATGGAAGGAGTCTAATATTCGAATTGCCGGCAGAAATCGCAGTAAAAATATGGCGCAATTGGCCGGATGGATTTTCCCAGAGAAATTCAAATCTTATTTGGCTCGACATGATTTTTGAAATGGCTTGGCAACGTCAGAGAGGGAGTCCGTTTCATATCGAAAGGTATGCTTGGGCCGGAAACGGCTCGGTCGCAATGAGAGGCACCGGCCTATTTCCAAGACTTCCGAAATTCATCACAGGAACGCCCGGAGAAGCATTCCCACACGAAAATGGGTATCCGCGGGCCTTCTACTCCAAGATACCCGACGTGGCGCGGGCCTCGATTGCAGCTATTGATGACATTTTCGAAATGGAAAGCGACTCGACGAAGACAGAGCCGCCGCGCACAATTTCCGAAATTGAAACCAAGCCGGCCGGAACGGAAATGAAGAAAAGTGTTTTTATTAGTTACAGTCACAAGGACAAAAAGTTCCTGGGAGAATTGCTGACCCATCTCAAACCTCTTGAACGCGCCGGTATGTTGACAGCGTGGTCGGATAAACAAATTGAACCCGGTTCGAAGTGGTTCGATGAAATTCAGACAGCACTTACAAAGACAAAAGTTGCTGTATTATTGGTCAGCGCCAATTTCTTGGCGTCGAATTTCATTCACGAGCATGAACTAACGCCGATACTAAAACGCGCTCAGGAGGATGGGGTTCGCGTGCTCTGGATTCCAGTCCGGCACTGCTCATACAAGCTAACCCCCATCAGCAAAATCCAAGCAATTATCCCTCCTGAAAAACCGTTAGCCGAAATGAAGGCTGAAAGGGATAAAGCTTGGGTCACAATATGCGAGCATATCGAGAATGCGTTAAGTTGATCCGACGGACGCAAGCGTGTTAGATCAACGGCTGGCGTAGTTGCTTATGAGGCGCGGTGACGTGGCTTGACCTTGTGGCGCAAGATGTGAGTCCCTTCCTAAATACCACTATTTAGGAGCGGAGGTTTTGAGATGTATTATATTTTATATTTAAGGAGCCCCATCGCAAACTCAAATTGGCTCACCAAGTCTTGGGCCACATTCTCAGGCCATTGTTCGACTTCGATTAGCCATCGCAGAAGGGAACCGGCGTCCAAGTTATGTCTCGTTTGATTAAGCGTTACGAGAAAAGCATACCAACGCTCACAATCCTTCGGATGTGAACTGCCAGTGGATTTGTTTGCCGATCCTGAGAATTGTGTCAACCGCTTGAATGCTTCCGGCGACATCATTCGCTCAATGCGCAGTTGATCCGACCCCAACATAAATGTGATTGGAAACTTCGCATGTAATTTCGTAAGGATGCAGTCGTGAAAATCTTGTAACACTGTGTTGTATTGTTGGTGGCTCAATTGAAATCCCGCCAGCGGGACAACGTTCGAAACATAAAGTGTCTCAGCGTCGCGCCTGTAGATTGAGACCATCGCTGGCTGCCGTCCCTTTCTATCGTCGCAGAGAAAGTAGCAGAAGTCACGGTCGTCAACTCCATGTTGCCTTGCGTTATCTTCGGCCTCGCTAGCTCGGCTCCAGCCGTCTGTAAGTGCCGCTTCAACAGCTGCAACGAAATCGCCTGTGTGTTCTTCGTCAACTTTGATATAGAGCTCACGAAATTTTTCCATAGTGTCTTGTTGTATTAGATTTTTACGTTTGATTTCTCCCGGTCACCAGCAAATTACCGGAGTTCCACGGCGGTCGCTTTAACGACATTAAAGCAGCGGTGCTTTAGTCGCCTTCGCTTTCTTTTCGAACCTGCTGTGCCGTTTCAAATACCTCCTTCATCGCTTCAATCAGGTCCAGCCACTCCTCCGGGCGGAGCGTCACACCCAATTCAATTCCCGAGCCATCGCCGAGTTCGCCGGCGGGCACGAACAATCGAAGTGCAAACCCGTCCAGCTTGGACGACCCTTTTTGGATGCGAACAAGCTGGTTGAAGTCCAAGCGTAGAGGTGTTCGATACGATTCCTTTTTGGGCAGCTTAACGTAGCCGTGATATTGGTTGTGAGATGCCATGGGGAACGTCTATCACTGCTCGTGCTTTCACGCGACTACAAAACGCGAACCGTTTTCGCCGCGATTGTGGATTGCAGTGGCCATCCGATTTTGACAGGCTGTTGGGTGGAATGGCTGACACGTTCACCGATGACGAGAGCAAGGCGTTATTCACCCGAGTCTTCGACCGGATGGTGCTGGCTCGCTGGATTCACCACTACACATTTACGGATGGCAAAGGCTTTCGGCCCGCTTGGACGGCGAAAGGATCCACTCGCACGGCGCAACTCAGTGCAACAATCAAAGGGTGTGGACTTGATGAAGGAGACAAGAACGCGCTGATCTTTGACAAGCTCATGCATGGGGAGCCGCTTCCCAAAGGTTTCAAATTCCTGGGTAAGGTGCCGGAAGAAATGGCTCAACATTGGCGCGAGGGAGTTGCTGAGTTAAAGTTGCGAGGTGACGAGGACGGTCTGTTGGCAATGGTTCATATCATCGAAGGATGGAAACCCGACGCGGACACGCCAATCGAATTTGGCGCTCCTGATTTGTGACTCAATCGTTCCGCTCGCTGGGGATGATCTCTAGCCTTTGTGAATGCGACGCGCGGCAATCCGTCCCGTGAACTTGCGGCGCAGGATGGATATCCATAATATCCAGACCGTGCCAAACATCTCAGAGCAGCGAACTAAAATCACCGCCGAACAACGAGTGCTGTTGGATGAAATCTGGAACCAATTTCTTTCCACGCGGCAATGGCCCATTGCTTGGGAGTTCAATAGCCGACACCACAAACCGCAAGTTCGCCGAATCTTTCAGCCGCTTAACGCGAGTATCGTTGTCGAAACGAACGGTGGCCCCGACGGCACAAATTTGTATCAGCTCCAACTGCTCGGCGCACTGCTAACGACGGACGGTAAAGTTTTGGAGCAACTACTGCTTCGATATTTGGAACTGGTTCGCAAGCTCTACCAGACCGCCCCGAAAAGACTCTCGGTCGAGAGTTCGGAAATACAACAAGCATTGCGTTTGAGTAACGACGAAACTATTTTGCTTGGCCGTCTTGTTAATCTTGGAGGTCTTTACAGTTTGAGTGCGAATTTTGATCGGAACGGTGATCCAAAAGTGTGGTCGGTAGGAATCCTTAAATCTGTCGAAGATTTTCCCATCACAGGTCCATTGGATGGGGCATTGGAAAAACTCGTCTTTCAGGGATTTGAAAGAGGTGGTCCTGTATTTATGGATGATCGAAATTTTGGTGCGCAATATCAACCGTCTGTTTTCGATATCCCTGGCGGAGGATTCAAGGTATCTATGTCGCCCGTGTCGTCCACACAATCGTCCAAGCTGATTTTTGTAAGTCACAGCAGCCGCGACCAAGACCTTGCGGAAGCTATCGTCGATCTGCTTTGCTCGGCATTATCGTTACGGCGTGCGGATTTTATGTGCACGAGCGTGGACGGCTCCAAACTGCGCGGCGGCGACGAGACAGACGACGTTCTGCGCGATCACATTCGAGAGGTTCCGGCGTTTCTCAGTTTGCTCACACCACATGCTGTCGGCAGCACTTACGTGCTATTTGAATTAGGGGCGCGATGGGGGCATAGCCGCCACCACATTCCTCTTCTCGCCAAAGGCGCCGGAACAGAAGTGCTGAAAGAGCCATTGAAATCAAAAAACGCGCTTCAGTTGAACCGCGAATCGGAAGTGTTTCAATTGGTCGAAGACTTGGGCCACGTTCTCAATTGCAAAATCGAACCACCGAACAGCTATATGTCAAAAGTGCGCAATGTCGTTCAAATTGCCGGAACTGCCGCACCAAAAGTTTCTGATGTGACACAGAAGTCGCAGACGCGGGAAGAGTTGGAGGAGTTGGAGATTTCGATTTTGAAATTGTTGGCGGAGTGTGCCGATTGGGTTTCGGCTGCGGAGCTGACGCCGCACCTTGGCGTGAAGCAAACTAAAGCGGAATACTATCTGACAAAAATGGAACAGGCGCGACTCATCTCGGGCAGCCACTTCTACACCGGAAAAGCATCTGAGTATAAAATTGCGCATGCCGGTCGCGAATATTTGGTTCGGAACGGTTTAGTGTAAAACCCTTTGCCGCGCATCTCAGTTATTGCCATCCAGCGTGCTGAGTTGAAGAAGTTGCTCCACTGTGCAGAAAGCGAGCGGGTCGCAAAGATCAGCTACGTCTGGCGCTGGACGTTGATAAGCGACGACTGTTGCAGGCGCGTCTTCGCCTTGCTCAATCCCGCATATCTGAACTTTGCTGCCGTCGGCGGGCACGAAAACAACTGCGCCATATCCCTCGTCCCGAGCGCGTTTGGCGGCGACCTCCGCGTTTGCGAATCCGAACATTGCATGGCAAGGCGTTGCATTCATAAGCTGAACATGAGGCTTTCTCGATTTGGTTTCAAGGTTCTCTCTGCTCAAATCAATATCCGGCTTCGTGGCAATCCTGTGGCGACTTTTTCCATCTTCCGCGAAGGTTCAATGCGCTCGTAATCCCGCAAGCTGGAGCTGTCGGAGAGCAATCCGTGCGCGCCACTCAATCCGTCAACCTCATCGTCGTGCTTGCCAGCGGGAAAATTCTCCAGCACTCGAATGAAAGAATCGTTCCACAGGCCGCGCACGATTTTGATGTTGCCCGCTTCCGCCTGTGCGCTCACCGGCTTTGCTCGCGTCTCCTTGTCGCCGGTCGCAGTAGCAAATCGCACGTTGAACCCGTCCAGCGCACGCGCCGTCGCCTGTGCCTCCCCTTTGCCAGCGGAGCCGGGGTCTTGCATGAACGCAACGGTCGTGTGCCGCCCGTCTTGTTCCGCACAATCGCGCATCGCTTTCTCGACCGTGTGCGGAGTGGCGAACATCTTACGCACGTCCTCGACGTAGTAAATGCCCTGTCGGTCTTTCGATACCAACACACCCACAGTGGCGTCAGGATCAATTCCGGGCCGCTGTTCAGTTGCCGCGCGATCCCAATAACGCACGCGTGCTACAATGTCTTTGGGTGCCGCGTCAACAATGCTGAACCATTCACGTCTGAAGTATGAACCGGCAGTCGCACGCACATTCCAGTTGCCATCTAGCAGCCGCGCTCGTTCCACGAGCGGCAGCGACTTCAAGTTACTGAGATAGGCCAGGTCTTTTTCGAGCAGGATACGATTGTCGCCAATGTGAGCGGGTATAAACGTGCATGACTTCGGCAAGCAATCGGCTCCGAACTGCCGGACAAGCTCTTCGCGGCTGTCACCCCACACGAGCGAATCACCTGACCGCACAAACCAGCGCAGGACTCCGGCTCTCTCTTTGATGGCAAACCCGCTTGCCGGATCAATCCACCAGGCGAGGAATGTCCGAAGCCAACTGTCCGCGTCCGGGTTGCATGTGCATCGAATCCGACTCCGTGCGCCCGACGTGCTACGATTACGCGAAACGAGAAACCAAAACTGGACCTCGCTAAACTCTTGCACCTCGTCAAAGCAGATGAGGGCGATTTGAGATCCCTGCCACGAGTAACGGTCGCTGTCATTTTCCATTCCTGCGGCTTTCACAGTTGCTCCGGTTGGAAATGTCCACTCCAACACGCTTTGGTTTAGCTTCGCGCCGAGCAACGGATAGACCGATTCGGATGTGTCAAGCATTCCGCCCGGAAGCCGGATCATTGGAATTGTGCGCCGGAAGATGACAGATCGGAATTGCCCGTTGGCAATGTCGAACAAGGGTTCAAGCAGGAGCGCAAATGTTTTCCCAGAGCCAGCAGAGCCGCCGTAGAAACACAAGTCAGCGACGCTCTGCAAAAACTTTTCCTGGGGGCCGGGTTGAGGCCGCAATTCATTCACCGTTTCCATTTTCCACCTCCTTCATTGCGTCCAGGGTGACGACACGAGCGCCATCTTTCTGTGGCAAGTAAACAGCGATAGTTCCCGCGAGCGGTGCTCCGTCCGCGCCTGTGAGTTCGATTCTGTTGCGCGCATAGAATTGGGGATGCAGATGCTCGAGCAGCCACTTTGCAGAGTTCACATCACCCGCATCCGCAGCGGCTTCAATGATCTTCAAACGCTTTTCGATGGCAGCGGATACGGCCCGTTCGATTTCCTCGCGGAAGTCATCGTGATTGTTTCTATACGTGATGAAACTTTGCAGCGTAATGCCCACTGCGCTGCAAGCGTGAATGAACGGCAGGCCACGCGCCACGAGTTGGACGAGCCGCGCTCGTGTCTCCTCAGTGAACTTAGATGGCCTGCCGTTTTTCTTCATTGGTGCTGGTGGTGCGCTCACGATTTCTTTTTGTTCTTGGCGATGATGGATCTGCCACGCTGGCGGACTGACTCAATAACCTGTTCGCGTGTCATCGCCATTCGAGGACGCGGCACGGTTCGATCTTGTTTGTGGAATGCCTCTGTGCAATCACGCATCACATTTTCAATCTGGTTGTCGCCACTCATGTTAAACGCCCACTCCTTTCCAGCCTTTTTCCGCCCAATCCGTTAGCGGTTTATGGCCCTGAACCGTCTCGAGCGTTTTGGCGCGGGCCGCCGTCGGATGCGCAAGTCCATTTGCAGACCGTTCAGCCATGTCGCGTGCGCGGGTAGAATTTTCCTGTTGGATACGCTGCCTCCCTGCCGCTCGGGCGCGTTCGACCGCACTGACGTTAATGAATCCGTTATGGAATCCGCTCATTGTTACCTTTCGTTTTTACGGTTTACTGAGTGTGTCCGAATCTCGGAAGTCGGACTAAAAATGGTTCGAGAATTTCCGCGTCATCGCGTTCCTTAATGCGTCTCGGCTTTCGATTCGCGCTCCACTTAGCGGCGAGTTCGAGGCGCAGGCAACGACTGCATACAAAACCTCCTGCCATCCGTCGCACGGCAGGACGACCGCAATCGCAATGAGGATTTTCGTCGCGCGGTCTCATGTGAGTGAAAGAAGTTCGAACTCTGCTGCGTGCCGCGCTGGCCGTGGGCCTTGGAATCGGCGCAATATCTTTTCGGCGCAAAGTTGATTCAAGACCTGTGCCGCCCGCACGTGATTGATGCCGACAATATTTCCTGCGTCGCGACAGCTCAGGAAGAACTTCCGGCTTTTAGTTTCCTGACAATGACGGCGAACGGCGAAAACGATTGCAGCCTTCGGATCGCCTGTTGGAAATTCCGGCTCCCGTTTCCATCGTGTCCATAGGTCAGCCGCGTCTCGAAACCAACTTTTCTTTTTCGCGCCGTGAACACTGATTCGCAATTCATCCGCATACTCAGCGAGCGTGCCGCGCAATCGCAAACCACGTCGCCGCGATTCCTGGAACCATTCGTGTGCCGCCAATTCAACAAAGTTGTCGGCCGCGCGCCAGATGCATTCCCGCTCAATTCGAAGTGCAAGCCGCTTGCCCAAATCAATCAAAACCAAGTGTGTGAATGCGGTTCCGTCTTGCTTGGATTCGTGTGGAAGACCATCACGTGCCAGCCACACCCACCATTCGAGCGGCGAGGAGGACTTTACACAGCGATTACTCGCTGTGTTATTCCACCGCCGCATCTCTGGCAGGAGCACCGGCAAAGGAACGGCGAGCGCATTGATCAAGATCTGGCCGTCATAGCTGACGAACGAGGCTCGGCAAACATCACGGTGCAAGTCAGGCTCAACTTTATAGTGGCATCGCACGTGGCTGGCAGCAGCATCGAAAACGAAACCATGCTGAGGCGCGGAGGCTGGAGGAACGCGAACGACCAAACGCACACCGGCACCACGGGCAGATCGAAACGCAGCCGCACAATGCGGATCGTCCAGCGCTGTATGCATTACGCGTCGCGTGCAGTCCGAATCAAGATCGTCCAAGTCAATCCCCACAAGGCCGGAGTGGGCGATCAAACTTCTGCTGTCACGATAAGAAAAGGTGCCAGACCAAGTGACGAGCGGAAGTTCGGCCTTGGCGGTGTCCTGCTCATTGAGCGGGAGAGTTCGAACGCGTTCAACAAGACCGCGCCATTCACCGTCACGGATGCCATTCAAGACATCACCGGCTGTTCGATTTTCCAGTTGATCTGGTTGCTTCAAATTCATGCCGAACGAAACTTTTGTTGCCAAAAAACTCTGTCCTGTTTCAGTCATTGACCGCGCCTTGAACGCGGCGGATTCTGTCTTCATTGTTAGCTCTTCCAGCCGCCTGCGCTCCAAGTTCCAATCAAAGCGCGAGCGGCCTTTTCCTTCGGTTCAACTGATAAGCCGGAATCTATAACCGGCAGAGAATTAACGCGAGCGAACGGCGGCGAGGCGGTCCGCCCGCGCATCCGCCCAGCTCCAAAAACCTGCGCCGTAGACAACCGGCGCGGATTCAGCTGGACGGAAAATCTTTTATTGATCGCCACCGCGTTGCATCCTCAACAGAGCTGCCTCAACAGAGGGCCAATGAAACAGGACGCGGCGACCTCCGGTTGAAACAAAAGGGATGCGCCCAGCTTTGCGCCAGTTCGCGAGCGTCCCTGAAGACACCGGAATGCGTTGAAGCAGCTGCCCTGAGGAAAGGAAACAGTCAGGCGGTGGGATGGTAGTCGAGATGTGATCGCACGCGGCAGAAGGATCGGTCATTGAAACAATTTTAGTCTTCATCGTTCGTTCGTTTTGGTTTCAAGTCCTCCTGTGCCGAAAAAACAAACGGCTCGGCAAAGGGAAACTCGGAACTTCCGATTTTTCGTTTCCTTCTGCCGAGCTGTTCACGCCCGACGCCAACACTAAAAACCAACAACGCGGAAGTGTCAAGCTCCCGGGTCAACAAAGTTTAAGATGCTACATCACGCCCTAATTTTTCGATCCGGCAGTGCGATTACATTGCCTGACACTTTGCTTTTTCGCACGCTGAACCAAGCCTTCGCTTCTTTTGCTGTGGCAAGGGCGCGGTAATGATCGTGAATCATCTGCGGGCTGTTGCCCGCCTCAGCCGCCGTCAAATTTTCATTCGTGTGCGCGGCCATGTGGAACGTAATGAAGCTGTGACGTAGCCCATTTCGCCGCGCTGGAATTTCCAAGTCGGCACGCAGCTTCGCGTATGCCTTTTCAAGTTCACCAGAGGTCTTGTTCCACACCTGACCAGTGGCGTGGCGGTAGGAGCGGAGCCATGCGTTCAACGATGCGTTGATGTTCACGAGCCGACGCTTGCGGCCTTTGGCAATCTCCCTGCCGATCTCCACCTTGCCCTTGACGCTCCAAACATTCTTCCAATTCAGCCGCAAGATTTCTTCGCGTCGCAATCCAGCCAATCCGCCAAGCGCGATCACTGGCAGAAGATCCGCGTCGGCGTTGTTCAGCATGTCGCGCAATTCCTGGGGGCGGTAAAAGTCAATCTCGCCGGTGTCGGCATCCTCGGCTTTGAACTCCGGAGCTTCAATCAGCCGGTGATTGCCTGCGAGGTAATCTTTGCTGACGCACCATGAAAAGAACATCTTCAGGGTCACGCGCCGATCATTACGGCTCTTGGCGGAAAGGTCTTTAAACTTTTCAAAGTAGAGTCCCACGTGCTCCTTGGTCAGTTCGTTCACAACCGTGTTTTGAAAGCTTCCGGCAAATCCGTCCAGCCAGCTTTTGACGTTGCGCTCATATTTTGGATTGTGCCGTGGCCGCGCTCCGTCCTTGGACTCGCTGAGGTGTTTTCGTCCCTCGATGAACTCGTTCACAGCTTGATTGATCAGCTTGCGCTTCACACTGGCCACGTTACGCAGGAAACCGTCAACAGCTTGATCAAACGTGTGGGATCCGAGCTTCTCGGATGCGTCCGCAAATGCCGCTACGGCGGAATGCAGTGACACCCTGCGCCCGGTGGACTGGAAATACGCTTGCAGTCGTTTGATCGCTGCCAGCGCGTCGTTGGCTTGGCCGGGTGAGAGGGGAGTCTGTTTGCCCTTGGCCAAGTCAGCAATCACCGTGTCGCCGTGCTTCTTGGCGGCTGAATATGTGGTGAAGTCCTTGAACCAGCTCTTGAGCTTGCTGTGCGCGTCGCGTTGCCGCCAATAAAGCTGGTAGCAGTGAGGGCGTTTGTAAATCGTCGCGAGAACCTTGCCCTTGCCTTTATAGCGAAGTCGTTTTGGGAAGTTCACGGCCTGCTCGCTTTCATCCTCTAAATGGCCAGAAACCTTTTGGGTTTCTTTGGGGTGAAGGGCGGAATCGCCATTTTCATTGGGAAAATTGGCTCCAGAGGTAGGGCTCGAACCTACAACCCATCGGTTAACAGCCGATTGCTCTACCATTGAGCTACTCTGGAACTCAAAATTCTTCTTTCACCAACCCGCTCCGGGATGGCTCATCGGTTAATCCCGACCCGTCGGGACTCCACCATTGAGCTACTCTGGAACCCAAAATCTTTCTTTTCACCCGTCCGGCAGGACCCCAAACGGACGCGCAATTTACAAATCGATGCCCCGCGCGTCAAACTGATTTCTGCAATTTACACGTAATTATGCAATTGCGCACGCATTTCGAAAAAATGGGCGCAATCGGTCTCATTCGCCTGCGTCTTCAACCGCTTTAGCGGTTTTCGCCCATTTACGCCGGGTGCGAAGTTTAACGCCCCGAAAAAAGGATTGAAAGATCTCTCCACGATGCTAAAACCGTCGTGAAAGGAGTCGGGCGAGCGCAAAGGGAAACTTGACCCGCCAATTGAAAAGGATGTCCCGCCAGGATCGAGCCCTTCGCAAACCACCGGAATTTGCCGGAGCGCGGAGCATCGCTCCGCGCGAAATCCCCGCAAATCGCCTCGCAACGCCCCACGCCCCGCAGTCCGGCGCAATTGCCCGACCTCTCACAATCGGATCCCAATGGCGTCTTTCACGTCACCCGTCCCCGGGCGCGCCGAAGCCAGCGAAGGCGGCTCAAAAACGCCCCGGAATCCGACTAAATCAAACTGAATCAACCGGGGGGGGCGTCCTCCCACACTCCTCAACCCTCAACTCAACCCTTCCCATCATTCAACCCCATTCAAGCCCTTGCGGGGGGGGTATCCACACCAGTCGCGCCACGGCAAAACTCCATACGCGATTCAAAAGGATGCCACCTGGCACCCGCACCGTTTCGGAGCGCGGCTGTGTCGCAGACCAGCCGCAGCAACGCGACCGATGCGGTTGTATCCAACAGCCATCCCGGCGAATTCCACATTGCCGCGGCTCGTTCCGCTGCCCGGAACGCAACCGTGCAAAATTTTTTATTTACGTTCCCGCCGCCGTTTGCCTAGCATCGCGAGTTGGAAGGCCGGGCGCCAAAAACATGCAAAAACGCAAAAAATTCCTCGTGAAAACTCATCTGGATTCAGACGCGGCTTCCGGGTTTCATTAAGAATTATTTTCACCATCGCCCCGCCCATAAATTTCATAATACGATGCAAAAGAATCCCTTTCCCCTGATTGGCTCACTCCCAAAAATCGGCATTCGCCCCACGATTGATGGCCGTCGCAAAGGCGTTCGCGAGTCGCTCGAAGGCCAGGTCATGGCCATGGCCAAAAACGCCGCAAAATTTTTGTCCGCCAATCTCCGTTATCCGAATGGCAAGCCGGTCGACTGCGTCATCGCCGATACGTGCATCGGCGGCGTGGCCGAGGCCGCGGCGTGCGCGGAGAAATTCCGCCGCGAAGGCGTGGGCGTGTCGCTCACCGTGACGCCCTGCTGGTGTTACGGCAGCGAAACCATGGACATGGATCCGCTCACGCCCAAGGCCGTGTGGGGATTCAATGGCACGGAGCGACCGGGCGCGGTGTACCTCGCCGCGGTGCTGGCCGGCCACAACATGAAGGGCCTGCCGGCCTTCGGCATCTATGGCCGCGACGTCCAGGACGGCGGCGATTCCATCATCCCGCTCGACGTGCAGGAAAAGTTGCTTCGCTTCGCGCGCGCAGGACTTGCAGTCGCCATCATGCGCGGCAAAAGTTATTTGTCGCTCGGCGGCGTTTCGATGGGCATTGCCGGCTCCATCGTCGAACAGCCGTTCTTTGAAAATTACCTCGGCATGCGGGTGGAATGTGTGGATATGACCGAACTCGTCCGCCGCATTGAGGAAAAAATTTACGACGAGCGCGAATATACGCACGCTTACGCCTGGACGCGCAAGAATTGCAAAGAGGGCAAGGATTGGAACCCCGCCCCGCAGCACCGCGACCAAAAGCGCAAGGACCAGGAATGGGAAATGGTCGTCAAGATGACGATGATCGCGCGTGACTTGATGGTCGGAAATCCGCGCCTCGCGGAACTCGGTTTTGGCGAGGAGGCACTCGGCCATAATGCCATCGCCGGCGGCTTCCAGGGCCAGCGCCATTGGACCGATCATTATCCGAATGGCGATTTCATGGAAGCAATCCTGACGTCGTCCTTCGATTGGAACGGCACCCGTCCGCCCATGGTTTTTGCGACCGAAAACGACGCGCTCAACGGCGCCTGCATGTTGTTCGGCTATTTGCTGACCAATACCGCCCAGATTTTCGCCGATGTGCGGACCTATTGGAGCCCCGAATCAATCAAGCGCGTGACCGGCACCAAACCCACCGGCCAGCTCGCGGGCGGTTTGTTGCACCTCATCAATTCCGGCGCGGCCACGCTCGATGGCTCCGGCCAGCAATCGCGCTCCGGCAAACCCGCCATGAAACCGTTCTGGGAAATCAGCGAGAGCGAAGCCGAAAAATGCCTCAAGGCCACCTCCTGGCCGGCGGCGATTTACGAGTATTTCCGCGGCGGCGGTTTCTCCTCCAATTATTTATCCCGCGGCGGGATGCCGATGACCATGTGCCGCATCAGCCTCGTCAAAGGCCTCGGGCCGGCCTTGCAGATCGCCGAAGGCTATTCCGTCGACCTTCCCGCAAAAGTCAATAAGGCGCTCGACGAGCGCACCAATCCGAGTTGGCCGACAACGTGGTTCGTGCCCACGGTGACCGGCAAAGGAGCCTTCCGCGATGTCTATACCGTGATGAACAATTGGAGCGCCAACCACGGCTCGATCAGTTACGGCCACGTTGGCGCGGATCTGATTTCCCTGGCGTCGCTGTTGAGGATCCCGGTCGCCATGCACAACGTGGCGGAAGAAAAAATCTTCCGTCCCAGCACATGGAGCTTATTTGGCGCTCTCGAACAGCAAGGCGCGGATTACCGCGCCTGCCAAAACTTCGGCCCACTGTATGGGTAACCGCGTGGCGCAGGCTTTCCAGTCCCCGGTTCCCCTGGCTGGTCAAAAATTACTGCGCTTGAATCGGCCCTTTGATCTCCAATTTGATCGTGGACGAAATTTTGTCCGGCGCGGCTGCGGGCACGGTCAAAACCAACCCCCCGTTTGCATCCACGCTCATCGGCAGCTTCGCGCCGGTAATGAGCACTTTCGCGGAGACAACCTTGCCGGTCAATGCAGGCACGACCAGTTTCCCATCGGCCGGCCAATCGAACACATGCAGGTAAAGCGTTGCGCCGCGTTTCGTGACCTTCTTCGTGCAACGGCCCCACGACAATTGCTCGGCAAAAGGGCTGGCCGTCGTGTCATAAATCGCCTCGCCATTGACCTTCATCCACGCGCCAATTTCCTTCAGGCGCTCCACCGACGGCTCGGGAATCACTCCCTGGCTTGTGGGCCCAACGTTCAAAAGATAATTCCCGCCCTTGCTCGCGATATCGATCAAGTTATGCAGGAGCATTTCCGTGCTCTTCCAATTATTGTCAAAGCTCTTGTAGCCCCAGGTGCTGTTCATCGTCATGCACGTCTCCCAATCTTTTCCCGGAATGCCCGTCGCGGGGATTTTCTGCTCCGGCGTTTCGTTATCGCCGGTGGAATGTTTGGAATCGAGCCGGTTGTTCGTGATGAGTGCGGGCTGAAGTTTCAGCAACGGCAGGAATTTGTCCACGCGCCCGGGCGTCATCTCCACCGGTGTGTCCCACCAAAGAACGGAAATCGGCCCGTAATTCGAAAGCAACTCCTTCACCTGCGGCACGGCGACTTTGTCGATGTAATCATCCATGCTGCCTTGCTGCGCCGGGTCCCAATGATTCGCGTCATCGATATTTTTCTCCGCATTCCGCTTGGCCGCCGCGCCTCCGGGATGATGCCAGTCCTGTGCCTGCGAATAATAAACGCCAAACTTCAATCCGGCCTTTCGCGCCGCCGTCGACAATTCCTTGATCGGATCACGCTTCCACGGCGTCGCATCGTAAATATTGTAACCGTCCACGTGCGTGTGAAACATCGCAAAGCCGTCATGGTGCTTGGCGGTGATGACGATATATTTCATTCCCGCGTCTTTCGCGATTTTCACCCAGGCATTGGCGTCAAAATTTGTGGGATCAAACTCCTTGGCATAGCCGGCGTATTCGTCGACGGGAATATTGAAGTCGCGCATGATCCATTCGCCAATGTGTTTGGATTGCTCGCCGTGATACGTGCCGGCGGGCACGGAATAAACGCCCCAATGAATGAACATCCCGAATCGCGCCTCGCGCCACCATTGCATTCGCTGCTCGTGCGTGATGCCGTATTCGCGCTGCCAGATTGCTGCCGGGTCTTCGTTGTTGCCGGCGGAAGCGGTCGTGACCGCCGGGCCGGTAGTGCGGCAGGATGCGCCGAATAGCAGCGCGGTTGCTGCAAGGTATTGCAGCAATAATTTGAGGTGTATTAACTTCATAGGGGGTGTGGGGTGTTAATCAAATTTCGATGAATCATCGGCCAATTATCAATTGCATTCCCCTCACGACGGATTTCACCGGATCAAGGTTTCGAGCTGATGAAATAATCCCGAGGTTTTTTCGAAGACCATGCCTGGAGCACTGGCATCTGTCGGCGAGTCGCAAAATTCTACAGGATGTTCAGCGATAATATCGCCGAAGGGCAGGGGAGAGCTTGCCAACTTTTAAGGACTGCTCAATTTCCTGTTCGCTCGTTTCTGAATCACCATTGAGGTTAATGATTTGTCCGCCTTCCAAAGCGGCAATCGGCACACCATCCCGCAACAACAACCGATTTGCCCCGATGGCCGTGATGCGCGGGCCAGGCGTCAGCACGCCGATCAGATTCAATGGATCGGCGGCGCTTAACATGATCAATTCACCCGCCGGTTTGGCCTTGCGCAGCGAACGCAACAGACCAATCGCTTCCGGCAGCGCAAACTGTTCCCCGCTCACGCCGCTCACGAAATGTCCGCCGCGAATTTCTCCCCGCGCCTCAAGCCGTCGATAGACCCGTCCCAGTTCAAACCAGGAAACTTTCAACGATTCCCGCTCAAGCAATCGCCGGAACATCACGCCATAGCGCCGCAGCAAGGTTCGCGCAAAAACTTCCTGCGCTTCCTGCGCTTCCTCGCGGTCATCGGCAGGAGGCTCGATCTTTCCGGCTTCCGGCGATGAAAATTTTCGGACCAGCGACCAGCGACCCGCGTGTTCAATGCTGGTGATGACCCGATGCCGCCGCTTTCGATCCGTGTCACCGAACGGCGCCCGTTTTTCTTGGGGAAGCAGCAGCGCGCGCAAGCCCTCGAAGCTGTCCGCCGTCACCCAGCCTTGAGCCGCGAGTTCACCCAGCGCCTGTTCCACGCGGGATTGCAACAGACCGCTGCGCTGAACAATTTCGCCAAAAAACAGCGCGCCACCTTGTGCGAGCGTTTTCAAAACCACATCTGTGTCCGGCGAAAATTCCGTCAGCGCTAGCGGGGCGGATAATTCCAGCCAGTGGCGCAAATTCGGGCGCGCGAACAACGCGATTGGACTCGATCGTAATGGCGTGAAGCCACGCGCCTTCACATTTTGTGGCGGCGAAAGCCGGCCCCAACCGACGCGGCCAGTGAAACAGAGTTGGTCGAGCCATTGCGGGGTGTATTCCTTCACGCGCGAGGCCAGCACCGCCGGTTCCCATGCCGCCGCCGGTGATTCGTAGCCGTCGAGCAGGCTCAACACAGCTTCCACGCCTTCTGGTCCCTCGACTTTGTGCTCCGCGGAAACGTGCTGCCACGCGAGCAGAAACCGTTGAAACTCCGATACGGTCACCGGCTGAATTTCCGCGCGCAAACGATTAAGGGTGAGCCGGTGTATCCGGGCCAGCAGCCGGCGATCGCACCACTCGGTTTCTTCCGCGCCCGGACGAAACTTCCCACGCAAAACAAATCCCTCGCCTTCGAGACTCAACAAAGCCTGTTCGATTTCCGAAACCGGCAGATGAAAGAAACCTGCCAACGAACTCGTAGTAATAGGTCCGCTGACTTCCATTCGTCCGCGAACCAACTCGCGCAGGGCATCAATTCGTTCCCAGATTCGTTTCGCTTCTGACTCTGGCGGAGTCAATGCCGGCTCGGTCTGCGCCTCGGGATACACGGCGCGCACCATCGTCAATCGTTCCGCTGCCACCCAAAAAGACTCGCCGCCATCGGCGGGCTGGAACCGTCCCGCCCTTCGTTCCGCCGTCAGCGAGCCCAACAAGGCTATCGCTTCGGAGTTGCACCGCCTCGCCTCGTCTTCCGTCATCACACCCAGCAACAACAACACTTCGTGCAATTCATCCGCATTCGTCGGCTGCGGCCACGCGTCGGTGCAAACGCGTTCAATCGCCGCCGCGTCCAAAATTCCCAGGCCGTCATTTGCCGCCGCTTCGCTCGCGCGGCGTGTGTAAACCGCCTGGGTGCGCCGCTCTTCAAGCGGGGCGTTATCCAGGAACGCGTAAGGCCGGGCGTTCAGGATTTCATGGGCCAGCGGGGATGGTTCCGGCAAATCGCGCGCGATGCAGCGCACTTTTCCAGACTCGATTCGCCGCAGCAGATTTTCCAACCCCTCAATATCCATCGCTTCCGTCAGGCAATCATCAATCGTTTGCCTGACGAGCGGATGGTCCGGCACTTCGCGGTCGCCAGCGATGTTTTCCAGGCATGCGAGCTGGTCGGGAAAAATGGCGGCAAGGAGATTTTCCGATTCCATCCGCTGTAACGGCGCCGGAATCTTTTTGCCGCCGCGTTGGCGAGGCAGGGCCAGCGAACGCGTCGCATTCCAACGCCAGCGGATCGGAAACATCGGCGAATCCAATAACGCCTGGACCAGAATTTCCCGAACGGTCTTGCTGTTCAAATAACGAAATACTTCATCGAGCGGGAACGAGTGCTGCGTGCCGAGCGAAAGCACGATGGCGTCATCCGTGGCCGCGCTTTGCAACTCAAAGTTGAAAGACCGGCAGAAACGCTTGCGCAACGCGAGACCCCACGCGCGATTCAGCCGCGCTCCAAAAGGCGAATGAATCACCAATTGCATCCCGCCGGATTCATCGAAAAACCGCTCCATGATGAGCGTGTCTTGCGAGGGCAATGCTCCGAGCGCCTGGTAAGCGGCGTTGAAATAACTGCCCAGTTGTCGCGCACCCGATTCAGAAAGGCCATGTTCCGTCTTGAACCAGTTTGAAAGTTGGAGTTCACGCTTTAGAATGTCGGGATGAGCTAAAGCTTGAACTCCAACCTCAGTCAGTTGCTGTTGCACGTCGGTCCGAAGCCTCGCCACGGCGCTGGAAAGCTCTTTTGTTCGTGCCGGCGCTTCGCCCAGCCAGAACGGAATGCCCGGCGGCTGGCCATGCGCGTCTTCGACTCGCACGGTGCCGGCAACAATTTGCAGAATTTTCCACGAGGCATTTCCCAATTGAAAAATATCACCCGCGATGCTTTCTACCGCGAAATCTTCGTTGACCGTGCCGATGAATGTCTGACTCGGTTCCAGCACCACGCGATAATCGGCGTTGTCCGGAATCGCGCCGCCGGAGGTCAGCGCCAGCAGGCGGGAACCGCGCCGTCCGCGAATGCGATGGTTGATCGCGTCATGATGAATCAACGCCGATCGATGGCCGCGTTTGGTGCTGAACCCCTGCGCCAACATGCGAATGATTTCGTCAAATTCCTCCCGAGTGAGATTGCGATACGGGTACGCCGAGCGCGCGAGCGCGTACAGTTTTTTCTCTTCCCAATCTTCCGCACCAGCTGAAGCGACGATTTGTTGAGCCAGGATGTCGATCGGCTTCTCGGGAATTTCCAGCCGGTCCAGTTCGCCATGGCGGACGCTGTTGAGCGCGGCGACGCATTCGACGAGCTCATCCCGCGTGAGCGGAAACAATCGGCCCTTGGGCAATCCAGCGCGGCGATGTTCCGCACGGCCCACGCGTTGGAGCAACGTGGCAATTGAGCGCGTCGTGCCAAGTTGGCAAACGAGATCAACGGACCCGATGTCGATGCCGAGTTCCAACGAGGCCGTCGCGACCAGCGCCTTCAACTCGCCCCGCTTCAACCGATTTTCCGCATCCAACCGCAACTTTGCCGACAAGCTGCCGTGATGCGACGTGACCTTGTCCGAGCCCAGCAATTCACAGAGATTTGCCGTGACCCGCTCGGCCATGCGGCGCGTGTTGACGAAAACCAACGTGGTTTGATGCTCCTGAATCAATTCCGCCAGTCGCCGGTAAACTTCGGTCCAAACCTCGTTCGACATCACGGCTTCCAACGGTGAACCGGGTAATTCGAGGGACAGATCCATCGCGCGTTTGTGGCCGGTATCTGCAATTTTGCAAAGCGGTTTGCCATTCTCGTCAAGGTTGCGTGCGCCGACGAGAAAACGAGCGACTTCTTCAATCGGCTTTTGCGTGGCGGACAGGCCGATCCGCTGCAGGGGATGTTGCACCAGCGCGGCCAGTCGTTCCATGCTCAACGCGAGATGCGACCCGCGCCGGTTTCCAACCACGGCGTGGATTTCATCCACGATGAGCGTGCGGACCGTGCTGAGCATTTTCCGTCCCGACTCCGACGTAAGCAAAAGATAAAATGATTCGGGTGTCGTGACCAAAATATGCGGCGGCTTTTTAATCAATGCTCGCCGCGCAGCCTGGGGCGTATCGCCAGTGCGGACGGCGGAGCGCACTTCGATATCGCGACCTTCGGCGGCCTTCAAGGCAGCGCGAATTTCCGTCAGCGGCTCCTCAAGGTTCTTGTGGATGTCATTGCTCAACGCCTTGAGCGGCGACACATAGATGACCTGCGTTTCATCGGTGAGTTCGCCTTTGAGGCCGATTCGAAACAACGAATCCAGCGATGCCAGAAATGCCGCGAGCGTTTTGCCGGAGCCAGTCGGTGCGGCAATCAACGTATGCGCGCCGGACTGAATCGACGGCCAGCCTTGCTCCTGCGGAGCGGTGGGCGAGCCGAACTTTTGTTCGAACCAGTTGGCGATGACAGGATGAAACTGAAACCGTTGCATGAACTGTAACACTATAAACCGGTTCCGTGTGATTTCACGAAATATCGGTGGAACCGCGCGCTCTTTTGCACCAGCGAAACGCTCGTGCCACTAATCGTCTTTACTGCATTGCCGTTCTTCTCAACAATCCCGGCATGTCGAAGAACTGCCGGGCCATCGCTGCATTGCTACTGTTTTGCGTGATGTTTTCCGGCGTCGTTCGCGCTGCGCAAACCACCGTCCGATCGGATTCCCCTTACGTAGTGGATGTCTGGGGGGTCAAAGACGGCTTGCCGGGCAGCGCGGTGATTTCGGTGGCGCAGGCGCACAGCGGCTATCTTTGGTTCGCCACGCTTTACGGCCTGGTGCGCTTCGATGGCGTGAAGTTCACCACATTTGACGAGGGAAACACAGCGGGTCTCGACAGCAGCCGAATCGTTTACGTCTTTGAAGACAGCCGCAGCAATTTGTGGGTGGGAACGGAATCGGCGGGCGTCATTATTATTGATAGCGCAGGGCACATTACAAAAGTGCAAACCTCGGGCGACGCGCCGGCGATCCATCCCGTTTCGGCGTGCGAGGATGCGGACGGCGTCGTGTGGTTATTGATGAAGGACGGACGGTTGTGTTCCTATCAAAACCAGCGGTTGGCGTTTGTGGGAGTGTGCAAATCAGCCATGACCGAGACAAACGGTCAATTATGGCTCGGCACTGATCAAGGCGCGTTTCCGGTCCTCAAAGCTTCCGCCGGCGCCCGTGCTTTTGTCGTCGGCCAGACGGTGCCAATAAAACATCGGCTCGATTTTCTTCTCGCCAGCAAAAAGGGCGGCTTCTGGATGATTGCGGACGGGCACGTTCAAAAATGGAAGAACTATCAACTCCTTTCCGATTGGGACGCCGATCCGTGGCACGATGTCCCGGTAACCACGGCCTGTGAGGACGCCGAAGGAAACTTAATCGTCGGCACCTATGGTGACGGGGTTTATTGGTTTAAACCCAATGGCACCGCGACCCATTTATCGCGGGAGTTGTCCTTGAATTACATCCAGTCGATCGCAGTTGATCACGAAGGCAGCCTGTGGGTGGGCACCGACGGCGGCGGCCTCAATCGTGTGAAACGTAAAGATTTTGCGGACCTGCCGGAATCGATGAATTCGGTCGTGCAATCGGTGGCTGCGGACAAGCACGGCGGATTGTGGATTGCTTATAATGAAAACCGGATCGATCACTGGAGTAACGGTGTTTCTGAGCGGTTCGCGCCGGTTGCCAATTCGGATAATCCCGCCGGCGCGTCGGTCAAGGCGGTGTTCGTGGATAAAGAAGGACATGTTTTCGCCGGCGTTTCGGGATCTTCCGGCCCCCGCCTGTTCGAATTTAAAAACAGTAAATTTTCGCCCGTGTCCGAGGTCAATCTGCGGTCGGACGTTTCCGCAATTCACCAGGATCGCGCCGGACGGATTTGGGTCGGCACACAGGAGGGGCTTTTGGTGTTCAGCGGCCAAAATTCGCAGATGATTTCCGTCGCGGACGGATTGCCGAGGTCGGATGTGCGGGCCATCGCCGATGATGCGGCGGGAAATATCTGGATCGGCACTGGCGGCGGCCTGGCGTGCCTGCGTGACGGACGGGTGACCGTCTTTCACAAAAAGGACGCGCTGCCGGGCGAGGACATTTCGTCGTTGCTCGTGGATGCCGAGGGCGTGCTATGGGTCGGCACTCGCGGAAGTGGTTTGGCGCGTTTCGCCAAAAATCGATGGACACATTATACCGCCGGTGAAGGACTTGCCGGCAACAGTGTTGATTACCTGTTGGAGGACAATGAAACAAATCTCTGGCTCGGCTCAAACACCGGGCTCATGCGCGTTGCGAAAAAATCATTGAACGACTTCGCGAACGACCCGATGGGCTCCATCCCTTGCCGCGTGTATGTCGAAGAGGACGGGCTGCCCACGCGCGAATGCACTGAAGGCTCGCAACCCGCCGCCTGCGCCACGGCCGACGGCACGCTTTGGTTTCCGACCACGCGAGGTTTGGTGTCGGTGAATCCTTCCACGCTCAAACGGAATCCGCTGGAGCCGCGCGTGGTGATCGAGTCGGTATCGGTCGAAGGCCAGTCGCAAAATACCAATCGCTTTGCAGGCAGCCCCACGGAAATCATTGTCCCTCCCGGCAAGGGGCATTTGGAGATTCATTACGCGAGCTTGAATCTCGCCGCGGCAGACCGTTCCCGGTTCAAATATCGATTGAGCGAACAGGCCGGCACGACGTGGGCGGATGACGAGAGCGGCAATCGCGTGGCCAGCTATGCGAAGCTCTTGCCGGGCACGTATCAATTCGAGGTGACCGCTTGCAACGAAGACGGCGTCTGGAATCCAAATCCTGCCGCGTTGACCGTCGTCGTGCAGCCCGGTCTTTGGCAAAAAGGCTGGTTTCGCGGCCTCGTTGCGCTCTGCGTCCTCGCGGTCATCGCTGGAATCGTTTATTATTTTTCCACGCAAAAATTGCAACGCCAGGTGGCGTTGCTGCGCCAGCAGGAGGTGTTGGAACACGAACGTGGCCGCATCGCCCGCGATCTTCACGATCAACTCGGCGCCAACCTTACCCAGGTCGCCTTGCTCGGTGAATTGGCCGAGAGCGACAAGGAAATTCCCGCTGAAGTGGAAGAGCACGCACGCCAGATTTCCCAGACCGCTCGCGAAACCACCAAAGCCCTTGACGAAATCGTGTGGGCTATCAATCCCTCCAACGATACCTTGGAAGGCCTGGTCAATTACTCCGGCAAATACGCCCAGGAATATTTCGGGCTGGCCGGCTTGCGTTATCGCGTCGATATCCCGAACCAATTGCCGGATGTGACCCTGCCGCCGGAAGTCCGGCACAACGTCTTCCTCGCATTCAAGGAATCCGTGAACAACGTCGTCAAACATGCGCAGGCCAGCGAAGCTCACGTCCGTTTAAAATTGGAGCAAAACCGTTTCACCCTGGAGATCGAGGACAACGGGCGTGGTCCGGCGGGCGCGGAACAAAAATCCGGCAGAAATGGATTGCGCAACATGCGAAAACGAATGGAAGATGTGGGAGGAACTTTTTCGATTGGCGCGGCGGCGGGGCAGGGGACAATTGTCCGGCTGACGGCTCCAATCAAAATAGCCAATGCCCATTAACGTTTCCATTGTCGAAGACAGCGATAAATTTCGCGAGACCCTCGCTCGCGTGCTGAATCGCGCAGAAGGTTTCCGTTGCCTCAGCCATTATCCGAACGCCGAGGACGCTCTGAAAGCGCTGCCGCAGGACAAACCCGAAGTGGTTCTCATGGACATTAACCTGCCGGGCATGAACGGCGTGGAGTGCGTGCGGCAGTTGAAACAATTACTGCCGACCGTCCAGGTGATGATGCTCACGGTGTACGAGGACACGGAAAATATTTTCAACGCGCTCGCCGCCGGCGCGAGCGGTTACATGCTCAAGCGTACCCCGCGCGATGAATTGCTCGACGCCATTCGCGAGGTGCATCGTGGCGGTTCGCCGATGACCACGCACATTGCGCGCAAGGTCGTGCAATCCTTCCAGCGCGCCGCGCCTGCGGCTTCGCCGACCGAGATGTTGTCGCCGCGGGAGCAGGAAGTGCTCGATTGCCTCGCGCAAGGTTTTCTCTACAAGGAAATCGCCGAGAAACTGAGCATCAGCTACGAGACCGTGCACACCTACATCCGCCGCATCTACGAAAAACTTCAAGTCCGCACGCGCACCGAAGCCGTCGCTAAATTTCTGCGGCGTTAAAACTCCCATTTGTGCGCCACAGCAAGTCTCAGCGCCGTCCTCGTTTGTAGTTCCGCCTTTAGGCGGTTCGGGCGCGCCGTAAACATGGACTAAATTTTTGGTGGAGTATTCCAAGCCCTCGTCCGTGGGTGTGATTAAAGTGGGGGAGGGTCAGGCCACAGGAAAGTCATCCAAACCGCGGGACGGGAATATCCGCGCTACGCTGTAGCGCGGGCTTCCAGCCCGCAGGTTCTGGGGACTTTCCAGTCCCCAGTTCTTGCAACCTTCACCCACTTTTAACCCCTTGTCCCCAGTTCTGGTGACTGGAGGCTCGAACGCTCTGTGTTAGTCTGATAGCGTCATTGGATGCAGAAACGCGGTGTTCCGTGTGTGTAGTGAGGCGTATGTCTGCGGCGCCGCATCAATGATGTGTTCGTAGTCAGCGCACTACGTTAAGAATTTAAGCGCTTGTTCTCATTGAGGCCGGAGCAGTGTCCGGCCTCTTTTCTTTTTATTTGAGGAATTTTTGTAAAACCTCTTGCGCTTCCGAAAACCTGAGGCATTATGTGACCCACTTCTGGAACGCGGGGTGGAGCAGCCCGGTAGCTCGTCAGGCTCATAACCTGAAGGTCCTAGGTTCAAATCCTAGCCCCGCAACCAATTTAATTGGCCTAAATCACTGAGAGATAAAGTGATTTAGGCCTTTTTGTTTCTTGATGAAGCGGACGCCTAATGCTAGCGATATGCCGTGAAAATCCTCCTGTCATTCCTTTTTTCCGCTTCAACATTGCTCGCGTCGGCCCAAACAAATTCGGTTGTTTCCGCGAACCGATCGGGGGCCAGCAATGCTCCCTCGGAAAACGTCCGAATTGAGATCAAGCAAAACACGGCCTACGCGCAGGAGGTGGAGAAAGTGCGACTGGAATGCATCCAAAATCGCCGGCGCATTTGCGGGAAAATCGTAAAAGTGCTGCCGGAAGGATTGGTCGTTGATAGTGGCTACACCAATCTCATGCGCGAACCTTTGAATCGTTCGTGGTTGATCCCGGGCACCGCCGAAGCGACCAAACCCACCCATCTGATTGAAGAAAGCCGGACGGGTGCATTTTGTGTAGGACTCGTTTTTCTGACCAACATTCCCCGGGCGCCGGGCACGAAACCCAAACTTTACGATTATGTAAATATCGAAGCTTTCCCGGTTGGCCCGCACACGTATGTGTCCGTAGGTGATCTCCACCGGACTGTTCGCGGGTTTTCCTTCGGGTTGGTCAAAAGCATCGAATGGAAGTTGGCAGAAAACCAAAAGGTCCCCAAAGACACCTCGAAGGCAAAATGATCCCACGTTAAAGGAGCGCGGACTTCAGTCCGCATTTTTCCAGCTTTGAACGAGACGCGGAATGAAATTCGCATCCATTTTTCGGACGATACCCCTCCAATGGGTGATTGTGGCGCTGGCCGCCATTTGATAGCGTTCTCGTTGACCCACAAAGTGTTTTGAATCCGCCGTGATTAATAACTGCTGCAAACAACTCCGCCGACGGATTCCTTGTCTACCCGCCGCGCTGATAAGAATCGGCGTGGCATTATTTCTGACAAATTTTTCAATCCCCTGGGCGAGAGCAGATGCGTTGACCTACAAATATAATAATGCCCGCGATGGCGCCAACACCAACGAAACCATTCTCACGCCCGCGAATGTCAATGTCGGCAGCTTCGCCAGACTATTTTCCTATACGGTGGATGGCTATCTTTACGCGCAGCCTTTGTATGTCTCGAACGTGCAAATTCCGGGGCAGGGCACGCATAACGTCGTGTTCGTTGCGACCGAGAACGACACTATCTACGCGTTTGATGCTGACAGCAACCTGGGCGCGAACGGGGGATTGCTCTGGAAAACTAACTTGGGCACTGCCTTGGTGAGCACTTTTTATGGTGTCCGCTATCATCACAACGTTCTCAACCCGCTCATCGGAATCACCGGCACGCCGGCCATTGATACTAATTCCGGCACGCTCTACATCGATGTTTTTTCCGGTGTCGTGTCCAATACCGCCAGCGGTTTTCATACATTGCACGCGTTGAACATCACCAACGGAACCGAACAGGCGAACAGCCCGGTTTTGGTGACCGCTTCAGTGCCGGGTAACGGCGTCGATGCGGTCAACGGTGTGGTGACTTTCGCGCCGCAAAACCAGATGAACCGCCCCGCTATGACGCTCGTGGGCGGAATTTTATATGCCTCCTACGGCAGCTATGGTGATACCGATCCGTATCACGGTTGGGTAATTGGTTTTAGCACCACGAACCTTCAACAGTTAACTAACTACGCCTTTGCCACGACTCCCAACGCGAGGATGAGCGACTTCGGTATCAATGCCGGCGAAGGCGCGCTCTGGATGGGCGGTGACGGTTTGTGTGCGGACAGCCAGAACAATCTTTATCTCGAAAGCGGCAACGGAAGTTTCAGCGCGTTCACCAACGGCGGCGATTACGGCGATAGTTTTGTCAAACTCTCCACCACCAACGGGTTCGCGGTGGCGGATTATTTTACGCCCTGGAACCAGTCTTCAATGGATGTGAACGATCAAGACCTTGGTTCTGGCGGCGCAATCCTGTTGCCGGATTCGGTAGGGAGCAGCGCCCATCGGCGCCTGATTATCGGTGGCGGAAAGGAAGGAACACTTTATCTCCAGGACCGCGATAACATGGGGCACTTTAATTCCGCCAACGACAACCAGATCGTGCAGGAACTAAAGAGCGCCATCGGCGGGTTGTTTGGTTCGGGCGCGTATTTCAATAACTGGATTTATTTTCAGGGCACGAGCGATCGGATGAAAGCTTTCAGCATTACGAACGCGGTGATGAGCACTACGCCAGTTTCCACCTCCACGCCGACGCTGGGTTATCTCGGCTACACGCCGACCATTTCGGCCAACGGTACCAGCAACGGCATCGCGTGGGTCATTCAGGCCGATGCTTATGCCAATAACGGCCCGGCGGTTTTGCACGCCTACAATGCCACCAATCTCGCGCAGGAATTATATAACAGCAGCCAAAACCTGGCGCGTGACAACCCGGGCGGCGCCGTTAAATACTCCGTGCCCATTGTGGCGAATGGAAAAGTTTTTGTCGGAACGGAGTTTGCATTGTCAATATATGGAATCGGCATTTTTCTTCCCTCACCCGTCATCTCGCCGAACGGCGGCGTATTCACGAATTCAGTAATCGTGTCTTTGACCGACGCTACCAACGCCGCCACCATCTACTACACACTGAACGGAACGACTCCCACGACGAATTCCTTTGTTTATACCGGCCCCTTTCAAGTGACAAATTCGGGCGTGCTGTCGGCGATGGCGGTCATGCCGGGAGCATTCAACAGCCCGGTCGCCAGTGCGGCGTTCGTCGACAGCTCTGAACTCGGCAGCGGGACGGGCCTCACGGGAAACTATTGGACCAATACGACCAGCGCGGCGTTTACGAATGTGAACTTCAGTGCCGTGCCGACGCTGACGCGAACAGACGCCGTCGTGAATTTCAATTGGAGTACCAACGGGCCAACGCCAACGATTGGCCGGACTAATTACGTCGTGCGTTGGACCGGTTGCGTCCAGCCTCAATTCACTGAGCCGTACACGTTTTACACCACTGCAAATGCCGGCGTGCGATTATACGTGAATGGACGTTTGCTGATCGATAATTGGGTGGCCCAATCCGCAACCACGCGCAGCAACACGGTCACGCTGGCGGGCCAGCAACTTTACAATATTCAATTGGATTATTTTTATGGCACGACCAACGCAGGCGGGTCGCAGGTGAGTTTGTCCTGGGGCGGCCCATCCACGCCCCAAGCCATCATCCCGCAGAGCCAATTATATCCCTACACGAATCCGCCGCCGACAATCGTGCTGACGAGTCCGGCCGACGGCTCGGCGTACACGGCGGTTGCCACTGTGAGTGCGGGCGCCGAGGCCGATGCGCCGTATAATCCAATCGCGAAAGTGGATTTTTATGCGAATGACACTTTGCTCGGAACTTTGACCAACAGCGTGACCGCGCCGCTTTATACTTTGACCAGGTCAGGCTTTGTTCCGAATCCCGGCGGCGAAACTGCCGTGTCAAGCGAGGCACGCGCGACGCCTCTCGCCATCGCTTCTTTGACGACCACGAATGTCGAGCCGCAGGGCGTGGACTGGACCGCCGCGATTTGGAAAACCAATGGAGCGGGGACGGCCGTGCCGCCAGCGGCGAGCAATGCCTACTCACTCGTGTTCAACGGCGTTCCGGTGGGTAACAATTTGAACAACACGCGGGTTCGCTCGCCGGATGTGGACGGTGTGCAGACCTTCCCGGGCGGTTCTTTAACGGTGAACAAGAATACCGAACTCAGGTCGAAGCACACCCCAACTACCATTAATTTCCCTGGCGTGGGTGGCAAGCCGGGACTCGTGGTTGACGGCGGGCTCCTCAATGTCGGCCAGGACGGCGGCGTCGCCACGATTGCCGGGAGTGTGGAAGTGAGATCTCAATCTTATAACTCCGCTCAAGGCGCAAACGGCGGGGGTGGCGGGCTGGCTCCTCTTCCGCGCCAGTTTATTTTTGCGTGCACGTTTTCGGGCAAGGGAAACATGGTCATTATCAATTGCTCCACGAACGTGCCCCAAGTCGTCTCGGGAACTGGAAACACATTCTCGGGGCAATGGATCGTGCAATGCGGTTGGTTGCAGGGCGCGACCGCTAATTCGCTCGGTACAAACAGCATCATCGTGGATCCATTTTATAATGGCTACCTGGCCGACCTGCCAAACGCCACTTCTCCCAACGGCCCGGCACTGTTCGAGGTGAATTACAATCTTAACTGTTCCGGCACGCTCATTCTGGCAAACGGTGGTCAAATGAATCTCCATCAGAACTGCACGTTTACCGCCGTCACCATCAATGGCGTCTCGCTCGCTCCGGGGACGCATCCCTATTCCGAACTCGTCTCCAATTTTCCGGGCGCGTTTCTGCCGGGCGGGTCGGGTTCTCTCGCGGTGATTCCCGCGCCGCTGGGCGCCCCCGGCTCCACCGCTCCTCCGACGGGCTTGACAGCCATTGCCGGCAACGGCCTTGTGAACATCTCATGGACACCAAGCGCTGGGGCAACGAACTATTACGTGAAACGCTCCACGGTAGCCGGCGGGCCTTACACAAATATTGCCAGTGTCGTTGGTACGACTTACACGGATTCGGGCTTGGCCAATGGCATAACCTATTTCTACGTGGTGTCCGCCGTCTCGCCGCCCGGTTATGTTTTGACTGCCGTCGCCACCGACGGCAGCGGGTTAAGCAGCACTTCAGCGCCCGTTCACCTGGCAATTAATTCCGGCAGCGGCGCTCCGTACGGTTTGACCAACCGGACCTCCGTGCCAGCGTTTCTGAACCTGCCGGACACTGTCCCGGCCATCCTGCCGGGCGGCATCCCGTCACTGCTTTCCGGCACCGGCGCGTTTGCCGACACTGCCAATCGCGTTCCGATTACCGGACTGATTCCTTACGTGCCGAACACGCCTTTATGGTCGGATGCCGCGGTCAAGAGCCGTTACCTGGCCGTGCCTTTTACCGGGGGCTTGACCACACCGGATCAGCAGATTGTCTTCGCACCGACCAACTCGTGGACGTTCCCGGCGGGAACGGTCTTCGTGAAAAATTTCGACCTCGTCGTCAACGAAACCAACTCAAGCATTCCGCCGCGGCGATTGGAAACCCGCCTGCTCGTGCGGGATATCAACGGCGTGGTGTACGGCGTCACTTACAAATGGCGTCCGGATAACACCGATGCGGACTTGCTGACCACGAGCCTGAATGAAGATATCGCCATCACCAACGCAACCGGAGTGCGCACGCAAACGTGGTATTATCCCAGCCCCGCGGATTGTCTGACCTGCCATACGCCGGTCGCGAATTATGTCCTCGGCGTGAACACACGCCAGCTCAATGGCAGCCTCACTTATCCCGCGACTGGCAACACCGATAATCAACTTCGCACCTTGAATCGCCTCGGACTTTTCCAACCGAGCATCGATGAAGCCGGCATCACGAACTATGCGCAACTTGCGGCGTTGACGAATTTAAGCGCCTCATTCGAGAAACGTGCGCGCTCCTATCTGGACGCCAATTGCGCCCAGTGCCATCAGCCCGGTGGCGTGGGCATCACCTTCGACGCGCGCTTCGACACGCCTCCCGAGAGCCAGAACATCACCAATTATCCCGCGCAGCTTTCATTGGGCATCGACCGCGCGGCGATTATCAAAGGCAAGGATATCTGGCGCTCGCTGCTGTTGCATCGCATGAGCACGAATGACTCGAGCAAGATGCCGACACTGGCGCGAAATGTGATCGACACGAACGCGGTGCAGGTAATTAACGACTGGATCAATACTGTGCCCGGAACCCAGACACTGGCTCCGCCGGCGATCACTCCCAACGGCGGCACGTTCAATCCCTCCGTCAGCGTGACCTTGCAGCCGCCGGACGGCAGCGCCCAAATTTATTACACACTGGATGGCTCGCTTCCCACAACGGGCTCGCTGCTTTACTCAGGGCCGTTCGTTTTGACCAACGGAGCGTCAATTGCGGCGAGCGCGTTTGAGGTAAATTTCGACAATAGCATTGCCGCTCGCGCGGCATTCGTGTTCCAGCCGCTTAACTTCACCTCCAGTGGATTCGGAAGCAATGAAGCGTTTCAAATGGGATTTTCCGGTGTCGCCGGAAACAGTTATGTTTTGCTGACCAGCACGAATCTTCTCGACTGGACTCCGCTGATCACGAATACGGCGACGACGAATCTTTTCTACCTGACGGACCCGGGCGCAAGTAATTATCCCCGCCGTTTCTACCGCGTTCTTCAACAGTAAGGCCGCATCCCCGATATTGGGGATGCGGTGGTCCCCGTCTTTCTGGCAAGTTTTTGAGCGGGCCCTTGAATTGAAGCGCAGGTACGTAGCGCAGGATTTCCAGTCCCGCCACGGCCGGATTCAGGGAACTTTCCAGTTCCCTGTTGAACGCGGGATGCTGCGTGAGGACCGTTTTGTTATGGCAACCGAAAACATGAGTCATTATCTGGCCGCAGCAGCAAAGAAATTTTTTTCGCTGATCGCAATCAGTCTTGTCACCGCCAGCGTATGTCTGGGGCAGGGGACCAACACGACAATTAATCCCCGGCCCGGGGGCTTTCAATTTGACCGCACCATTTCGCGGCAGGTCCTGGAAAATTATCTCGCGCGCTCAATTTGCATGGAAGGCATGCTTCAGGGGCGGGGCGATCTCAAGGACAACATCCGAATGCTCACGGGCATCGGCGCAAAATATATTGGCCGCGCGTTGTGTATGTGGAACGCCGAAAATGATTTCTCCAACAATGTCCAACGCGCGCACGCGGCCATCCCGCAGGTGCGGGCTGCCGATCCGGAAATTGTTTTGGAAGCGTGCGTTTTTGAAACCGTGAGTCCGAAAGTGAATCAGCTCGAAATTCCCGGCTGGGTATTTGCGGCCTTCGGACAGCCGGCGGAAAAACGAAATTTCCGCTACGACGACATGATTTATCCGGAGAGCCAACGGCGCCCTATGGGCCGCAACGCGCAGGTGCCGGATGAGAGCCGGCCCGAAACGCAATTATGGTTTTACTATCAGGCGATCACTTACATTGATGCCGGTTGCGAGGCGATTCATTTCGGCCAGGTGGAAATCATGAATAAAAACGATCCGGGCAACGTCCATTGGGCGCGATTGCTTGGCATGGTGCGGGATTACGCGGCCAAACACGCGCGACGACACATGGTTTTATGCGATGGTCACACGCCCACCGGCGGCCTCATGCACGACGGAAATCCGCTTCTGGATTTCAACGCATTTCCTTTGCGCATCATGGAAACGCCGGACAAACCGACGGAAGCCGTATTGAAACTGGGGTTTTCCGACGGCCTCTACAATCGCAGCAAAGGCGGAACAACTTTCAGTGGCTGGAAGTGCGAGCATTTGCCTTATTTCGTGGAATTCGATAATTACGGCATGAGCCGGCATCCGGGCCAGCCAAATGAAAACGGCTCGTTCAACTGGGTCTGGGGTTACGACGAGATCACCTGGTTCGCTCACCAAAACCAGCAATACCGATCGAGCTGGCTTCAATATGCGGAAAATTGGGTGCGAACAACTGACACGAACTGCTATCTCGAAATGCCCGGCAGCCGCACGGAAGCCTCGCCGGACGGTCATTGGTATTATGCAAACAATCCCAGCGCGGCGGTTCCCACGGGATTGGGCGATGAAGAGGCAATCCGCGCCATCTGGAAAGCTGACGAAGCGCGTGCAGTTGTGCGATAACGCCGCCGCGTTGCGCCATCATCGCTCGCGCAGCAGCCGGCGGAACATTACGACCGACAAGTACATTTGCGCTATATACAAAAGCTCGAATTTTGAAATAAAACTGTTTTCTTCTGAGTACAAACAATTTAATTTGAAACCTTTCGAGATTATTAGTGTCATTAACTTATGAACATGAAATCACTCCTTCCCTGGCTCGGCGCGCTCTTTCTGACAACCGCAGTTGCCGTCCCCATTCCGGATTCGTGTCGCACCGGCGGTTTCGCAATCGGATGCCAGGCATGGACGTTCAATCATTTCACCGTTTTCGAGGCCATCGATAAGACCGCTGAAGCCGGCGGCAAGGTGATTGAATTTTACCATGGCCAGAAGCTCAGCAAGGAGCAGCCCGATATCAAGTTTGACCATAACGTGTCGGACGAGATCATCGACCAGGTCAAAGCGCGATTGAAGGAACGTGGTGTGCGCGCGGTCAATTATGGCGTGGTGGATATTCCGAAGGACGAGGCAGGCGCACGTAAAATTTTTGAGTTCGCGAAGAAAATGGAACTTTACGGCATCACCACGGAATCGGTCGACTCAATCGACACCATCGAAAAACTGGTCAAGGAGTATGACATCAAAGTCGGCTTTCACGACCATCCCAAACGTCCGAACGATCCCAACTACAAGATGTGGGACCCGAATTATGTGCTTAGCGTCGTGAAAGACCGCGACTCGCGCATCGGTTCCTGCGCTGACATCGGTCATTGGGTGCGGTCCGGGCTGGATCCTGTCGAATGCTTGAAAATTCTCGATGGCCGCATCATCAGCAGCCACCTTAAGGACCTTAACGAGAAATCGCCGAATGCCCACGACGTGCCGTATGGCGAAGGAGTCTCCAACATCCCCGCTATTCTCCGTGAACTCCAGCGCCAGGGATTCAATGGCAATATCTCGATCGAATATGAGTACAACTGGGACAATAGCGTTTTGGACGCCGCGCAATGCATCGGATTCATCCGCGGCTTCGGGGCTAAATAATCGTTAAGAACAATTTTATACGGGTTGCCGAACAACTCATTTCAATGATTTGAATTCTGTGGGCTATGACACCTGACCAAAAACAAACAGACAGCAGCGAAACCAAACCGCAGGTCACACGGCCTGTTGAAACCGCCTGCGCATGCACCGGAGACTTTACCGCCGCCTTTCTCATCCTGCGGTTATGGCTGGCGGCGCGCGCCATCCTTGCCGGCATCGAGAAATTCGGCGCGTATCAGACCATTCAAAAACCGTTCGTCGACCCGGCCACCGGCATGGCGGATCCGAGCGGTGCGATGATTGAAGTGAAACAGAAATATTATTCGCTGACGAATTACGTGGGCGTCCCGCAGTCTTTGCAGGACAAATTCGCCACCGAGCCGATGCTGCCGCACGCGCTTACCACGCCGTTCTACGGCGTGCTCGGTTTCACGTTGATTGCGCTCGGCGTCATGCTGTTGATCGGGCTCGGGACTCGAATTTCCCTGTTCCTCCAAGGCATTCTTTACATCGCGCTGACGGTCGGCCTCATTCTGATCAAGCAGGAAGACGGCGTCGCGTGGCTCGGCGTCCATATCGCTCTGGTCGCGTTCGCGCTGACGCTCGCCAAGTACAACCGATTTACTCTCTTACGAAAGTGGTAGAAAAAAATCTCATAACTCGACGGGAATTTGTCCGCACGACCGCTGTAGCAAGTGCCGGGCTCGCCCTGGCCACAAGCCAGGCCGCTTTTGGGCAGGCTGCCGCGCCAACAAATTCAAAAGATCGAATGGACATCGCTCTCATCGGATTCGGTGCGGAGGGCAGGGTGTTGCTGGAATCGCTGCTCAAAATAGACAGCGTCCGGCTCGTGGCCGTGGTGGATATTTGGGATTACGCGCGCACTTATGCCCAAAAGTCTCTGAAAAAGGACTACGGCATTGAGGTCCGTGCCTACGAAAACCATGAACAATTGCTCGAGAGTGAGAAGACCCTGCAGGCGGTGATCGTGGCCACGCCGGATTTCTGGCACGCGCCCATCACCAATACCTGCCTAAAGGCGGGCTTGCACGTCTATTGCGAAAAAATGATGTCAAATACCATCGAGGGCGCCCGCTCGATGGTTGAAACGATGCGCCAGACCGGCAAGTTGCTCCAGATCGGCCATCAACGCCGCAGCAACCCTCGCTATTTGTTCGCGCTCAACCGGCTCATGCACGAAGCGAAAATTTGCGGCCGCCTCACTGCCGCCAACGCGCAATGGAATCGTGCCGCCGAAAAAGATTTCGGGTGGCCCAAGAAATCGGACATGTCCGACGCGCAATTGGCCAAATACGGCTACAAGGACATGCATCAGTTCCGCAATTGGCGCTGGTTCAAAGGCCTCGGCGGCGGCCCGCTCTCCGATTTGGGCGCGCATCAAATCGACATTTTCAACTGGTGGTTTGGCATGGTTCCGAAATCGGTCATGGCCAGTGGCGGCATCGATTATTACAAAAACCACGAATGGTATGACAACGCCATGGTCATCTATGAGTTTCCGTTGCCGGAAGGCACTGCCCGCGCCTTTTACCAGGTGCAGACCACGACCAGCGCGGGTGGTGGATACTACGAAATGTTTATGGGTGATCAGGGCGCGCTAAAGATGTCGGAAAATCCCTCCATCAGTTCCGTTTTTCGGGAAGAAAAAGCGCCCTCATGGGACGAATGGATTCACAAAAACTACCTCGCCGCGAAAAAAAGCGAGGCGCCCGCTGACGCCGCGAAAGTGGACGTGCGAGAAACTGCTCAGCTTGCGGCTTTCGACATTCCCGTGTTCTTCAATAAAGCCATTCACCAGCCGCACTTGGAAAATTTCTTTAACGCCATCCGCGGTCAGGCAAAGTTGAATTGTCCGGCAGACGAGGCGTTCACCAGTGAATACGTGATTCACAAAGCGAATGAGGCGATCCCGCTCGGAAGAGTCCTGGAAATTGATGCCAAGGATGCCACTGCTTGAACCATTTAAAAGTTACCTACCCATGAATCGCAAACTCCATATCGTTCTCTCTGCTTTATTGCTGGCTGCCGCCTGCGTGCAAGCTGAAGACAAAGTTCCCCTGAAGACCGAATTGCCACCTCCGCTTTTTGTGGGCACGCCGGTTCCCATCAAAGTGCCGAACCTCGAGCCTGCTCGTCAGGGCAAGCGCCCGGATTTTCTCGTTCCTGCTGGAACCACGAACATCGCGCTCGGTAAAAAAGTTACGGCCAGCGACAACGATCCCGTTATGGGTTCGCTGGACTTGCTGACAGACGGCGACAAAGCCGGTGACGAAGGCTCGTGGGTTGAATTGTCACCCGGCAAACAATGGGTGCAGATCGATTTGCAAAAACCTTCCGAAATCTACGCCATCCTGGTCTGGCATTATCATTCTCAGGCGCGCGTGTACTTGGACGTCGTCGTGCAGGTCTCGGACGACCCCGCGTTTTCCAAGGATGTGACAACGGTTTTCAACGCCGACGCGCAGAACGAGCTTGGATTCGGGGCAGGGAAGGACATGGCCTATATCGAGACTTACGAAGGCAAATTGATTGATGCGAAAGGCGTCAAGGGGCGTTACGTCCGGCTTTACAGCAAGGGCAACACCACCAATAAACTGAATCATTACATCGAAGTCGAAGTATTTGGCAAACCCGCCGCCTAAAATTCGCTGGGCGATTTTTTTTGGAATCGCCCTCCTGGCGTTCGCTATTCGCGCGCCTCGTCTGGGCGAGCGCCCAATGCACACGGACGAGGCCATTAACGCCTATATCACGGGCGACTTGCTCGCTGGAAAAGAATATCATTACGATCCCAAAGACCGCCACGGCCCGGCTCTTTATGCGGTCGCACTCCCGATTGCAAAGCTTGCAGGTCCCAAAAATTTTGCTGAACTGACTGAGGTTTCGGTTCGGGTGGGGCCGGTCATTATCGGAGCGTTGGGAATTCTTCTCTTCGGTTTTCTCGTCAATAGGATGGGGCTGCTGACCAGCGCCATCGGCGCGCTGTTATTTGCGATTTCTCCGCTGCCAGTTTATTACAGCCGGGATTTTATCCATGAAACCTTTTTTGTGGCCGCGACGTTGGCGTTCATCATTTCTGTGTTTCGTGTAGTCGAGTATAGATCAATCAAGGACGGAATTTTTGTTGGCATTGGCGCCGGTCTGATGCTCGCCTGCAAGGAAACCACCGTCATTCATTTTGCAGCGTTCGGAATCGCGGCAATGTGGTGGTTTTGGGCGACCCGACCCGCGGATAAGACGCAGCGTGATTGGCAGTCGGCCGTCAAACCGGGAATCGCAGCGTTCGTTTCGTTTTGTTGCGTGATGGTGGCGTTGTACACCTGGTGGGGGCGGCATTGGGAGGGATTGCTGGATCTGGTTCACGCCATTCCGCATCTCGCGTCGCGCGCCGGCGGGGAAGGGCACGAAAAACCGGCTTGGTATTATCTCGCTCTGCTGGCCGGCGGATGGTCCGGCGCAGGTGTGATTGCGCTGGCGGTTTGGGGAGCCGTCAGCCGCCGTGAAGAAATCCGCTCGAACAAACCTCTGCAAGCTCTGATTGTTTACACCGTCACGATCACCGCCCTCTATAGCATCATCCCGTACAAAACTCCGTGGCTTGCCCTCAATTTATTTCTTCCACTGGCGCTGCTGGCCGGACGCGGCCTCGCGAATCTCTGGCAGGCAGCGCGAAACAGCACGACCCGCGCCTTTACATTGCTGTTCGCCGCGGCATTGGCCACGGCACTTGGTCACGATACCTGGCGGCGCGTCTTTGTGGCTCCCGCCGACGAACGAAATCCTTACGCCTACGCTCAAACTGTGGACGACATCTTGCGTTTGCCGGAGCGGATTCGCGCCGTCGCCGGCAACAATCCGTCAGGCAATAATCTCCGCATTGCGGTGGTGGCGGCGGATCCGTGGCCGCTCCCGTGGTATTTGCGCCAGTTTCCCAATGTAGGTTTTTGGCAGCCGGATCAGGACCCGGGCAAGGCGGATATCTATATTACTTCAGCTGAAGCCTCCGATAAATTGGGACCGCTCGTGAAGGATTGGCGGACGGAATTTTTTGGAGTGCGGCCCGAAGTGTTGCTCGTGATGTGGCTGCCGCCGGAAATCAAATCAAATCATGACTGACGCCGGTATTCATGTGTTCACGCATCATGCAATGGCGACTTTTTTTCAAGTTCGCCTCGCGGGAGAGGAGGAAAGCTACGCGGGCCAGGCCGCGCGCGCGGCTTTCGATTTGTTGGATCGTCTCGAAAATCTCTTGAGCCGCTTTCGCGAGAACAGCGATATCAGCGCGATTGGCGGACTTATGCCGGGAGAAAAATTGCGCGTCGCGGAACCGACGTTCAGTTGCCTGGAGACGGCGCGTGAAATGGAAGCCACGACAGGAGGTGTGTTCTCCGTGACCGCCGCCGCATTGAGCACCCAGCCGACCCCGCCGCAATGGTCCCTTTCGCGAAATGATCTTTCTGTTCGATGCGACGCAGGTCGATTGGAATTTGACCTCGGCGCCATTGGAAAGGGATTCGCGCTGGACCGCATGGCACAGGAATTGGCGGACTGGGATTGTCCGTCGTTTCTGCTTAGCGCTGGAGGAAGCAGCGTGCTTATCGGCGCGCCGCCGCCGGGAAAACCCGGCTGGTCGGTTGGATTGAGCGATGACACTGCCAGCCGCCGATTCTGGTTGCAGCATTGTTCATTGAGCGGTTCGGGAGTGGCGGTAAAGGGAGAACACATCTTCGATCCCCGCAGCGGCAAATCCGCCCGCCAACGGTCGCGTGCCTGGGCGCTGACTCCCGACGCCGCGAGATCGGACGCGCTCTCAACCGCCTGCATGGTATTGACCGAAAAAGAAATCGCCGCCTGCCTGGACGGCCGTACCGATTGGCTCGCGTTTATCTGGCAGGACGACGAATGGCGTCATTACGGCAGTCGTCCGCTGCCGCCGGTGGATGACGCCGGTTAGAGTATTTTGAAAACGTTCTAATCCGCCGGCGAAGCCGCGAGTTCAGCGCAAGTGTCATTCCAGAATTTCACGCACTGCGCAATCTCGGAGCTGGAATTCGTCCAGTGATATTCGTATTCCACACAAAACGCGCCGTGAAAATGTTGACGCTTCAATTCCGCCATCAGCTCTTTCGATTTTCCCACGCCCGTTCCCCAGGGCACATCGTGCGCCCCCGGCCCCATTTCATTCAGGTCTTTGAAATGCAGGCAGATAATGTGGCCCTCTAATTTCTTCAGGCATTCGAGCGGGTCCAATCCGGAACGCATCCAATGGCCCACGTCCGCGCACGCGCCCATTAACGGCGTGCGGCCTTTGATGGCTGCCAAAACCGTGTCCGGATTCCAATAATGCGAGGGCTTCGGATGATCGTGAATGGCCACCTTGATGTTGTATTCCTTGCAAAGTTTTTCCACGGTGTCCAAAGCATCCGGTTCCGGCTCCGCGACCAGCACGCCGATGCCCCATTTTTTCGCAAACTCAAAAACCTTCCGGCTTTTCGTCTCATCCGCCGGCAATTGCACAACTCCGACGTTCACAAAGTTTCCGAAGCCGTCCGCTTGAAGCTTTTTATCGATGGCCGCGCGGTCCTTGTCAGAAAGGCCAACCGTGCCGACTTTATTCGAGCCCTCCAGAATCACGGTGCCGGAAACGCTCATATACTTCACTCCGAGCGCCGCCGTTTTATCGATGGCGTCAAAAATCGAAAATTTTTGAAAGGTGTAGGAGTGAACGGCCAGTTGCCAGCCCAGTTTTTCCGCGGCGGTTTGTTCCGCTGCGTAGGTCATGAGTGTTATGAAAAGAGAGAGCGATAACAGAAATGCTTTTTTCATGATTAGTGTGTCACATTCAGAGCTACGGATGTTATCCGGGCTTCGCAAGGCAAATATATCACCGTTTTCGGGGATGCTTTTATTTTTCAGTTTCTGTCATTTCCAATTGTCACGGGATAATCCCGATGACTATACTCAGCGCGTTTCCGAATGGACCATCAGATTAACATCCGACCAAACCGGGTCGTCTCACTCGATGCCGATCCGGCAAATCTTGTAAAGGAAAACCCAGAAACACGATAAGCAGGGAATCTTGTAACATTTATGAACCGTAAATCATCCATATCCTCAATGAAAACCCGTCGTGAGTTTCTTAAAACTGGCGCGCTGGCAGCCGGAGCTATCACCTTTGGAGTGCCGGCCTTGGTCCGCGGACGCGATCTAAACAGCAAAATCAACATTGCCGGCGTTGGCATCACCGGCAAAGGCCATAGTGACATCGATGCGTGCGCAAACGAAAACATCGTCGCTCTTTGTGATATTGATAAGGAGAAGAGCGGTCGATTGATCGATAAATACAAGGACGCGAAGTTTTATTTCGATTACCGGAAGATGTTCGACGAAATGGGCAAGTCCATTGACGCCGTTAACGTCGCGACTCCCGACCACCTGCATTACACCATTGCCTCCGCCGCGATGAAACTCGGCAAACATGTTTATTGCCAGAAACCGCTCACCCAAACGATTTACGAAGCGCGGGCCTTGCGCAACCTGGCCGCGGATTCCGGACTCGTCACGCAAATGGGCAACCAGGGAAGCGCCGCGGATGGTCTGCGTCGCGCCGTGGAAGTCATTCAGTCCGGCATCATCGGCCACGCGCGGGAAGTTCACATTTGGACCAATCGCCCCATCTGGCCGCAAGGCTGCCCGCGACCCGACGGAGAAGATCCCATTCCGTCCGACTTGGACTGGAACTTGTGGATTGGCCCGGCCCAAATGCGGCCCTTCAAAAAAGACGTTTATCATCCCTTTAACTGGCGCGGTTGGCTCGATTTCGGCACCGGCGCCCTCGGCGACATGGCCTGCCACACCGTCAATATGCCCTTCCGGGCACTTCAACTCGGCTATCCGAGCGAGATTGAAGCAAAAACGTCCGGCTCGAACGGTGAGACCTACCCCCTCGCCTCGACCATCCGCTTTGAATTTCCCGACCGCCAGCCGGAGGTTTCGGGCGGCAAAGGTGCCTCGCAACTCGTGCACCCTTCGGGCAAAATCATCGGCGCCACGACCCTTTGGTGGTATGACGGTGGCAAGCCGCGGCAGGATAATCCGTATCGCCATGATGGAAGCAACAAGCCGCCGAAGGAAGTGACCGCGGATGTGGAAGCTTTCCGCGGCGAAGTGCCCGGTTCCGGCTGCTTGATCATCGGCGAAAAAGGAAAAATCTTTTCACCGGATGATTACGGCACCGACTTTTTCATCAAGCTCGATGGCGAATCCAAATTCACCTTCTACAAAAATCATCCGGCAGTGAAGCTCGTGCCGCAAACCATTCCGCGCAATCCGTCCCGCAACGGTGACGGCCAGCACCAGGAATGGATCGCCGCCATCCGGCAAAACAAACCCGGCATGTGCTACTCACGTTTCGATATCGCGGCGCGCCTCACCGAAATCATGCTGCTCGGCTGCGTGTCCTTGCGTGTCGGCAAGAAAATCGAGTGGGACGGCCCGAATATGCGCGCGAAAAACTGCCCCGAAGCCGCGCGCTTCATCAAACGCGATAATCGTACCGGTTGGTAAGGCATCTCCCTTCAAATTCCACCCGCGTCCTGCGGGTGGAATTTGACCCAAACATCTCCTAATTCATGAACAATAACCAAGACAAAATCCTGTTCTGGGGCTGCTTCATCGCGCTGATAACCACTTCCTATGCGTTTATCAGCCGTATGATTCTCTGCGGCGGCCAATTCATCACCGACTTCGGCCTCGACAAGGTTCACGCCGGCGAATTGGCGGGCGCGGGCATTTGGCCGTTCGGCGTCAGCATCATTTTGTTTAGCTTGTTCATCGATCGCATCGGTTACAAGAAAGCGATGATCTTTTCCTTCGTTTGTTACATCGCTTATAGCGCGCTGGCCTTCGCCGCCTACAAAGCGATTCATGGCGGAAATCTCGCGGAAGGCCAAAAGGCCGGCTACCCGCTGATTTATTGGGGGAGCATCATTCTCGGTCTTGGTAACGGCGCCGTGGAAGCCTTCATCAATCCCGTCGTTTCCACGATGTTCAATAAGGACAAAACAAAATGGCTGAACCGGCTTCACGCCGGCTGGCCTGGCGGATTGGTGATTGGCGGGTTATGCACCATCTACATCGCCTCCCGGCAGATTACCGATTGGCGCATTACCCTCGGCCTGATTCTTATTCCTGCCATCGTTTTCTTTTTTATCCTCCTGACCCGCAACTTTCCCCGCAGTGAACGCGAGCAGGCCGGTATCCGTTACCTCGACATGTTGAAGGAACTTGGCGCCTTCGGTGCGCTGGTCGGCTTCGGCCTCGTCTTCGCGCAAGTGGGTCAAGTCTTCAACTGGAGTTCCTGGGTCGTCTGGGGTTTGACCGGCGCGGTCACAATCTTGTTTGCGTTCATCACCAAATCATTTGGCCGCCCGCTGTTGGCCTTCCTGATCATCATCATGATGCCGCAGGCCACCGCGGAACTCGGCACGGACGGATGGATCAGTTCCCTGATGGAAACGCCGATGCAGGCGGCGGGGCACAACGCGGCCTGGGTGCTTGTTTATACTTCCGCCATCATGGTGGTCCTGCGTTTCTCTGCCGGACCGTTCATTCACAAGCTGTCACCGCCCGGCCTGCTGGCTGCGTGTTCTACGCTGGCGATTGTCGGATTGCTGGCGCTATCGAAAACCAACGGCGCAAGCATGGCCGTCATTTTTGCCGCAGCCACACTCTACGGCGTCGGCAAAACATTTTTCTGGCCGACCATCCTGGGGCTGACTTCCGAGCAATGCCCCAAGGGCGGGGCGCTGACCTTGAACACGATGGGCGGTATCGGGATGTTGGCGGTGGGCATTCTTGGCCTTCCCTTCATCGGCTATTTGCAGGAATCATCGGCGACTAAAAAGCTCGCCTCGGCCGACCCGGCACTTTACCAGACCATCACGGTTGAAAAGCAATATCTGCTCGGCAATTATCACGCCATCGACCCGGTGAAAGCTGCCGCCATCACCGACGATAACTCCAAGGCAGTCATTCTCAGCGCCACGACCACCGGCCAATTTAGCGCCTTGGGCAAGATGTCAATATTCCCGGCCTTCATGCTGGTTTGCTATCTCGGGTTAATCATGTATTTCAAATCCAGGGGTGGATATCGGCCCGTGCAGATCATCGCACCGGCAGAAATACCGGTCTCACAGCCGACGCCACAAAAAGTAGCTTGAGCCAATAGTGGCACGGGCGTCCCGCCCGTGCGGAGATAGTGCCGTAGGAGCGGCATTATCTGGAGTATGTCGCTCCTACGGAGCTCTCAAATCTCTTACAGCTATTTCGCGCCTACGGCGCTGGAAATGTAGCACTTTCAGCCGGTCATTGGCCTGTGATGCCGGTTCCCTAAAAGTTATTTACCGCTTTCCGTCCCCGACTTGGCGCTCAAAATATCATTGTCCGTCATCCAATCCGTCATCTGTTGCGGCCAATCTTTTATCGAGGCCAATTTCGAACCCGTTCCCATATTGAAGCCGTGGCCACCGTGCGAAAAAATGTGAACTGCCACCGGACGTTTGACCTCGCGATATTTTTCCAGAAGTTTCACCACCGGGCCGACGTGGCTATCGTCATCATCGGCGACCACTAACAATGCCATTGGTGCATCGGCGGGGAGTTTCTCCGGGATGCCAAGCGGTCCCGGATAAACACTAATCAAGAAATCCGCGCGGCAACTGGCTTGGTCAATGGGGTCGGCGGCAGTCGGAATTCCGTCCGTTGCTCCATACGCGACCATCGCGACGACCTCGCCGCCTGCGGAAAAACCCACGATTCCGATCCGGTGCGCGTCCAGTTTCCATTCAGTCGCGCGGCTGCGGACCAGGCGCATGGCTCTTTGACCGTCTTGATGAGCATTCTCGAGCGAGTAGGGCGAGCCTTCTTCGCGCGCCAGCCGGTATTTCAAGACAAATGCTGCCACGCCGAGATTGTTGAAATAATGCGCCGGCTCAACTCCTTCATGATTGTAAACCAACTCGCGATGGCCGCCACCCGGGCAAATCACCACGGCGGCGCCGTTTGCCTTTTCCCTGGGCGGGAAGAAAACGGTGAGCGACGGATTGTTGACGTGACGCACCCAATAACTTTGCGCCTGTTCCGGTTCATTGCGCCGGTTTTCAAACCCGGGAGCGCCATTGTTCCAAAGTGAAATGACCTGAGGTTCAGCGGCGTCGAGCCTGTCAATTCCTGCTACAAACAGCAAACAGCCGATAAATGCCGCAATTTTATTCATATTCTTGGGACGATGTAGGAGCCGACGTGAGGAGGCCCTGACTTTCAACTAAAAGGGTATGAGCCTCCTCACGTCGGCAAACCCTGGCGCGTATTTTAAACCAACAAATTAAACACTGCCGAGCCTGCCGGTGGAATCGCCAAAACGTTCCAAACCCTGGATCCCCATTCGGTCCGCCATGCTCAGGAATAAATTCGAGGCGGGCTTCCCATTAAATTTGACGTAACGCCCTGGCGTCAAGCTGCCGCCTCCGCCGCCTGCCAAAACCAGCGGCAAGTTGGTGTGAGTATGGCGATTGCCGTCGGCATTGCCGCTGCCGTAGACGATCATCGAATTTTGCAGCAGCGAATTGCCGTCTACGTCTTTGGTGTCCTGGAGTTTTTGCAGGAAACGTGCGAATTGCTGTGCATACCACAAATCGATGCGCGCCACCTTGGCGACCCATTCGGGATTGCCCTTGTGATGCGACAAATCGTGGTGCCCTTCGGGAATTCCGATGTGGCTGAAGGAACGATTGTCGCCATCGTGCGCTAGGCAGAACGTCGCTACGCGCGTGGAATCCGTCTGGAACGCGAGCAGCAAAATGTCGTACATGATTTGGATGTATTCGGTCTGGTCCGGCGGGACTCCTTCGGGAGTATCTATGGCCGGATCAATTCTCTTACCCAAATGCTCCGTCCGTTGGATGCGCGTCTCGATGTCCCTGATGTCCGTCAGGTATTGGTCCAGCTTGTCCTTATCATTTCCGCCCAGCCGTTTTTGCATGCGGCGCGCGTCGTCCATCACAAAATCCAGAATCGAACTCTGTTCCTGCTGGCGTCGTTGCACGTTCGCGATGCGCTCCCCATGCGCGCCGGCTCCAAACAGGCGTTCGAAAAGGAGCCGCGGATTGGACTCCGGTGTCATCGGCGTGGTGGGGGAACTCCAGGAAATATTATATTGATAGGCGCAGGCATAATTGGAATCACACGCGCCGGACTTGCGGCCTTTGTCACAGGACATTTCCAGCGAGGGCAAACGCGTCAAGTGGCCGATATGCTTGGCCATAACCTGGTCAATGGAAATGCCGGCGTGAATGTCCGTGGCACTCTTTTTCAACCGCACTCCCGTAAGAAAAACACTGCCGCCGCGCGCGTGATCGCCGGCCCCGTCCGCTCCGGGATTGGCGCAGGCATGGTCCAGGCCGCCGAGGACCTGGATCAATTTCTGGCGAGGCTCCAGTGGCTGAAGCGTCTGGCTTAATTTGAAATCAGGACCTTCGCCCTCCGGCCACCAAGTCGAAGGAATTGCCCCATTCGGAAACGAAAGAAATACCGCGCGCAGGGGCGCACCGGTTGAAGTCACGCCGAGTTTTCCGGGTAACGAGCCTTCCGACGCCAGCAATTTGAGCGGTGTGAGGGAGCCGAATGCCGGCAGCGCCAGGCACGCGCCCAGCCCGCGCAAAAAATGACGGCGGTTTACGCCCTGGGAGTTGAAGGTTTTTTTCGCGGACGAAGCATTTGTTTTCATGGCTTCAATTTTTTAATCCGGCAACCTGCGCTGTCGGGCTGGTCGGGGCTATGTCAGTGCTCATTGTATCCTGTCTCCGGCTTTTTTGAAAGGGAGAAGATTCGATAATTCCAGTCAATAACGCGGAGAGATGTCCGTCGTTTTTCTTCAGGTTGCTGACGATCTGGTCCACGGTCTCCACGTCATAATATTCCAGCCCGCGGCCAAGGGCATAGGTGAGCATCTTCTCGGTCAACGTGCGGTAAAAGTCATCGCGATGCTTCGCAGCGAGGATGTGCTTCAGTTCGATGACGTTGGTAAACGATTCGCCGGTGATCAGTTTTCCGGTGGCGTCAATCGGCTGGCTGTGCTGGCTCTCGCGCCACATGCCCATGGCGTTGAAATTTTCCAGCGCCAACCCGGGCGGATCTAGGCGGTTGTGGCACGAACTGCATAAGGGACTTTGCCGGTGGATCGCCAGTGTCTCCCGCAACGTCGGAGTATGGCCATTGATGGCTTTCGCGGCGTCTTCCAACGGCGGAATGTTCGGTGGCGGCGGCGGTGGCGGCACACCCAGGATATTGTCCAGGATAAATAAGCCGCGTTTGACCGGTGAAGTACGGGTCGGGTTGGAGGTGACGGCGAGAACGCCGCCCATCGTGAGGATACCGCCGCGCGGACAGTCCGGGGGCAGGGTGACTTTGCGTGTTTCCGATCCTTTCACGCCAAGGTTGGAGAGGCCGTAAAATTTCGCGAGCCGTTCGTTCAAAAACGTATAATCACTGTCAACCAATTCGATTGCGTCGCGATTTTGACGCATCACGTAGTCGAAATATTTATCCACTTCCGCCTTCATGCTTGCGCGCACGTCGCCATCCAGATCGATTCGGGGTGGTTTTTCAGATCTAAGCTCCTGCTTTTCTTCGTCGGAAGTCTTTGCGTCACCGGCCAGGACGGAACGGGAGTCGATCGGAACTGTGGAAATGTCCCGCGCTTGCAGCCATTGGCCCGTGAAATTTTCCACCAACGCTTCCGAGCGTGGGTCCGCCAGCATGCGATTGACCTGCGCCGTCAGATTTTTTCGCAGCGAGCCTGAGCCTGCAAGTTGCATTAACTCATCGTCCGGCAGGGATGACCACAGGAAGTAGGAAAGGCGCGACGCCAGTGAATACTCGTCAATGAAGGGGTTCACGTTTGCTGGCGAGACTGGCTCGGTGACATCCTCGCGAAACAGAAAACGTGGCGATGCCAGGACCGCAATCATGGCATGGGCGACTCCCGACTCAAACGTTTGTCCCGGCTTCGTATATGTTCCCGCCGCCAGGTCGGCCAGGCGCTTCACCGTGTCATCATCCACCGGACGGCGAAAGGCTTTGGTCGCAAATGCCCGCAACAATTCCTCGGCGTACGCACGCCGCCCCGCCTTGTTCCCGGGAACGTCCTTCGGGAAAAAGCGGGCGTAATTTTTGGTGGGGATGAAATATTTTTCGTCGTACGGCCCGCGCACCGTCACCGAATCAATACGCACTGTCAGTGATCGAACCGACGGGGCGTCCGGTGTGAGCGGTTGCAGTTCGAAGGTCAGTTCGTGCTCACCGGCCTGCCAGTCACGATTGATTTTGTAGTGAAACGGCTTGGAACTCTCGCGGGCGTAATCCTTATTTAATAATTCCTGCCCATCCGCTTTGAAAATGACCCGGCATTTGTTGTAATCAAATTTGTTGTCGACATACCGTTCGTTCAAATTCAAAACTATCTCCAATTCGTAACGGCCGGCGTGTTCCGCTTTGAAAGTGTCCGTAACCGTTGCTTCTTTCTTGTAGGGAAGGGTAAGTCCTCCCTGGGTATAATTGTCGGACGGACTGTTGGTATCATGAAACCTCCGTCCGGGAATGATTCGCTCGACGACTATTTTGGATGTGGTCGGCACGGCCTTCGTGACGATGGTGTCCGCTGCGGCGAGATATTTTTCCAGCAACATGGGCGATACCGTGAGCACTTCGCCGATATCATCAAAGCCGTAACCAGTGTCGTCCGCGGGAAATTCCTCCTCGGTATCAAAATCCACTCCCATCAGGTCGCGCACGGTGTTTCGATACTCGGCGCGATTCAAGCGGCGAATGGTGACCCGGCCGGGATCAGGGTTTTGCGGATTAATGGCGAACGCCTGGTACTTGATCCAGGTCTCGATGCGCTGCTGTTCTTCGGGAGTCGGGCGGGCCGTTCTTTTCGCGGGAGGCATCAGGCCGGCACGGAGGTTTTTCAGGGCCCTGAGCCAAAGGTCGTGGTTCAGAATGTCGCTATTGGACTTCAACTCCTCAAAGGACACGTCTCCTTTTTTTTCATCGCCGCCATGGCAATCGTAACAATAATTCTCGAGCAACGGGCGGATGTCTTTTTGAAATTCCACAACCGATTCAGAAGCCGATTGCGCCGTAACCGAAAGCACAGGCAGGCACGAAAGCGCACTAGCCAGGAGGCCAATCCAGACGGTTCGGAGCGCAGGGCCTAAACGATCGTTTTCCATTCTCAAGGAAAAGTTTGACTGAATAGTAGCCGATGATTCACGCATCTGGAAGCATTCTTTCTTTCTGAGGCCCGCAAAATACGACCGCGATCTTGACCCGGAGCGGTTGAAACTACAGAATTGCGCCCGTGCCGAGACAGATCACTCTCTTTACTGGTCAATGGGCGGACCTCTCGCTCGCGGAACTTGCTCCCAAAGTCAAAGCGATGGGTTACGACGGGGTGGAACTTGCCTGCTGGGGCGACCACTTTGAAGTGGACCGCGCGCTGGCCGAACCGGGTTACCTCGAGAAAAAATGGGCGCTGCTGCAACAACACGGTCTGAGTTGCTTCGCCGTCTCCAACCATCTTGTCGGTCAGGCCGTGTGCGATAACATCGACAGCCGGCACAAATTAATTCTTCCGCCGGATGTGTGGGGCGATGGCGAGCCGGAAGGTGTTCGTTCGCGCGCGGCCGAAAAAATGAAGGCCACCGCCCGCGCCGCGCGAAAATTTTTCAACGCCAAACCCGGCCGCTCTACCGCGGACCATTCCGCCGCCATCGTGAACGGTTTTACCGGTTCATCCATTTGGCACGCTGTTTACGCCTTTCCGCCGACAAACCAGGAATTTCTCGAAAAAGGATTTGCGGATTTTTCCAAACGTTGGCTGCCCATCCTCGACGTTTTCGAAAAGGAAAATGTAAACTTTGCCCTCGAAGTGCATCCCACCGAAATCGCCTTCGACATTGCTTCAGCCCGGCGCGCGCTCGACGCGGTGCAGAATCACAAACGCTTCGGTTTCAATTACGATCCGTCGCATCTCGGTTACCAGGGCGTGGATTACGTGAAATTTATCCGGGAATTCGGCGCCCGCATTTTTCACGCTCACATGAAAGACGCATGGTGGGGGCAGGGGGATGGCACGGTCGGCGTTTTCGGCGGTCATACGGATTTTACGGATCCGAGACGGTATTGGGATTTTCGTTCCCTGGGCCGCGGCAATATTGATTTCGAAAAAATTATCGTCGCCCTGAACGATGCCCGTTACACCGGCCCGTTATCGGTGGAATGGGAGGACGGTCGCATGGACCGCATTCACGGCGCCACGGAGTCCTGCAATTTTGTTCGCAAATTGGATTTCGCGCCAAACCAGGCCGCGTTTGACTCCGCATTTTCGCGTAAATAACTGGCTGCTGTCGGCTGTGCGTTGGAAAAAATATTATGAAAACAACTCGTCTCGCTTCGACCCTCGCTATTCTAATCGCTGGTTGCGCCGCGCCGTCATTCGCCGGCAACGTAGCCGGTCCGGTATGGGAAATGCCGCCCAACACCGACGGTTTCACCAACACGCCAATCATTCCCGGCACGGAGTGGCATGTGCACGATCCCAATCGTCCGCTACCCCCCGTCGTGGTGCCCGGTACTTCCAGCACGCAGGAAAAACCCGGCCTGGCGCCCTCGGATGCGATCGTATTGTTCGATGGAAGCGACCTTTCAGCGTGGCAGAATCCAAAAGGCGAGCCAGCCAAATGGAAAATCGATAACAATGTGCTGATCGAAAGTCCTCAGGGGGACATCATGACACGGCAGCAATTTGGCGATATTCAATTGCACCTCGAGTTTTCTGCGCCGCTGCCGGTGAAAGGCGACAGCCAGGGTCGCGGCAACAGCGGCATTTATATAATGGGAAAATACGAAGTGCAGATTCTGGATTCCTATAAAAATCCGACCTATGCCGACGGGGGCGTCGGCGCACTTTACGGCCAGCATCCGCCGCAGGCAACCGTCCCGCGCCCGCCCGGCGAATGGCAGATGTACGATATTGTCTTCCATCCGCCGCGTTTCGAAGGCGACACGCTGAAATCCCCAGCCTACGTCACCGTTTTCTTGAACGGTGTATTAATCCAGGATCATCAGAGTTACCGGGGGCCAAGTGGCTGGAAACAAGTGGGACATTATTCACCTCAGTCGCCGACCGGGCCCATTGAACTCCAGGACCATCACAACGCCACCCGCTTCCGCAATATCTGGCTGCGCGAGCTAAAGGGCGACGAGAACCTCTGATTCGGAAGCGGAGCGCGGAGCATTGCTCCGCTTGAACCGTACAAAAAATGCGCGGAGCATTTGCTCCGCGCTCCAATGACTGACGCTCCGTGGAATTCCGGCGGGTCTTAATCCAGCCGTTTCACCCGGATATTTTTGTAGTGAACCGTGCTGTGCGGGTCATGTCCTTGAAGTGCAAATGTGCCCTCGTCCAGCTTTCGCGTGAAATCTTTTCCCGGCTGCACCCCAGGCGGCTCCGTGTATTCCAATACCGTGATACCTTTGATCTTTACCGTCACTTTGTTTCCCTGAACCGTAATGTCTTGCGTATACCATTCGTTGTCTTTGGCCGGTGTATCACCCAGATTCGCCACGTCGTAAAGACTGCCGGTCTTTTTCCAGTCGCTATGGCTGACGTTGACCTGGCATTCAAATCCCTTCGATGGCCAGCCCACTTCTTGGTATTTGGTGTGAAAATAAATCCCGCCGTTGGAATGCGGTTCGGTCATGACATCCACTTTTAGTTCAAAATTCTTAAACGGCTGCTGATCGCCAACATAAAAAAGATGGCAACGATCCCCGTGCGCCACGAAAGCGCCGTCCTGGATGGTCCAGGTATTGGTGTGTTCGGTGGCAGTCTTCCAGCCATCGAAGGTTTTGCCATCCATGAGGCTGACGAAACCGTCTTCAACCTGGCCGAAAGCGGCCCGCGAAATGCCGGCCAGCACGAGAACGAACGGAAGGATTTTTTTCATTGGGTTAGAGAATACGTGGAATTATTTGACCGCGCTTCATGATGACATAAATAGCGGAGCACCAGTACCCCTACGAAACCAGTGCTCCGCTTGGAATTGCGTGTACACCCCTGTCCACGCAAAATTCTTTATTCTGCGTGACGAATATATCGTGGCCGCCTTGTTGCTATGTATCCCCAAAATAGGGGATACCACTGTGCGCAAAGTGCTGCCACTAATGGAATTCTGCCCTTGTTTATCCAACGCCCGAATAATGCCCTCGTTCGGAATTTTTGCAACCGCGTGTTTTTTGCGGATTTTTTAGAAGAATATCCGTGCTCGCTTGTAGTTCCGCATTGATGCAGTTGGAGAGCCGATCGATGCGGAAGTGTAAACGCACAACCGCGAACCAAATTTCCCGTTTGAAAAAGGCCCGCAAAAAGACTATTTAGAAGATTCAATATGCGAGTCCGGCCTTGCAAATCAGTGAATGGCCAGGCTCATAACTGAAGGCCTGAGATTCAATGTGGTTACGTCATAGTTTTGGATTTGCCGCGGTCGCCCTCGCATTGGCGGTAAATTCTTCTCCCGCTCTGCCTCAGGTTTCGAAACCGTACGGACTCGGTTCCCGGCCAGCCCCGCACGCCTATCTGTCCCTGCCTGCGCGCGGCGATGGCAAATTGCCGCCATTGCTTTCGCAAACTGGCGCGTTCAGTGACATCCGTAATTTGACACCCGACCAAACTCTGATTCCCTACGACCTCATCGTCCCTTTTTGGTCCGATGGCGCGGTGAAATTGCGGTGGGCTTCTGTTCCCGACGAAAAAATAAAATTCTCGCCGACCGGTGAATGGGTTTTTCCCAACGGCACAGTTTTCGTAAAGACCTTCGAGTTGCCCGTCGATGAAACCAATCCCAATATAAAACGCCGTTTGGAAACGCGTTTTATCGTTCGCGATGAAACCGGTGGAGTGTATGGCGTCACCTACAAATGGCGTGCCGATAATAGTGACGCAGACCTGCTGGCTACGAATCTGACCGAAGCCATTCCCATTACGACCGCCACCGGCGTTCGCACGCAAATGTGGTATTATCCCAACCGGCAGGATTGCCTCACCTGCCACACGCCGAATGCCGGTTACGTGCTCGGCGTCAAGACGCGCCAGTTGAACCGCGAGCTTTCTTATCCGTCCGGCATTACAGACAACGAACTCCGCACGTGGAGTCATCTTGGTTTGTTTGACACGAATTTCGACGAATCCCATCTGAACGAACTGCCCACGCTCGCGCGCATGGAGGACTTAACCCGGAGCCTGGACGACCGCGCCCGCTCCTACCTGGATGCCAACTGCTCCCAATGCCATCGCCCGCGCGGGACGGTCGCTTATTTCGATGCGCGTTTTGATACGCCACTGGCAAAGCAGGGGTTAGTCGGCGGTTCGGTATTGATTGATCAGCGAATCGACAATCCTCGCGTCATCGCTCCCAATGACATCTGGCGTTCCATTCTTTACCTGCGGGCTAGTTCACTGGAGGAACTAAAAATGCCGCCCCTGGCGCGCAACCAGGTGGACCACGCTGGAATGAAATTGCTGCGCCAATGGATCGAAAGTCTGCCAGGACCTCCCGTGTTGCCTCCGCCAGCCATTTCGCCGGTTGGTGGAAATTACGAGCGACCGGTCGGCGTCACACTATCGAGTGAGCCCGGCGCGGCCATTCATTACACGCTCGATGGAACGGTGCCGACCGCTTCTGACGCCCTGTACGAAAAGCCGCTGCAATTATCCAGCCCGACGATATTACGGGCGACCGCTTTTAAAGGCGGCTCCACCAAAAGCATCACGTCACAGGAAATTTTTATCGTCAGCCCTGCGAGGTAGGGCAAACCTGCCGGTTTGCTTCCCTTATTTCGCATTCGGTACGACAGTCACACCCCACGGACTTCCCGGCGATTTTATTTTGAGAACTTCCTTTTCCGTCGCCAGGTCGACAACGGAAACATCGTCCGATGGTCCATTCGCCGAGAAGAGATATTTACCGTCCGGCGACAACGCGATCCCCCATGGGCGCGTGCCGACTTTGATGCTGTTCAACGTCGCCAGCGTGTTCGCGTCCACCACGCAGACCGTTCCCGACCGGCCGCAGCCGGCGTAGACTTTTTTGCCATCGGACGAGACCTGCAGGCATTGCGGGCGCGAGCCTTTGGGCAGCGCGACCGTCTTGAGCAGTTTTTGATTCACGGTATCAATCAGGTTCAATTCGCCTGCCGACTCTGAGGGCACAAACCCTCGCGAGCTGTCCGGCAAAAACACGATGCTTCGCGGACGCAATCCAACCCGGATCTGGCCCACGACCTTGTAAGCTTCCGCGTCGATCGCAAAAACGTCTCCCGCCGTTTCGCAAGTGACGTAAAACACTTTTCCATCCGGGCGAACACCGACACCTTCCGGTTCACGGCTGACCGGCACGAATGTAATGACTTTTCCGTTCGATGCATCGAGCACCGTGGCCGTGCCGGTGTCTTCGTTCGAAATGAAAAGCCGTTTGCCGTCCGCGCTCAGACAAAATTGTTCCGGATCCGAACCGGCGGGGATTTTTCGCAGGAATTTCTTTTGCGCGATGTCCACCAGGGCGATGCCGTCCGCGGATTTGTCCGACTTCGCCTTGTCGTCATCATCATCGTCGTGGCCTTTTAGAAAAATAGGATTGCCGTTGGCGTCGAGCTTCGGCGGCGGTTCAATGGGCGTGCCGCTGACGGCGACATAAACCGTTTTTCCATCGGGACTGGCATGAACTCCGCGAGGCCGTTTCCCGACCAGGATGGTATCTGTGACCTTAAAATCCGCCCCATTGATGACGGTCACCGTGCCACCTTTTTCGTTGGAAACAAAAATCTGGTAATCGCCGCCACTCTGGCATTTTGCTGGGGTTGCAACCAGCCACAGCGCAGCGGAGAACGCCGAAAGGAATGCCACTCGGGGAATCATGTTCATGAGGAATGGGTAGAACATCTCATATCCGAACAAAAGCTTTTTTTAGAGACTGGACATCATAGATTTACGGATTATAGTAAGCCTCGAATCCACGGTTAAAGAAAAGAGATGTTTATGCAGAACGAACAAAACGAAGTTTGGACAGCGCCGGATTTTGAAGCCGTTCCTACCAACATGGAATGCACGGCGTATTCCGAAACGCTGTAATCACTTTGCGGAGCATTGCTCCGCGCCAAATATTTGTAATCCCGCAGAGCGTTTGCTCCGGGCTTTTCAACTTCCGGCATTCTGGCGGAAGAGAATTTCCTCGTCTTCTGAAGAAAAGGCATTCCGTCCCTCCTGACTCGCTTCCACAAATCGCGTCAGTTTTTCCCGTTGCGGCGAAAATTGGCAGGCCGGATCAGTGACCGTGGCATCCCCCGTAATCAACGCCGCCTGGCACCGGCATCCGCCAAAATCCACTTCTCGAAATTCGCAACTGCGGCACGGATCGGGCATCCATTCTGTCCCGCGAAAACGATTGAACGCCTCCGATTCGCGCCAAATCCAGCCCAGTGATTTTTCGCGAACGTTGTCGAATCGCAAGTTCGGTATTTCGTGCGCTGTGGGGCAGGGGAGCACTTCGCCGGTCGGATTCACCGTGAGATGTTTTTGTCCCCAGCCGTGCATGCACGGTTTCGGGCGATCGCTGTAATAATCCGGTACCACAAACAAAACCTCCATCCTGCCCAACAGCCGTTTTTTTGCGGCGCTCGCGATTTCAACCGCCCGGTCCACCTGCTCCCGGCTTGGCAGAAGCGCCGCGCGGTTTTTGAACGCCCAGCCGTAATATTGTGTGTTGGCCAATTCGAGCCGTTCCGCACCCAGACTTTCCGCGAGGGAAATAATTTGCTCCAGGCGATGGATGTTTCCGCGATGCAGCACAGTATTGATGGTCAGCGGAAAATCAAATTCGCGAACCAACTGCGCCGTCTGCAATTTTTTTGCGTGTGCGGTCGTTCCCGCAATCCGGTCCGCCAGCGTTTCTTCGTCGGACTGGAAGCTGATCTGAATGCTATCCAGGCCCGCGCCTTTCAATTCTTCGAGTCGCTGGCGAGTCAAACCAAGCGAACTCGTGATGAGATTGGAATAAAGTCCCGATTCGCGCGCCGCGGCGACGAGTTGGACCAGGTCCGGCCGTTGCAGCGGTTCCCCACCGGAAAAACCAACATGTAACACACCCAATTCAGCGGCTTCCGCCAGGACGCGTTTCCAATCTTCGGTGGCCAGTTCGCCCCGCGAAGGCACGAGTTGCAGCGGGTTCGAGCAATACGGGCAATGCAACGGACAGCGATGGGTTATTTCCGCGAGCAGGCTAAACGGTCTGGGCACGGCGCGGTTCATTTCCAGCCTTCATTTCCCGCCCGCGTTTCCAACAAATTCCGTTCGCGAAGGCGATTGAGATATTCGGCCACTTGCGGCGAGATTTCCTGCGCCGAAATTTTGTAACGCGCCGCCAGGTTCGCCACAATTTGATCAAACGTCGCTTCGCCGGTGCAAAGGGAAACAATCGCGTGCCCCGTCGGGTTCAGCATCAGGACGCCTTCGGGATATAAAACGATCGGCTTGCCGGTTACTTTATCAGTCTGAAGGCGGGCGCGGAAAGACAGCTTCGGGCGCATATCGGAAGGCGGCAGTTGCATCGATACTCCCACACTACTGCGCCGGGCGACCTGCCGCAATCGAATCCAGCATCGTCCAAAGCACGTCACACTTGAATGATAGCGCCCGCACGGCTTCCTCCTGGAGGGCGCGCGTATTGCAATAGGCCAGGGTCAATTTCAATCCCTCCTCGGAATCGGTGCGCGCCTGCGTGACGCGGCGTTTGAAGTAATCAAAACCCCACGGCTGCACCCACGTGTAATATTTCTCGAACGCCGCCAGCCGCGTGGCCATTAAATCCGGCGCGAACAATTCGGTCAGCGACGACGAGACGGCCACCGGCCACGGTTTGCTGCGTGCAAAATTCACGTAGGCGTCCACTGAAAAACGGACTCCCGGCAATACATGGCGTTCGTCGAGAATTTCATCCCTCGTCATGCCGCACGCCTCGGCCAGTTTCAACCACGCCTCAATCCCGCCTTCACCCTCGCGCATCCCGTCGTGGTCGGTGACGCGATGCAGCCACAGACGGCGCACTTCGCGAATCGGGCAGTTCGAAATAATCGCTGCGTCCTTCACCGGGATGTTTCGCTGGTAATAAAACCGGTTTGCCACCCAGTCACGGATGGCTTCAGGAGTCAGCTTCCCTTCATTCATCAAAACGTGAAATGGGTGTTTGTGATGATACGATCGCGTGCCAACCGCGCGCAGCCGTTCGGTAAAGGTATTATCGTCCAAAGCTTCGTGTTCCATTTTCAAGTTTCCGGAATTATGTCTTCGACAAACGATGGTAGGGACAGCGCGCTACGCTGTCCGCGCCGTGTTCAGCGGCGCAGCCCGTGGCATTATTTGGGCCAGTGGGCATCGGCGCCCCTACGTAATCCATCAAATTTCGAATCTCAAATTTTAAATTCCATTCCATCGCGGCCCACCGCACAGCCGGCGGCTTCCACCGTGGCGCGTTCGGGCGAATCTTCGATCAAAATCGGATTGGTATTGTTGATATGGGTATAAATCTTGTGCTTGATCCTAAGTTCCGCAAGAACCTTTAAGCTGCCTGATGCACCCGAAATCGGCACATGCCCCATGTCCGCGGCGGAAAGCGTGCCCACGCCTTGCTCGCGCATTTCGTTCTCGGACCAAAACGTACCATCAAACAACAAGGCATCGCATTCGGGCAACCAGCGCAAGAGACCTTCACTCAGCGTCCCCACATCCGGCAAAAACAGCAACCTGCCGCCCGTTTTATCGTCAGTGATCCGATATCCGACGACGTTTTCCGCCGCAGCCGACATTCGCGATTTCATGAAGCGCGGTGGTTTCCCCGGAAGCGAAATCGCCTCGACCGTCAGGCCGCTGACTGACCCGTCGCGCTTCAAGAGCGGCTGCGGTTTCGCGGAGGGAGCAATCCATTCCGTGCCGCAAAAGGAGCTGAGCACCGCCTCGAAACCAGTGCCTTCGGAGAGCGCGCGCCGGACGTCTGCCGTGGCATGAACGCGCAGTTTTTCCCCCTCACGCAACAGCAACAGCCCCAGCGTGTGATCCAGGTCCGCGTTTGTTAAAAGCACCGCTTCGATGGGTGAGTTGCGTGCGCTGTTCGCCGCGGGGTGGAGGGGTGAAAAAGTTTCGATTTGCGCGCGGATGTCCGGCGAAGCGTTCAAAAGAAACCAGTTCTTTCCATCGGCGCTGATCGCCACGGACGATTGCGTGCGAGACTGAACGCGCCCGCCCTCGGCGCGCGCTTCGCGGCAGACCGCGCAGTTGCAATTCCATTGCGGCACTCCGCCACCCGCCGCCGTGCCGAGCAAATGTATGTGCATCGGCGCACTTTATTGCCTCCCGCCACCCAAGGACAATTTCTTTTCACGTAAGCAAAATTAAATCTCCTGTCATGGCATGATTAGATTAATTCTTTTTAATTCCGCGCCGCTCCCGTGTATCATAAAAGCCAATATTTAAATTTCTGATCTTTTAAAAGACTGAATATGTGGAAACGGATGTTGCTACAGCGCGGATTGCGACAGATTCCGGAAATTGGCGAAGGCGCCACATTCCTTCGGAAATGGGGATTTATCGGCATTCTCATTGGAGTCGGCGCTGGTGTGGGCGCGTTGGTTTTGAGTAAAGCCATAGAGTTGATCACCAAATTTGTGCTCGGCACGATTGTGGGATACAACCCGCCGCTGCCGGGCGGTGAAGGCGGGAGCGGCAACTATATCTTTCACATGAGCCGCCCCTGGCTGCTTCCCGTAATGACCGCCGCGACAGGCCTGGTCGGCGGTTTTCTGACCTGGAAATTCGCTCCCACCACCGCCGGCATCGGGACGAACGCCGCCATTCGCGCCTTTCACAAAAATGAAAAGGTAAAATTTCACATCTCGATTTTCAAACTGATCACCTCCGCCCTCACCATCGGCGGGGGCCTGACTTCCGGGCGCGAGGGGCCCATCGCTCAAATTGGCGCCGCCACCGGCGCCGGCATCGCTGACCTCCTCAAACTCACTGCCCGCGAACGGAACATCGCTCTCGCCGCCGGGTTGGGCGCGGGCATTGCCGCCATTTTCAAAGCGCCGCTGGCAGGCGCCATCATCGCCGCCGAGATTTTTTATAAGGAAGATTTCGAGGTCGAGGCGCTGGTGCCCGGGCTGGTGGCCGCCGTGATCGGTTACACCATCGTCGGCTCCGTGACCGGCTTTCAGCCAGTGTTCAGCCCG
>DATAZE010000055.1:0-93175 GCA_036272195.1 Verrucomicrobiia bacterium | reverse complement strand
ACCCCGATAAACGCAGATGCCGATGGCGAAAACCCGGAACCGCGAAAGGCAAAAATCACACCGAATTGCGTGCGTAATTCGATCTGGGAAAATGCCTCCGAGTGAATTCGTATCCGCGTCCATCTGCGTTTATCTGCGGTTTCAATACATCATTGCAGTTTAAGCTTGCGGCGGAGGGGTTTTCTTACTGTCGCGAAACGCAAAAAACACCATCAACACGCCAAACACCAGCAGCACTATGCCCCAGATCAGGTTGATGTTGATTTCCTGCCCGGCGATTTTCGTCATCGACTTGGCGCCGTTCATCGCGCCGAAACCGGTGAGCAACAAACCGATCAGTGAGAACATGAGTCCGATTGGCCAGCGAATATCGAGTCCCATAAAATCGTTTTCCTTTCGTGTGGTTGAGGTTTACCAGAAAATAAAGTTCAGAATCACGCAGCAAATAAGAAGAATCACGCCCAACACCGCCGGACGTTGCAGAAAATGCTGCTCGGTGTCCTTGATTTTTGGCGTCAATGAATACACCAGTCCTTTCAATTCCTCATCGCTCTTCGTGCGCCGCGTCGCCAGCGATATCACCAGCGTCAGAACGAGGCAGGAAATGAACGCGAAACTGGCCAGCCAGAAGTTCTGGGCCATCTCACTCGGGAATTTCGTCACGATGGCCAGATAACCGCCCTTCATGCCGTTAACCACGTGACCGGCGGCGTCCACATTGGAACCCACCGTCGTCACGGCATGGAAAACCGCCGATGTCGCAATGCCGCCGAACAATCCGAGAAACGCGCCAATGCTCGTGGTGCGCTTCCAGAACATGCCCAGCAGGAACGTCGCAAACAGCGGCGCGTTCACGAACCCGAACACGAGTTGAATGACGTCCATCGCGTTATTGTACATCGAAGCAAAGTACGCGCACGCGATGCTCAATAAAATACCGACCACCGTAATCGCCTTGCCCATCAGAAAATAATGCGAATCGGGTTTGTTGGGCGCGAAATAAGCCTGGTAGATGTCGTAAGTCCAGACCGTGTTAAATGCGGTCACATTCCCCGCCATGCCGGACATGAACGAGGCGAGCAGAGCCGTGAGCGCGAGGCCCAGCAAACCCGTGGGACAATATTTTTTCACCAGCGAGAGAATCACGCCGTCGTAATCGTATTCCCCCACCGCATTGTAAAGGCCGCTCTCGATTTGCGTTTCATCCATCGAACCGGCGCTCTTTATCAACGCTTCCGTCCTCTCTGGATTCATTTTCACGCCCATCGCCTTGCTGACGGCGGCGACCGCCTGATCGGCCGGCAAACCAGCGGACGTTTTCACAACTTGCGCACTCGCCACATACACCTGATTCGCGACAATCGGCGGCGGGATGCGGTAACCCTTGTCCGGCGTCGCCGTCAACGCGACCGCAATCATGCCGGGCACAATCACCAACGCCGGGAAAAGCATTTTGGGCACCGCCGCGACGAGCGGAGTATTGCGCGCCGCAGTCATGTTCTTGGCCGCCATCGCGCGTTGCACCACCAGGAAGTTCGTGCACCAGTAGCCGAACGACAAAACGAAGCCGAGGCCGAACACCATCGCGAACAAATCCACGCCCATCGGATTCGCGCTGGGCCCGCCCAACAGCGGCTTCCAGGCACTCGTCCATGCGTCGGCGGCAAAGCTCTTCGTATTCAGATCAAGCGCCATCGGATTCGTCGCCACGGCATGAAGCTTGTCCGTCATGGCCCCCCAGCCACCGACGTCCTTTAATCCGAGATAAACCACCGGTGCGAAGCCGAGCACGATCATGAAGAACTGCAGCACCTCCGTGTAAATCGCCGAGGTCAATCCGCCTTTCAACACATACACCAGCACGACCGCCGAACAAATCCACAGCGCCAGGTGGTAATTCCAACCCAGAAGCTGATTCAGTAATTTCGCCAGCGCATTCATCGAAATGCCCGAGGCGAACACCGTCATCACCGCGAACGCAATGGAATTCAACCCGCGCACCCACGGATTGAAACGCATGTTCAAGTATTCCGGCACCGAACGCGCCTTGGAGCCGTAATAAAACGGCATCATGAACACCGCCAGGAAGATCATCGCTGGAATCGCGCCCACCCAATAAAAGTGCGCGGTCGCAATGCCGTATTTCGCGCCGCTGGCCGCCATGCCGACCAGTTCCAACGCTCCGAGGTTTGCCGAGATGAACGCCAAACCCGTGACCCACGTGGGAATCGAGCGTCCGGACGTTAGAAAGTCCGAGGAACTCTTCATGTACCGCGTCAAGGCGAAGCCGATGCCGACGACGAATGCGACATAAATGAGCAGAATGGCGTAATCCAGAAAACCGAGTTGGATATGCTGCATAGAGGGTGTAGTTAGTTGTTCGTGTTCACGTTCGAACCGAGACCGGGAAGGAGGGCTGGAGCAAGCCCGCCGAACCGGCGATTTGTGCGAACGATAGTGAAGTGCCGCCCACGCGTCAATATCAGGCTGGTGGAGAATGGATGTGTTGGGGCGGCAGCTCGGCGCTGCCCGCGAAAACTGCGGAGAGGAGCGCGGCTGTGTGCGGAGCACCAGCCGCAGCAACGGGATTAAGACAAGCCGTCTGGCTCGCCGATCGCTGGTTTCAAAACAACGTGCTGCGACTGGTTCCGCTGCGCGGAACACAGTCGCGCTCCGGGGCAATGTCGAGATGCTACTCACGGTCTGCGTGGGCTGCCCCCTCCCCCCCATGTCTTTTGTCCGAAAAGACCCGAGAAGCTCCGATTGGTCGCGCACCGTGGCGGAATGGGGTGGAATAGGACTGCGGTTCCGTCTGGAAAAGGCCGGCTGGGGCGCGAGAGGTGAAAAGCTCCGAATTCCAAACTCTCCGCCTTCGCTTTCAGCTTCGGCGCGACCGCGTTGAAACATAGTGAAGACGGGCAAATTCCGGAGAAATCCGAAGTTCCAAGCCCTAAAGCGACTCCTGTTCTCATGAAAGCAATTGAAGCAGAAAACGCTTACGCGGAAAAACTTACGGTAATGTTTTCGACGCAACTTATTGGAGCGGTATGTGATATTCCTCAAAAATGAGAGAAAACCTCGGCTCAAAATCGGCGTAAGTTGAAATTCTTATCCTTAAAAAATCTTGCGAAATCAAAAAATCGAGCCTTAGATTTGGTCGTGCACAAGGAAATTAGGCCAAACCACCCATCGCTGGAAAAAACTGACGTTTGGCGCCGGGTCGCTGAGCTTGGGTCGTTAGGCCGATCGAATGTTGCATGAGGCTTTCAAGTTTGCTTTGTCAGATATAGCGGTAGTGTGGCGGTCAGCAACAAACAGAAAGGTTAGTTTATGATTATTAGATTGCTCAAATGGCAGGTGGTGTCCGATGCGGCCTGGCATCGGGTGTGTCAGGCACTGTGCGCTATCCTGGCCTGTCTGATTATCGCAGTAGGTTCCATTTGTCTGACGAGATTTGACCTTTCCTTGGCTCAGGTGATTCTCGGAATCGGAGTCATTTTCTCATTGGCATTTCAGGTCGGCGTTTTTTTTGAGCTTCTCGCGCTCAAGCATAAAGCGGCCTAACAAATCGCTGCAGCAAACGCGGGGTGGCGCGGCACTTTAATCCGCGCTTTTCTCTTCAATTCACGTCAAACTGCTCCCGCGCCAGCTTCTCCGGGTCCTCCCCGCGACCGAACGGTCGCAATCGGAAGCTATAACTATACTCCTGCGCGGGAATCAAAAACTCATCGTGCGGCCACGCGCCCCAACTGTTATCGCCGCCGACGCCCTGCTGTTTCAAATCCAGGTTGAGCGAAATGAAATCGCGGCGCGGCAATTGAAACGCGTGCTTGCCCGCGTTCAAATCCTCCGCCGTGTAATGCAGCGCGTTGGCGCTTAACAACGGCATTCCCACCGCGAGCAAGCCGACGCTCCCCTTTTGCAACGCGATCCAGCGCACATCCGCTTTGTTGCCGCTCTCGCCCGGTTCGGTGTAGTCCGCGAAAAATTGCTCATCCACCGTTCCGCTGTAAACACCCACCGGCGAATCCTTCCGATCGCTGTAAGTTTCCTGCGGCCCCGGCCCCAGCCACGTGACGCGCTCAAAACCTTTGGGCAACTCCATTTGCATCCCGATGCGCGGCATCTTCGGCAAGTCCGTCCGCGCCGGTTTGAAATCCGCCGTCACAATCACGTCGCCGCTGCCGTAGATTTTGTAAACGGTCTCCCACGTGGAATTGGTGGCTGCGGGAAGCGAGGTCGTCACCTTGACCTCGAAATGATCTCCTTTTTTCTCGCCGGAAAAACCCTCGTTCACTCCCGCTTTGCCGGCGAAACGCCAGAACGCCTGCGAATCCTTGGCGCTGCGGCGGCCGCGATCATTGTCCGTCATCGCGCGCCAGAAATCCGGGCGCAATGGCGACTGAATCAATTCCTGGCCTTTATAGCGCCAGGATTTAATTCCGCCGCTCACTTCATCGAACACGATCTGGAAATTCTTGCTCTCCACCGTGGCGCCGTTCTTGTCGGCGGTCCATTTAATCGGGGGGAACTGGCTGGCCGCCACCGCGGTGGCTGGAGCTGAATCAGGCAACTTGAATTCGTCCCACGCAATTTCATGGCCGGCGTCCGCCCATGGCAAATCGTGTTTCAGGGTGAAAATCAATTCGAGAAGATATTCGACGCCGGGTTCCGGCTGGAATGCATTGACGGGAATGGCCAATTGCCTCGTCGCGCCCGGTCCCAGATCGAGGTCGGGCAATTTGCCGCTCTGGATTTCCTTGCCGTCCGCTTTTAATCGCCATTCGCCCGCGGCAATATCCTTGAGGTTGGTGAAATCGAACCAGTTTTTGATTTCCACAACTCTTGGCAACGCCGTCACTAAGATTTTGTCGCCAATAGGAAATGCCGCTTTCATTTCCCCCACTTTACGCAACGACAAATCTGCCGGCTGGCAACGGATATATTGATAAACATGTTTCACCTCAAACAATCCCGGATGCGGCTGCCGGTCGGGCGTCACCAGGCCGTTGCAGCAAAAGTTGTCGTCGCTCGGCGTGCCGGGCGGACCGAAGTCGCCGCCAAACGCCCAAAATGTTTTGTCAAACCAACCGGGCTTTTTGTAATGCGCCGCCGGCAGGGGTTGCTGAATCGTCCGCAAACCCTGGTCCACCCAATCCCAAATGAATCCGCCCTGCAAGTAAGGCTTTTCGTAAATCTGGTTCCAATACGACCAGAAATCGCCGCTGCCATTTCCCATCGCATGTTCGTATTCGCACATGATGTACGGCCGCGTTTCCGTCTTCGAAGCGTACTCACCGAGTGAACGCGGGCTGGGATACATGGGACAGACGATATCCGTGTAGGGTTTTAACTCAGCGCGCTCGTAGTGCACCGGGCGGCTCGGATCGCGCTTGTGAATCCACGCCGACGTCGCCTCGAAGTTCGGGCCGTCGCCGGCTTCGTTGCCGAGCGACCAGATGATGATGGACGGATGATTTTTATCGCGCTCAACCATGCGCACCGTCCGGTTCATGTGCGCGTCCGCAAAATCCGTTCTTTTTGCCAGGGTCTTGTCGCCGTAACCCATCCCGTGACTTTCAATGTCGGCTTCATCGATCAGATAAATGCCGTAACGATCACAGAGGTCATACCACGCGGTCTGGTTCGGGTAATGAGAACAACGGACCGCATTCAGATTGAATTGCTTCATCATCTTGATGTCGCGCTCCATGATTTCCGGCGTGATCGCCTGACCGCGGTCGGGGTCAAACTCGTGCCGGTCCGTGCCCTTGATGAGAATGCGCTTGCCGTTCACGAGCAAATTGCCGTCGCGAATCTGCACGCTGCGCAGGCCGACATTCACCGGGATCACTTCCAACACGTCGCCGTTGATGTTCTTGATCGCAAGCAACAATTTATAAAGGTTCGGATTCTCGGCGGACCACAACCGCGCGTGATGCACATTGATTTCGAGATTCACGACGCGCTCGGAATTCGACGGCACCGAAATCGCCAGACTGTTGGTTGAAATGGCATTGCCCGCCGGGTCAATCAAAGTTGCTTCCAATCCGGACGCCGGCGCAGTCGAGCCCACGTTTTCGATATTGGCGCGGATCGTCAATTCCGCCACCGCATTTGTGGAACTCACTCCCGGGGTGGAGACTTCAAAATCGCGGACGTGCAGGTCCGGCGGCGACCACAGATAAACGTCGCGGAAAATTCCGCTCAACCTCCACATATCCTGGTCCTCGAGATAAGAACCGTCGCTCCAGCGGAAATTTTCCAGGGCGAGCAGATTTTTGCCGGGCTTGAGATATTTCGTAATATCAAATTCGACGGGCGTGCGGCTGTCCTTGCCCATGCCGACCTTTTCGCCGTTGATCCACAAATCGAAAAACGAATTGACGCCGTCAAAGGTCAACAACACCCGCCGGCCCGTCCAGGACTGCGGCACTTCGAACGTGCGACGATACGCATTCACCGTATTATTCGGGTCATCTCCCGGCACCAAGGGCGGCGTCCACGGCCGACGCCAGGGGAAATTATAGTTTACGTAAATGGGAATTCCGTGGCCGAACAGCTCCACATTCGACGGCACGGGAATCGTATCCCAACCCCGGTCATTAAAATCCGGCTTCCAGAAATCCGGCACACGGTCGAGTTGATTCGACGAGTAGTGATATTTCCAATCGCCATTGAGCGAACGATAAAAAGACGATTTCACCCGCTCACTGTTCGCGGCGAGTTGGATCCGCTTCGCCGTTCCTGCATCCGGGCAAATAATCATCGTCGCGTGAGGCGTTTGATTATTGATGCCGGTCAGGCGCGGGTTTTCCCATTCCGGCAGGTTTTGATCGTCAGCGGCGCCCCGCGCCAGAATGGCAAATGCCTGGAACGCTATTGAAATCAAAATGCACGCCCTGCGGCCGCGGTGATTTCCGACGGTTGGAGAATACGCTTCGCTGCTCGTGTCCATAACAGGAGCCTCGCAAAAATTGTTTCGCCCCGCAACGGCCAAACGTAGTGGCACGGGCGTCCTCGCCCGTGCGTCCTTTCCTTCGCTCAGGCGAGACGCCCATGCCAGCATTGCGCTGCTGAACGCAGCGCACTGTCCCTGCCAACACCCGCTCGCATTGACTTCCCCCCAACCTTCGCATAAAAAACCGCATGACCACTCCCGTCTCTGGCGCGGAACCACCTCATCTGCAGCGCCGACTGGGATTGCTTCAAGCCACCGCCCTCAACATGTCCAATATGGTCGGCGTGGGCCCCTTCATCACCATCCCGCTGCTGATGGGAACCATCAACCGTGGCGGCCCGCAGGCGATGCTCGGCTGGATCGTCGGTTTGCTGATTGCCATTCCCGATGGACTCGTCTGGGCGGAACTGGGCGCGGCCATGCCCGGCTCGGGCGGCTCCTATATATATTTGCGCGATGGCTACGGCCGCGAAAAATGGGGGCGCCTCATGGCATTCCTGTTCATCTGGCAATTGATTCTCAGCGGTCCGCTGGAAATTGGCTCCGGCCTGATCGGCTTCAAACAATATCTCAACTACCTCTGCCCGCAGACCGGGCATCATCATCTCGATCAAATCATCGTCGTGACGCTCGGCGTATTGGTCATTGCCCTGCTCTATCGTCGTATCGGTTCCATTGGAAAAATCACCGTCGCGCTATGGGTCGGAGTATTGCTGACCACCGGCGCGATTATTTTCGGAGGCGTCGGGCATTTTGATTCCAAAATCGCCTTCGATTTTCCGCCGCACGCCTTCGATTTCTCACTCGGATTTGTCTTCGGACTTGGCACCGCCGCGCAAATCGGAATTTACGATTACCTCGGCTACTACGATATTTGCTACCTGGGCGACGAAGTCAAAAATCCCGGCAAAGTCATCCCCCGCTCCATCCTCATCAGTCTGGTCGCCGTGGGGTTCATCTACCTGGCGATGAATTTTTCCATCATCGGCGTCATTCCCTGGCGCGAATTCGTGATCACGAATCCGGACGCAACTCCGCCGCCGATCGGCTCGATGTTCATCGAAAAACTTTACGGCTCAAAGCTGGCGCTGGTTTTTACCGTGATGATTTTGTGGACGAGTTTTGCGTCGGTGTTTGCCTTGACGCTCGGCTATTCGCGCATCCCGTTTGCGGCCGCCAAAGACGGCTGTTTTTTTCGCGTGTTTGGCAAGGTGCATCCGACCAAGGAATTTCCTCACGTCTCACTGCTGCTGATTGGCGTCCTGTCCATCGCCGCAAGTTTCCTCAGCCTCGGTCTGGTCATCACCGCGCTGGTCACGATGCGGATTCTGGTGCAGTTCATCGGCCAGATCGGCGCCGTGATGCGCTTGCGCCAACTGAAGCCCAACCTGGAACGCCCCTTCAAGATGTGGCTCTATCCGTTGCCGGCATTACTCGCGCTGCTCGGCTGGATTTTTGTTTTTCTCACTTCCGGCAAACAACCCATTCTTTACAGCCTGCTCGCATTGGCCCTCGGCATCGCCGCGTTTTTGATTTGGTCGAAAAGCCGCCGGAGCTGGCCCTTCGCCGAACCGGCATTTGCCGATAGCCCGAAAGCCGAAATCTTCAAATAGAGAAACGCGGGCGGCATTCAAAAAACCGCGTATGTCCGCAAACATGTAATACCCGTGTTGCGCCTTCCATACCCTTCAGAAAGGCCAAAAAATCACTAATTTTTTACATCATATTGTCTTAATTTGTTATGTAATAATAACTTACACAGCGAAGTTTTCCTTTATCGCCGCCCTAATTGCTGGATAAAATTAACCCTGTTGGCACGCCGTCGTAACAGACCCATGCCAATCTGACGCTATGAGCACCACTCTTGAGACGGCGCGGCTGTTGGTCAGCTCGCCGACGCATTACGCCACCAGACTGGCGCGAAACGCGGATGAAATCCGCGCCGCGCAGGCTTTGCGCTTCGAGGTCTTCAATCTCGAACTGAACGAAGGCCTCGCCTCATCCCTGGCCACCGGTCTTGATGCCGACCCCTTTGACCCCGCGTGCGACCACCTGCTGGTCGAGCATCTGCCGAGTCGCAGCGTCGTGGGCACTTACCGCTTGCAAACCGGCTTAAACGCCAAAGCTCATCTCGGCTATTATTGTGCCCAGGAATTCAACTTTGACGTTTTTGAACCGTTACGCGGGCAAATCGTTGAACTTGGCCGGGCCTGCGTGCATCGCCAGCACCGAAACCTCGTCGTGCTGGGCCTGCTCTGGAAAGGGATCGCCGATTACGCAAAAGCGCGCGGCGGACGTTACCTCATGGGTTGCAGTTCCATCACCTCGCAAGACCCGGCCATTGGCGCGTCCGCCTATGCCGATTTGTGCCGCAAACATCTCGCGGCGCCGCAGTGGCGCACGACTCCCCTGCCCGCTTACGAATGTTCCTTGCGTCAGGTCGCTGCTGAACCGGTATCCATTCCCAAATTGCTCCGCGCCTACCTCGCGCTCGGGGCCAAAATCTGCGGACCGCCGGCGCTCGATCAGCATTTCAAAACCATCGATTTCCTGACCCTGGTGGACTTGGACACCATGCACCCGCTGGCTCGCCAGAGATTTCTCGGTTGAAATGTTCCCTGCCCGGTTTCAAATTAGCGCATGAAGGCCCTGTTGCGGCATCCGGTGCGTGTTGTCGCACGGCTGCTTTGGATGATTGCCGAATTCACCATCGCCGCGCTCAATTACGCGCGCTGGTGCGGCCTTTCAAAAAACTGCACGGGAGCCATGCGCGCCGCCTGGCTGCAACACTCCTCCAGCCGCATGTTGCGCATCTTCAGGACGGAAATTCAAACCCACGGCACGGTGCCTAAAAGCGGTTTGCTCGTCTCCAACCATTTAAGCTACCTCGATATTCTCGTCATCGCGAGCATCACGCCGGCGATGTTCGTGGCGAAACGGGAGGTGAGAAGCTGGCCGGTCTTCGGATTTTTCGCAAAACTGGCCGGCACGTTATTCGTCGATCGCGAACACCGCTCGCGCGTCGGCCAGACGACCAATGAAATTCAATCCGCCCTGGACGAAGACGCGCTGGTCGTTTTATTTCCCGAAGGAACCAGTTCGAACGGCGAAACCGTGCTGCCGTTCAAATCTTCATTGCTCGAACCGGCCACCCGCCAAACCCATTCGCTTTTTGCGGACCTCATTCAGTACCAACTCGACGACGGCGACGTGGGTGAAGAAATTTGTTACTGGAAAGACATGACCCTCGTGCCGCACCTTATCAACCTGATGAGCAAACGCTCCATTCGCGCCTCAGTCCGTTTCACGCAACTGCGCGAAAGCAGCACCGACCGCAAAGAACTCGCGCGCCAATTGCACTCGGAAATTTTGCGGCTGAAGGAAGCGCCGGCTTTTTGAGCGCGCAGCATTAATGTTTTGCGACTGACAATTCCGTCCTCGGAGGTATCGTATTTGTGTCATGACAACGGAAGATTTGAAAGGAATCGTTCATTCCGACCCCGAAATCATGGGCGGCACACCCGTGTTTGTCGGAACGCGTGTTCCTTTGCAAAACCTGATCGATGCTCTTGAAGGCGGCGAATCCATCGATGATTTTCTGGAAGGGTTTCCTTCGGTTAAACGCTCACAAGCCATTGCCGTAATAGAAGCAGGTCAGTTGAAAATGCTGGAAACCGTTGGCCATGCGCATCCTCATTGACGAATGCCTTGATTTGCGTTTGGGCGCATCTCAATTTTTCAGCCACGGAGTGGCGGCAGATGTTAGCCCACGGCGTGAGCCGTGGGATGAATGAATCAGAAAAAACGAGCCGCGGAGCGGCGACAGAGCGCGGCACGGCATTGTTCTTGCGCCCCATCCAGGGCTTAGCGATTTCTACGCTCGGTCCCACGGCTCGCGCCGTGGGCTACCGTCTAACGCTGCTCCGCAGCTATGCATCCTTGGCGACTGGGGCGTGGGATTCCACCCTGCCTCTAAAACTTTTCCCAACCACAATCCCGATCACGCTCCCAATAATGGCTCCCGCCACGAATTCGGAAAGCCAGTGAATCGTCACTGAAACCGCCAACCCCACGTAAAGCGCATACAGCAATGCACCCACCATCAGCCACCGGTTCTTTGGATACATCGCAACCAGACAAAGCATCATCGCAAACGCAATCGTCGTGTGCGACGACGGCCAGCCCCAAAAAATGCCGCCCCTCAAAAATCCAAACTGAAAGCCATGGCTGCTGTCCATCTCGACACCTGTCATCGGTATTTTCATGCGCCAAAGACGTGGCGGCGGCAGGCGTCCGGTGAATGCTTTGTAAGCGCAGGAAATCAAGTAGCCAAGTAGCGCCGCCTGCCCCAAAGCCCAGCCGGTCGTGATAAGCCGCCGGCTTTTTCCAATAAGCCCGGCGACTAAAAGCAGCAACGTCCCCATTACCAGCAAATACGTCCCGACCCGGATTCCCGGCCAGGCAAGCTGCAGAAAAATATCTCCCCGAGTCGCGCGATAATAAGCCCAATCGCCCCCGGACAGGACGATCCCTATCGTCAGGACAATCGCCAGCGCGTGCCACCAGAGATTCCGCCCGCGAAAAATGGCGAGAACATTTTGAGGCAGCCGATAAAACAGCTCGGGCATGACGCCAAGCTTAGAGCGTTTAGGAAAATACTCTAGTTTCAACCGCCCGCGCGCTGTGCATTGCAATCTGCCCCATGGCGCAGGCTTTCCAGTCCTGCGAGGCGGGATTCGGGCGACTTTCCAGTCGCCCGTTTCATAAGGCTGGCTTCGAGACTAGCTCACCGCCCCACCCACAACACATCCAGGTTTCCCGGCCCGCCGCGCCCGCGACGCTGACCACCGGTTGGAGCATTCGTTTCCGTGGCGGCTCCCGGCATCCGTTCAGTGCAGACTAAAACAATCCGGTTGTTCTTCGTGTCCAGCGATGACGTCTTACAGCCCGATTTGGTTTGCACCGTCTGTTCCACCGCAAAACTCGTGGGACTGTTTTCCTTGATGATAGTCAACGTGCCATCGCGTTGCGAACTCCACGCCTCCATCGTATTGGGATTGAATCCACCGCCGTCCGTGCCGCTGCCGATCGGCAACGTCGTCAGCACTTTTCCAGTGTCAGCATTCAACACTACACAAACATTCGGATTCGCGCACATCGCGAACAGGATATGATTTTTCATATCATACCCGAGCCCGCCCGGTTCGCCCGCGCCGTCGCCAAGGTCATACTTCATGATGAGCTTCAGCGTTTTGACATCGACCACGGCAATTTTCTTCTCGTCCTCCACATCCGCATATAATTTTCCCTGCCCATCGCTCTGGGCCTGTTCCATCGCGCCGCCCACCTCCACCGTTCCCACCACTGAACCATCCTTGGGCTCAATCACCGTGATGCTCGGATCCTGATGGCTGAAAACAAAAACTCGATCCGTCAATGGCTCCAACAAAATACCGTCCGGCCTGCCCTTTACTTCAATACTCTTAATCTTCTGCATCGTCTCCGTGTCGAACATGCCAATTTGCGGACCGCTGCTAAACCCGTGATGCGTGGCGGTATCAATCGCCACACCATGCCCGCCGATATTTGTGACGGTCCCGATGAATTTATGGTCATCCAATCCGAACACAAACGTGTTGCTGCCGCGCGGCACATAAACCCGCCGCGCATCATTATCGGCATACACATAATCAATGCCACCATTGCCCATGAGCTGGACAGTATCGAGAACTTTGTAAGGAGTGTCGCTCTGAGCGAAAGCGTTGCCAGAGAACAGACAAATCCCAGCCACTGAAACAACACACAATAAACTTTTCATAAGATAAACTGGATATTTAAAACCGCAGGTTTGGATAGAGTCATTCCATCGTGCACGCCGTTAATCAACACCTTTTCGGATTATGACAAAGAATTCACGTAAACCGCCCGGCAATCTGACAGTTGTCTAAGTGGCTCAAGAACGACATCAACCCTTAGTTTAACATTTTTGATTAACTGCATTAACAAAAAGAGGGATCGCAAAGAGGTCGGTTCTCACTTTTTGCACTTGCCAGCCAAGAGCGGCTCATTAAAGTCCGTAAACAGGTCAGTCCCGCATAATCACACATTCGGATTGATGGACAGTGTGGTGAGCGCAAGCTATGCGTCGCGGCCAGAAAATTGCGTGTCCAGTATCCAGGAGCGATTTATCATGCGCTCAATCGCGGCGACCGACGCGAGCCTATCTTCCGAACGGATAAGGATCGGGTGCTGTTTATCGAGACCTGGCGGAGGTGTGCCAGACAACCGACTGGCAGGTGCATGCTCTTTGCCTGATGAACAACCACTTTCATTTGGTGGTGGAAACGCCGAACGCAAATCTCGTGGCAGGCATGAAATGGTTCCTGGGTGCTTAAATTCGTAACGTAAAGGGGTCGGTTCTCACTATTTGCACTTGCCAGCAAAGGGCGGCTCATTAAAGTCGGGGCATGGCTCGCAAGCTGCGATTTGAAACAGTGCAAATAGTGAGAACCGACCCCTTAACGACCCCTTAAGGGAACGTCCGGTGCGCTGGCGAACCTGCTGCGAAACACAAAAAGGAAATGAAAATATGTGATTATGCGGGACTGACCCGTTTATAAACCGGGACCAAAACCGGGAAAATAGCATATCTTATAAAATATTTAAACATATGATCAACAGTAATTTGCAACGACGAATTACATGGATACTTGCATTTTTAAACGTTTTTTTCCTCATATTCGCAATAGCGGAAGGTATCGTTTGGAAGACAGAGCGAGCGCATCAAGCAGTAGTTGAAATCGAAAAGAATACAGCGATTTTAAAGGATTTAGATGCTGAAGATACTAAAGCCGCACGAGAGAAACTCAATGATGATAGCATGATTTTGCTCGTCAATGTTCTTGATCGTATAGAATTCAGTACAAATAAAGAGGTGCTTTGTGCGGAGCCAGGCTTGCGGGTAGCCGCAAGATATTGGGGCAAAGACCGGCTTCCGGTGAATTCACCTACTCTAATTGGGAGCCCCGTTTTAAGTAATCAGGTATTTCATGCTATAAGTGCTGTAGCCGCCGAGTTGGCAAATGCCAGTCACTCAGAAACCAATTAGGCTGGACTGGTCTCACCTCGATCTTAATAAAAGTAAAGTAAACGGATTACCCACTAGGGCGGGTAGTCAACAAGTAAAAACGTTGCCGTCCCCGATTTTTCTTTTTCGGGTCTCCTTCGGTATTGAGCGACTGCTTTAAAGTGACTGATGCGAACCTGTCTTTTCATTTCTGATTTTGGATGCGCAAGGTGATCTGTAAAGGGTTCTCACTTTTTGCACTTGCCAGCCAAGGGCGGCTCATTAAAGTCGGGGCATGGCTCGCAAGCTGCGATTTGAAACAGTGCAAATAGTGAGAACCGACCCCTTAATGTGCAGATGAACTCGCAAAACCAAACCCTAGTCGCGATTTCACTGGAGGTTATACAAGCATAGAAGATTGCGCAAGGGGGCATGTTTCTGAGGATTGCGGTGGTAATCCCGTGACCATGGCCCGCCCAAAACACTAAGACGTCCACGGATTTTTCCACAAAAATCCTAAGGTATTGAAAAATTATGTTAAAACACGAACTCCAAAAAATTGAAAATCTTGCAAGAGACGAAAATTACAACGAAGCATGGCAGTTGCTTGAAAGAATGACTGCGGAAAATTCCCAAGAATATCGAGTTTGGACCACACATGCGTACGTTCACTCCCGTCAGGGCGAGACGGAAATCGCTATTGAGGATTTATCAAAAGCGATCTCACTGTGTGACAAGGAGCCGGACCCTTTTTATACGCGAGGGATACTTTTCTTTCAAAGAGGCAGTTACCGGGATGCCATTTCTGACTTCACAAGTGTCATCAAGCTTTGCGACTATCACAAATCGGATTACTACAGAGAGGGCGCCTATTTCTTCAGGGCGGATTCTTATGTAAAGGTCGGTGAATTTGAAAAGGCCAGATCGGATTGCGCTCATATCGCATCTGGAATGCGCACATGGACAGATAAATTAAAAACAAAAGAAGATATTCTTTCGGAATGTTCATAAGTGAATTTGCGTAAAGTAATGGGGTCACCTATTAGGGCGGGTAGTCAACAGATAAAACGTTGCCGTCCCCGATTTTTCTTTTTCGGGTCTTCTTCGGTATTGAACGACTATTTTAAAGTGACTGACGCGAACCTGTCTTTTCATTTCTGATTTCGGATGCGCAAGGTGATCTGTAAAGGGTTCTCACTTTTTGCACTTGCCAGCCAAGGGCGGCTCATTAAAGTCGGGGCATGGCTCGCAAGCTGCGATTTGAAACAGTGCAAATAGTGAGAACCGACCCCTTAATGGATGGGATCAATGCTGCTGGTGGCAAATCACCGGGTTCCGACGGGAATTGTCCACCAGGCTATCATAAAATAACCGTTCAATATTCACCAGATCAAATCACGGCAAATGCGACTTTCACTGTAGCACTCAAGATCCAGATGGAGGCTGGAGCGACAAACCAGGTGTTATGGCGCCTAAACCGGTAAAGGGCCCCGATGATGCCGCCCCTGGCTACAAGCCGTGCGGCCAGACTTGTGTGCCAAACCACTGGGATACGGATAAATTATGAAAATTGATTATGTTATGAAATCCCTGACAGCAGCTCTTATTTGTGTTGTTGCCGGGTGTGCGCAGAAGAGCTGTGTACAAAAGACTACATCGACAAGCACTTCAGTCAGTCCGGTCAAAGACATACCTGTACTGAGATGTTGGTATGTTGAAAACAACGGGGCAGGACAACATGGTTATGCCGCACAGGACGGCAAATTTAATTATGAATATCCGGATGGCACGGGATTATATCAAAGCATTCCACAACTCAGAAAGGCAATGCAATTACAGCAGAGTCACACTAAGGTTGTTGTTCCTCAGTTTGGGGGGGAGGTGCCGAAAGGATGGAAAATCCGTGATCTAACAACCGATGAAATCGATGCTGTCCTAGGACACAAGAAATGAACTTTTACACGCCAACCAAAGCACGCTAGTGCCTAAAGGGGTAAAAGGAAAGATTGCAGGTCTTGTTATGACGAGTGTATAAACGATGGAACTTGGCCAAGCTATAATTGCCCAGAATAAAACCATGCAAATACAAAGTGGAGAAAAATTCACGGTTTTTGAGATCCTAATCGGAAAAGATTTTCACAAGAAGATAGGTATAAAACACGATGGCGCCATGTCTGTGATTATCAGTTCTATTTCAAGGGCTTCAACTACTGAAGAACACGAATCAGAACTCACCCTTGAGCTGGGTGCAGTAGAGCGCACAGGCAATGGCTCAAGACAATTTTTAAAATGGGCTAGTGAGGCACTGTCTGTAGGGCAAGAAGTTGTAGTCCGGATCAATTGTGCTTCCCACTGCGATCCACCTGAATCTATAAGAGTTGAAGAGCCGCGGCAAGTAATCGAACAAAAAAAACGCTATCTACAGAACTTGAAAGACGAAATAGAGGAAAACGATAATAAAAAATGAACTGCAAAGGGGCCGCCCATTAGGGCGGGTAGTCAACAAGTAAAAACGTTGCCGTCCCCGATTTTTCTTTTTCGGGTCTTCTTCGGTATTGAGCGACTGCTTTAAAGTGACTGATGCGAATCTGTCTTTTCATTTCTGATTTCGGATGCGCAAGGCGATCCGTTCAGTCACCCATCTGGATCTAGCGCGTAATGCCGGAAGCCTTTTTATTAAAAGCTTCCCTCTCTGCGCCCGTCCCGCTTTAGTGGGACCAGAAAACATTCAGTGCCGGGCCGTGTTCATTCAGTTTCAAAGAACTGTGGTTCGCCACTGCTGACGTCCAACCCGTTTCTGACTCACGGCACGGTCGAATCGCCTACAAAACTTGAAACTCCTCAGTCACCGATTCGCCATTTGACAGCCATGCTATAAAGAAACCGACGAAAGGAGGGAAGAAAGGACAAATGGAAACGGCCACGAAGCTTTTTTGGTTCCGGCAGAAGCTGGCAGATGGCGTGTGCCACACGGTTTTGCGTCTTCAACACAACCTGCAGCCATCGAAAGACCTTTTTGGGACTCAAAAATTTATCCGGGCAAATCCCGGTCAAATCAAATTATTTCCTCCCCGTCCGTCGTTCTCGTCCTTTTCCTTTTGGCTGGTCACTCATCACTCACGATTATCACACCGAATCAAAGTGAATCCCACTGAATCAAAGTGGATCAAAGCGATTAAAGGGAGGCTGGGCTATACCAGCCAGTCGCATCCCAGTCTCGTTGCAACGCGTTCCAAACCCACGCAATCTTATGATTGACAACCGGAAGGGATTTGACATGCTTCGGCAATTCAGAAGAGATCTAACCTTTACCACTATTTATGAAGCGAATCATCAGAATCGGGGGACTTTTTGTGGCCTTCCTGGCCCCTCACGCCTTCGCGCTCACCGGCCCTCAAGTCATCAATTTTCATGACGCGACCCAGGGGACGATTCCCGGCTATAACCAATTGTATTTCGGCCAAGGTGCCTACTCGGATCCCGGCAATAACGTTTGGAACGGATTCAGCGGTGCGACCTATTTGGGAGGCGGTCCCGGCAGCACGCTTTTCTACGGAGGAAATAATCCTTATCCCGCGACGGGCGGAAATCCGGGAAATCCCTACGCCGCGTATGGGTCTAGTGGAGGCACCACCGGCGGTAACGGCACGGCTTTGTTCGGCACGGGCGGCACAGTCGATGGTTCGGGCCATCCGACAACAACGGCCGCCGCCAACGCAACGTCTTCTGGCTTGGTCAGTCCAGTCACCTTAAGCATGTTCTTCACCGGAGAAAACGGGGCAACTGGTGGTTCCACACTCGGGCAACCATCGTGGCTCCTGAGTTCTGCCGCTCTCGTCAGCGGCGCCGGTTTAGGCACCTTCACGCTGCACAACGTTACTCAAGGCCAAACATACGATTTGTATCTCTACGGTCAAAATTACGACGCCACCCGCGGAGCGGCTTTCGCGCTCAACGGCGCCAATGGCGGGACCGCACTCAATGGCCTTACTTCCACCATCAACACCGGTGTCAGGAATAGTTTTGTCCTTGGCGACAACTACGTTGAATTTACCGACGTGGTGGCGGATGCGAACGGAAACATCAGCGGTTCATGGGGCTCGGTCAACAATCCCTTCAGCGGACTTTCGGGCGAAGGCGACTTCAATGGCCTGCAGCTTGTCCCCGTTCCGGAGCCCAGCTTGATGGCATTAATCGGTATGGGCATGGCGGGAATGTTCGCCTGGCGTCGCCGCAAATAATTAAATCTTTTTCATCAAGCGGCCTTCGGAAACGAAGGCCGCTTTTTTGTGCCCGGATTCGAGCGGCGGCTTACTTTACTCGTAGCCAAAAGCTTTCACGAAAGGCTCTAGTTTCGGCAGCCAGGGTTCAAGATGTTTCTGATAATGACGCCACCGGCCAACCGCGCTTTTGAACACGGGTTTGGTCACGTCCGAATAGGTGGGCGACCGCACCAGTTTCTGCTGCGCATGTTCGTTGAAGCGCAGCACGCGCTCGTCCCACGGCATGCCGAGAAATTCCAGCACTCGACGCGAAACGGATTCGAGGTCCGTCACCATGTCCTCATAACGCACTTCAATCCACGGGTTTCGCATGCGCGGCGCCATCGCGCGCCAGATGCCCATCAACGATTCATATTCTTCAACAATTCCCCGGAGAGTCAGAAACGAAGCACTCGTCAGATTAAGCGGGAGCGGCTGCATGAAAAAGCTGAGGCACACGTCGCGCGGGTCGCGCAACGCGGTGAGAAATTTGATTTCAGGCAGCACTCGGATGATGGCCGGCACAAGTGCCGTCAACGAAGGATTTTTGTCGATCAATAAGCGCGAACCAATGGGATTGCCGCAGAAGGCCTCCATGCTGCGAAAATAATCTTCACGCATCTTTCTGAGTCCAACCGGCGTGGCCGAGTCCAAAACAGATAACATGTTGGCGTTATCCGGAAAACCCCGCCGAAGTCCCAGATACGCTTCAAAAAAGATTGGCGTCTCCTCGGCGGAAATAATGTCCGGATGCGAATCCAGCACCTGCTCGAGGAGTGTGGTGCCGGAGCGCGGATGGCCGCAGAGCAACGTCACCCGGTGCGGAGGCTGGAGCGTTTCGCCGGCGTCAAACCAGCGTTGAAGCACTTCGGTGGTGATGTTGGCCGCAGCTTCCCGCAAATGCGCATGGACGGATTGTTGCGAGGCCGCATAACGCTCGGCTTGCGGGCGGAACAATTCTTTGGCGGTGACAAAGGCAGCCATGGCTTCGTCGTAGCGCGCTTGGCGATCGAGGATCGTACCAAGTTCATACCAGCAGCGAATGCGCGTGGACCAGGATTCAGCATCGCTACGAGCCAGGACCGGTCGGAGGATTTTTTCCGCCTCGTCCACCCGTCCGGCAAGCCGATCCAACCGGGCGCGAACCAGCAGGGCGAGCGGCGAGCCGGGCTGCCGCTGTAGCGCGCGGTCCACGAGTTCGCCCGCCTTGTCCAGGGAGCGGAAACGTTCATGAATCTCGGCCAGTTTGACGAATGTATCCGGCGAGACATCCTTTTGCGCGGCGGCCTGCTCGAAATAATTGCGGGCCATTTCAAAGCGGCTGAAATTGCGGCAGTAAGTTCCGGCCATAACGAGCGCATCGGACTTATCCGATGCAACGCGCACAGCCCGGTCGAAACAATTTTCCGCGGCGGCGTAATCGTAGCAAATGCCGTGAGCAAGGCCCAGATCGAGCAGGATTCGGTGATTGGCCGGGTCCATCCGGCACGCGCTCTCCATGAGTTCGAAATATTGCAGATAGTCGCGGCGACGCCAGCATTCCGCCGCTTGCTGGAGCAGGCGCGACAATGAACCCTGTGAAATCAACGGCCGTCGTTTCATCTTTGCAACGCGGCAACTATACTGGCTGTGAAGCGCATCCGCAGCTACCGTATTTTTGAAAACGTCCTACCTCGCGGAGGCAAAGGGCAGGATCAAATCAATGCCCATGCGGCAGTTGCATTGCGTGCCGCCACTGATGGAGGATATGCTGGATTATCTCATCCACACCCACGCCGTGTTTCACTTGCGCGAAAACGAAGGGCCCGCTGCCGCGCATCTTCTTCGTGTCGCGCTCCATTACTTTCAGGTCGGCGCCCACGGCCTCCGCCAGGTCGGTTTTGTTGATGACCAGCAAATCCGTTTGCGTGATCCCCGGGCCGCCTTTGCGCGGGATTTTATCGCCGCCGGCTACGTCGATGACCTGAATGGTGTAATCAGCCAGTTCGCGGCTGAAACACGCCGCCAGGTTATCGCCGCCAGATTCGATCAACAAAATGTCCGGATGAAATTTCTGATGCAGTTCTTCCAGCGCGAGCAGGTTTGAGGAAATATCCTCGCGAATCGCGGCGTGCGGACAGCCACCGGTTTCGACAGCACGGATGCGCTCCGATTCCAGCGCGCCATGCCTCGTCAAAAATTCGCCATCTTCCTTCGTGAAAATATCGTTGGTCACGGCAGCAATATTCATCGTCTGTCGCAACCGTTTGCAAAGCTGAAGCATCAAGGCCGTCTTGCCGCTGCCCACCGGCCCGCCGACTCCGACGGTGAATGCGCGCTGTTGGAAATCGCGGTCCAGCGGTAATTCGCGATCGTGAAAATGTCCCGGAATATCCGCGCGCGGATGTCCGTTTCCGTCGTCGGGATGAAAATGAAGGAGAAGTTTCATAATCAGCTTTGAAAAAGTCTCGAGTAAAGTCGGTCTTGCGCGCCCTGCCACATGTCGAGCAGTGGAGAAGTCTGAGCAATGTCCTCCAGCGTGAGCGACTCGCAACGGTTCAGCACTTCTTCCGCCACCGGCGTCAATTGACGCTGCAGCGCCTGCGCTTCCATCGGCCCAACGATGTTCAACCGCACCGCCGCCGCCATTATACCGCGAAGTTGATTGAAGAAAAATAATTGCCGCGCCGTTTCGCGCGAAATTTCAAGCTGCCTCATTGCGGCGCCAAAAACACACGCGAGATGATTAAACCGTAGGACAGGCATCCTGTCTGTCTCCACATTCGCAACAAACACACGCTGAACCGTGGCTAGAAACGCCTTCCCTTGCGCGCGGCTCGCTCGATTGGCCACATGATTGGTCGTAAACGCGTCGCAAAGATTATCAAATTCGTCCACGCTTTCCGGTTCGACATAGGCCGCATTCATGAACGGCAGCGCCGCGCGCCCAAGTTGATGCAACCCCGCTTCAACGAAAGACAAAAGCTCGTTGCGATTGCGAACTTCACCATGTTGCCACGCGCCTTCCAGCCCCGAAGAGTGCGCAAAGCCGCCGGTCGGAAAAGCCGAGTCGGCAAGTTGCCACAGGAGCCATTGATCGAATGATGAATGACGAATGGCGAATGGAGAATCGACCGTCAAAGTCGTGTTATCCTCCATTCGGCATTCGTCATTTCTCCACCGGTTTTCACGATTCAGAACAAGTAGTATCGTTGCGCCAGCGGCAGCATCTTCGCCGGTTCACACGTCAGCAACTCTCCATCCGCGCGGACCTCGTAAGTCTCAGGATCCACGGTAATTTTCGGCAGAGCGTCATTCCATTTCAAATCACGCTTGCTGATTTTGCGGCAGCCTTTCACCGCTTCAATACGTTTGCTCAAGCCGTAATTCTTCGCCACGTTTTTCATTTTGCAAAGCTGGCTCACGAAAGCGATGGAACACGGCCCCGTCGCCTTGCCAAAGCTGCCGAACATCGGCCGCATGAACACCGGTTGCGGCGTCGGGATGCTCGCGTTGGGATCGCCCATTTGCGCCCAGGCAATCACGCCGCCCTTGATGACCATCTCGGGCTTCGCGCCGAAAAACGCCGGCTTCCACAAAACCAAATCCGCCAGTTTGCCGACTTCAATCGAGCCAATGAGATGCCCCATGCCGTGCGCGAGGGCCGGATTGATGGTGTATTTCGAGAGGTAACGCTTGATGCGCAAGTTGTCGTTGTCGCCTTTTTCGCCTGGTAACCGCCCACGCTGCTGTTTCATTTTATCGGCGGTTTGCCACGAACGCGTGATGACTTCGCCGATGCGGCCCATCGCCTGCGAATCCGAACTCATCATGCTGATCGCGCCGAGATCGTGCAAAATATCCTCCGCCGCGATGGTCTCTCCACGAATACGGCTCTCCGCGAACGCGACATCCTCCGGCAAATTCGCATCGAGATGATGGCAAACCATCAGCATGTCCAGGTGCTCGTCAATCGTATTCACGGTGTAAGGACGCGTGGGATTGGTGGAACTCGGCAACACATTCGGCTCGCCGCAAATGCGAATAATATCCGGCGCGTGCCCGCCGCCCGCGCCTTCCGAATGATATGTGTGAATCGTCCGGCCCTTGAATGCGGCGATAGTGCCCTCGACGAAAGTCGATTCGTTCAGCGTATCGGTATGAATCGTCACCTGCGTATCGGTGTCGTCAGCGATTCTCAGGCAGCAATCGATGGCGGCGGGCGTCGTGCCCCAATCCTCGTGGAGTTTCAATCCAATCGCACCGGCCTGGATTTGTTCACGCAAACCCGCTGGCATCGCGGTGTTGCCCTTACCCGTAAAACCGAAATTGAGCGGCAAGTTATCAACCGCTTGCAACATCATCCGCATGTTGAACGACCCAGGCGTGCAGGTAGTCGCACATGTTCCCACCGCCGGACCGGTCCCGCCGCCAACCATCGTAGTCAATCCGGCAGCAATCGCCTCATGCGCTTGTTGCGGACAAATAAAATGAATATGCGTGTCCAGGCCGCCCGCAGTCAGAATCAATCCCTCACCCGCGATGACTTCCGTCGTGACGCCAATGATCAAATTTTTGCTCACTCCGACCATCACATCCGGATTGCCCGCCTTGCCAATGCCGCTGATGAAACCATTTTTAATCCCCACGTCGGCCTTGTAGATGCCGCTCCAATCCACCACCAATGCGTTGGTGATCACGCAATCGAGCGCGTCCTTGTCGCCCACGCCCGCGGCCTGCCCCATGCCTTCGCGGATGACTTTGCCGCCACCGAACTTGCATTCGTCGCCGTAGACGGTGAAATCCTTTTCCACTTCGAGGATGAGCGACGTGTCGCCCAGGCGAACCTTGTCGCCCGTCGTCGGCCCAAACATATCAGCGTAATGCCGTCGTTTCATTTTATGCATAATATTTTCGTAGCGGCCGACGCAAGGAGGCTCTTATCCAATATCGGCGAATCCCTTTGCCTTCACTCGCTTCAACGCCGCTTTCTTCCCCACCGTGGAAACTTTCCCACTCGCGAGATTGTTGCCCCCGCGAATCACTTTTTTTCCGGCAATCTCCACCAACTTCACGGTTTTGGTTTCGCCCGGCTCGAACCGGACTGCGGTGCCCGCAGGAATATCCAGCCGCTTTCCATAAGCCGCGCCGCGATCAAACTTCAACGCGGCATTCGTTTCGATGAAATGATAATGGCTGCCGACCTGGATAGGTCGGTCGCCCAGGTTCGTCACCCGCAATTCAAACGTCGCACGCCCGGCGTTGAGTTCAATTTCTCCGTCCCGCACTTCGATCGCGCCCGGTTCACCTTCCTCCGGCAAGTAACTGAAAATCGAAACGTCCGGGACGGGAAGAAAGCTGCCGCGCAAGGCCAGTTCCAAATCGCCGTCCTCGCTCGCAATCGGATGATGCACCGTCACGAGCTTTGACCCGTCCGGAAATGTCCCTTCCACTTGCACGTCATAAATCATTTCCGGCACGCCGGACATGACTTGCCGGCGGCCCAAAAATTTCCTGCCCAGATTCATCAATTCGGCGACGCTTTTGCCTTCGCGGACCAATTCCAAAAGCTGCGCGGAAATCAGTGCCACCGTTTCGGGATGGTTCAGCCGCAGCCCGCGCGCGAGGCGTTTCTGCGCGAGGAAACCCGCGTTATGCAACATCAGTTTTTCAATTTCGCGAGGAGTCAGGTGCATTTTATAAATTCCAAGCGTCCGGGACACGCTGTGTTACGAGTGAAAAATTGGCGATTGCTGTTTGGTGGTTCTCCGGAGCTTGGATGTTGGCGCTTGGTGCTTTCATCACCACTTTCTCGCCCACGGATCATCGCCCAGAAAATCAGCGAGGAAACTTAAATGCCGTTTAATTTCACGGCTCACACTCTCCACATCCTCACCCGCCACGCGCAACACCACGCCTTCTTGCACGGGACTGGCGCTGGCAATGAGCGCCGCGCTCCGCTCGACCGGCCGCGAAGAAAATTCCGCGATCAACTTTGCCGCAGCGTCGCGAAGCGTTGGGCCGAGCAATAGCAACATCGCAAAACAATTGAACCGCCCGGTGCGATGCTGAGATTCGACCGCGCCGTCATCTGCATCCAACAGGATCGAATCCACAAACACCCTCTGGCCATCGATGAAAACATCGCTGCGGCTTTGAAAATGATCGAATGCCCAGCGCTCGCCGCGCGCGGCCCGGCCGGACGTGAACCAATCCACCAGCGCCAGTCCGGCGCCGTTCGCGAGATGAAATTCCTGACGCTGCCGATAACTCGAACCGGCAAAGGCCTGCACTGCATCCGGCGCAAACACGAGCAGCGAGCCGCGCTCCAGCACTGCCTGAGTCGTATGCGAACACGGTAACTGCGCGGGATTGCGATAAACCTTGGTGGAAGCCTGCGTGCCGAAAAAACAGCGCGCTTCCGGCCCCACGTGCACGTCCAATCGTGTTTCATCCCCCGCCACCAGGCCGCCGCCGAAGTTGCTCGCGTAAGCCCATACACTCTTGCCGCGCGAACACGGCGTGAGCAATTTCAACGGACTGGTCGCCGAAGCGGATGTCGCAGTGCTTTCGCCAAAAACGAGTTCCACCTTCAGATGCGCGCAGCCTTTCGCATTCGCGTGGCTGCTTGGACTTTCCGAAAGCTTCATACTGCTCCTCAAAAACCAAATCCAAAAAGCCAGATGCAGCCGATCGTGACCGCCAGGCCCGAACAGGCAAACATGAATCCGCGATAGACCTTCGCCGTGCCGGCGAAACGCATCGAGAACGAATTAATCGCTGTCGCGAACAGCATCATCGCCAGCACAGTGCCCGCGCCGTAACAGCCCAAATACACCACGGCGAGAGCGGTGGACGGCATGGCCAGCGCCGGAATGATGGCCAGGAAATGTGAACTGCCCGAAAGCCCGTGCAGTGTCCCGATGCCGAACGCCGCGTGCGTGTGAACGTGGCGCTTGACCGCATGGCTCTTCGCGCCCGCACGACCGTGAATATGCACGTGCGCATGCGTGTCACCGTCATGCGAATGCGGATGCGCATGAATGAGCAGTGCCTTGCGCAAAGTCCACAACCCAATGCCGATCAACAATGCGCCCACGAGCCGGTCGCTCCAGTTGGAAATAAGGTCTATCGGCAAAACGCCGCGCAATATCAGCGACAAAATACCCACAAACGCCACCCCCGAGGCATGGCCCATACCCCAGCGCAATCCCGTCAGCCACGCGCCGCGTTGACGTTTCATCGCCAGCGGCGCAATCGCCGCAAGATGGTCCGGCCCGGAAAAAACATGGATGAGACCAGCGCCGATGCCGGCGGCGATGATCAGCAATGCAGAGGCATGATTGGCAATATTATTCATAATGGCTGCGCTTCAGACTTTCTATGATTATCAGGCTTAAATCGACTACGAAAATGACCACCACCGCGGAATCCATCGCGGTCGCCCACGGACTGGGCGGCAGGAATTGTCCCGACCCCCAAAATAGAAAGGCAATGCCGAGTAAAATCGCCTTCACTTTTTCGCTCCGCGGTCGGCGCAAGCTAAGTTGCAACGCCACGTAGGACGCCCCTATCAACATAAACGACAACGCACCCGCGCGGCGATGCAGCGGCGTCGAACTCAGGGCATTCATGGCATCCGAGGTCAGCAAAGTCACCATCGCGAGAAGCGCCGAGACAAACAAAATTGTGCTGAGCCAGCGAAATAGCGTTGTCATGTCAGTTCGTTATTGTCGCGGGGTTTAACTGATTGGCTGTACCGATCCATTCCGCGAACCGGCGCCGTTGCCGTTCGGCCATCCAGGCATTGATTTGTTCCAGATCGGCGACCGGCGCGCCGGTGAAAGGCAGGCAGTGCAGGTAACCGTCCGGGCCAAATTCTGGAGTCATCGTGCTCACCGACAAGCCGCGCATAATCTGGCTGCGCCAGATTTGCGCCCACCAACGCTCGTGCGCTTCGAGGGCCTCCCGATGTTCCGGCGCGGCCGGGTGCGGCACTTGCGCGCCTTGATCGTAACCCACACGCGCATGGACGTGATGCGCACGCTCGGCGCACAACGCAATCACGTCCGGCTCGGTGTCGATCAATCGCTCGCAAACCACGCACCAATGCGAAAAATCACACGTCAACTTAAGCGCCGGCAGCTGGCGCAAAATATCACGCGTCACCCACGGATTGAAAAATGAACGGCTGCGATGCGTTTCAAAACTGGCGATGATTCCCAGGTCTTCGCTGATCGTCATGGCCCGCCCAAAAAATTCGACGCTCTGCTCGATGCTCCACGCGTCACACCCCGCAATGACATTCAAAAAAAGCGGCTCACATTCCAAGGCGGCTTCGGCCTGGCGTAGAAATGAGTCGAGATGTTCCAAATCCGTCGCCTGCCGGTTCGGCACATAACTCCCCGCGGTGCAAATCTCGGCGATATAGCTCAGGTCGCGCTGTGACAATTTCTTGTTGAACTCACTGCGCTCCACGGCACTCGACGGAACCGGACCTTCAAGGCCGTCAAATTCGTTTTCCTTGCAGGCGGCAAGGGCAACATCGAAGCCGCTGGTATGGCCCCAAAGCGTTTTGAAAATTTGGAGTTCCATGCTCATGCGCTTTGAAAGGCTTTCAAATCGCTCGTGGCGACGCGGAAACCGATATTATCGGCACGCTCCTCGGCCAGCCGCCAATCCCGCCAGGAACTCCGCAAGAGGCGAGGCATATAATCCCACGCGCCGCCCCGAATCACGCGCCGCAAATCAGTTCCCCGCAGCCACGCGCTGCCGTCAACCGGCGCGCCCAGATAGTCCGGGTGCCAGGCATCTGCCGTCCACTCGCAGACATTCCCGTGCATATCGTGCAGGCCAAATTGATTGGTCGGAAAACTTCCGACCGGCGTGCGACGGCCAGTTCCAACGCGCATCCCGTTTTCGTCATAAAGAAAATTAGCGTCGTCGTTGGAAATCTCTTCTCCGCCAGCAAACGGCGCGCGCGAACCGGCGCGGCAGGAAAATTCCCATTCCGCTTCGCTCGGCAAACGATACTCACGACCCGTTTGTGCGCTGAGCCAATCGCAATAAGCCACAGCCTCGTGCCAGCAAACACGAACGGCCGGCAAATCCAACCCTTCATCGTCCGTATGGCTTTCCCGAAATTTTCGGAATTCGCCAACGGTCACTGGAAATTTTCCCAAAGCGAAGCGAGCGGAAATTTTGACGCGATGCGCCGGCCGTTCCGTATCATTGGCAAACTTGTCGCCATCATTCTCGCCCATGATAAATTCCCCCGTGGGCAATGCGACCATCAATGGACAATCATTCCCCGAGCGAAATTCATTTTCGGCCGTAGCAGCCGACGTGAGGAGACTCATTCTTTTCTCGAAATGAGTTGGAGCCTCTTCACGTCGGCTGCCGGGAACGTTTTCGTGAACCCCGCACATCATTGAGCAGCTCCCCCTTTTGAAAGTTGCACGGTGGCGCGAGGTCTTTGGCTGGCCGCCACAGTCCCGTCATCCGTAGGCCAGGCATTTCGAATGCGCGCAGCGAGATAGCGATGAAAAAGCCACACCGGCATTTCCAAGTGGCTAAGCCGGCCCGGCTGCCAGCCGCTCGCATAAAAACCACGCTGCACAGCCGTGCAAACTTCCATGTCTTCCAGGTGAAACGTGGTAAGTTGCTCCGTTGTTTGCGCGTGAAGCTGTTCAAAATTCGGAAGCGCCATCGCTTCCGGCGCCACCAACGTCGTCGTCAGCAACTTCAGCCGGTCTGGCCCGAGCGGCTGCAAGCGATACCAGATGACCCGGTCAGGCGCCATCGCGAGCAGGAATGTTGGAAGCACGAGGAATAATCCCCACTCCGATTTTTGCAGGTCATTCAGCCCGGGCAACGGCGGCAGCGCGTTGGAAAAATCTCCCGCCGCCTCGAACTCTTGATACGCTTCCCTCACCGAATCTTTGTAAGGCAGATGTGAACGCACGTAATGACGCCGCTCCTGCTCAGTCCACGTGTCGCGCGCGGGCATCATCGGCTGAAGCGTTTTATGATGGATGCCGAGATGGTGGTAACTCTCCATGAAATTTTCCGCGAGTACCTTCCAATTGAACGGGCAATCCCACTCGCGCGCGATAACCAGTTTCATTTTTTCCAGGCGGAACGCCGCGAGGTCGGCAGCCATTTCATCCAGCCCGTTGGCGAGCGGCGGCGCGTTGCCATCGAGATTCACGAAAACAAATCCCTGCCAAACCTCCGCGCGAAATGGTTTCAGGAAAAATTTATCGCGGCAAAAATCTTCTGCTTCGTGCATCTCCGGGCAAGCCTTGAGCTGGCCGTCCAACTCGAACGTCCACGCGTGGTAAGGACAAAGAAAAAGCCTCGTATGGCCGCAATCCGCCTTGCCGTCGCGCGCCTCAGCGGGGCCGTGGCCATCATAGCCGAAACCTTCCGGCATGATGTCCATCGAGCGATGCGGGCAGACACGCGAAAGCACGCGAATGGACTCATCCTTCGCGCGCACGACAATCAACGGCTCGCCGAGAAGATCAAGATTAAGGAAATCCCCTGCGTTCGGAATTTGCGAAACGTGAGCAACGCACTGCCAGCCGGGGCGCAGAACGTGGTCCAGTTCCCACGCGAAAAAATCCTCGCTGGTGTAAGCCTGCGCGGGAAGGGTCGTGGCGCGGTTGAGCGGCCGGGCGCCGGCCTCACAAATGCCGCGTTGAATTTCCGCCACCGGCATCGGTGTCTGCGCGGTGCGCGTGCTGAGCTGCCGTGCAAAAGCAAGCGGCTCGAAAGTTCGTTTCCATTGGGAGGCGGTGGAACTCATGTTTTGACAAGGCTGGAGTTCTCGGCTGCGTCAAAATCAATCTCCCGGCGCGCCTCCGGATTCTTTCGAAAGTAACTGGCGATCTCATTTCCACGGGCGAACCACACATTGCCCTTGTCGCGCATCGCGTTCACAAGATCTTCAATCAATCGCACTCGCGAAGGCCGCCCGCTGAGCCACGGATGCAGCGTCAGGACAAAACAGCAGCCCATATCGTGCATCGCTTCGAATTCGCGCCACCAGAGATCAAAAACCTTCTCGCAGTTCTCGGGAACAAATCCCCACGCCGGCTCGGCATTGAAGGCAAACTGCTCCCAATCTTCGAGCAGCCATTGGCCGGGAATTTCCACAAGCCCGTTCTCGTGAAAATACGGCACGTCATCGCCCATTTCACTCGCGCAGTAATTAATCTCGTGCCGCGCGAGCAACGCGGGCGTCCATGGATTAATCTCAAACCACGGCGCGCGAAAACCCACCGGCCGCGAGCCGGTCAGCCGCGTGAGGATTTCAAGACTGCGCGTAAGTATGGCTTCCTCTTCCACCTCCGTGAGGCGCGTAAGCTTCTCATGCAGATAACCGTGCAATCCGATTTCGTGGCCGCCCGCGACAATCGCTTCAATCATGCGCGGATGATTCTCAGCGATGTAGCCTGGCACAAAAAATGTCGCCGGAACTTCCAGGTGCGCGAGCAGGCCGAGCAATCGCGGCACGCCGATGCGCGGCCCGTATTCGCATTGGGACATCAGCGTCCGGCGTTGCGCGAACGCAGGATCTTCGGACAGAGCCGTGGTTTCGCCATCCACGTCAAAGCACAACATCGCAGCGCAACGATTCCCGTGCGGCCAGGTGAAACGCGAAGCAGGCAAAAAACGGCCCACCGGCGGGCCGTTGATGCTCCCTGCGTCATTCAACTTCATCACCAGCCTCCGTGAGTTTGATCATCGGCAATTTCTCAGCCACTTCCGCCGGCGGATGAATGTGCTCTTCCAACCGCTTTTTCAATGCCAGAAATTCCGGCGAGAGAAATTGCGCTGCGCTGCGCGGGCGCGGCACCGGATTTTCGATGAACTCGATCACTCGCCCCGGATTTGCGGCCATCACGAGGATGCGATCGGATAAATAAGCGGCTTCGTCGAGATCGTGAGTGATGAACAGAATGGTGGCGTCGACTTTTTTCCAAATCTGCAACAGGTAGGATTGCATCTGGCAGCGCGTCTGGGCGTCCAGCGCGGCGAACGGCTCGTCCATAATGAGGATGCGCGGATTATTCGCGAGCGCGCGCGCAATCGCCACGCGCTGTTTCATGCCGCCGGAAAGTTCATGCGGATAAAGATTCTCAAATTTTTCCAACCCGACCATATCGAGCCATTGCCGCGCCTCGGCCTTGGCCGTAATGTCCTCCTTGCCCTGCATTCTGAGCCCGAACATCACGTTGCTGCGGACCGTTAGCCACGGAAAAAGCGTGTAGCCCTGGAAAACCATTCCTCGATCCGGCCCCGGTCCGGTCACCGGCTTTTCATCAAGCAAAATTTCGCCGCCGGTCGCTTCATCGAGGCCGGCGACGATGCGGGCCAGGGTCGATTTTCCGCAACCAGACGCGCCGACTACGCAGATGAATTCCCGGCGATGGATATCCAGCGAAACATTGTCAAAGACCACGTGCGTGCTGCCGTTCGTGCCAAAGCATTTTTTCAGGCTGCGGACGCTCAGGATGACCGGACGCTGACGAATGCGCGCGAAACGCGCGGCAACCGCCGGCGCTTGCTCACGATAATCAGGAAGCTTTAATTCATTGAGCGACATTTAGTTCAACGGTGGATTTTTCTCCGGCCGGTTTTTCCGGCGCCGATGCGGACACCGGCGGCTGTGGTAAAATTTTCGCGAGCCACGTCAATTTTCCCGAACCGGAGCGAGATTTGCGTTTCCAGGGGAACAATACCGTGCCGACCCAGGCCAAAAATATGTCCGTGGAAAGGCCAATAATCCCAATCATCGCGATCGCTGCATAGACGTTCTCAAAATTCCGATACCGCGCCTGCTGGTTGATGAACAAAGTGATGCCGGACATCGTGCCGACAACTTCCGCGACGATCAGATATGTCCACGCCCAACCGAGCAAAATACGCATGTCAGTGTAGATGTCCGTGATCGACGCCGGAATGATGACGCGCGTCATCAGTCTCAGCCCTCTTGCGCCGAGAGTTTGCGCCGCTTCCAGCAGCGCGGGATCGACTTTGCGGACGGTATTCGCAATGACCAGGATCTGCTGGAAAAATGTTCCAATGAAAATGATGGCGATTTTCGGTGCGTCATCGATTCCCAGGATGGCCACGCACAATGCGCCGAATGCCGGTGCAGGCAGGTAGCGGAAAAATTCAACGAACGGTTCCTGCAACTTGGCGAAGAAACGATAGGAGCCGCACAAAATCCCCAACGGCAGGCCGAAGATGGACGAAATGAAAAATCCCAAAAAGATCGTGCGAATGCTGTGGCCGAGGCTTTCATGAAGCCACGGTTCATTTTGCAGTCGTGGTGGCGTTTTAAACGCGGTGTAAAAAGCGAACAGGACCTTGTGCGGAGCGGGAAGGTAAACCGGATTGACCAGGTAACCCTTCGGCAAATCCTGGCCGGCCGCGCGCGCCTTCACCACTTCCTGGTCGAAAGTCGCGCGCGGCACATCCATGTCAGTGACGAAGTAATCGACACTCCCCACATCCGTCACGTGCACCAGCGGATGCCAAAGCCCCGGGATATAACTAAGAGCACTCCAGATCGCGAGCGGAAGCAGGAACGACATTACCGTCAGCAGAACCTTCCGCCGGTGCGGCAACTCCTTTTTCAGCCCGAGCCAATCGTGATGTGCCATGGTTTTCTTTAGCGGCAGTCTATGACCGCCGTTGCGCCCTTTACTTCAAGCTATTGATAATTCCCGGCGCGAGATAATCCGACGGCTTTTGCGAATCTTTGTACACCTTGTTTTCCAGGTAGAATTTATCGCTCAACTCCATCGAACCGTAGATGGACAACATATCGTGGCTCTTCTTCAACGCCGTCTTGGCCTCGGCAATGGTCAGGAAATGCGTGCCCGGAATGTTCTTCGCGTATTCCACCGGATCCGCGCCGACTTTTGCGGCCATGATTTTGACCGCATCATCCTTGGTCGCGGGATCCATCAAATAATTGACGCATTTGTAATAAATCGCCGTGATCTTGGTCCATTCCTCCTTGTGCGCGGCGTAACTGGTCGGGTTCACTGCAATCACGTCGAAGATAAGCCCCTTGGCGTCGGCGCTGGAGAAAAGCTTTTTCGACCCCGGCACCGTCTTCAAAGCCTGGCCGGAAATCGGATACCACGCGCCAATCGCCGCCACCTCTCCCGATTGCAACGCTTGTGGTGTCTTGTCCGTTGCCGTTCCGACCAGTGTCACGTCGGATTGGCTCAAGCCATTGACCTTGAGCGCCTGCAAGAGAAGTTCGTGTTCCACCAGCGTGAGTTCCACGCCCACTTTTTTGCCTTTCAAATCCTTGATCGATTCCACGCCCGGCATGCCGACGATCATGTCGCTGCCTTCGCTGTAATCCGCGAGACACACGATCTTGCTCTTCGCGCCGCTGGCGCCCGTCACCATGTCGTCGCCCGCGACAATCATGTCCGCGTCGATTTTGCCTGCGGCAAAAGCATCAATGGACGGCGAATACTCGAACCAGATCATTTCCACGTCCAATCCGGCGTCCTTAAACCATCCCTTTTGCTTGGCAATTTCCATGACCGTGTAACCCGGCCAGTCGCTATAACCGATTTTGATAGGGGCCGCGGAGACCGCGCTCAAACCCATGAGTCCGAGCAGGCCCGCCGCCAACAGTGTTTTTGCTTTCATTAGGATTTCCTTTCTTGTTTTGGTTTTGATTTCAGAAAAGTCGCGCGTAACGGTCAATCTCCCACTGGCTTACGCTCTGGTGATAGTCCGTCCACTCCTCCCGCTTGTACCGGATAAATTCGTCCCTGAGTTCCCTGCCGATGATTTTTTCGACGAACGGATCGGCAGCGAATGCTTCCACCGCCTCAGCCAATGTGCGCGGTAATTCCTGCACGCCGATTTTTTCCAATTCCGCCGGCGAAAGTTCGTAAAGGTTTTCGTGATGCGGATCGCCGGGATCGAGTTGCTCGCGCACACCTTCCAATCCCGCCGCGAGCACCAAAGCGGCCGCGAGATAGGGATTGCACGAGGAATCGGCGTTGCGGCTTTCACAACGGCCGCCGCCCATGGGAATGCGCACCGAATTCGTGCGATTATTTGTGCCGAAGGAGTTAAACACTGGCGCCCAGGAATAATAACTCATCGCCCCCCGCCGGATCAGCCGCTTGTAGCTGTTCACCGTCGGCGCGAGCACCGCGCACAATGCCCGGCCATGGCGCAGAATCCCGGCCACGAAGGAATATCCCAGCGGTGAAAGACCCAGCCCGCGCGGATCCGCTTCGGGTTCGATCGCAAACAAATTTTTGCCCGTCTTCGCATCGGCCAGCGACATATTAAAATGCGCGCCGTTGCCGGTTTTGTCCGCGAACGGTTTCGGCATGAATGTCGCCAGCAACCCGTGTTTCGCCGCGATGGCCTTCGCCATGTAGCGGAAGAAAATGTAACGATCGGCCATCGTGAGCGCGTTATCGTATTTGAAATCGAATTCGAATTGCGAATTTCCGTCCTCGTGGTCGAAGGAATAAATGTCCCAGCCCAGGCCGTTCATCGTCGTCGCCATTTCGTCGAGCCACGGAAACACGTCGAGAAATCGCTTCACGTCATAGCAACTTTTTTCGAGATTGTCGTCGTGGTTCGGGACCGACAGCTTCCCCTGCCCATCCTGCTTGAGCACATAGATTTCGCATTCGATGCCCAGGTTGAACGTGAACCCCATCTTCGTCGCCTCGGCCATGATGTTTTTCAGAAGCACGCGCGAATTCAGCGGATACGGCTGGCCGTGGAAATGATTGTCGGCGGGCATCCACGCCACTTCCTTTTGCCAGGGAAGTTGAATGATATGACTCAGGTCCGGAACGGACGCAATTTCATCGTCATTCGGTGCCTGGCCCAGGCCGTCGAGCGCGTAACCCGTGTAAAGCTCGGACCCGTGGGCGAAATGTTCGAAATGCTCGATCGGCACGAACTTCCCTTTCGGCACGCCGTGAATATCCACATAAGCGCCGAGGCAATATTTCACGCCTTGCTGAATCAACTTTTGTTTCAGGCTCTTCAATTCTGCGGCGCTGGGGCCGGAACCATTCGCGCTGGCCCCGTTGGGCCCGAGCGTGCGCGATTTCGGCAAACTAAGTTTTTTGGATTTTAATTTCGGCGCGGAGTTCATAGGACGGAGGCAAAGTAACTGTGTTCAAGCGGCGATTGTTCGGTCAGGCCACGACGCACGAGAACGGAAAGGTCTTCAACCATCATGCGAAAAAGACTTTCGCCCTTCTGCGCGGTCGCGCGGCTTGGAAAACCGGTGACGCCGTTTTTGCTGGTGCGATTCACCGGGTGAGTAAAGACAAGGCCGCCGGTGCGGTCCGAATCATCGGAGTTGGTCAAGCGGTCCCAACGTACCAGGTCCGGTGCCTGGGCCATCATCAGGGACGTCTCAGCGGCGTTGGCATGCCAATCTTCGGCGTCGGCGAAAAAATCGGCCCGCACGCGCGCGCTGATTTCCGCCACGTTGCAAATGCGCGCGAGCGCGTCATCGAAACGGCTGCGAATGATTTCCAGCGCGCAACGAAGCGGAGCGAAATTGCCGACGTGCCCGTTGACGAGGATGAGCCGCTTGAAGCCGGCGTAGTAAATCCATTCGAAGATTTGCACCGCCGTGTCAATGAGCGTTTGCGGTTGCACCGCGATCGTGCCCGGCCAGCGGCGCGAATGTCCGAGCGAACAGCCGTAACTCAGCGTGGGTAAAACCGGCGCTCCAGTTTCGCGCGAGACTGCCTCACAGAGCAAAGTCGCGTTGCGCGAATCCATACCCACGCCAAGGTGCGGCCCGTGCTGCTCCGTGGCACCAACCGGCAGCAGGCACAAATCCATCCCGGACTGTCGCAGTGAGCCAATCTCCTCCCACGTCAGCGACTCCCATCGCAACGGTCGTTGTTGCAGGGCGTCAGTCATAAATTCACCCGGGGTAGGGACGCCGTGCTTCGGCGTCCCCGCCCGCGCAGCAGCGGGCGGAATGAATCAAGCCAACGATACAAATGATGACCCAAGGTTGCGCCGCTCTTGCAGTTATCTGAGGACGCGTTCATTTCCTTTTCCCCTTGTTTTTCTTCCGCTCCGGCCAGTACGGCGGCGGCGGCAATTTTGTATCCGGCTTTTTGCCGAGCTTGCCTTCGTTCACCAGCGTCGCGAGCACGTCCATGATGGCGCGCGTCCCGAGCAGCGCGGTCTTGTCGCCGACATCGTATTGCGGCGCGACTTCCACCACCTCCATGCCGCACAACCCCTCTCGCGCAACCAAGCGCAACAACCGCAAAACTTCCCGCGGCAAAAAACCGCCCGGCTCAGGCCAGCCTGTTCCCGGAACAAAACCGGCATCGAGCGAATCCACATCGAAGCTCAAGTAAACCGCCTTGGCCCCGCCGCTCCAGGCCACGTCGAGCGCGATTTCCGCCGCCTTGTCCACGCCCATCATCACAATGTCCTCGATGGTCAGCACCGTCGTGCCGCGCGAGCGGCCCACTTTCACTCCCGGTCGCGGCGCCTGCCAGCCGCCGATGCCGAGTTGCACCAGGTTCACCGGCGGAGCGTTCGGAATGTTGGTCGCGTGAAACCACGGACACGTGTGCATGCGCTCGTCCATGTCCGTTTCCTGCGTGTCCACGTGGCGATCGATATGAATGATTCCCACCGGCCCGTCGATATAAGGCGCAACGCCCCGCACATTCGGATATCCAATCGAATGGTCCCCTCCCAGCATGATGGGAAACACGCCATTCGCGCGCACATGCGCGACAGCTTTCGAGATTTGATCAAAACCCTTCTCGATATTCGCGATGGTGAACACATCGCCGACGTCGCACCACTTGAGCGATTCCCGCAAATCAACACCCATTTCGTAATTGTAAGTCCCGTAAAGCGCCGAAATGCGGCGAATCGCCTGCGGCCCAAATCGCGTGCCGCTGCGATATGTCGTGCCGATATCAAACGGCACGCCGATGACCGCAGCATCGAAACCGGAAACTTTTTTGACGTCTTCGAGGTAATGGGTTTTGCAAAACGTGTTGATGCCAGCGAAATGCGGCAGCTCGCCTCGCGCGAAAGTCGAGATGCTGCGGTCTTTGATCGACGGCGCCGCTTCGAGCCCGAATTCGATGCAGCGATCGACTTCTTCCTTCCAGCCTTTCGAGCCAAGTTCGGCTTCGCGATATTTAGCCCAGGCTCCCTGGCGGACGGCGGGGTCAAAAACTTCCGGATGCGGATGGCCCGGCGGGACGTGCCCCACGTCCCCATAATCCGTGTGTTCCACCGGCTTCCAGGCATAACCCTCGGGATGTTCCGGATGCGGATGATGCGAACTGGGCAAGTCAGGGAACGGCGGCCAGTTTTCACCCGCCGGCGGCGCGTGATACTTGCTTTGCGCGCCCGGTTTATCGGCGTGGTGATGCACGCCCGGCACGAAATTGTGGCCGGCGGCCTCGTGATGTTCCTTGCCTTCGGTATGCGCGAGATCATGCTGCGCTTCCTTGGTGGCGGAACGGACTCTGCGATTCAACTTACGCTTATTAGAATGTGAATGACCAAAACCCATAAGTACAAAACAACGAACGGTTAAAAACTTGAAAACAATGGTTCTCTCGAACCCGGACACGTGGGAGGGATCACGCCTGGATGGGAGGTCCGCAGCAGATGTCGATCAGCGTGAGTCGCTGGAAGAAATGGCTATCATCAAACGTCTGCGACGTTTTAGTTGTAGCGAAAATAGCCATGCCTGCTCTTCAGCACCGGACATGCCATTAAAGAATTTGAACGAAGAGAATCAAGCGACCGCTTTCAAATCCCTACAAACAAAGGCGCAAAGCATTGTTAATTTTTGAAGGCGAATTTTTCGCTCGCCTTCAGAACCGCAAAACCGTGGCGGGATTTGAACAGCCTGCTAACAACACAGCAACCATGGTGGGGCGAAACTCCGTCGAGCCCTAACTTTTTTACGTGAGAAAGGTTCAGGGTGCTCCGCCTTAAACCGTCAAATGCTTCCGCACATTCGGATCGTGCAAATTCTTAATCGGCCCCTCCGCCACCACCGCGCCACGATCCATAATATAAAAGCTGTCGCCGATGCTGATGCAGAAATCGAGATATTGCTCCACCAACAGAATGCTGATTTTCCCCTCCGCCTTGATTTTCAAAAGCGTCTCGCCGATTTGATCGATGATATTCGGCTGGATGCCTTCCGTCGGCTCGTCGAGAATCAAAATCTTCGGATCCGTCAGCAATGCGCGCGCGATGGCGAGTTGCTGCTGCTGCCCGCCGCTGAGCACACCGCCCTTGCGCTGCAACATCTCCTTGAGGACCGGAAATAATTCCAGCACGCGGTCCACCTGGCCGTTGGCTTTGGCTTTGTGCACCACCAGGCTGATCTTTAGATTTTCCCAAACCGTCAGGTGCGGAAAAATATCGCGTCCTTGCGGGACGTAACCCAGCCCGTGCCGCGCGCGCAAATCTGGTTTCATGCCGCACAATTCCGCCCCGCCAAGCATGATCGAGCCGCTGTCCGTGTGCGCCAGGCCGACGATGGATTTCAGCGTCGTCGTTTTGCCGACGCCGTTGCGCCCCATCAGGCACACAAGACTGCGCGGCGGCACGGTCAGATTCACGCCGCGCAGAATGCGCGAACCGTCGTAGGAAACTGAGATGTTGGAAAGGGTTAACATTGCCGAAAGTTCCAAATTCCAAATTCCACGTCCCCAAAAAACCCAAGAAAGGTGCGCGCTACAATTTGAAGCTCGAAGCTTGGAGCTTCTTTGGAACTTGGAATTTGGAATTTGGAATTTAAATTTTTCACGCCGCCTTTTTCTTTCTGCCAAGGTAAACCTCAATCACTCGTTCATCATTTTGCACCTCATCCACCGTTCCCTCACACAGCACCGTGCCCTGGTGCAATACCGTCACTTTGCGCGCGATTTGCCGGACAAAAGTCATGTCGTGTTCAATCACCACAATGCTGTGTTTGCCTTCGAGGCTGAGCAACAACTCGCCGGTTTTGTGCGTCTCTTCATCCGTCATGCCCGCCGCGGGTTCATCCACCAGCAATAGCTTCGGGTCCTGCGCGAGCAGCATGCCAATTTCCAGCCACTGCTTCTGCCCGTGACTCAACGCGCCGGCTTTCCAATCCGCCTTGGCCGAAAGCCCCACCGTATTAAGCACGTCATGAATACGATCGCGTTCATCGGAGGAAAGCCGTGCAAAAATCGTCGTCCATACCGCGCGGCTGCCTTTGAGCGAAAGCCAGATGTTTTCAAAAACCGTATGATCGATGTAAACCGACGGCGTTTGAAATTTCCGGCCGATACCGAGGCGGTTGATTTGATGTTCGTTAAGCCGCGTCAGGTCGGTATTTTTGCCAAATTCAATTTTCCCCTTGTCCGGTTTGGTGCGCCCGGTGATGAGATCGAGCATTGTGCTTTTGCCCGCGCCATTCGGCCCAATGATCGTGCGCAACTCCCCTTTATCCATGTACAGAGTCAGGTTCGAAATGGCCTTAAAGCCCTCGAAGGCCTTGTTCACGTCTTCGAGCGTTAAAACAAATTCGCGATGCGCGGTGCTCATTTGATTTTGGCCAATTCTTCCGCGGTGCGGCTGACCGGAGTGATGGTTGGTTCGCTGACGGCTTTGCTGCGTCGCGCGTCAAAACGTTTTTTTATGCCGCGCAATTGTTCCGGCAGCCCGACCAATCCCTTCGGCATGAACAAAGTCACGACCACGAAAAGCCCCCCGAGCAAAATCTGCCAAAGGTCCGGATACGCGCGGGTGGCCCAGCTCTTGAAGGCGTTCACGCCAAAAGCGCCCAGGATCGGCCCGAGCAGCGTCCCGCGCCCTCCGACCGCCACCCACACCACTGCCTCCAACGATTTGTCCGGCGCCATTTCGCTGGGATTAATGATGCCCACCTGCGGCACGAACAACATTCCGCCGACCGAACCGATGAGCGCGGCGAGCACAAAGATAAACAGCTTATAATTTCCCGCCGCGTAACCGCTGAAAAGCACCCGGTTCTCGCTGTCGCGAATCGCTTGTTGCACCAGCCCGAATTTTGTCCGGCTCAACCAACGGCAGCCGAGGTAAACAATCAACACCGTCAACCCCGTCGCAATATACAATCCCCGCTGCGTGGCTGGTTCGCGCAAGTCGTAACCGAAAATAAATTTAAAATCAGTAAAACCGTTATTGCCGCCCATCAACAGGTTGTTGCGAAAGAATAGCAACGTCGCCGCATAGGTCAGCGCCTGCGTAAGAATCGAAAAATAAACGCCTCGAATGCGCGAGCGAAATGCCAGGAAACCAAACACCAGCGCCAGCGTTCCCGGCAGCAACATCGCCATGAAAAAGGCAAAGGGGAAACTGCTGAACGGTTTCCAGAATTCCGGCAACCGGCTCCAGCCGAGGAACACCAGGAAATCGGGAATCGGCTGATGATATTGCCCGAGCGTTCCGATCATCCGCATCAGGTACATTCCCATCATGTAACCGCCGAGCGTGAAAAAGAGCGCCTGGCCGAGGCTCAGCAGCCCGGTGTATCCCCACAGCAAATCCACGCTGATGGCCAGCAGGCCGTAGCACAGATATTTCCCGTAAAGATTGATCGTGAAATTGCTGACGTGCAAAAAACTGCCGACCGGCGTGGCGTTGAGCACCGGCAGCAATATAATCATGACAAACGCAGCGACAGCTACGCCCCACAATTCAAACTTCGTTGCTTTGCGTCGCATGATTTAAGAGGTCAATCCAAACTCCGCGAGCGGATGGCAAACAAGCCGCCGGGTTTCCATTGCAAAAAAAGAATAATCAGCACGAGCATCACAATTTTTCCCGCCACCGGCGAACCGGTCACCTGTTGCAGCACCTGATCGCCGGTGCCGACGCCCAACGCGGAATAGACCGTGCCGACAATGCTGCCGACCCCGCCCACAACCACCGTCATGAACGCGTTCACGATATGATCCTGGCCCATGCTCGGGCCGACATTGCCGATTTGCGAAAGGAACGACCCGGCCAATCCCGCCAAACCCGAACCAAATGCGAACGTCATCATGTTCACCCGGTCCGTGCGCACACCGATGCACGAAGCCATGTTGCGGTTTTGCATCACCGCCCGAATCAGCAGGCCCAGCGGGGTCTTCGTGAGCAGCAACCACGTGCCGATGACGATCACCACGGCAAAAACAATTACAAAAACGCGGTTATAACCGAAGAGAACATCATTGAGGGAAAAATGGCCCTGCATCCAGGAAGGCGAATTGACCTGCACATTGTTCGCGCCAAACACCATTCGGAAACATTGCTGCATGATCAGCGAAATTCCCCACGTCGCCAGCAGCGATTCCAGCGGGCGGCGATACAGAAACCGAATCACGCTGCGTTCGATGGCCAACCCAGCCAGCGCCGCCGTCAGAAAACTCAGCGGCAGCGCGAAAAGAAAATAGCTTTCATAAAATAACCCAGTCGCATTCAGCCCGGGAAGATGCATCCCGAAACCCAGTTGATGTCCAGCGATGCTGAACGGCAGGTTGATCGTGAAACCAAATCCGCTGCCGAAAATATTTTGCACCACGTAACATGTGTAAGCGCCGACCGCGATCATTTCGCCGTGCGCCATATTGATGACGCCCATCAAACCGAAAGTAATGGCCAGCCCAAGAGCGACCACCAGCAGGATCGAACCCAGGCTCATCCCGCGAAAAATCGTCCCGAAAAAATTGACCCATTGAATGTGTTCCTGAATGGATGAAATCGCCCGCTTTGTCTCACCCGCAACGGACGGATTCGTCTTCGGGTCCGCCACCAGGCGCTTGAGATTGTCCAGACTGCCAATGGAATTCAGCGAGGCGAGCTTCCGGACAGCGGCAATTTGAACCGACGAATCGGCGCTGCCGAGTTGAAGAAGCGCAATGGCTTCATTCAACGTTTTTTTAGTTACCGCATCCGTTTCCTTTTCCTGCCGTGCCTGGAGCAAAAGAATGTTTTTTTCCTTGCCGGAATTGCCGAGCTTCAAAATCGCCGAGCGGCGCGCATCCGGGTTCGGGTCAGAAAGTGCCAACGCGTCCAAAGTCTGCTGAATGGCGCTGCGCAAGCGCATGTCCGTGTCCGCTGTCGTCAGGTCCGTGGCCGCAAAGCGAAGCTCCTGCCCCTTGTCATCCTTGATAAATTGACCGTCTGCGATGCGGACAGCGCGCGCTTTGCCATCGACGTCGGTCTGTTCTTCGAGCAACACGGGGATTTTGGTGTTGTCCGGCCCGTCCATGAGATAAACACCATCGCGCGTCCACGCAGTCAGAACGTCGTGGACCAATCTAGAACCCGCATCAGCGAGCTGGGTGAGATTGGTCTGCTGTTCCTCGCCCGTACTCAATAAAGTTTTTACGAGTTGCCCGCGAACCTCGGAATCACTCAACTCCGTTGCCGCCCTGGCCGAACGGCAAAGCAGGTAAACCAGCAACAAACCGGCGAATAGTTTCAGCGCGCTCTTCATATTGACGAGAAAGGGATGGAGTCTCCCAACTCCACCCCTTTCTGTTCCCTTTTTCGTTTTCTCACCCCAAATGCGGCCATTATTTGGCCGCAAGCTTGTCGTCGAGACCCTTCAGGATGAACGGCTCGCCGGCCACGTCCTTGAATTCCTTGATGATCTTGAACTGGCCGTTCGCCTTGGTCTCACCGATGTAAACGTTGCTGATGGTATGATGGTTCTTCTGCATCGTGGTCTTGCCGCCGGGGCCGTCAAAGCTGACGTCGCCGGATTCGAGCGCCTCACGCACTTTGTCCACATCGAAGGTGCCGGCTTTTTCGACCGCTTTTTTCCAGAGATAAACCCCGTTGTAGGAGAGCACCATCGGGCTGTCCACCGCGCGTTTTTCTTTCACCACGCCCGGGTAGCTCTCCGTCTTGAGCCAGCTATCCCAGCTTTTCAGAAACGACTTGTTCTCGGAGGAATTGATGGACATGAAATACTTCCAGCAACCGAGTTCGCCCACGAGATCCTTGGTCGGCAGCGAGCGAAGCTCGTCTTCCGCGAGGCTGAAGGAAACCACCGGGCAATCGGAGGCCGTCAGGCCGGCGGCCGCAATTTCCTTGAAGAACGGCACGTTGGAATCACCGTTGATGGTGTTGAGCACGCAAGCGTCACCGCTGGCCGCAAACTGCTTGATCTCCGCCACAATCTGCTGATAGTCGGTGTGGCCGAAGGGAGTATACTTGCCAGCGGAAATAACTTTGCCGGAATCATCCTTGCGGAAACCGCCGGCGATATCCTCGATTTTGATCCCGTGCAGGAGAAGATACTTATACAGGATAAGATTGGTCGTTTGCGGATAAACGTAATCGGTGCCAATCAGGTAAAATTTCTTTTTACCCTGCGCCAGCAGGTAATCCACCGCGGGCGTCGCCTGCTGGTTTACGGCTTCAGCAGTGTAGAAAATGTTCTTCGATAGCTCCTCACCCTCATATTGCACCGGGTAAAAAAGCATTCCGTTGTCCTTCTCGAAAACCGGCAGGACCGATTTGCGGCTCACTGAAGTCCAGCAGCCGAAAACCACGGCCACCTTGTCTTCTTCAAGCAATTGCTTGGCCTTCTCCGCAAAGAGCGGCCAGTTCGAGGCGCCGTCCACAATGACGGGTTCGATCATATAACTCTTGTCGCCCACCTTGATGCCGCCGGCTTTGTTGATCTCGTCAAACGTGAAAAGCAGCACATCGCGCAGGGAGGTTTCACTGATGGCCATTGTGCCGCTGAGCGAATGGAGAATACCAACCTTGATCGTATCCGCCGCATAAGCCGGCAACGCCAGCGTGGCGGCCAGGCCGAACAGGAGAAATGTTTTTTTCAGGAGGGACAGCTTCTTTTTCATAGCAATCATAGCGAGTGTGGGTTCGTTTCTGTTTTTCAGGTTATCGTTCTGCTTACTCTGCGTGTTGGTTCTTTGGTCACGCGACACACCGTCACCCAGTGGCGTCGATGTTGTCGCGGCATTTCAGCACCCGATGTGCCACACGAAAAAATTTTCCGCCGTTGCTCCTTTATTCAAAGGATTCCGCAACGAAGATTTTTAAAAGTGATTTTTCGGCGCAGTGGAAAATTGCGCAGGCGGTAAAAGTATGAACAGCGCGAGGTCAAAAAAAATTCCACATGTAACTGAGAAGTCACACACGACTTCGATTATCTGAAAAACTTTTCCCCGCGACGCGCAAGACAGCATCAGCGAGCCGGCTCACGCAAAGATTTTTCTTCGCTGATGAAACGCAAAACGTGCCGTGAACACTGGATAAAACACACGTGATGTCCGCCGCGTGAACCGCAGAATTGGTTCACTCGCACATCGTGGCTGGCGCCCCATTGTTTTTATTTCATCATTCGTTCAAAAAAAATTCACTCAAGCAAACGGAGCATTTCGGAGAGCACATTTCCAAAGGGTGCGCGCATGTTTTGAATTCACGCGAGGGCCATGCAGACAAAGGATGAATTTTCCGCGAGGTACCGTTTCTGCTTGGCGCACGTGAACCAAAAGTGCGCACAAGGCGTACGATTCAAAGTGAAACCTATAAAACACATTATGAAAATAAGTAAGTGGACCAAAATGTTGTTGAGTGCCGGCGTGGTCAGCCTCCCGGCGGTAATGCTCGCAGACGACGCTCCCGCAGCCGCGCCTACGCCCAGCACCGTTTTGACCGCCCTCTCATCGACGACTCTCAGCGGTTACGTGGATACCGCGGCGGTTTGGAAATTCGGCACCGGTGACGCCAACATGCCCGGCCGCGTTTACGACGGCGCGGACGTGCAGGACGGCTTCAACCTGAATGTCGTCAGCCTCACGCTGGATAAACCGTTGGACCAGGACGCCTGGTCTGCCGGTTACCACGTGCAAATGCTGATGGGCCCGGGCGCCGCCAAACGCGGAACCGGCCTGGTCTCGAGTTCTTCAACCACCGAATTCGCGTTTAACGAAGCTTACGTGAACCTCCACGTGCCCGTAGGAAACGGGCTGGAATTCCACGTCGGCCAATTCGGCACTTTCAACGGCTATGAAGCTTACGACACGTATAAGGATCCGAACTGGAGCCGCTCTTACGGCTTCTTCGATGAAACTTCCGCGCACACCGGCATTGCGGCGTTCTACAAAGTCGCCGATTGGATGACCGTGCAGGCGGGCGTCGGCAACGTCGGCCCGTTCAACTCACAGGTCGACGCGAAATCGAGCACGGAAAGTGCCAAGGCCTACCTCGCAATGGTCACGCTCACCGCGCCCGATAGCTGGGGATGGATGAAAGGAGCTTCAGTGTCCGGCGGATACACCACCGGTCCGAACCTCAGTAATTCTGAACACGTCCAGCAACTCTACGCGGGCGGCACACTCCCTCTTCCCGTAACCGGATTGTCGCTCGGCATCGCTTACGACTATACCGGCAACATCGGCGGTTACGTGGGAGCGCCGAGCGGCGGTTATGCCAATGCCACTGCCCTCTACATCATGTGGCAGGCCACCGAGAAGTTGAAAATCAACACCCGCCTGGATTATACCAGCGCCACCCAGGGTTGGTATTATAGCCCGGACACGGCGAACACGGGCCACGCCGGGAACGACCAACTGGGCAGCCTGACGGTGACTGCGGATTATTCGCTCTGGAAAAACGTAGTCAGCCGCGCGGAGTTCCGTTGGGACCGCAGTTTCGATGGCACCAGACCCTACGGCGGCACGGTGTCGGGAGAAGACGCGAATCCCAGCCAAAAGAACTCCGTCTCTTTGGCGCTTAACATCATCTATCTGTTCTAAACAGGTTGGAATCTGATCGTCTGTTCCTCCAGCGATCACGAGGCGGGTAGGTTCGTTAGTCCATTGCGAACCCTGCCCGCCTCGCTTTTTTATAGTGGCACGGCGTCCCGCCCGTGCGTTTCGAAGCCCGCTATCGCGATTGCCTGCTGACCATCCATGCTTCCCAAATTCGAGCCGAGGCGAAGACCCCATCCGCACGGCGTTGGTTGTTGGTTGCGCGTTCATTGTTCCCTGTTAGATTAGGCCCGTCGGCAGAGGACTTCGCCGACCGACCGGCCTGCGCGAACCAAATCAGCAGGCCATCACTATGGCCGGCAACGGGAAAGCGACTATTTGCAGAATCGCCGAAGTAACGCAACGGTTAGTTACATATCTAACCGTGGCTTTGGCGCTATTTATTTTCGGCACGGGTTGTAAAAAAAAGAAACCCCCGCCGCCGGCCCCGCCGGAAGTGCAAGTCCTCACTCTCACCGCTACCAACCTTCCCATTTTTCAGGAATGGATCGGTACATTGGACGGCTTCGTCAACGCGCAAATCCGCGCGCAGGTGACCGGCTATTTGCTCACTCAGAATTACGCTGAAGGCAATAAAGTCAAAGCCGGCCAGCCCCTTTTTCAAATTGATCCTCGTCCTTTCCAGGCCACACTGGACCAGGCCACAGCCAGGCTTGCGCAGGACCAGGCCCAGGTGGAAAAGAATCGGCTGGACGTGGAACGCTTCACTCCGCTTGCCAAAGACAAAGCCATCAGCCAGCAGCAACTCGATGACTCCGTCCAATCCCTGAACGCCGCACAGGCGGCCATCAAGGCGGACCAGGCCACGATTGAGAACGCCACGTTGAACCTGGGCTTTACCAAAATCATCTCGCCCGTCGACGGCCTAGCGGGACTCGCCCAGGTGCAAATCGGCGACCTCGTCGGCCCCTCCAGCGCGGTGTTGACCACAGTTTCGGCGCTTAATCCGATGAAGGTCTATTTCCAGGTAAACGAGCAATCCTATCTCGCGTTTTGGAGGCAATTCATCTCCCCGGAAAACTCCAATTCGGCTCCGCCGCTCGATTTAATCCTGTCTGACGGCTCCACTTATCCGGAGAAGGGAAAATTTTATTTTGCGGATCGGCAGGTGAGCATCGATACCGGCACGCTGCAAATCGTCGGCCTCTTCTCAAATGAGAACTTTATGCTTCGACCAGGACAATATTCCCGCGTGCGCGCGCAAACACAGACCATAACCAACGCCCTCGTCGTGCCCCAACGCGCCGTGGCGGAACTGCAAGGCTCTTATCAGGTCACAGTCGTCGGCGAATCAAACAAGGTGAACGTCGTTTCCGTGAAAGTCGGTCAACAGGTAGGTACCGATTGGGTCATCGCCGACGGGCTGAAACCTGGAGAACGCGTGGTGGTGGAAGGAACTTTGAAGGCCAAAGCGGGCACCGTGGTGAATCCCAAACCATGGCCTGCGCCCACCAACGCTCCCCCAGCCAAATGAAAAACTGATCGATGTATCGCTTCTTCATCAACCGGCCCGTGGTCGCGATGGTCATTTCCATCCTGATGGTCATCATCGGCGCGGTTTCGATGGTTAGCCTGCCCATCGCGCAATTCCCGAACATCGTTCCGCCGGAAATCCGCATTCAAACCAGCTTCATCGGCGCCGACGCACAAACGCTCGAACAATCCGTCGCCACACCCATCGAGCAGCAAATGAGCGGCGTGGACAACATGAATTACATGTATTCCATCAGCGCCAATAACGGTTCCATGCGCATGGGTGTGAACTTCGATGTAAAGACCGACCCCAACATCGACCAGGTCCTCTCGCAACTTCGTGAAAACCAGGCCGAATCGCAATTGCCGCAAGATGTTCGCAACTACGGCATCACTCTCCTAAAATCGCCCAGCAGCCCGATGATGCTCATCGCGCTCTACTCGCCCAAAGGAAGCTACGACGCGACTTTTCTCGCGAACTACGCCTATATCAATCTCGTCGACCAAATCACGCGGGTGAAAGGAGTCTCGAACATTCAGGTTTTCGGCGCCGGCCAGTATGCCATGCGGTTTTGGGTCAAGCCTGACCAACTTGCGAAGTTGAACATCACTGTCAATGACATCATCAACGCGATCAACGCCCAGAACACCGTGAACCCCGCCGGCCAGGTCGGCGGCCCGCCCACCCCCTCTGGTCAGGAATTCACTTATACCCTTCGCGCACAGGGACGGTTAGTCACGGAAAAGGACTTCGAAGAAATTGTGATTCGGGAAAATCCCAACGGCTCTCTGGTTCGTCTCAAGGATGTTGCCCGCGTCGAACTCGGCGCCCAGCTTTACAACATCGCGGGCCGCCTCAACGGTCAGCCCTCCGCCATTCTCGCCATTTATCAATTGCCCGGCTCGAATGCACTCGAGGCCGCTGATGCCGTAAGAAAGGCCATGGCCCAGCTCAAGCAACGGTTCCCCGCCGACCTGGATTTCGCCGTCCCGCTCGACACCACTCTGGCCGTAAGCCAGGGCATGGATGAAATTTTCCAGACGCTTTGGAAGGCCCTGCTCCTGGTCATCTTCGTCGTCTACATTTTTCTCCAGGGCTGGCGCGCCTCGCTCATTCCCCTGCTCGCAGTGCCGGTTTCACTGATTGGCACCTTCGCGTTGTTTCCTATTTTCGGCTTCTCCATCAACACGCTTTCCATGTTCGGCCTCGTCCTCGCCATCGGCCTCGTGGTGGACGATTCCATCGTCGTCGTCGAAGCCGTAGAACGTCATCTCGAAGAAGGTTATTCGCCGCATGACTCCGCGATGAAGGCAATGCACGAAGTAGCCGCCCCCGTCGTGGCGCTGGCCTTGATTCTTTCAGCTGTTTTTATTCCCACGATTTTCATCCCCGGCATCACGGGCCGCTTATACCAGCAATTCGCGCTGACCATCGCCATCTCCGTCATCATCTCCGCCTTCAACGCCCTGTCGCTCAGCCCGGCGTTGGCAGCTAAATTGTTGAAACCCAAAAAGGATTCACACGGACCATTGCGAAAATTTTTCGATTGGTTCAATCGCACCTTCGACCGGGCACGGGACAAATACGTCGCCGTGGCGGCCGTGTTGATTCGCAAAACTGTGATGAGTGTGATTTTCCTGGCCATCATCGGTGGCGCCGCAATTTTTCTCGGTTCGCGGCTCCCCACCTCATTTTTGCCGGAAGAAGACCAGGGGTATGCGTATGTGAATGTGCAATTGCCCTACGCCGCTTCGCTCGAACGCACGAGCGAAGTTTGTCGCAAGGTCGAAGCCATTCTCAAGGACACTCCCGGGGTGCGGTATTACACGACCGTCCTCGGCTTCAGTCTTCAAAGCCAGGTGCAAGCCACTTACAACGCTTTCTTTTTCGTGACGCTGAAACCCTGGGGCGAGCGTAAGAAGCCCGAAGAACAAATGCTCGCCATCCGTGCGCACATGAACCAGGAGCTGGCCAAGTTACCCGAAGCCACTGCGTTCGCGTTCTCACCGCCGACCATTCCCGGCATCGGCACCTCGGGCGGATTCACCTTCATGCTGGAAGACCGGTCAGGCAAACAAGACGTCGCTTTCCTCACGGGCAATCTCGACAAGTTCCTGGAAGCCGCGCGCAAACGCCCGGAGCTCGCCGGCCTCAGCACCACCCATTTGCCCAACGTGCCGCAAATCCAGGTGAACGTGGACCGCGACAAAGTCCTGAAACAAGGCGTGAACCTGAGCGATGTCTACCGGACCATTCAAACTTTCATGGGCGGCTTCTTTGTAAATTATTTCAACCGCTTCGGACGCCAATGGCAGGTTTACCTCGAGGCGGAGGCGCCCTACCGCGCCAGCGCGGAAAATATCGGCCAGTTTTACGTCCGCAATAACCAGGGCCGGAGCGTGCCTCTGTCCGCGTTGACCAAAATCGAGCACCGCGTCGGGCCGGAATTCATCATTCGTTACAACGAATATCGTTGCGCCCAAATCAACGGCAGCGCCGCCACCAATTACAGTTCCGGCCAGGCGATGAAAGCTCTCGAAGAAGTTTTCCGCCAGACGCAGCCGCCCGAGATGGGCTTCGATTATTTCGGCATGTCCTTCCAGGAAAAGCAGGCCGCCGAAGGTGTTTCGCCGGCGTTGATCTTCGGGCTTTCGGTCGTGTGCGTTTTTCTCATTCTCGCCGCGCAATACGAAAGCTGGACGCTGCCATTCAGCGTTTTGCTCGGCACGCCCACCGCCATCTTCGGCGCGTTCCTCGCCCTGAACCTGCGCGGCTACCAAAACAACGTCTACGTGCAGATCGGCCTTATCATGCTCATCGGCCTCGCCGCCAAGAACGCCATTCTCATCGTCGCGTTCGCGAAATCCGAATATGAAAATGGAAAATCCATCGCCGACGCGGCCCTCAGCGGCGCGCGGATTCGATTGCGTCCGATTCTAATGACTTCGTTTGCCTTCGTGCTGGGTTGCGTGCCATTGTGGTTCGCCGGAGGTTCCGGCGGCATCTCGCGCCGCACGCTCGGCACCGTGGTCATCGGCGGCATGCTGGGCGCAACTTTCGTCGACACGTTTATCGTGCCGGTCACTTTTTCACTCGTGGAAAAACTCGTCGCGCGCTGCCGGCACCAGCCCGAACAGGTGGAAAAACCGCCGGAGCCTAATGGATGATGATGTTTAGTCCAAAGTCCAAAGTCCGAAATCCCAAGCCTTTCGAACTGCGACCGCTTTGGTTTGTGGGAGCGGTTTTTTTCCTGATCATTGCCGGCTGCGCGGTGGGACCGAATTATAAGCGGCCGAAAACTGGCATTCCGGAAGTGTTCCGCGGCCAGACGGAACTTGCCACCAATTCACTTGCGGAGCTTCCTTGGTGGCAGGTTTTCAAAGATGAACCGCTCCAGGGACTCATTCGCGCCGCGCTGACCAATAATTACGACCTGCGAATCGCCGTAACTCGCGTGGAACAGGCCCGGGCGATTGCCGACGAAGCTCGCGCGGGATTTTTTCCACAGGTAAATTACCAGGGCATCGCCGGACGCGGCAAAAATGCGGCCAATGGCACCCCCACGATCAATCCTAAAACCTCGGACATTTTCGCAGCCGCGGGCAATGCCTCCTGGGAAATCGATCTCTGGGGCCGCATTCGCCGCCTGAATGAATCCGCCCGCGCTCAGTTTCTCGCCACCCGCGAAGCGCAGCGCAACGTGAGAATTTCCATCATCAGCCAGACCGCTCAGGCGTATTTCCAACTGCTCGCCCTGGACGCTGAATTGCAGATCGCAAAAGATGCCACCAATGCCTTCGGTGAAAGCCTGAAAATCTTCAGCGACCGCCTCGAGCACGGGATTGCGTCCCGGCTCGAAATCTCCGCCGCCGAAGCCGCCCAGGCCACAGCCGCCGCGCAAATTCCCGATTTCCAACGGCGCATCGCCTTGCAGGAAGATGCCATCAACGTGCTGATCGGAAAATACACCAGCCCGGTGCCGCGCAACGATTCAGAGCTGGAAAAATTTCTCATTCCCGAAGTGCCGGTCAGCTTGCCTTCGACCTTGCTGGAGCGGCGTCCGGATATCCGTGAAGCGGAACAGCAACTTCGTTCGGCCAACGCCCAGATTGGCGTGGCGGTGGCGGATTATTTTCCGCAATTGAGCCTCACCGGATTGTTCGGGCGCGTCAGCCCGGAATTGTCCGCCTTCACCGCCGGCGGCGCGAACGCCTGGAGCGTGGCGGCAAATCTCACCGGTCCGATTTTTCAAGGCGGCCGGCTCAACGCACAATATCGCCAGGCCAAAGCCGCGCGCGACCAGTTTTGGTTGCAATATCAATACGCCGTGCTGAACGGGTTTCGTGAAGTCTCCGACTCTTTGGTTTCACGCGAATTCCTCGCCGAAGGTCGCACGGCGCAGGAGACAGCCGTCGGCGCTGACCGCGAAGCGGTGCAGGTGGTGATGGAACGCTACCGCGTGGGCCAATCGAGTTATTATGAAGTGCTCCAGGAACAGCAGCAGCTTTTTCCCGCCGAAGACACGCTCGTGCAAACCGGCCTCAATCAATTGCTGAACATCGTCCAACTCTATCAGGCCCTCGGTGGTGGCTGGGAGATGAAGAATGATTAAACGCGCTCTATTTCGCCGGTGCTTTGGCCAAATCCCCGGACCATCCGCCGCCAAGCGCTTTAATTAACTGCACGGTCGCCGTCATCTGCGTGAGCCGCAACACCACCGCCGAGCGCTGATTGCTCAACAGGGTCGTTTGCGCCGTAATGACATTAAGATAGCTGTCGATACCCAGGCGATAGCGGTCATTGGCCAGGTTGAGATAACGTTGCGATGAGGCCACGGCGGCGTCTTCCTGCTGGATTTCCTGCGAGAGCAGCCGAAGTGCGGCCAGATTATCCTCCACACTCTGAAACGCGCTGAGCACCGTTTGGCGATAGTTCGCCACCATGCCTTGATATTGCGCCTTGGCCTGCTCGGTCACCGCAAATTTATTTCCCGCATCGAAAATCGTTTGCGCCGCCGCCGCCCCCAATGACCAGATCAGTGCCGGCCCGCTGAAAAGATTCGCGGTGTTCCCACTTTGATACCCGGCCGAGGCCGTCAAGGTCACATTCGGAAAGTACCCCGAACGCGCCACTCCAATTTGCGCATTCGCCTCCGCCACCCGCCGTTCCGCCGCCGCGATGTCCGGACGGCGTTCGAGCAAGCCGGATGGCACGCCAAATGGCACCGCCACCGGCTTCGACTCCAACGGCTCAGCGGCCAGGGAAAAATCCGCCGGAGCTTTGCCTGCCAGCACCGCCAGCGCATGCTCGAATTGCGCGCGCTGGATGCCGATGTCAGTCGCCTGCGCCGCGGTGCTGTTCAATTGTATCTCGGCCTGCGCCACGTCCTGGTCGGAGGCAATGCCCGTGTCGTGCCGCACCTGCGTCAGTCTCAATGACTCCTTGTAAGCGCCAACCGCGTCGTTGAGGAGTTTCTCCTGCGCGTCCAGCGAGCGAATTTGAAAATAATCCAAGGCCACTTCGCTCTGGACGCTCAAACGAGTATTTTCCAAATCGGCCAAAGTCGCTTGCGCCTCAAATCGGCTGGCTTTGACCGTATTGCGAACCCGGCCCCACAAATCAGGCTCCCACGAAGCATCGACGGGGAGCGTAAATTCCGTCGCCGTGAGGCTGTCGTTCGAAAGCCCGGAACCGGAGAGCGCCCCGGAACGCCGCGTGCGGATGACGGACGGATTCGCAGTGGCGGCGGGGAAAAACTGCGAGAAATTTTGCTTCACCACCGCGCGTGCGGCCAGAAAATTCGCCAGCGCGGCAGCCACCGTTTGGTTCGAGACATTGACCTGGTCCTGGAGCGCGTTCAATTGCGCATCATTGAACACTTCCCACCATTTGCCGCGCAGGGCGGCGTCATTCGGCGCCGCAGTTTTCCAGCCGTCCACTTGTTTGGCGTTTTCCGGCGTGAGTTCCTTGAATGCCGCCGGCGCGGGCGTCGCAGGCTTCTGATATTTAGGCGCAAAATTGCATCCCGTCAGAAAAAATACCGTCAGGGCCGCCATCCATGGAAAACGATGAAGACAATTCGTTCCGCCTTTTGGTGCACGGACCGGCGTAATAAAAATCGGAACTACAAATTCGGATTCTTCCTCGAAGGAAATTTTCATGGATCTAGTGGCACGGGCGTCTCGCCCGTGCGTTTCGATTCGCATGGGCGAGACGCCCGTGCCACTACAACACCGGAAATCATGCTTAAAAAATTGTCGAAATCTTTTCATCTTGAAATCATGCCGCGGGAACCGGCACCGCTCCCGGCGCGGGCCGTTTGCGCACGCGCGCAATCCAAAGGCTCAACCGGTCCATATACAGATAAACCACTGGCGTCGTATAGAGCGTCAGCGCCTGGCTCATCAATAATCCGCCGACGATGCTGATGCCCAATGGCCGGCGCAATTCTGAACCGATGCCGTTGCTCAATACCAGCGGCAGCGCGCCAAACATCGCCGCCATCGTCGTCATCAGGATGGGTCGAAAACGCAGCATGCACGCTTCAAAAATGGCGTCATGCGAGCTTTTCCCCTCGTTCCGTTCCGCCGCGATGGCAAAATCAATCATCAAAATCGCGTTCTTCTTCACAATGCCGATCAGCAGCAACATCCCAATCACAGCAATGACGCTCAAATCCGTCTTGAACAACATCAACGCCAGCACCGCGCCGACTCCCGCCGACGGCAACGTGGAAAGAATCGTAATCGGATGGATATAACTCTCGTAAAGGATCCCGAGCACGATGTAAACCGACGCCAACGCTGTGAGAATCAGCCACTTCATATTGCCCAGCGAATCCTCATAAGTCTGGAACGTGCCCGCAAAACCAGTCCGAATTCTCCCCGGCATCGCCACGCGCTGCTCCATATCATGAATGGCATTCTGGGCATCGCTGAGAGCTTTCCCCGGCGCAAGATTGAAGGAAATCGTCACTGCGGGAGATTGGCCAATGTGATTGATCGTGACCGGAGCGGTGGTCGGCTCATATTTCGCGACCGCGCTCAAGGGCACCACCGCCGTCCCGTTCGTCGCGTGCAGATAAATCACGTCCAGCCCGGCCGGGCTTTGCCAGAATTGCGGGTCCACCTCCATCACCACATGATACTGGTTCAAGGAAGAGTACATGGTCGAGACTTGCCGCTGGCCGAACGCATCGTAAAGCGTTGCGTCAATCAATTGAGGCGATATGCCCAACCGCGCGGCCGTCTGCCGGTCGTAGACCAGTGAAGTCTGGAGGCCATTGTTTTCCTGGTCACTGTTCACATCGGCGAACCCCGGCAATTTGCCCATCTCTTTCGTCAGGACCGGCGCCCACTTGATCAAGTCCTCCAGGTTGTCGCTTTGAAGCGTGTATTGGTACTGCGAGCGGCTCTGGTGGCCGCCCGTGCGTAAATCCTGTCCCGCCTGCAAAAAAATATCCGCGTCATGCACCACGGCCAATTTCGGCCGCAGCCGGTTGATGACTTCAGAGGAGGAGATTTTTCGATCCTTGAGCGGTTTCAAAGCCATGTAAACGAACCCTCCGTTGGCCGGGCCGTTGCCGCCGACAAATGCGATGACATTCTCCACCGCCGGATCTTTTGTGATGATCGAGACGAACCGTCCCGCGTCCTCTTGCATCGAAAGGAACGATGCATCCTGCCGTCCCCGAATGCCGCCCATGATCGTGCCGTTGTCCTGCTGCGGAAAAAAGCCCCTCGGCACAATCATGATAAGGAAAATGTTCACGCCGATGGTTATGATAAGAATAATCAGCGTGATAAGCGGATGGCGCAGGACCGCGCGCAGGCTGCGTTCGTAAAAACCCAATACCGTCTCAAAAAACCGCTCGCTCGCGCGATAGGTTTTCCCGTGTTTCGCGCTGTGTTGCGGCCGCAGCAACCGTGAGCACATTGTCGCCGTGGTCGTCAGCGAAATCACCAACGAAACCAGGATGGCGGTCGAAAGCACCACCGCAAACTCCCGGAACAAGCGGCCCACGATGCCACCCATCAACAGAATTGGAATGAAAACCGCGATCAGCGAAATGCTGATGGATAAGACCGTGAATCCGACCTCGCCCGCGCCCTTCAACGCCGCTTCTCGCGGCGTCAATCCCATTTCCAGATGTCGCGTGATGTTCTCAATCACCACAATCGCGTCATCCACCACGAAACCGGTCGAAATCGTCAGTGCCATCAGCGACAAATTGTCCAGGCTGTAGCCGAACAAATACATCACTCCGAACGTGCCGACCAGCGACACGGGCACCACCACGGCGGGAATCAACGTCGCCCGGCCGTTGCGCAGGAAGAGGAAGACCACCAGGATCACCAGCGCTATGGCGACCACCAGCGTGCGCTCGACCTCAAACACCGAGGCGCGGATGGTCGTGGTGCGATCCAACACGGTGGTCATATTCATGGCTGCGGGCAACGACGCTTTGAGCGAAGGCATCGCCTCTTTAACATGGTCGACGGTGTCGATGATGTTTGCGCCCGGCTGGCGGAAAATGATGAGCGGAATGCACGGCTTGCCGTTCAGGAATCCGGCCGTGCGGATGTTTTCCACCGAATCCTGCACGTTGGCAATGTCGGACAATTTGATCGCCGCCCCGTTGTGATAGGCCACCACGAGCGGACGGTAATCCTGCGCCTTCAGTAACTGGTCGTTCGCCAGGATGTCCGAGATCGTTTTATCATTCGCGAGCTGGCCTTTGGGCAGGTTGGCGTTTTGTTTGCTCAACATGGCGCGCACGTCCTCCAATCCCAGCCCAAAGCTGTTCAACTGCGTGGGATTCACATCTACGCGCACCGCCGGGAGAGCACCGCCGCCGACAAAGACCTGCCCCACGCCTTGAATCTGCAACAGTGTCTGCTGAACAATGGTGGAACCGGCGTCGTAAAGCTGGCCCCGATCGTAAACATCCGAGGTCAGCGCAATAATCATGATCGGCGCATCCGCCGGATTCACTTTTCGATACTGCGGATTGTTGGGGAGATTCGCCGGAAGATTCGCGCGCGCCGCATTGATGGCGGCTTCGACGTCCCGGGCTGCGCCATCGATGTTCCGATTTAAATCGAATTGCAACGTGATGCTCGTCGTGCCCAGCACACTCGACGATGTCATTTCATTCACGCCGGCAATGTGTCCCAATTGCTTTTCCAGCGGCGCCGCCACCGACGACGCCATAATTTCAGGGCTCGCTCCCGGCAAGGCCGCCGCCACTGAGATAGTCGGGAAATCCACCTGCGGCAAAGGCGCAACCGGCAGTTGCAAATAGGCGACAACACCCGCCAGCGCAATCGCGGCCGTCAGCAACGCAGTGCCCACGGACCGGCGAATGAATGGCTGGGAAATATTCATGGCGTGGCCGGCTCCGCCGCCGCCGCGGCTTTCTCTTTTCGCTCAGAGCGGAAAAATCGTTTCCCGAAACGATCGAAATAAATGTAAATGACCGGCGTCGTGTAGAGCGTGAGCAACTGGCTTACGAGCAGGCCGCCGACGATGGCAATACCCAGCGGCTTGCGCAGTTCCGAACCCACGCCATTGCCGAACGCCAGCGGCAATCCGCCGAATAGCGCCGCAAAGGTCGTCATCATGATCGGCCGAAACCGCAACAAACACGCCTGGTAGATCGCTTCATCCGCCGACTTGCCTTCGTGCCGCTCCGCTTCCAGCGCGAAGTCAATCATCATGATGGCATTCTTCTTCACGATACCGATCAATAGGATGATGCCGATGAGCGCCACAACGCCCAGCTCGGTCCCCGTCACGAGCAGCGCGAGGATGGCCCCCACTCCGGCCGATGGCAGAGTGGAAAGAATCGTCACCGGGTGAATGTAACTTTCGTATAGAACCCCGAGGACGATGTACACCGTAATGATGGCCGCGAGAATTAATAGCGGCTCGTTTTGCAACGAGGCCAGGAACGCTTCCGCCGTCCCCTGGAACGAAGCCTGCACGCTCAGCGGCATGTCGAGTTCTTTTTGCGCCTTTTCAATGGCCTTCGTCGCCGCGCCGAGTGACGCCCCGGGCGCGAGATTGAACGAAATCGTCACGGAAGGAAACTGGCCCTGGTGATTGATCGCGATCGGGATCGTGCCCGATTCAAAATGAGTGAATGCGCTCAATGGCACCGATCCGCCGCCTGCGGAACGCACATAAATGTCGTTCAACTTTTGCGGGTTGCGCTGAAATTCCGGCAGCGTCTCCAGGATGACGTGATATTGGTTCAACTGCGTGAAGAGCGTCGAAATCTGCCGTTGGCCGAAGGCGTCATAAAGCGCATTATCAATGTCCTGCGGGCTGATGCCCAGCCGCGAGGCCGTGACCCGGTCAATCACCAGCGAGGCTTGGGAGCCCTCCGTTTGCTGGTCCGTCGCCACGTCGCGCAGTTCGGGAATCGCCTGAAATTTGTCCATCAACTTCGCCGTCCAGGTGTTCAACTCATCCGCGCTCGCATCTTCGAGCGTGTATTGATATTGCGTGCGGCTGACGCGGTCTTCCACCGTGAGGTCCTGCACCGGCTGCATGTAAAGCGTGATGCCTTCCACCTTTGCCAATTCGGGTTGCAACCGCCGCATGACTTCCGTCGCGCTGACTTTGCGTTCGGCCAGCGGCTTGAGGTTGATGAGAATGCGCCCGCTGTTCAGCGTGGAATTAATCCCGTCCGCGCCAATAAACGATGAAAGGCTCTCCACCGCTGAATCCTTCAAAATCACGCGCGCCAATTCCTGTTGCTTTTCCGCCATCGCCGGGAAGGAGATGTTTTGCGCCGCATCCGAGATGCCCTGGATCACGCCCGTGTCCTGCGAGGGGAAAAATCCTTTCGGCACAATGATGTAAAGAACCACCGTCAGGACCAGCGTGCCCACCGCCACGAGCATCGTCGTGGGCTGATGCCTCAACACGAATTTGAGTGTTCGTCCATAATACTCAATCACCCGCTCATACATGCGCTCGGAAGACTGGTAAAAGCGCCCAGGTTGTTTGTCTGATTTTGGCTTGAGCCATAGCGAGCACAACATCGGAGTGAACGTGAGTGAAACCACCGCGGAAACCAGGATGGTAACGCTCAACGTAACGGCAAATTCACGGAACAACCGCCCCACGATGTCGCCCATGAACAATAACGGAATCAGCACGGCAATCAGCGACACCGTCAGCGAAATAATCGTAAAACCGATCTGCTCCGAGCCTTTCAATGCCGCCTTCAACGGACTTTCGCCCTCCTCGATGTATCGAACGATGTTCTCGATCATCACAATGGCGTCGTCCACCACAAACCCCGTCGAAATCGTCAACGCCATCAGGGAAAGATTGTCCAGGCTGTAGCCCAGCATATACATCACGCCGAGAGTGCCCACGATCGACAACGGCACGGCCAGGCTCGGAATAAACGTGGCGGGCAAATTTCGCAGGAACAGGAAAATCACCAGCACCACCAGGCCAACGGTCAGCGCCAGGGAGAATTGAACGTCATGCACCGAGGCGCGAATCGTCGTGGTGCGGTCCGTCAGGACCGCAATATCGATCGAGGCGGGAAGGCTTTCCTTCAAGGTCGGCAGAAGTTTTTTGATGCTGTCCACCACCTGGATGATGTTCGCGCCGGGCTGGCGTTGAATATTCACGATCACCGCCGGCACCGAATTCATCCACGCGGCCAGCCTCTGGTTCTCCACATCATCAACGACCTGCGCCACGCTTGAAAGCGTCACCGGAGCGCCGTTGCGATAAGCCACCACCAGCGATGCGTAGTCCTTGCTCGTCAGCAGCTGGTCGTTCGCGTTGATCTCGTAGGATTGCCGCGCGCCGTCAAAATTTCCCTTGGCCTGGTTGACGCTCGCCTGCTGCAATGACGTTCGCAAATCTTCCAACCCGATGCCGTAGGAGGACAACGCCGTGGGATTGGCCTGGATGCGCACCGCTGGTTTTTGCCCGCCGCTGATCGTCACCAATCCGACTCCCGGCAATTGAGAAATTTTTTGCGCCAGCCGCGTGTCGGCGAAATCCTCCACCTGGTTCAGCGGATATGTTTTTGAGGTGAGCGCGAGCGTGATGATCGGCGCGTCCGCCGGGTTGGATTTGCTGTAGATGGGTGGCTGCGGCAGGCCCGTGGGCAAATAACTCTGGGAGGCGTTGATGGCTGCCTGCACTTCCTGCTCAGCCACATCGATGTTCAAGGACAGCACGAATTGGAGCGTGATGATCGAACTGCCTCCGGAACTGATGGACGTCATCTGCTTCAATCCGGGCAATTGCCCAAACTGCCGCTCCAACGGCGCGGTGATGGCTGAAGCCGTGACATCAGGACTCGCTCCCGGGTAAAACGTGACGATTTGAATGGTGGGATAATCCACCTGCGGCAGCGCCGAGACGGGAAGCTGAAAGTAAGCGACCACACCCGACAGGAAAATGGCGATCATCAACAGCGTTGTCGCCACTGGTCGCAGAATAAATTGTCGGGACGGACTCATGAGAAAATCAATTCAGTGCCACTCCCGCGCGCAGGTAGGGACGCCGCGCCGCAGCGTCCCCGTCCGCGTTAGCGGACGGAAAAATCACACCTGCCGGGCTCATTTCTTTTTGCCCCTTCTTGCCGGCCCATTCGTCCCGTTCTCGGGAGATGCATTGGTCGAAGAACCGCCTCTCTGTTTCTCCTCGCCCGGCGGGCGCACGTTCACTACGGCTCCATCCGTCAGCCGGTTAAAATTGGATGCCGCCACCACGGTGCCCGGCTCGATTCCCTCAACTTCCGAGATGTCACCTTCAGTCGTTACCACGTTGAGTGACTTTATCGTGGCGGTTTGGTTAGTCCCGGAGGATTCCAGCACGTAAACATAAGCGCCTTGTGCGTTGTGTTGAATCACCGGGTTTGGCAATAGCGTCACGCCGCGATGCGTGTCCACCAGCAGCCGGGCGTTGACGAATTGATTCGGAAAGAGCGATTCATCCTCGTTGGTAAAGACCGCCTTCAGTTTGAGCGTGCCGGTCGTGGTATCGATCTGATTATCCAGCGTTTCCAAAACTCCGGAAGCAATCTTCTTCAGTTGCGCGCGATCCAGGGCGTCCACAGCCAATTCCTTCCCCTGCTTCATTTGCTCGTGGATCTGCGGCAGGTAATCCTCGGCCACATTGAAAATAACTGTGATGGGCTGCATTTCCGTGACGACCACCAGCGGATTCGCGTCGCTGGCGTGAACGATGTTTCCGGGGTCAACCAATCGCAACCCGACGCGACCGTTGATCGGCGAGGTAATATAACAATAGGCCAGTTGCACCAGCGCATTGCTGACCTGCCCCTCGTCCAACGCCACCGTGCCTTCAAATTGATGCACCGTCGAACCCTGCGTGTCCAACTGTTGCTTTGGAACGGCGTTTTTGGAAAACGCCTCCTGGTAACGGCTCAAATCCAGTCGCGCATTTTCCAGCAGCGCCTGGTCGCGTGTCAGCTCTCCCCGCGCCTGCACCAGCGTTGCCTGGAAAGGCGACGGGTCGATTTCAGCGAGCGGATCTCCCGCATGTACCAACTGTCCTTCCTTGTAATTCACCTTGACGAGTTGTCCATCCACTCGTGTCCTGACCGAAACGACATAATACGGCGTCACCGTCCCCAACGCATTCACATAAACATTGATGTCGCCCTTCGTCGCGGTGGCGGGGTCAACCACCACGGTTTGTCCCGCGCCACCACGTCCGCCGTGCCCCGCCTGGGCCTTGGGTTCGCCACGACGCAGGAAAATGACCAGTAAAATTAACACCACGATGATTGAAGCAACCACCCAGGGCCATAACCGCCGGCGGTGGGGCGCGGCGGCAGCGGGAGGCAACTGTTTCGAAGGCGGCAGCGGTGTTGAGGGCGGCTCGTTATGAGCGCCGGCTTGGGCTTGATCTTTTTTTTCCATGAACTCAGCGCTCTATCGAGCAATTAAAATATGTCGCCAAAACAACCGCGAGCACCCGGTGACGGACGGCTCCCATTCAGACTCCGGTAGTAACTCAATGGTTACATCGTATTCCTCCGCCGCCTTCCCGTCATGCGAAAACAGGCTCTTTGTGCGCCCATTTTTACGGGCTGGCAAGCAACGAAATGAGGTCTTTCGGGGCGTCCGGCATCTAACGCCAATAACCGTTCACCCAGAACATCCTGCGACCACGCCGCACCCAATGTCCACCCACCCAAATCGCACGCGGATGCGGACCAACCACCCAATGACCGCCCGCCCAAATCCATCGGCCATGCCATGCCCAAACCCCGGGCACCCAGGCGTAAGCCGGCCCCGGCGCAACCGTCACCACTTCCGTTTGCATCGGCGGAGGAACTTCACCCGGCGGCGGTGTTTCCGGCGCAGCCATCGCATCCGGCGGCGGTGCCGGCATGGGAGCGGAGGGATCCGGCGATGGCGGTGGAGTCACTGCCACCGCTGGTGGGGGCGGGGCTGGTTCCCGCACATAGACTACTCGACGTTCTACGCAGCCTGCCAGCAAGCCGGCAGCCGCAACGCTTCCGAAAAGCAATATCGACTTTTTCATACAGGTAAACGAATAGTTACAAGTTTGACGGTGGTCTTCAAGATTTGTTCATTAAGAAATGAAAAACCTTAACTAATCCTATGTTCCTAGAACTTAAGGGGAGATTTCACCGGGGTGTTCACCCCGATTGTCGCCATGCCCGCGTGGCCGCAACGTTGATTATCGGTTTGAACCGTCTGCGAAATACAACCATTCCCAAAATTCTCGCAGCCACGATGAACAATCGAACAAAAAGGAAAATTTTATGGCAACCACGATGACCGAGACGATGAAAGCGATTCAAATTCATAAATTTGGCGGGCCGGAAGTGCTGAAACTTGAAGATGTGCCGCGACCGGAACCCGGCGCGAATGAAGTCCAAGTCCGAATCCACGCCGCCGGGGTGAATCCGGTGGATTGGAAAATCCGCGAAGGAAAAATGGGCCAAATCCCGTTGCCCTCCATCATGGGAGTCGAATTCTCCGGCGAAGTGGAAGCACTGGGCCCTGAAGTGACGGAGTTTCGCGTGGGTGAGGCCGTCTTCGGCTCCGTATCCGATTCCAGCGGTGGTTATGCGGAGTATGCCCTCGCGCCAGTGTCACAGATCATCGAAAAACCGGCCGCGTTGGATCACGTCCGCGCGGCAGCCCTGCCCGTGGCTTCCATGACGGCGTGGCAGGCGCTATTCGATGAGGCGAAATTGCGCAAAGGACAGAAAGTCTTGATTCACGCCGCAGCGGGAGGCGTCGGCGGGTTCGCCGTGCAATTCGCCAAATGGAAAGGCGCCTACGTCATTGGCACCGCGTCTGGCGCGAACGCCGATCTCGTCCGGAGCCTCGGCGCGCACGAAGTTATCGACTATCGCACCAGCCGATTTGAAGAGATCGTTCAAGATGCCGACATGGTATTCGACACCGTCGGCGGCGAGACACAGGAACGTTCCTGGAAAGTGCTGAAGAAAGGCGGCGTGCTCGTCTCCATCGTTCAACCTCCTTCAGAAAAAACCGCGGCTGCGCACGGTGCGCGCGGGATCTTCATGCGCCAGGATTCCACGCGAACGGAAGAGTTGCGGCAGATCGCCGAACTGGTCGCCAGCGGCCAGATCAAAGTCATCGTCGAAACAATTCTGCCGTTGCGCGAAGCGCGCAAGGCTCAGGAATTAAGCCAGAGAGGCCACGCCCACGGAAAGATCGTGTTAGCTATCGATCCGGAAGCCGACGTTGTGTTGTAGATGTTCCTTTCGGCTCCCACGTCTGTCGGATCCCGTCGGAGCGCGGACTTCAGTCATCAACCTGCCGCCGGCAAGACGGCAGCAGGTTGAAAATGACGCGGAACAAGTTCCCCGCTTCCTCATCCAATATAAGGCCGCCCGCCCGGTGATTCCTTGACAAATGTAACCTCGACGGTTACTTATAAATAACGGAATGAAAACAAGCTGCCGATTTGCGATGGCCGTGCATGTGTTGTCCGTCCTCGCTTACAAAGAGGGCGATCCTGTCACGTCTGGTTGCCTGGCAGACAGCGTCAACACGAATCCCGTGATTATCCGGAGGCTTTTATTGTCCCTGCAACAGGCACGGCTCATTGAGACCCGCAAGGGCGCCGGTGCTGGCTCTCGCCTAAGCCGTTCTCCCAAAAGCATTAACCTTGCTGATGTCTACCGCGCCGTGGAAGTCCACGAGCCCTTTACCTCGCCGTCCAAAAAGCCCAATGCCGGTTGCCCGATAGGAAATTGCATCCGGAAGACGCTCGAAAGGGTCTTCGCCTCGGCGGAAAGCGCCTTGGAACAAGACCTGAAAAAGACCACTTTGGCCGATGTCGTTCGAACCGCCCGGGAAACGTGCATGAAAGGCGAGGAACAAGCCGTTTGACGTTCTTATTTTTTGTGCGAAATTGTAACAGCATCGATTACATAACAACCAGAGAACGGAGAAACCAAAATGAAACCGACAATTGAAATCAACGAGTCGAATTTTGAAGCGGAAGTCCTGAAATCCGCGCAGCCGGTGGTGGTTGATTTTTGGGCGGAATGGTGTGGACCGTGCAAAATGCTCGGGCCGGTGCTTGACGAAATCGCGACCGAACAGGGCGGACGCGCCAAAGTGGCCAAGGTTAACATTGACCAGAATTCCGCCCTTGCCGAGCGCTTCGGCATTCGCTCGATTCCGACATTGCTTTATTTCGTCGGCGGTGAAGTGCGCAAGCAAACCGTCGGCGTGGTCAGCAAGAAAACCATCATTTCCACGTTGGAAACGGTGTCAGCCCCCGCGGGAACATAATTGACGGAAAACCAACTTAAAATTTAACGGGCATTTTCATGAACGAATAAATGCTCGTAGATGTCTGAAAGAACTGAAGGGAATAAAATGAGAATACCAACTGCATTACAGGGACGCCCGGCGGCGGAAGCTGTCCGTGCGTTGGACACCAACGGAGCGGGCGCTGCCCGTCGTCCGAGAAAGAGCCGCATGGCAAAATCGCGTATTGAATTTGACGTTGCGGACGTAAAGCCGGCCGAGGTGAAAGCCCCGGTTGCGGCGGAAACTCACCGACCGTTTGAACCCGAGATTTCGCGAGGCGATTCCTTGCAACTATATCTCCGTGAAATCGGACAGGTGAAATTGCTGACGCCAGCCGAGGAAATTGTCCTGGCCAAACGCATCAAACGCGGCGACAAAAGCGCGCGCGAGCAAATGATCAAAGCCAATTTGCGGCTGGTCGTGAAAATCGCCCGCGATTACGAAAATCTGGGCCTGCCCCTCCTCGATTTGATCAACGAGGGCAACATCGGCCTGATGAAAGGTGTCGAGCGGTTCGATCCGAAAAAAGGCGCGAAGCTTTCGACCTACGCGTCCTGGTGGATCAAACAAGCCATCAAACGCGCGCTCGCCAACCAATCGAAAACCATCCGCCTGCCCGTGCACGTGGTGGATAAGGTCGCGCACATCCGCCGCGCCGAGCTGCGTTTGCGCGAAATACTCGATCGCGAGCCGACCGATGAAGAGGTCGCCAGCGAATTGGGCCTGGACGCAAAGCGCGTGCGACGTTATCGCGCCGCTTCCCGGGCGCCGGTCTCGCTCGACGCGCCCATTGGTGATGACGACAACGATCGCGTCTCTGAAGTCGTGGCGGACCCGAACGCAACGTTGCCCTCTGAGCAACTCGTTTATGAAAGCGACAATGCCCTGGTGCAGGAAATCCTGGCCACGCTGCCCGAACGCGAACGCGAAATTCTCGCCATGCGTTTCGGCTTGAGTGATGGCAAGGAACGGACGCTTGAGGAAGTCGGTGAACGCTTCGGCGTGACCCGCGAGCGCATCCGCCAGATCCAGGAGCAGGCGCTGAAGACGATTCGCAAAGCCATGGAAAAACGCGACCGGCCGTCTGAGGACGCGGAATCGCTGGCCGTGGCAGCGTAACGTTTCGCGCTAATTTAAGATAAATCATTTAACCCAGGGTGACGACCTCGTCACCCTGGGTTAATTTTTTTGCAGGCGAGGGTTCCGGGGCACCCAGTTTCGGCTCGACTTTAAGCCGCAAGCCATCTTCTAATAAGGTATGCGCCGGCAGTCCAATGTCAGAGCACGCCTTTCCCGATTACGGCGGCTTTTCCCGGTCATCGTTGCCATTTTTGGCCTCCCTCAGGTTGACCTCCGTGCGCAGGCGCCCCCCGCTGATTCCACGAATTGGGCTCAAACCGCCTCCGTTCTGACCAATGCGGCTGACGTCCTGGCGCTGTCCGTCGAGGAGGCCAAGCGTAATGTCCCCGTCATGGTTCGCGGCGTGGTCACCGAAGCCGAGCCCACTTGGGGCGGCCAATTTTTTGTCCAGGACGACACCAGCGGCGTGTTTGTGGAGAATCGCTCGGATGAACATCCCGAACCGGGCGATCTTGTCGAAGTCAAAGGCGTCACCCAGCCCGGTTTTTATGCGCCTATCATTTCCCGGCCCACCTGGACCGTGCTCGGCACCGCGCCTTTGCCCAAAGCGCGGCGCGTATCCAGCGAACAATTGATGTCCGGCATTGAAGACGGCCAGCGCATCGAAGTCAGCGGCATCGTCCGCGCCGTCGGCTCGCGCGGAGGCAACGACGCCAACCTGGACGTGGAAATCGTTTCCAGCGGAAATCGTATTCACGTTTTCCCAAAACGCCCGGCGGGAATCGACCCGCAAAGCCTCGTGGGAGCACGCGTCCGTGTTCGGGGAACCCTGGCAGCCTCATTCAACGAGGCGTTGCGTCATCTCGTATCCGTGGTGTTGTTCGTACCGATGGCCGACGATTTTATTATCGAGCAAATGGAAGGCGCCAATCCCTTTGATAAGCCCATTATCCCCTTAAGCGGAATCGCGGAATATCGCCGCGACATCAAACCCGGCCAGCGCGTGCATGTCAAAGGCGTGGTCACCCTGCAACGGCCTGGGCAGGACTTTTTTTTACATGACGCCTCCGGCGGTTTGCATGTGCAAACACCTCAGGCGGGTAAACTGGTCGTGGGCCAGGTTATCGACGTCGTGGGTTTCCCTGATTTCGATCATTTCCTGCCCGTACTAAACGACGCGATTTTCCGGAAAACAACCGAAACCCGTTCCTCCGTGACTCCGACGAACGTGGCCGTTTCAGAAATAGCCGACGGCTTTCATCACGCCGACCTGGTCACGCTCCAGGCGAAGCTGCTCGAACGCACCGTTCATCACAGCCAGGTAAAATCAATGATGTCCGTCGTTTCGCTGCTATTGCAAGCCGAAGGCCTGGCGTTTACCGCCGAGGCGGAAGTCCCGGAAAGCGACGACCGGCTCGCATCCATTCCCCTCGGCAGCAGCGTGGAAGCCACCGGCATCTGTTTCACGCAAAGCGGCGAAGACAAGAAACTTCATTCCCTTCAATTGCTGCTCGCCGATTCCAACAGCGTGCGGATCGTGAAAGCACCCAGTTGGCTCACGACGCCCCGCCTCCTGATCGGTGTCGGCATATTGCTCGCGGTGCTGATGGTCGCGGTGGGCTGGTCCGTGATGGTTTCCAAAAATAATTCCGTGCTGCGCGAATTGATTCGCGACCGCGAAACCGCCCAACTCGCCCTGCAGGACGCGCACGATCAACTCGAGGAACGCGTGAAGGAGCGCACCGCTCAATTGAGATTCCAAATCTCGGCCCGCAAGGAATCGGAACTGCAATTCAAAGCCATCCTCAAGGAACGCACCCGCCTCGCGCAGGAGCTTCATGACACGCTGGAACAAACCCTCACCGGCATCGCCCTGCAACTGGACACGACCTCGAAATTATTCGGGGCCCGGCCTGAAAACGCCAGCCATCACCTCGAATTGGCGCGCAGCCTGGTTTCCCAAAGCCAGGTGGATGTCCGCCGGTCGGTTTGGGATTTGCGTTCGCGGGCGCTCGAGCAGTTCGATTTAACGGGCGCCATGTCGACCAGTGGCAAACAACTCACCGACGGCACGAACATCCACCTCGAAGTGTCCGCCAAAGGCCGCGTGCGTCCACTGTCGGAGACCATGGAGGAAAATCTCCTCCGCATCGCCCAGGAAGCGCTCACGAACGTCATCAAACATTCGGGAGCGACCATCGCCACCATCGAACTGGATTACGGGCCGCAAAATGTCATCCTTCAGATCACGGACAACGGCCGTGGTTTCGAACCGGAAAAATCGGCCGGCCCGGCCCAGGGCCATTTCGGTCTCCTTGGAATTTCCGAACGCGGCAAGCGCCTTGGCGCGCAGGTCTCTATTTCCGCCGAACCGGGCCGCGGCACCACCATTCGCGTCCAGGTTCCCATTGAACAAAATTCCCCTGCACCCGATTTCGTGACGCCGGAAGCTGTATTATGAAAGACGTACCGAAAATTCGAATTCTCGTGGCGGATGATCATTTTGTCGTGCGCATGGGTTTGACCGCCCTGGTAAACACCGAGCCGGACTTCGAGGTCGTCGGCGAGGCCGTCGATGGCGTACAGGCCGTCCATGCCTTCGACAAACACAAACCCGACCTCGTCCTCATGGACCTGCGCATGCCGGTAAAGGACGGCGTTTCGGCGACGGCTGAAATCAGGGCGAAACATCCCAACGCCCGCGTCCTCATGCTGACCACCTTTGATGGCGACACGGACATTCATCGCGCCATGCAGGCCGGCGCGCAGGGTTACGTTCTGAAAAATACCACCGGTGATAAATTAATTCCCGCGCTCCGCGCCGTCGCCGCCGGCCAGCGCTGGATCCCCAAGGAAATCGCCACGCGGTTAGCGTCGCGAAATTTATTCGAAGAATTGACCCCGCGCGAATTGCAGGTCCTGGAGCAAATGGCCAAAGGATTGGCGAACAAGGAGATTGCCGATGTCCTCAAGATCACCGGTCACACGGTCAAGGACCATCTGAAAAGCATTCTCGGCAAACTCCACGTTTCCGACCGCACTGAAGCCGTGACGGTCGCGATTCAACGCGGAATCATTCACTTATAGGCCATCCCAAAGCCGCGCGCGAACAACGGGTTCGCCATGTCGATGGAATTGCCCGTCAGTTGCGAGGCATCGCGCGGCCAATTCCGTGGCAGCTTGCCAGTCGGCTTATAATCTCCGAACAACACATCAGCCACGCCCTGCCCCTCGGTCCCCGGCAACCAGGCCGCCACCAACGCATCCGTCGCTCCCAGTTCCGAGCCCAGGATGAGCGGGCGTCCCGAAAGAATCAGCGTCACCACCGGCGCGCCGGTCGCCTTGGCCTTTTCGATTAGCGCCGCATCCGCCGCCGACAACCGCGGCTCCTTGCTGTCGCCTTTCATCTCGGCATAAGGCATCTCGCCCACCACCACCAAAATCGCATTCGCGCCCTTGGCGTCCGAAGCATCAGGAGAAAAAGCCACTTCGGTATCTTTGGATACCGTGTTGCGAATCGCGGTAAGAATAGTCGTGCCGCCGGTCGTGACTTTTCCCGTCGCGCCCTGCCAGCCAATCGTCCAACCGCCGCATTGCCGTCCCAAATCGTCCGCCGCCGCACCCGCCACCACCAGCCGTTTGATCGTTTTCGACAACGGCAGCGAGGCATTTTCGTTTTTGAGCAGCACCAATGATTCCCGCACGCATTCACGCGCGACCTGCCGATGCGCCTCCGAACCGATGGCTTCCGTCAGCTTCGGATCCGTCGCCGTCTTGTCGAACAACCCCATCTCGCATTTCACGCGCAGGATGCGCAGCACGGCATCGTCGATCCGCGATTGCGGGACCTTTCCCTCGTTCACGAGCTCCTTCAAATCCGTGATAAACTCCACGTAATTGTTATGGTCACCCGGCCCCGTCGGCACCATCACCATATCCAACCCGGCGTTGATGGAATCTTCCACGTCCTTCTTATAATCCTTCGAAATCTGGTCGATGGCCGCCCAATCCGACACCAAAAAACCTTTGAATCCCAACTCACCCTTCAGCACATCCGTCAGCAGATATTTGTTCCCATGCATCTTGGTTCCGTTCCAACTGCTGTAGGAGACCATGATGGAACCCGCGCCCGCTTTCAGCGCTTCGACATACGGCGGCAGAAAAAGTTTGCGCAACGTTGCCTCGTCGCAAACGTCGTTGCCCTGGTCTTTGCCATTTTGCGTGCCGCCGTCGCCGATGAAATGTTTTGCGCAGGCCAGCACGGCGAGATTACCGCTGAGATCCTTGGTCTGAAGACCCTGGACCGCGGCCGCTCCCAGCGGCGACACCAAATCCGGCGAGTCCCCGAAGCTCTCGTAGGTCCGCCCCCAACGCTCGTTCTGCGCCACCGCAATACACGGTGCGAAAGCCCACTGAACGCCCGTGCCCAGAATTTCCTCCGCCGTCACGCGTTCCGCCCGCTCCACCAAAGCCGCATCACCGGTCGCTCCCAGCCCGATGTTGTGCGGAAAAATTACCGCGCCCTCGATGTTGTTGTGCCCGTGCACGGCGTCAATTCCATACAGCAGCGGGATTTTCAACCGCGTTTTCAGCGCCTCTACGCGGAGTTCCTCCACCGCATTGAGCCACGCGTGCGGAGAATTGCCCTCCTTGGGATCCGAACTGCCGCCGCTCAACACCGACCCGAGAAAATACTTCTGCACATCGCCTTTGTCCTTTAACGCCAGCATATCCGCCTGGGTCATTTGCCCGATTTTTTCATCGAGCGTCATCTGCGACAACAGCTTCTCCGCCTGCGCATCCGGACTGGCCGCGCTCAATCGAAACGTCACCGCGCAGGCAACGGATAGCGCTGCCCGCAACGCTGCTCCACGCGCGCTGAAATGTCTGGCTTTGATGGACTGGGTCAGGACGGATTTTGGCATAATAATAGTTTCAGAATCTCAATCGCATCAACATACGGTTCCCCCGCCTTGAAGCATCCCTCTTTTGAGGGGTGTCCCCGAGGAAATTGAAGATAAATTGCGTGTTCCTGAGCCAGGCCGGAAGTCAGCGAAAATTCCAAACTCCAGGCTCCAAAGAAATCCCCAGTTCCAAGTTCCAAAAGCTGGCGGATTTGAGTCGAGGTTGCTTGGAGCTTCTCTGGAACTTGAAATTTGGAGCTTGGAACTTCTTCTAATAGGGTCATCACCCCATCCCTCCCTTGGGTAAATTATCTATGTTTAACCAACGGCCTATTTGCGATAATAGAGCGATGCCGAATCGCCAAACAGCCAGAATCCGCAACCGAGTCAACTCGGCTCCGGAAATCGAATGAAGAAATTGGAACCGGCTCCGGCCGGTAAAAATCCGCCGGTGACAAGCAAAGTTGAAGATCAGCCTTTGCTCACCCGCTTCAAGCACCTTGTGCAATTTTACGAAAGCGATGAGTTCCTCGCGGACCGTGTGAGCGAATTCATAGCCGCGGGCCTCGAGGCGGGCGAAGGCGGACTCATGATTGCAACTCCCGGGCACCGGGAAGCCGTTGAGAAACGCTTGTTGGAAAAAGGCCTTAACCTTACCGCCCTCACGGCCGCCAATGAATACTTCTCGCTCGATGCGTCCGACACTCTTTCACAGTTGATGGCGAACGGCTTGCCGGACGAGGCGCTTTTCCACCGCCACGTTGACGATCTCGTGACCAAAGCCGGGAACGGCGGACGCCGCGGCGTGCGCGCCTTCGGCGAGATGGTCGGCTTGCTTTGGGCCGAGGGGAAACGCGACGCCGCCATCCAACTCGAAGGCCTGTGGAATGGCCTTAACCGGGCGCCGGCCTTCTCGCTCCTTTGCGCCTATCCCGTAAATGGTTTTTCCGACGTGCACAATGGCGAGGTGTTTAGGGAGATATGCCGCGCCCACTCGGAAGTGCTTTCCACCGAGAATTTCACGGCTTCCGGCAAAAGTGAAGAGGAGTGTTTCCGAGCCATCACTTTGCTGGAGCAAAAAGCAAAATCATTGGAATCAGAAATCGCCAAGAACAGTATTATTGCCGATCGCGGCCGCCTCGCCGCCGCCATTGTCGAATCTTCCGACGACGCCATCATTAGCAAAGACCTCAACGGTATCATCACCAGTTGGAACAAGGGTGCGGAACGGATTTTTGGCTACCAGGCCCATGAAATCGTAGGCCATTCAGTACTGCAATTGATTCCACCCGAACGCCAGCACGAGGAACCGGGCATCCTCGCGCGGCTTCGCAACGGCCTGCGCATCGACCATTATGAAACCGTTCGCCGCCGCAAGGACGGCGGCAATGTGGACGTGTCCCTGACCGTTTCGCCCTTGAGGGATGAGTCGGGCAAAATCGTGGGTGCCTCGAAAATCGCGCGGGACATTACCGAACACAAGCGCGCCGAGTTGCAACAGCAGGTCCTCTATGAATTGACCAGTTCGATCAACCGCGCCGTGGCCCTGCCCGAAATCTATGAGACCGCGATCGACGCGGTCTGCCGCTGCCAGGGCGCTCAGCGCGCGGCCATCCTTCTATTCGACGCCGAGGGCGTGATGCGTTTCAAAGCCTGGCGCAATCTCTCCGACGAATATCGCCGGACGGTCGAAGGCCATTCTCCCTGGAAACGGGACGATTCCGATCCACAACCCGTGTGCATTGATGATGTTCTCCACGCTTCGCTGGAGGATCCCTTGAAAACCGTTATTGACCGCGAAGGAATTCGCTCGCTCGCTTTTCTCCCTCTCTCTTACGAAGGGCGGCTGCTGGGTAAATTCATGATTTATTACAATGAGCCGCACCACTTCGTGCTCGAGGAATTGCGGCCCGCGCAAACTGTCGTCAACCAGGTCGCTTTCGCCATCGAACGCCGCCGGGCGGGAGAAAATCTCGAGCGCACGGTCAATGAGCGCACGGCTTCCCTCCGCGAGGCCATCGCGCAAATGGAGGAATTCTCCTACAGCGTCTCGCACGACCTCCGCGCGCCCGTGCGCGCCATGCAATGTTACGCCGAAGTGCTGATGGAGGATTACGGCACTCAACTCGATGAGCAGGCGAAAAAATATCTCGAACGGATCATTCAAGGCGGCTCCCGCATGGACCGCCTGATCCAGGACATTTTGACCTACAGCCGCCTGAGCCGGCGGGAAATACAACTCCATCCGATTTCGTTGGACAAACTGACGCGCGAAATCGTGCGGCAATATTTGGATCTGAGTTCTTCCTCGCAAGCCGACATCTGCGTGGAGGGAAAATTATTGAGTGTCATCGGCCATGAGGCCTCGCTTTCACAGGCAATTTCTAATTTGCTCAACAACGCCGTAAAGTTCGTCACTCCCGGCACCACGCCCAAAGTCCGTCTCTCCACCGAACGACGCAACGGCGATGTCCGCCTGTGGATCGACGACAACGGCATCGGCATCAAGCCGGAATATCAACATCGGCTCTTCAGTGTATTCGAACGGGTCCATCCGGAAAAAAATTACGAGGGCACCGGCATCGGCCTGGCCATTGTGCGCAAAGCCGCGGAACGAATGGGCGGAAAGGTCGGCGTCGAATCCGACGGGATTAACGGCAGTAAATTCTGGATTCAATTGCCGGCCGCCGAAACTGCATGAACGCGTCCCAACCTGTCATCCTCCTCGCCGAAGACGACGAGAACGACATCTTTTTCATGCGCCGCGCCCTGCAAAAGGCAGACGTTAACTGTCCTTTGTATGTGACCCGCGATGGAAAGGAAGCGCTGGATTACCTCGGTGGCGCCGGCCCGTTCGCCGACCGCGAACACTATCCTATTCCCGCTCTTATGTTTCTCGATTTGAAAATGCCGTTCCTGAACGGATTCGATGTGCTTGAGTGGATTCATTCGCAATCATCGCTCAAAGACATCCCGGTGGTCATCCTCACCTCCTCAGCCGAGGACCGCGATCGGAAAAAGGCTGCGCAACTCGGCGCGAAAGCGTACTGCGTGAAACCGCCCACCCACGAAATGGTCAAAGAAATGATGCGCCTGACTGGTGATAAAGACGCGGAGGTATCCGCGCCTCGTTGCTACTGCCCACCTTCAGATCAATAACTTTTTCACTTCCGCCACGTCAGACGTAGGCGCCTGACAGGCATTGCCGGTGCAGAGATAAACCACCGCGCCGTCCTTTGCCGGCAATGTGCGCGCGAATTCCTCCACCGCCCCACGGTTGCCGAGCACCACCTTGTCCGGCTGATACACCGAATGGATCGCGCGCAGCAATTCCCCCGCGCGCGACGCGCCTGGCTCGCCCGCAACCACCACCCGCTTCGGCTCCTGGAGGGAAAAATCGAGCGCGCACAGCAGGTAAGGCACCGCCTGCGGCGCCTGTTGCAATCGCGCCCCGAACAGCTTCAGCGTTTTCTCCGCCGCCCCGGTGAATTCCGCGCGCCCAGTCAACGCGCCCAGTTTCAGCAACGCCATCGTGGCCACGGAATTTCCCGAAGGCTCCGCGCCGTCGTAATCTTCCTTCACGCGCAGGATAAGGTCCTTCGCCGCCAGGCTTTGCCAGAACCCGCCGTTTTCCGCATCGAAAAATTTCGCCAGCATCACATCCGCCAACGCGATGGCAAAATCGAGATGAAGCGGCTCCAGCGTGGCTTCATATAATTCAATCACGCCGCTCAACATGAACGCATAACCATCGAGCAACTCAACCTTGTCCCGCTCCCCGTCGCGCCAACGATGAAACAACGTGCCTTCGCCGGCACTTTGCCAAAGCTTCTCCTGCACGAACTTCACATTTCTCTCCGCCGCCGCCCGGTACGTTTCATCGCCCAGCACCGCATAGGCCCGCGCAAACGCGCCCAGCATCAGCCCATTCCACGACGCCAGGATTTTGTCATCGAGATGCGGGCGCACCCGCTTGGCGCGCGCCTCCAGCATTTTCCTTTTGCCCAAAGCCAGAAGCTCCTTATCAGCCTCCGGCAATTCCGGCGCGACCACGCTCAAAACATTTTGTCCGGCCAACGGCTCCGGATGGCTGTGATCCACAAAGTTCCCTTGCTCCGTGATTCCGAAATACCGGACCGTCACATTGAATTCCTCCGGCGTCAGCAGCTTTTCCAGTTCCGTTCGCGTCCAGCAATAGAATTTCCCTTCGTGCCCTTCGCTGTCGGCGTCTTCCGCCGAATAAAATCCACCCTCGGGATGCGTCATATCGCGCAGGACGTAATCCAAAATATCGCGCACGGTTTCAGCAAAAAGTCCCGTGCTGCCTCTCGTTTGCTCGCCACTAACCAAATGCGCATCCAGGTAGAGTTGGACCAATTGGGCGTTGTCATACAGCATCTTTTCGAAATGCGGCACCAGCCATTCCGCATCCACGGAATAACGCGCGAAACCGCCCCCAAGCTGGTCGTGAATGCCTCCCGCCGCCATGCGTTCGCAGGTCTGCAACACCATCCGCACCGCCTCCTGATCGCCAAAGCGCTTCGCGTAGCGCAAAAAAAACTGCGGCTGGCTCGGCTGCGGAAATTTCGGCGCGCCGCCAAAACCGCCGTGGCGCGGATCAAACACGCGCTTGAGTTGCAGGCCTGCATTTCGCAAATCCTCCGCCTCGGGCGTAACGCCTGACTCCTCATTTGCCGAAGCCATTTGTTCCAGCTTCGCGTGCGCATCGATCGCCGAATCCACCAACTCATCCCGGCGCGTTTCCCAAAGCTGCTGAATGTGCCGCAACAACTGCAAAAAACCCGGACGCCCATGGCGATTGTCCGGCGGAAAATAAGTCCCGCCAAAAAACGGCTTCAATTCCGGCGTGAGAAAAACCGTCATCGGCCAGCCGCCCGACCCGGTCGTGGCCTGCACGAATGTCATATAAATTTTGTCCACGTCCGGACGTTCCTCACGGTCCACCTTGATGCTCACAAAATGCTCGTTGAGAAACGCGGCCACTCCTTCGTTTTCAAACGACTCCCGTTCCATCACGTGGCACCAATGGCACGTCGAATAACCGATGCTGAGGAAAATCGGCTTGTTTTCCCGCCGCGCTTTTTCAAACGCCTCGTCGTTCCAGGCAAACCAATCCACCGGGTTATGCGCGTGCTGCAGCAGGTACGGGGACTTCTCGCGGGCAAGACGATTCGTGTGTTTGTGCGGCGCCGTCAGGTTCATGCGGCAACCATAAACTGCGTTTGTCCACGGAGCAAAAGAAACTTCCTCGTCAGTCCCGCAAGTGTGCTATAGCTTCAGCCGATGTTTTTTGCGGGCACAATCACCACCGGGCGCCTTTCGGAAAAGCCCTGGAAAACGGACGCCGTCGTTCGGTTGCTGGCCAGCGTCGTCGTGTGCGTCATGATTGGAGCAGTGGTGGCGGCGGTCATCAATTATTTCGGCGGCGCACAACAACAATCCCCTGCGCTTTTTCTCGCCGGAAGCGCTGCCGCTATCGCGTGTTTTGGCGGCGCGCTGTTCGTCCTGGCGCGACCCTGGCAGTTTGAAAAATTCCTGCGAGACCTGCTCATATTGTTGCTCTGTATTTACGCCGGCTTCTTCCTGATGTGGGCGATCGGCCGGCTCACCGGAGAGCACGAAGAGTTGCAAAACACCACACTGCGGATATTGCTCGCCGTGCTCGCTTTTCAAGGGGCCGCGATCGTATTGGTGCATTTTTTTCTGCGCGAACACCATCTTAGTTGGCAGGAAGGATTTGGTTTCAACAACCACCCCAGGCACGCGCTCGCGCTCGGCGCCTGCGTTGGGCTGGTCACGCTGCCCGTCATCTGGATCTTGCAGGGAATCTCAGTCCTCATTCTGCAATCGCTCGCCCTTCATCCCCAGGAACAGGAAACCGTTTCCTTGCTGCGCGCCACCGAGGCATGGTCGAGCCGCGTCCTGCTCGGAATCGCCACCATTGCTATCGCGCCGGTGGCCGAGGAAATCATCTTTCGAGGAATCCTCTACCCCTCCATCAAACGCGCCGGCTATCCCCACGCAGCCCTCTGGGGCACGTCCATTTTATTCGGCCTCATTCATTTAAATCTCAGTACGTTTCTGCCACTGACCTTTCTCGCCCTCGTGCTCGTGTATCTTTATGAATACACCGGGAACCTCCTGGCCTGCATCACCGTCCATTGCGTTTTCAATGCGGCGAATTTCGTCGCGCTTTACGTTTTTCAAAAATAAATTGAGCCTCCGCTTGTGAACGAGTTTGAACTGATCGAAAAACTGACGCGCTCGCTGCCCACCAACAAATCCGTGGTGACCGGCAGCGGCGATGATTGCGCGGTGCTCGACCTCGGCCTGCCCGACAAATTACTGCTCTTCAAAACCGACGCCATCGTCGAGGGAGTTCATTTCAAAACCACCTCGCCGCCGGAAAAAATCGGCCATAAAGCGCTCGCCCGCTGCCTGAGCGACATCGCCGCCATGGCCGGCACGCCTACCGCCGCGCTTATCACCATCGCACTGCCGAAAACTTTTGATACCGCCTTCATCGAGAGCATTTACTCGGGCATCGTCGCGCTGGCCCGCAAGCACGACGTGGCCATCGCCGGTGGCGAAACCACCACCAACCCGGAACGCATTTTAATTTCCGTGGCAATGCTCGGGCTTGCCCCGCGCGGCAAAGCCGTGCTGCGTTCCGGTGCGGAAGCTGGCGACGCCATTTTCGTCACCGGCGAGCTTGGCGGTTCGCTCGCGGCCCGGCACCTCGAATTCGAACCCCGACTGGCCGAGGCACGCTGGCTGACGGAGCATTTTCCCATTCACGCGATGATTGATTTGAGCGACGGCCTCGCCGGTGATTTGCGCCACATCTTGAAAGCCAGCCGCGTCGGCGCGGAATTGCTCACGACTTCCATTCCCATCAGCCGCGCCGCCCGTAGCCGCCGACGCGAGGAGGCGGATGCTTCGGCCCCTGCGACCGATCCGCCGCCTCACGTCGGCGGCTACAAACCTCCCCTGCTCGCCGCGCTCACGGATGGCGAAGATTTCGAATTGCTGTTCACCGTTGCCAGCAAGGATGCCGTGCCGTTGCTCGATGCCTGGAAAATACAATTTCCCAAACTCGCCCTCACGTGCATCGGCAAAATAACCGCCGGCGAAGGCATCACGCTGCGGGACAAAACCGGCGCGCGCCCATTGACCGCCCATGGCTACGAACATTTCGCATAGCCCCGCCGAAACCGAATCGCTCGGCGAAACCTGGGGCCACGCGGCGAAGAACGGCCTCGTCATCGGCTTGTCCGGCGACCTCGGCGCGGGCAAAACGCAACTCGTCAAAGGCCTCGCGCGCGGTCTCGGCATCACCACTCGTGTGCATTCACCCACGTTTGCGCTGGTTAATATCTACAACGGCGGCCGGTTGAACTTGTTCCATCTCGATTTATACCGGCTCGAAACGAAGGAGCAGATTCTGTCGGTGGGGCTGGAGGAATATCTCAAACCGGACGGCGTCGCCGTGATTGAATGGGCCGAACGATGGTTTGGCGAAGTGCACCAGCAACCGGACGTCAGCCAAAGTTTTCCCGCCTGCTTCCGTTGGGTGAATATTGAAACATTAACTGAAAACGAACGGCGAATTTCTTATGAAGATTTTGGCGCTTGAGTTTTCTTCACCTCAACGGAGCGTTGCCGTCACTCAGAAGGATGAGTTCCACGAGTCTGTATCCAGTTCAAACGCCCCGCTCACGATGATCGAAGAAGCATTGCGCGCGGCGAAACTGGAGCGCGAACAAATCGAATGCCTCGTCGTCGGCATCGGCCCTGGCTCTTACACCGGCATCCGCGCCGGCATTTCCATCGCACAAGGCTGGCAACTCGCCCGTGCGGTAAAGACTCTCAGAATCAGCAGCGCCGAATGCATCGCCGCGCAGGCGCAATCCGACGGCGCGACTGGCTCCGTGCATGTCGTCATCGACGCGCAACGCGAGGAACTCTATCTCGCGAGTTACGAACTCACGCGCGATAGCCTCCGCGAAGTCGAACCCCTCAAAATCGTCACCCTCGCGGAAGCGCGCCAGCGCGCCGAGGACGGCGGTGTATTGATCGGCCCGGAAGTCACGCGCTGGTTTGCGTCGGGAAAAACTGTGTTCCCCCGCGCCGCGACGCTTGGCTGCCTGGCGTTGGATCGCACTGATTTTATCCCGGGCGAAAAACTTGAACCAATCTATTTGCGCGAAACAAATTTCGTCAAAGCACCTCCGCCGCGGACAGTATTCTGATAGTGGCACGGGCGTCCCACCCGTGCGAATCAAAAAGAGAAGCGCACGGGCAGGACGCTCGCGCCGCCACCGTAACAATTTCGCAATTCAGCCTTAACAATTCCTTCAAATTAGTGTTCATTCGTGCCCGCCAAATGAAAGCCGCTGTTCTCTACGGAAAAGAAGATGTCCGCGTCGAAGACATTCAACCGCAACCGCTCAAACCGGGCGAAGTGCGCATCCAAATCGAGGCGGCGCTGACCTGCGGCACGGATTTGAAGGTGTTCCGCCGCGGCTATCATGCAAAAATGATCGTGCCGCCGGCCGTTTTCGGACACGAACTCGCGGGCATCATATCCGAAGTCAACAGCCCCACTGTCGCCAACGGCCAACCTTCCGTGCGCGTAGGTGATCGAGTCGTCGTCGCGAATTCCGCACCCTGCGGCGAGTGTTTTCATTGCCGCAACCACCAGGAAAACATCTGCGATGATCTGCTCTTTTTGAATGGCGCCTACGCCGAATCCATTGTTGTGCCGGCGCGCATCGTGCAAAAAAATTTATTGCATCTGAAACCGCACACACAATTTCGCGACGCCGCCCTCGTCGAACCGCTCGCGTGTGTCGAGCAGGGAATCGAAGATGTGAATTTGCGCGCCGGCCAGCGCGTGCTGGTGCTCGGCGCCGGGCCCATCGGACTGATGTTCATCGCGCTGGCAAAACAATTCGGTTGCCTGGTCACCGTCGCGGGCCGTCGCGCGGGAAGATTGGAGGCCGCAAAAAAACTGGGCGCCGACGAAGTCATCGATATCCGCGACGGAAGTAATCTGGTGGCAAGGATTCGCGAAGCGTCCAAAGAACATTTCGACGTGGTCATTGAAGCGGTCGGAAATCCCGCTGTCTGGGAATCGAGCGTGCACCTCGTGCGCAAAGGCGGAAAGGTAAATTTTTTCGGCGGCTGCCCTTCCGGCACCACCGTAACCCTCGATACCACCTTGATTCACTATTCCGACCTCACACTGCTCGCGAGCTTTCATCACACACCACGTGCGATTCGCCGCGCGCTCGATTTCATCGAAGCCGGGGTAATTCAGGCCGCTGATTTCGTAGATGGTGAATGCGCCCTCAGCGAATTGCCGCAACTGCTCAAGTCCATGACCGAAGGCAATCGCGCGGTGAAAACGCTAGTTCGCGTGCAACAGTCGTAGCTTAAATTTTTATTAGACGTCGTGACCATGCGTGTTTCGTTCGTCACATTGTTAGCGTGTACGCTATTGGTCGCTACCCTTTTCGGCTGTTCACATGCCGCTAGCCGCACCGCGGGCCCCATTGAGGATTCATGGTTTCCTAACGTTGATGGCGTCTTCGTGAAAGCAGAATACATCGACCTCAATACCAACCATACAGAACGGCTCTATATACGATATGGCCCGATATCAGACAGCGGCGTCGAATTGGAAAAAACCACAAATGGCGTCGTATTGTGGCGGGTTCATGTCAAACCCATTGGAGGGCTCACGTATTCAAAGTACTCCAATGACGTGGACGCACGTATTTGGACCGATCAGATTTGGGTGACTAGTACCGGCGCAAAGCAGATTTTTGAGGTTCGTTCTCTCAAGAATGGATCGTTTATATCCAGGAAGGTCACGGACGTAGAGCGGCAGGTTTATCACTAAGAGCAGTCGGCAATCACTGCGTCACCCCAATCCAGCCCGTATTAATGATACTCCTGCAACGTCTGCACCCCGTAACCGGATTTCTTGAGCGCGGCGATGCCGAGCGCCGCCGCTTTCGCGCCGCTTAACGTCGTCATGATCGGCGTCCCCGTGTAAACCGCGGTAGTGCGGATTTTCACTTCATCCGCGCGCGGCGCCTGGCCCGCGGGCGTGTTGATGACCAGCTGGATTTCCTTGTTCTTCAACAAATCGATCGCGTTCGGACGGCCTTCGCTCAACTTGAAAATGCGCTGCACTTTCAACCCCGCTTTTTCCAGCACCGCGGCCGTGCCGCTTGTGGCCACCAATTCAAAACCGAGCTGGTCAAATTGTTTCGCAATCTCCGTGGCCTGGCTTTTGTCGGCGTCACTGACGCTGATGAACACCCGCCCACGCAACGGCAGCGGCGAATTGGCCGCCATCTGCGATTTTGCGTAAGCGATGCCCAGGTCCGGATCCAAACCCATCACTTCGCCTGTCGAACGCATTTCCGGCGAGAGCAAAATGTCCTGGCCTTGAAAACGATTGAACGGAAAAACCGATTCCTTCACTGCCCAATATTTCGGCCAGACTTCCTCGGTGAACCCGAGTTCCTTCAAAGTTTTTCCGGCCATCACCTTCGCCGCGAGTTTCGCGAGCGGAAAACCAATCGCCTTGCTGACGAACGGCACCGTGCGCGAGGCGCGCGGATTGACCTCCAGGCAATAAACCGTTTCGCCCTTCACCGCGTACTGCACGTTCATCAGACCAATCACTTTCAACTCACGCGCCATCGCGTGCGTGTAATCGCGGATGGTTTGGATGACTTTTTGCGAAAGCGAATGCGGTGGCAGCACCATCGCGGCGTCGCCCGAATGCACGCCCGCGAATTCAATATGTTCGAGTATCCCGCCGATCACAATGGTTCCGCCGTTTGGCAGGCCAGTGTCCGTGATGCAATCCACGTCCACCTCAGTCGCGTCCTCCAGAAATTTATCCACCAGCACGGGCCGTTCGGGCGAGGCCTCCACCGCAAACCGCATGTAATGTTGCAACTCCGAATCTGAATAAACGATCTGCATCGCTCGCCCGCCCAGCACGAACGAGGGACGCACGATCACCGGATAGCCCAGCCGGCGCGACGCCGTCAACGCCTCCGCTTCATTGGTTGCGATGCCATTGGGCGGCTGCGGAATGTTCAACTTGTTCAGCATCGCCGCGAACAATTTCCGGTCCTCGGCGATTTCAATGCTCTGCGGCGAGGTGCCGATGATGTTCACGCCGTTCTTTTGCAAACTCAGCGCGAGATTCAGTGGAGTTTGCCCGCCGAATTGCGCAATCGCGCCCCAGCATTTTTCCCGCTCGTAAATGTGCAGCACGTCCTCGAGCGTCAGCGGCTCAAAAAAAAGTTTGTCGCTCGTGTCGTAATCGGTCGAAACCGTTTCGGGGTTCGAGTTGACCATCAGCGTCTCGAAACCGTCCTCCTTGAGCGCGAACGCCGCGTGGACGCAGCAATAATCAAATTCAATTCCCTGCCCGATGCGGTTCGGACCGCCGCCGAGGATCATCACCTTCTTTTTGTCGACATTGCCGCGCACTTCATCGTCGCCGCGGTCGTAGGTGGAATAATAATAAGGCGTGTAGGCTTCGAATTCCGCCGCGCAAGTGTCCACCAACCGATAGCTGGGCATCAGGCCAAGTTCTTTCCGCAATGCGCGGACGTCGTCCTCAGTTTTGCCGGTTAAATGGGCGATTTGCCGATCCGAAAACCCAAGCGATTTGGCCTTAACTAAAATGTCTGCGTTCATTCTTTCCAAACGAAATTAAATCCTGCGAAGCAAACCGGAATGCACGACTCCTGTCGAGGCTGAATTGCACCGACCCGAGGTATCTGACGCGCCCCGATTGTTCCACCGATTCATTTCTCCGCGGCCGGCTCACCCCAGGTCGGAGTATCCCGGGAAACACGGATGCTGCTGATGCTAAACGGTTGTGTTCTAACATTCCGGCGGGCGGGTGGCGTAGTGGCGGGTTCCCAAGGCGCTGGCGCCAGGAGATAAGAGGTGCTCCATCCATAGGCGAAAGTGACTTCATGAGCGAACTGAGGAGGCTTCACTTTTCCATAGGCGATAATTTCTTCACCGTCCCACACCACATCGTCAGAAACTTTTGTAATGGTCACCCACTGACCCGCCGGCAGCTCAATAGGAGTTCCTTTGGTTGCAAAAGCATCCGAAGGTCGCGGATTGCTACGGTTAAAACTTTCGTATTCCTTTCTCCCGACGGCCTCTATCGCATCGGCGCACCCATTTGTTTCCAGGATGACATACGGAGACGCGTGCACGCGGGGAACATCGGAATATCCCAGAATGCCCCGACCTTCTTTCACCAAGATCATAGGGCGATTCAACGCCACCGTTCTGCCAACGTAATCCGAAAAAGGCTGTAACTTGGAAACGTCCATGGATTCCACGCATCCGCAGAAAACCAACGCAGAAATGCAGCAGAACAAGAGTCTTAATAGGCTCGACCGATGAGATACGGTTCGCAGTAATGTCATGCTGCGAATCTATCAGCGGCCGCGAAATCGAAATAATTCAGCCCGATATCAAATTTTCGATATCGGGCTAAACTCAAGATCCTCGGAAAGAGAATTCCCGCCTCCGCCAATCAAGCGCGCGGCGGCAAAACTTTATCCACCATCGCCTTGTCGAGCGTCACAAATTTCGGCAAGCCGCCTTCAATTGGGAACTTCACTTCCCCTTCCACCAGCGGCCGGGCGTAGGCCACGAATTTTTCGTTCGGCAAAAATCCATCTTCGGAAATCCAATCGCGCGGGATGAAATGTTCCACATTCGCAATGTCCCCCAAATCCTGCAGGCCGGTTTCCCACTTGATGGAACCGTTGCCGTTCGTATTGCGGACGATTTTCACCATGAAACCGCTCTTGCCCTCCACCGCCGCTTTCACACCCGCCACGCCGCACGCGTAGGCGTTGTTTGAATCCGTCGCGCTTGCAAAATGCTCGGCTGCGCGCTGCGCATAACCCAGTTTCACCGTGCGGGTCTTGGTGTCGAGCTTGCCCTGCACGATTTCCGCCAGCGCATCCGCAGCGCCCGAAAGCACCGGGTGACCAAAGGCATCCAACCGCGATTTGTCCGCACCGATTTCCTCGCCTGCCTCGTTCTTCAATCCTTCACCGACCACGACCACGCAATAATGATGCGCTTCCACGGTCTCTTTCACCTTCGCGAGAAATTTCTCTTCGTTGAACGGCAATTCCGGCAGCAAAATAATATGCGGCGCATCCGCCGGGTCGCGCTTCGCAACCACAGTCCCCGCAGCGATCCAACCGGCGGCGCGGCCCATCACCTCGACGATGCAGCACGAACCGTCGTCCGTGGCCATGCTGGCGACGTCGAAACCAATCTCCATCACCGTGGCCGCGTTATATTTGATGACGGAACCATAACCCGGGCAACTGTCCGTGTGCGGCAGGTCGTTATCGATGGTCTTCGGCACGCCGATGACGCGCATGTCCCAACCGCGCTTGACCGCTTCCAGATGAATTTTGTGCGAAGTGTCCTGCGAATCGTTTCCGCCGATGTAAAAGAAAAAGCGGATGTTGTGCGCCTTGAAAACTTCAAAAAGCCGGTCCATGTCGCGGGTGGCAGCCTCGGGCTTTTTCTTGAAATCGATTTTGTAGCGGCACGTGCCGAGCGCGGCGGCGGGCGTGTAGCGCAGGCCCTCAATCGTCTTGGCCTTCTGCTCGTTGATGTCGATCAGTTCCTCATTCAGGATGCCGAGGATGCCATTGAGGCCGCCATAAATTTCCTCGATGCACTCGTGTTTGCCGGCTTCCTGCAGCACACCGGCGAGACTCGCGTTAATGACGGCAGTCGGCCCGCCCGATTGCCCGACCAAAAGGTTTCCAACTAATTCTGCCATAAATCTTCGTTCCAGGATTTAGTTTAATGTTCAGCCTGCAAGCCCGCAAAATCGAAGCGCAAACCTTGCCAACGGAGAAGGTCACTGTCAAAGAGGAATTGCATTTCTCCTCATCATAAATTGGCGAAGTATTCGCCAATTTTGTTGTTTTAAAATGAGGAATTCCTATCCACGCCGCCCGGTTTTCCAGCGCGTTAGCAAAAAAAAGTAACCTGATTGTAACCAAACATTTACCAATTCCGTTGACAGCAATAGCTGCCTATGTTGCGATTCATGGCTGTAGCCCGGAGGTTCTCTGCACCTCTAAAAACCATTCAAATAGACGACAATGAAATCCCGAAAACAAATCATCGCCCTGTCAGCGCTTTTTGCTGCCGGAATCCTCAGCACCCAGGCCCAGGTTGTTATCAGCGAAGTCGACGCCAACGGCAGCTCCGCCAGTTATGGCGCCGACTGGTTCGAGGTCCTCAACACCGGTTCGACGACCCTTTCTCTGAGCACTTGGAAAATGGACGACAGCTCGGCGGCCTTTGGCAGCGCGGTGGCCATGCGAAACGCAACCAGCCTCGCGCCCGGACAACTCGCAGTTTTTCTGGAAGGCAAAGCCGACGGAAGCACCGACTTAGCCCTCACCACAGCCTTTCAAGCCGCGTGGGGCGCAAGCCTGCCCTCTAATTTGTCTCTGGGTTTCTACGGCGGTTCTGGAGTCGGGCTGAGCGGGAGTGGTGACGCCGTGAACCTCTTCGATGCTGGCGGCAATCTGATGGCCAGCGTCAATTTTGGAACTTCAGTCCTCGGGCAAACCTTTGACAATGCCGCAGGCTTAAATAACGCCACGCTCGCGCAATTTAGCCAGGTCGGGATTAACGGCGCCTTCAGCTCGGGAGATCCCACCCCCGAAGTCGGCTCTCCTGGAGCAGTGCCGGAGCCTTCTTCGCTGGCTCTTTTCGCCACGGGCGCGACGCTGCTCGGCCTGATTTACCGTCGCAGAAAGTAAGTGCCTCGATTTGAAAGCATGGAGTGAGGGGCGGCCTATTCCGCCCCTCTAAATGGCTAGTTAGTGGAGGCCAATGATCGTCAGTCCGCCCGCCATAGCTACTTCAAGCATCTCAGCTGGGAATTAACTCCTTTTCGACAGGTTTACCGCAGGTTCAATCCAAATTCTCGCCACTTTAACGTAACAGGAAGAATAATAGGTTTAGGGACAAATATAGTAAAATATATTGACTATCATATTTGTTTACTATATGCTTTCCTGCATGAATGAGACTAAACCTTGGTTTGAAGAAATTGTGATGCCCGCGTTGCTGAGCCATGCGCGCGCTACCTACGGACGGACCATGCGCCAGGCATTGGCTGAGGCCGGCTATGATGACATCCCAAAAAATGGCCTTTACGTAATCGGCGGCTTGGCAATGGGCGCGGGCGGAGTCCCTTTGGGCCAACTCGTCAAGGAATTGGGTGTTTCTAAACAAGGCGCCGGTCAGCTCGTGGATACACTGGTGCTGCGCGGTTATCTCGAACGCACGGTCGACGCCCAGGACCGGCGCAAACTTACCGTTACCCTCACCGAACGTGGCCGGGCTGCCGCGGCAGTTCAAGCCGCGGCCCGGGAAAAAATCGATGCCGCACTCATCGCGCGAGTCGGTCAGGAGGATGTCACCCGCACCCGCCGCACTCTGGCGGCCTTGATTGCTTTAAGACCAAAAGAGGAGCTGGGTGACGAGCACTGAAACCGGCCTCCTCTCCGCACTCTCTCGGAGCGAGTAAGTTCGCCCCTCCATTTTACGAGCTAAAAATTTTCATTTCTCCCCGGCCGTTTCTACGGCATGTTGAGGGATATATGGGCAAGCGACGTGAAGCGCGTGAGCGCGCGGTGCAGTTTTTGTTTCAGCACGATCTGAATCCGCCCGAAAAGCTGGATGAAGCTCTGGAGCAATTCTGGAGTTCGCAACGCGCCGCCGCCATTGCCGAGGAAAAAGGCGCCGCCAACTGGGGCGAGGAACCCGAAATCTCCGCTCCCACCATCGATGAAGCCGCCATGCGTCTCTTCGCCGACCCGCTCATCCGTGGCACCCTCGAACATCGCGACGAAGTGGACGAGGTCATCAAAAAACACGCGAAGAACTGGGAATTGCATCGCATCGCCGCCGTGGACCGGAACATCTTGCGCCTCGCCATTTACGAAATGCTGCATCGCGAGGACATCCCGCCCGTCGTCAGCATCAATGAAGCCGTCGATATCGCCAAAAAATTCTCCACCCAGGACAGCGGCAAATTCGTGAACGGCATTCTCGACAAAGTCAAAGGCGAGCTGATGCGCCCCGCGCGAATTGTGAAATAGTCCAAAGCCCAATGCGATTTACGATTTACAATTTACGATTTACGAGCATGCCGGAAGTGGAAAACGACCGGACGATTTTGGACTTTGGCCCTTGGACATTGGACTAATAGATGTTTGCCGATTTACATTTGCACACAAACTTTTCGGACGGCACTTACACGCCGGAGGAATTGGTGTCGCAAGCCGCGAAAAACTCACTGGCTGCCATCGCGCTGACCGATCATGATACCGTCGAAGGCTGCCAGCGCGCCGCCGACGCTTGCGAAGCCCTCAAAATCGAATTCATTCCTGGCGCTGAACTGACCGCCGAGCAAAACGATAACGAAATTCACATCCTCGGCTATTTCCTCGACACGCATAATCCGGGATTACTTTCTGACATCGCAAAATTCCAGGCCGTGCGACAAAACCGGATTCACGAAATGATCGCGCGGCTCAATGAATTGAATGTCCCGCTCCGCGCCGAAGACGTCTTTGCCATGGCCAATTGCCGTTCGCCCGGACGCCCGCACGTCGCCCGCGCGCTGGTCAAAGCCGGTCTTTGCGGTTCACTGGACGAAGCCTTCGAGCGTTTCCTCAAGAAACATCGCCCCGCCTGGGTTCCCAAAGCGAGAATCTCCGCCGGCTACGCCATCGATCTGATCCATCAATCCGGCGGCCTCGCCGTCATGGCGCATCCGGGATTGAATCGCACCGATGAAGTCATTCCCGACCTCGTCGCGGCCGGAATGGACGGCATTGAATGTTTCCACACCAAGCATTCCACCGCGATTGCGGAGCACTACCTGGAAATCGCCGACAAATTTAAATTGCTCGTCACCGGCGGCTCGGACTGCCACGGCATGAACAAAGGCAAACCACTCATCGGCACCGTCAAATTGCCCTATCAACACGTGGAAAAACTCAAAGCCGCAGTAGCTGCCCGCGCCAACCTCAACCTCCACGCCCTCTCCAGTCCCGGAGATCGTAAATCGTAAATCGTAATTTCAATGGGCCTTTTCGCCAAGTTCAAGGCCGGCTTGCAGAAGACTCAAAGCAAGCTGGCGCACGAAATCAAACGCATCGTCACGCGCTCGCCCAAACTCGAGGCCGGCACGATCGAGGAATTGGAAGCCGCTCTCATTGCGGCGGATCTCGGCATGGCCATGACGTCGCAGATCCTCGACGCCGTCAAAAAAGGTTATGAGACCCAGGGCGGCGCCGGGTTGGACGTTTTCGCAATCGCGCGGGCCGAAGTGGAAAAAAGCCTCGCGGCCAACAAATCCGAATTGATCACCGCGCCGGACGGCTTGACAGTCGTTTCCATTGTCGGCGTCAACGGCACCGGCAAAACCACCACCTCAGCCAAACTCGCGCACCTGATTCAATCCCAACACAAGACCGCGTTGCTCGCCGCCTGCGACACCTTCCGCGCCGCGGCTATTGAGCAAATTAAACTTTGGGGCCAGCGCCTTAAAGTCGAAGTCGTCGCCGGAGCTTACGGAGCGGACGCCGCCTCGGTGGCCCATGACGCCATCACCGCCGCGCGGGCGCGCAAGGCCGAATACCTGTTCATCGACACCGCCGGCCGTTTGCATACCAAACACAATTTGATGCAGGAATTGCAAAAGTTGCACCGCGTCATCGGCAAACAACTGCCGGGTGCGCCGCATGAAGTCCTGCTGGTGCTGGACGCGACCACCGGCATGAATGCGCTCAACCAGGCGCGCGAGTTCAACAAAGCCGTCCCGCTCACCGGCCTGGTCGTCACCAAACTCGATGGCACCAGCAAGGGTGGAATGGTGGTCGCCATCCAAAAAGAACTCGGCCTGCCGATCAAGTTCATCGGCTTGGGCGAGCAGGCAGATGATTTGCAACCATTCGATGCGAAGCAATTCGCCCAGGCATTGTTTGAAGAATAAGAGCCAGAGCGCATGCCCACGCCGCCAACCAATCAAAATACACCCCGCTGGATTTTTTTTGCGCTCTTTTTCGTCTCCGGCTTTTGCAGCCTGGTCTATCAGGTAATCTGGACCCGGCTCGCGTTTGCGTCCTTCGGAATCATCACCCCGGTTCTATCAGTCGTGATCTCGGTTTTCATGCTCGGACTGTCGCTCGGCTCGTGGGCCGGCGGGCACTGGGTGGTTCCCCTCGCCAAAAGGACCGGTCTTTCCGCCGCGATATTCTATGCAGCAGCCGAATTCATCATCGGGCTGGGCGCCTACGCGGTTCCGCGCTTGTTTGCGATGGGCGAACATTTTCTACTGGCGTCGGGAGGCGGTGATTCATTCCGCTATCTTTTTCTCTCGGCTCTCGTTCTGGCCATTTCCATCCTCCCCTGGTGCATATTCATGGGGGCGACCTTCCCGTTAATGATGGCTTATATCCGGGAGACCAACGAAACCGGAACGGACAGCTTCAGTTATTTGTATGTCGCCAATGTCCTGGGCGCCATGTGCGGCACTTTTTTAACCGCCGTTGTCTTTGTCGAGATGTTTGGCTTCCACAGCAGTTTGCATTTTGCCGCCGGCGGTAATTTTATAATCGCGCTCTCCGGCCTCGCTTTGGGAGCGCGCAACAAACGCAGCGCCGGCCACGAACCCGTCGAGGAACCCAAACCATCCCTTCCCGGCAACTCGAACAATGGCCCGGTAAAATGGATTTTGTTTTCCACCGGCTTTTCCGCAATGGCGATGGAAGTCGTCTGGACACGGCTCTTCACGCCGGTCCTGAAAACCCAGGTTTATTCCTTCGCCCTCGTCGTCTTCGTCTATTTGGGAGCGACTTTGGCTGGCTCCATCTTTTATCGGCATCACCTCAAAAAAGGCACGTCGTGGAAGACACCCTTGCTCATCATGCTTCTGGCCATCGCCGTTTTTCTTCCGATTCCGGCGAGCGATCCCCGATTTGTGGCGATGGACATGTTTTACTCGCTGCACCTTTCGAGCGTGCTCATCGTGCTCGCGAGCATTTTTCCCCTCTGCGCGATTTTGGGATATTTGACTCCGGCATTGATTGACAGTTTCTGCCTGGGAAACCCGGCTAAAGCAGGCCGCGCCTACGCCATCAATGTTCTCGGCTGCATTCTAGGGCCGCTGGTTGCCTCCTACGTGCTGCTGCCGTCCATGAGCGAACGTTCCGCGTTAATTGTCCTCAGCCTGCCCATCATCGCATTTTACTTTTTCTTTCGGAACTCGCTTCCACGTTTGCAACGGCTCTGGTCGGGAATCGGTGGCGGCTTGCTCGCCATTTATTGTCTCTATTTTTCACACAGTTTCGCCGACAGCTTTGCCGCCTCCTCAAGCAGCGTGGAAATCCGGCGGGATTATGCCGCTTCGGTTATTTCCGCCGATCCAAATGGCGACAAACGACTTTTGGTAAATGGCATCGGGATGACCGTCCTGACTCCCATCACCAAGTTCATGATTCATTTGCCAATGGCTTTTCATAAAGGGCCGTCCCAATCCGTCCTGGTCATCTGCTTCGGCATGGGAACAAGTTATCGCTCGGCGTTGAGTTGGGATGTGGAGACTACCGCGGTTGAACTGGTTCCCGGAGTGCCGAAATCGTTCGGATACTATCATGCGGACGCGCCGGAAGTTTTGAAAAATCTCCGCGGTCGAATCGTCATCGATGACGGACGCCGTTTCCTCAGGCGCACGCGGCAAAAATATGATGTCATCGCGGTCGACCCGCCCCCGCCGCTCGAAGCCGCCGGCTCCAGCCTGCTCTACTCGACCGAGTTTTACGACGAAATCAAACAACACCTTCAGCCCAATGGCATCCTCCAGGTCTGGGTGCCGAGCGGAGAGAAAATGGCCGTGCAGGCCGTGATCCGGTCCGTTTACGCCTCATTTCCTCAAGTCCACTGTTATCCATCCATCGAGAATTGGGGGGTCCACATTCTTGCCTCCATGGATCCAATTGAACATCAGACCTCGGAACAACTCGCGGCGCGGATGCCGGTGAGTGCAAAAAAAGATTTGTTGGAATGGGCGCTGCCGGATCAAACAACTGCCTCTTACCTCAAACATGTGGTCAGCCGCGAGGTCCTGCCGGACAGTATGCTGAATACCAACCTCGATATCCAAATCACCGATGACGATCCCTTGAACGAATACTTCCTGTTGCGCCGGTCGGGATTGTTTTGAAAACGAAAATCCATTGAGTTTTTGATTCCTCAGGTTAACATGAGCGCGATGTCCGATATCCGATTTATGCGCCTCGCTCTGCGCCTTGCCCGCAAGGGTTACGGCTCCGCCTCGCCAAACCCGATGGTCGGCGCGGTCCTGGTGAAAGGCGGGAAAATCATCGGACGCGGATGGCATCGACGCGCCGGTTTGCCTCATGGAGAAATCGAGGCCCTTCACAACGCGCAAAAACACGGGCACAATCCCCGCGGCGCCACACTCTACGTCACGTTGGAACCCTGCTCCACGCACGGCCGCACGCCGCCTTGCACGGAAGCAATCATCGCCGCCGGAATCAAACGCGTGGTGATCGGCGCAATCGATCCGAATCCGAACCATGCCGGCAAGGCACTAAAAATCCTAAAACGCGCCGGGGTTGACGTTCTCGACTTCCGCACAAGTGGAACAGACGGTCAAAAAATCTCCGACCAATGCGTCCGCCTGAACGAAGCATTCAATCATTGGATTGTTCACCGCACGCCCGTCATCACGGTCAAAGCCGCAATGACCCTCGATGGGAAAATCGCCACCGCCTCCGGTGAATCCAAGTGGATCACCGGCGAGCAATCACGAGAATTTGCCATGAACCTTCGCCGGGGTGCGGACGCCATTCTAGTAGGAGTGAATACAATTTTGGCCGACGACCCAAGCCTCACCGTCAGGACGAAAACACCAAATGGACAAGGGAAGATGGCGAAACCGCTGCGCCGAATCGTTTTGGACTCACTGGCACGCACGCCGCCGACTGCGAAAGTAGTGAGTGACGAATTCGCCGCCCTGACAACCATCGTCGCAACCAAAGCCGCGCCAAAGAAACGCGTGGCCGCCTTGGCCCGCCAGGCAAATGTCCTCGTCGCGCCCCGAACAAGGATTTCCCTCCCCTGGCTGTTGAAAAAACTCGGCGCGGAAAACGTGACTCACCTGCTCGTCGAAGGCGGCGGCGAAGTAAACAGTTCTTTTCTGTTCGAAGGCCTCGCGCAACGCATCGCCTTTTTCTACGCCCCGCGCGTCCTGGGCGGGCGTGACGCGCGCAAAGCCGTCGGCGGCGAAGGCGTGCAAGGCCTGGATGAAATTATCAACCTGCGCGAACCCGAATGGCGCACCCTCGGTAAAGACCTGTTCCTGACCGCGCGCGTCTCCTCGTAAGGAGCGCGGCTGTGTCGCAGACCAGCCGCAGGAACGTTAAATCGCCAAACCGGCCCCATTTTCGCCGCTCCTCGACCAATCACCCGCTGCGACTGGCTTTCAGCACAGTCGCGCTCCGTACCCTTCGAAGCTTGCTGCCCGATATTATTTTCGGCTCAATCACAGCGTGACCCGGCCACTTAAATCGCGCGGCCCGCCGCATAATCCCGGCGTTCTCAATTTGGTTGAGGGCAAGCGCCACTGGTCACCATCTCCCACGAGAGCAGACGCAGAACGTGGCTTTCGCGGTTGGCATGAACGCGGTTATCTTCCACATCGTGATGAGTCCGGGCTGGTTCAATTTGTCACTTTTCGTCTTGCAGATTCTTTTCCTGAATCGCTTCGCTCCGAATGGGAGCACATTTGGAAAATTGAAAATGACCGGCAGCGTCGCGCGGAACTGGAAGCTTACCTTGATCGTGGTCGAGGCCACTGTCATTTGCGCCAGTCCGAAATTGCCCAAATCGTCGAAAATGCTGTGCAGTTTTTCCATGGCAACCGCTATGAGCTGCGTGCATGGGTGGTAATGCCGAATCATGTTCACACGCTATTCAAAACGAACGCCACACCGATGGCGCGAATTATCGAGAGTTGGAAGAAACACACAGCGCAAAAGGCAAACCAGATTTTGAGGCGCCGCGGTAATTTTTGGCAGGTGGACTATTGGGACACTTTTATGCGCGATGGTCGACAGGAGCAAAAAACAGTGCGTTACATCGAAAACAATCCCACAAAAGCAAAACTGGTGCTCGATCCGAAGGATTGGCCTTGGAGCAGCGCGCGGTTGCGGGATAATGATGGCGTTCTTCGGCTGCCGGCCTAATCTCATCGAGTCTCCAAAACGAATTCCGCACCCTCGGTAAAGACCTGTTCCTGACCGCGCGCGTCTCCTCGTAAGGAGCGCGGCTATGTCCGAAGGACCAGCCGCAGGAACGTTAAATCGCCGAGCCGGCCCCATTTTCGCCGCTCCTCGACCCATCACCCGCTGCGACTGGCTTTCAGCACAGTCGCGCTCCGTTCACTTCATTAAAACACGGCTCGACGGCTTTTGTTTTCAACACTAATTTGCCCGCATGTTTACTGGAATTGTCGAGGAAGCAGGAATCGTCGAACGCATCAAGCCAGCTGCGAAATCGATTGAATTGACCGTGCGCATCGCCAAATGCGGCAAGGGCCTGAAAATCGGCGATAGCCTCGCGGTCAATGGCTGTTGCCTCACAGTCGTCAAACTGACTCGGCGCGGGAAATTCACGCTCGCTCAATTCGATCTGCTCCAGGAAACCTGGCAGCGCACCAACCTGCAATTCGCCAGACCCGGCTCGCGCGTGAACCTCGAGCGCCCCTTGCGCGTGCAGGCCGAACTCGGCGGCCACTTCGTGACCGGCCACATCGACGGCATTGGAAAAATCATCCGTTGGGAACGCACCGGCAAGGATCACGTGCTTGATATCGCCGCGCCGCCGGAAGTTATGCGCTACGTGATTTTAAAAGGCTCCATCGCCGTCGATGGCATCAGCCTCACCGTCGCTGACGTAACGAAAAAAAGTTTCCGCGTCTGGATTATTCCGCACACGTACGAAATCACGGCCTTAAGCGAACGCAAAGTTGGCGACGCCGTCGACCTCGAGGCAGACTTGCTCGGGAAATACGTGGAGAAGTTTCTTACTTCGAAACGGGCTTGAATGCGGAATTCGCATCCGGGCTGGCCATTGAAGCCGGGGCGACCTCGGTCACGCGCCCGGAAAAAACAGTGCTCTCGCGCCCCGATGCGTCCTTGAAATAAAAGAAGCCCTTGTCGAGACGCGGCCTGCCGACCGTCCGGATGCGATCACCATTACTCAAAGTCAGGACATAGGTGCGCGCGCAGCCACTCATCATTAAAAGGCACGCCAGCGCTGGCAGCAGCAATCGCTTCATAATAAAATCCTCGAAGAACAGATTCGTCGCACCGGCGCAAGGCTGGTACCCACACCGCTGTTTTTCAATGATTATTTTGTTCCACCCTGGGAGCGCCGGCGTCCCGCCGGCAAGTTTCACAACACTAGAGCGGTTTAAAAAATACTGTAGCCAATTCGGAGCGAGGATTTTTGGTTTTTGGCAAGGCTTCGGCGAAGGAGCAGGTTTGAAAAACCCTGTGACTGAGCCGAAACGACGCCAAAACACCAAAAAGACCGCTTCCCGG
>DATAZE010000054.1:0-6632 GCA_036272195.1 Verrucomicrobiia bacterium | reverse complement strand
TGATTCCGACCACTTCGCCCGCCATATTGAACAAAGGACCCCCGCTGTTGCCGGGATTGATTTGAGCGGTGGTTTGCAGGTAAAGGCTGCCTTCGAACTCACGCGTTTTGGTGCTGAGAATGCCTTCGGTCACGGTGCGTTCCAGGCCGAGCGGGCTGCCAATGGCGAAAACGCTTTCACCCACGGCGAGGTTATCCGCGCTGCCGAGGAGCACATACTTGAACTTGGGCACGTCTTTGTCGTCGATTTTCAACAGGGCCATGTCTTCGAATTTGTTGATCGCGACGATGCGGACCTGCTTGTAAACCCGGGGTTCGAGCTGGCCGTCGCGCTGATGATAGACGGCCACGGAAATCTGCGTTTCGCCTTCGATGACGTGGAAATTGGTCACGAGGTAACCGTCCTGGTTGATGATGAAACCGGAACCGAGGCCGCTCGGCGTCCGCACCTGGACTACCGCTTCGCCGATTTGGTTTACGAGATCACGGACAGACTTTTCGGGCATGGCCCGGCCGTTGGCGGAATAGAAGCCGGGCTTCAATTCGGCGGCGGGTTTGGAATCCGCGGCGGTGATTTTGGGAGCGGCGGTGGTCCGGGCTGCTGCTGCGGCATCGCCATGGGTGATTTTCTCGATATCACTCCGGGGGATGACGAGGACGGTGTAGCCGATATCGATGACCACCTGATCGTGTTTCTCGGTGAGGATTTTGCCGACGACGGCGGCGTTATCCTTTAATTGTAACAGGTCGGCCTGCACGGCCCGGGCGTTCACGCAAAGGGCGAGCGTGGACAAGGAAACAAACTTTCGCAGCATGGTGTGAAAGTAACGGACACACCGGGCTTTGACAAGCGGGCATCGGCCACGCAATCGGATCGGAACTCAACTTGGCGCCGACAGGACTCAGGCCGGGAAGAACACGCTAATGCTTACTGAATGCTCAGGCGAAAGAATCGCGGGTTGATGGTCAGGTTATTGGTAATCGAAACCATTGCTCCCGTCCCCAACACCGGCCCCCCGAAAGGCGTCCAAGTCGGGGAGGATGGATCATCCAGATATTCGATTTGAGCGTTGTGCCCGGGATTGGTCGGCAGCATCAATACCATCTTTGACCCGGCGGCCCGAATGCCCAAGGCCACCGCTTCGGTGATGGTATAGCTCTCCCAACCGCTGGCTGAAGTTCGATTGGCCCAGAGATTGGGGGGCGTGCTTTTGTTCATGTCGGCGCAGACATATTCGTTGTTGGCGAGCGAGCGCAGGGACACGCTGCAATTCGCGTTGATCTGCCAGGTGAACGTTTCCGTCGTCCCGATGTTTGTCTTGCTCGCGATGAGCGCGGAGGTCGCACTCGCGGCGGTTACGTAGTTTCCATTGGCCAGCGATTGCAGGGCGACATTGTGCTGGCCCAGGTCGACCACGGTGAACAATTCCGAGCCGGCGGCATTGGTGCGGTTCGCAATGAGCGCATTCGCCCCATTGGGGGCCGAGACATACAGGTTATTTGCCTGCGAACGCAGCGCGATGGTTTTTCCCACCGGCGCATAATTGGACGAGATCATTGTGTTGTAAATTGTGTTCATGAGCGAGGTATTGCCCGTGGCCGAGGTGTCCTGGGACAGTTCCCAGATCATAATGCCGCCCGCGTTCATTTTGGCCACTTGGGTTTTTGCCTGCGTCGAGGGGATGCCGTTGTATTTGTAGCCCTGGGAAGAATCCGCGTATGGCGCGTTGGTATCTGTCGCCACGATTGCTTTGTAGTCCTTCTCGCCGCCGGAACCATTGCCGAAAAATCCGACACCCATCATCAGCTTCGCCTTCGGCGCGCCGCGTCCGAGCCAGTAATTCAGCCCGCTGGTAAAGTAGTAGTCTCCGCCGGAGTCGTACGCCATGATGTTCATGAGGTCGAGATACGCAAACGAACCGCTCGGGATATACATGCCGAACCAATCGCCGGTATCAAGCGCGGCGGTCACCAGTTTTCCTTGCGGATGCAAATCCGTATAAAGCCGTTGCACGGTGGCGTTGAACAAGTTTCCGTCCGAAGAATTAGCCGGTGCTTCCCAATCGATATCCGCACCGTCCAAATTCCACGTCTGCACAAATTTTTCAATGTTGGTGACGAGGGTCAGTTGCGCATTGCGCATTGCCTTGGTCATGTTGTCGCCATTGGACGCACCACCGATCGAGATCAACACCTTCACTCCCGCGGCGTGTCCCTTCGATACGACCGAAGCGAGATAGGTCGTATCGCAATTCAGCGCGCCGTTCGTGGTGCATTCAGCGAAGGAAAAATTAATGTGCGTCAATTTGCTGTATTGCACGAACGTGGGATTGCCGTTCCAATTTGCCAGGTAACCGACGACGTTGTTAGCGAGGGAGGGACGTATCATCGCCGCCACGAAGACCATTCCGATGATTATCGCCGTCACTTTGCTTCTGCCCGCGCGCGCGGCCAACGCTCTTCTATTTCTCGGGGTGAACATGTGTTTTGCAATCCTTGCACCCTTTACATTTCCTGAGCATCCCTATTTCAGGGGGGATGCAGTTGAAGGACAACAACATGCCCGTGCCGTGCAGGGGCAGCTTCTTTTTTTAAGCCTGCCAACACGTCAAAATAGCAGTTGCCTTCACTTGGTTCTTTGATATTTTACTGGGCCTTTCCGGCGATGCTGGAATTGGGAAAATGGCCTCAAATTCCTGCGCTCGTGTGAGGGCAGGGGGCCAAAATGACATCGAAAACAATCCCGTGTTCCGCGGGATGCTCTGGTTTAGCAGTTATTCCGGCGGTCGCAGACCGCCGCTACAGCAACTGGAGTTTCAACCAAAGGAAAAATTGTGATTAGTATTGGCGTAAAGGAATTATTGGAGTCGGGTGTGCATTTCGGCCACCAGACCAAACGGTGGAATCCCAAGATGAAGCCGTTTATCTTCGATGCCCGCAACGGCATCCACATCATCGATCTGAGCAAGACGCTCGGCCAACTCGAAGCGGCGTGCGATTTTCTCGCGGCGACCGTCGGCAAAGGCCAGCGCGTGCTCTTCGTCGGCACCAAGAAGCAGGCCCAGCAGGCCATCAAGGAAACCGCGAAGGAAAGCGGACAATTTTATGTTACTGAACGCTGGCTCGGCGGCACGTTGACGAATTTCCAGACCATCAAGCGTTCGATTGCCCGGATGAAGCAGATTGAAAAGATGGAATCCGACGGCAGCATCAATAATTACGTCAAGCAGGAGCAATCGATGATTCGCCGCGAGGCGGCGCGGCAGGTGAAGTATTTCGACGGCATCCGCGCGATGGACAAATATCCCGGCGCGATGTTCGTGGTGGACATCAAGCGCGAACACAACGCGGTAGCGGAAGCGCGCAAGCTCAAGATCCCGGTCGTGGCGATCGTGGATACGAATTGCGATCCTGATCTCGTCGATTATCCCATCGCGGGCAATGACGACGCCATTCGTTCCGTGCGGATGATTTTGGCGACGATCGGTTCGGTGATTACGCAGGCTCGCGGCGAATATGAAGCCAAATATGGCCGCCGCAACAAAACCGAAGAATCGGGCGAAGCCACCGAGAAATTTGATTCCGCGCAGGCTGTAGAAGTCGCCGCCGGCGATGATCCGACAACTCCGGAAAGCTCGCCGGAATAAAAAGGAAAGTTTCGGTTTTCGAGTTTCCCGTTTCGAGTTCGCCTAGAACACGAAACGGGTTCTTCTCAACCCGAAGCGCAACACTCCAAACTCGAAACTATTTTATGGCTGAAATTACTGCTGCGATGGTTGCCAAGCTCCGCGAGATGAGCGGCGCGGGCATGATGGACTGCAAGAAGGCTTTGGCTGATACGAACGGCGACATGGATGCCGCGATGACTTTGTTGCGCAAGAAGGGCGCCGCGACGGCCACGAACAAAGGCGCCAAGGAAGCCCGCGAAGGATTGATCGCGCGATACATCTCGCCCAACGGACGCCAGGGGGTGCTAGTGGAAGTGAATTGCCAGACTGATTTCGTGGCCCGCAACGAAGCGTTTCGCGCGTGGGTGGACAGCGTCGCTGAACGCCTCTCGACGAATCCGAATGCGGATTTCGAAACTGAACGCGTCGACCAGGTGGCCAAGATTCGCGAGAACATCAAAATCGCCCGCCATTCCCGCATGGAAGTGAACGGCAATGGATTGATCGCTGGTTATATTCACACCGGCGCAAAAGTCGGCGTACTGGTGGAAGTCGGCGCGGGCAAGGAAAGCACTGTGGCCAGCGACGATTTCAAGCAGCTCGTGAAAGACATCACCCTGCAAATCGCCGCCGGGCATCCGAACGCGGTGTCCCGCGAAGAAGTGCCGGCCGATGTTATTGCCAAGGAACGCGAAATCGCGGCGCAATCGGACCGCCTCAAAGGCAAGCCTGCGCAAGCGATTGAAAAAATCGTGCAAGGCATGCTGGATAAGTTTTACCAGACTTACTGTTTGCTGGAGCAGGGTTTCGTGAAGAAGAATTCCGAAATCAACGTGAAAGAGCACGTCGCCCAAGTTAGTAAACAGCTCGGTGACGAAATCACCATCCGTCGATTCGTGCGGTTTCAGGTGGGCGAGACGGTTTAAGTTTCCGAATCATTTACACGAAAGGCGTCCGTGAGGGCGCCTTTTTCTTGGAACATTTGTTTATCTGTAGCTTATCTAGGCGTTAGACGTGTTGTCATTATCTGATAAATCTCGAGGGTCTTCGGTCCTCTGCAATGGCGTGCCGCGCGCAACTTGGTGAGCCTGCTGGATCTCTGTCAAACTTACTTGTTCTCCAGCCGCCATGCGACGGAGCAACGGTAGAAACCATTCAGCCTTGGTTTCGCGGAAAGTCTCGATCCATTTATCCTTCAAAGATTCCTTAGGAGATAAAAAGTTGCCGGCAGCTAGAAATGGGATCGGACACTCTATCAAAATAGGGCTTTGACTGCGATCAGGGATATATGAAATCACACTCCACCCTTTGTCAGCACCAATTTGGTAACAAACTGTCATGACGCCTGATAGTTAGCACTTATTTGATTTTGCAGTCTATTCACTTTTACGACTTGTGATGTAAGTCCTCGTCCATATCGCTTTCAAAGCGCACTCGTATGGACAAAACTACAAAAATTCTACTTCGCTGCCAATTGCTTCCTCAATTCCGTCTTCAAGATCTTGCCGGTCGCATTGCGGGGCAGGGCGACGGAGATGATCACCTGGCGTGGGACTTTATAGTCGGCGATTTTTTCGCGGATGAATTTTAACAACGCATTTTCATCCACGTGCGCGCCATCCGTCGGAACCACAAAAGCCACCGGCTGCTCGCCACGCCGCGCGTCCGGCTGGCCGACGACGGCGGCCTCTTTCACGTTCGGAAACTGGTAAATTACTTCTTCAATTTCGCGCGGATAGACGTTGTTGCCGTTGACCAGCAGCATGTCCTTTTTGCGGTCGGTGATGTAGTAGTAACCGTCGTCATCGCGATAACCCACGTCGCCGGTCAGCAGCCATCCGTTGCGAAAGGCTTTCGCGCTTTCTTCGATTTGGTTCCAATAACCCATCATTACATTTCCGCCGCGCACGCAAATTTCTCCGATCGCGTTCGGCCCAAGCAATTGGCCGTCCTCATCCTGAGCGCTCATTTCCACGTTCGGAATCGGCAGGCCGATGGAACCGGGCTTGTGGGTGCCGTCGAGCGGATTTTTCGCGACCACGGGGCTGGCTTCGCTGAGGCCATAGCCTTCGATAAGCGGAATCCGGAATTTCGATTCAAACTCGCGCAGCACCTGGCCCGGCAATGGCGCCGAGCCGCTGATGCAAATGCGCAGCGGAAGTTTGCCGGGGATTTCCGCGTTGACGAGACTCCGATAAAATTGCGGGAACGCCGGCAGGATGGTGGGCCGTTTGGTGAAAATTTCCTGGATGACGTTGCGCGCCGGGTGCAGCGATTTCACGATGACAATCGAGCCGCCCACCAGCAGTGGCAGGAGGATTCCGACCGTAAGCATGTAACTGTGGAACATCGGCAGCAGCACGGCGAACCGGTCTTCCTGGACCGTGTGAAGAACCAGCCGGCAACTGTTGACGTTGTGCAGGAGATTTCCGTGCGAAAGCATTGCGCCTTTCGGCCGTCCGGTGGTGCCCGAGGTGTAAATTAAAACTGCCAGATCGGATTCCTGGCGGGTCGGGTTTTTCAGGAGTTCGGTATCGAATCTCATGCCGCCCGGAGGGACGGGAAACGAAGCGAGGGCATTTTCCGCGTTCAACAATTTGAGCGCGGGCCGTTTCGTCTTCAGTGCCTGGAAATGCGCGCTGAGTTCGCCATCCGTGATGATGGTATCGATTCCGGCGTCATTTAAAATGTAGGCGACCTCGTCCGGCTTGAGAAAATTATTGATGGGCACGACGACCCCGCCGGTTTGCAGAATGCCGAACAAGGCCGGGATGAATTCGGGGCAATTTTTCAGCCACAGCGCGACGCGGTCTCCGGGGGCAACGTTGAACTGATGGCGAAGAACTCCGGCGACGAAGAGGCTCCGGCTCCACAATTCGGAATAGGTGTATGTGGTGTCGCCCCAGAAGAGGGCGGTTTTCTCGGAATGCTTCTGCACCGAATCCGAAAATGCACCGGCTAAATT
>DATAZE010000053.1:0-24520 GCA_036272195.1 Verrucomicrobiia bacterium | reverse complement strand
TTCTCGGAATGCTTCTGCACCGAATCCGAAAATGCACCGGCTAAATTCATCAAGGTCATATTACGACGAACCATTGGCGGGGGCAAGGAGCCTCGTAACTTGGCGGCGCTCCGTGATAATCGAATTTGTGGGATTTCACTGGTTTTTTCGCGAGTTCGCCCGTTGGAATTGAAGTGTGACAAAAAGCGCTGTCACCTATCCCATGCAAATTTCTCGGCAAAAAATGTCATATCTATGACAAGGGAGGGTGAGACGGCTGTGGTGGAAAGAGTAGAGTGGAACCGTGAAAGCGAAGAAAACATTGCTGCCGGTTGAGTGGACCGATGTTGTCATCGAAGAGGTGCCGGTTGTTTCGGCCACGCCGCTGGAAGTCCTGGCGGTTCGACGCTTCGTTCGCTTTGTGCAAAAAAATCCGAGCCGCGCCACCCGTTCGGCGGCCAATCCTCCCGGGCGGATGGTGCAGGTGCTTTCAGAGATCTCATGAAAAGCAAAAAATCAAAAATTTCGTTGCCAATCGGGCGGACGGCTTTGTTGGCATTTCAACTGAACTCGTTGCGCGACGAATGTTGCGAGGCGGCGGACAAAATGCTGCGGCAGACCCAGGTGAACGAGGCGGAACTTGAAGAATGCGCCCGCCTGGATGACGCGCTGGCGGAAGCCCAAAGGGTGTTGAAAACCGTCGTGGGCCAAATCGCTTTTTCCCGGCTCAAGCGCCGAAGCCAAACCAAATGAGTTTGTGATATGAGGCGCACCCGGACAAAACGCAGTGCATCCAGGAGCGCCAGTGTTTTGGCAGCGCAGATCGCGGCGGTGCGGGATGAATGCCATCGGGCGGTTGAGGTCCTTTCGAGCCAGCGGCCGTTGAGCAATGCAAAGCTGGCGGAATGCGCGCGACTGGGTGATTCGCTGGATGCAACGCATCGATTTTTGAAATTCGCCGTGGCGCAAATTGTGATTACCAGACGAAAGCGCCGAAGCGGCGAGCTAAATTGAACTGTTAAACTGGATTTCTGCTACCCATGCCTCCACCTCGGGGCCGCGTTCCCAACCAACGCGGCCCTCTTCTTTTTCGGATGTCATGAAAATATTTTTCCACTCACCGCACCGGATGCTTGGCACGCAATGCCTTGCCCGCATATATTGCCCGTGTGATTGATACGGAACAAAAGCTCGCCGCGTTCCTTCCCCAACTCCACGCAGCATCCTGGGTGGCAGTGGACACGGAAGCCGACAGCCTTCATGCCTATCCTGAAAAAGTTTGCCTGATTCAAATCAGCACCGTCGCCGGGGACGTGCTGGTGGACCCACTTTCGAAGATAAATCTCGACCCCGTGCTCGACGCGCTTTCCGGCCATGAATTGATCATGCACGGTGCGGATTACGATTTGCGCCTGTTGGAAAAGCATCATCAGTTCACGCCGTCGGCCATTTTTGACACGATGCTGGCTTCGCGCCTGATCGGTGAGATGCAATTTGGTTACAGTACGCTGGTGGAAAAATTTCTGGGCGTAAAACTCGAGAAGGGGCCGCAAAAAGCGAATTGGGCGTTGCGTCCGCTGACCGAGCGGATGGCAACCTACGCGCGCAACGACACGCATTATCTGAAATCGCTGGCCGACAAGCTCAGGGCCGGGTTGGAGGTGAAGGGCCGGCTGGCGTGGCACCAGGAGTCGTGCGCGCGGCTCATTGCGGAATGCACGCAGCCGCAGCCGGTCGATACGGATTCGGTCTGGCGCATCAAAGGGTGCCATCTGCTCGGACGTCCGGCGCTGGGTGTTCTGCGTGAACTGTGGCAGTGGCGCGAGACGGAAGCTATCGCCGCCAATCGCCCGCCGTTCTTCGTCATGAGCCACGATGCGCTTGTGGAGGTGGCCGCTGCCGTCGCGACTCAGCGGCCCATCGAACCATTAATACCTAGAAACATGTCGGAACGCCGCCGCGCAGGCATCGCGAAAGCAATTGCGAATGGTGTCGGAATTTCCACCGAGCAATTGCCCAAGATTTTGCAGCGCACCAATCATCGTCCGACCGAGGCTGAGCGAAAACGCTTTTTGGAATTACAGAAGTATCGCGACGCTAACGCGCATGAATTGGGCATCGATCCGACGCTCATCGCCAGCCGCGGCACGCTCTCTGACCTGGCGCGGAATTGGGAAAAATACTCCGGCGAGTTGATGAACTGGCAGCGGGAGTTGCTGACGAAATAAGGCCGCATTTGTAGTTCCGCGTTTAGGCGGCGGTCTCCCGCGCCTTAACTGAACCGCCTAAAGGCGGAACTATAAAACGTCATTTCATCTCACCACTTCATACGCGAAGCCCTTCAGGTATTCGGTCTCGGGAATCATGGGGATGATTGGATGGTCGAGTGACTGAGAGTAGGTCGCCACGCGGCGGAGAATTTTGTGTGCGTCGAAGGCGGCGGAGAGGACGGTGTCCTGGAACAATCCCGCGTCCACGTGATGCGAGCAGCAAAATGTGGCGAGGATGCCGCCGGGCTTGAGCAATTTGAGGGCGCGCAGATGAATCTCCTTGTAGCCGCGCAATGCGTCCGGCACTGAAGCGCGATTGCGCGTGAACGACGGCGGGTCGAGGATGATGACGTCGAATTTTGGGATCAATTTTTCGGTGGAGGCGGTTTTCGTCTGGGCTTTGAGCCAGTCGAAAACGTTGGTGGTCTCGAAGGAACATTTGCCCGCCAGACCATTGGATTCGGCGTTGCGTTTCGCGGCGGCAATCGCATCGGCGCTTTGGTCGAGCATGTGCACGTGGGCGGCTCCCGCGCGCGCGGCGTGCAGACCGAATCCGCCGAGGAAGCTGAAACAATCCAGCACTTGCGCGCCTTTGGCAAAATGGGAAACCGCTTCGTAATTCGACTGTTGATCCAGATATAAACCCGTTTTGTGTCCGCCAATCAGGTCCGTTTCGAATTTCAGGCCGTTTAACCGGATGGTCATCGGGCCACTGAACTCGCCGGTGAGCACGCCGCTCGATTCGGTCAATCCCTCGAAGCGGCGGGAGGCGACGTCGCTGCGTTCGACAATGGCGCGGGGCGAGAAAATCTTTTGCAGCGCGGCGACGATGTGCGCTTTGCGTTTATCCATGCCGAGCGCGGAGATTTGCACGACCAGCACGTCTTCGTATTTGTCCACGATAAGGCCGCTGAGAAAATCGCTCTCGGCATTGACGACGCGGAAGGAGGTGGCGTCGGGCATGTGCTTTTTTCGGACGGCCAACGCCTCACGGATGCGTTCTTCGAAGAAAGCCTCGTTGATTTCGATGCGCTCCGGCGACAGGATCCGGACGTTGATTTTCGATTTTGAATTGAAAAATCCCACGCCGACAAATCGCTGGCGATGGTCTTTGACCTGGGCGAGTTCGCCGTCGCCGGCTTGCGCCGTCATGCGCAGAATGGCGCCGTGATAGATCCACGGATGACCCGCGACGATCCGGTCGGCTTCGCCCGGTTTTAGTAAGACAGTTGGTAATGAGTCCATAATTGTAAACAATTTGGGGGATTCCGCGCGGTGCGAAGTCCCCCGTTGGCGGAAGATAGCTGTTTCGGGGCGCAACACCAAATTGTTTGTCTGGGTTAAGTCCGGGCTTTCATTGTTTCCGCCGTCGCGGAGGCTGCGGCGGACGGGTGGGGTGTTAAGTTTTTGAGCCGGGGATACCCCCCGCAAGGGTTGGAATAGGCTGACAAAGCGGAAGAGACGCGAGAGTGAGGAACGGGTGCAAATTGGGTTCGTTTTTCGGGTTCGTGTTGTCGTAAATCGGTATAAGCGATTGATGTATAGTGAGAAGTGTGAAATCTGAAATGGGTTCGTTTGGTAATTTTTGTTTTTTAACAAGGCCGGAATCCGAGGGGAAGAGGTTGTTTGTGGAATGATCTGATAAATTGCACCCGACCGCTGCCCTTTCGACGTTTCTCCCATTTTCATCAGACAAGATTTCAGGGAGGCTGTTCATTTTGGACGGAACCTGAATGTCAGGGGAATGTTTGTCAGGGGAATGGTCTGATTATCCGGCTGGGAGGAGATAAGTGTAAATAGTGAGAACCGACCCCATTACGGCCCGGCGGACAGCGCGGCCTACAAAAGGTGGTATCAGGGTGTGTTTGGAAAGAGCTGCGGTGTTTGAGAGGCAGCAGCGGTGGAATCAGCAATATGGATATTGATCTCGCAGACTGAACCAAGTCTGAAACGGCTCTCACTTGTGCCGGCGTTTTCCCATCCACGCCATCACCTCTGCCGGGACTCCGTAATCATCAAGGAACGTCTCGGACCCGGAAAGCCGTATGGCGTCACGTTGGATGAGGACAAAATAAACCCGCTCGGCAGCATCATCAAGCAAATGAGACCTGCGCGTGACCCGCTCGTCATCCCGAGCTGCGGGAGCAACCGCACTATCGAAGGCTCTCAGCGCCTCAAGCGAACTGACCATCTTTTTGCACGCCGAAAAATAGACCTCGCCTGCCTCTTGCAGGATTTCAGCGGCCAACGGGTTATCTGGATCAATGAACACGACGGGTGCGCTCCATGCCACTATTGGACGACAAGTCCGACCTGCGGCTGTTTGTTGACAACTAACAGACACCAATGAGTCCATAAATAATTGTAAACATGCGAGAGTTCCGTGTTTACGCGGTTTTGCGCTCGGAATTCTCCAGACGGGGAAAGATAACCGCCTAAAGGCGGAACTACAAACTTTTCAGTCACGCTGATACAGCGCGGTCACGTCTTATTTTGTTTCTCCTGGTAAGCCTCGTAAACACCGTATCCGATGAGGGTGACGGAAACGACCAATAACGGCACCAGGCGATGCCAAACAGTCCACCAAAGCTTGTGTGAAATGGCTGCGTCATACTGCGCAGATGTCGGCTGCGGTCCTTCGTGAAATCCGAAACCGCCCCAAAAGTGCGCCCCGAAAATCGTAAATGGAACAGCCACGGCGAACAGAAATAAACCGATGCAACCAAGTCCTAATGCTATGCCTCCCAGGTCGGCTCTTAATGAATTGTAGAGTCGGGAAATCATGAGCCTACCGATCGCGCGAGGTCGTATGGGCCGCGAACGGAACTGACCGCGCTGTCCCACGTCGGTTAGAAGGGGCAAAGGTCATATTTTTGTCCGTCTATAGTGACTGTGACCGAATGAATATCATCTATCACGGCGGACCGCCCCAGCTCGAACCGATAGTCCATTTCCGAGTAGCCGCCATTTCCATACCACATGCGAGGTTTCACGGCAGGGCCCTCAATTACTTTGTCATCGGCCATTTGCACGCGCATGAGCACAGTCGGTAACGATTTTAAAACGGAGTCCCTTTGCGAAATATGAATGGTGAGAAAGCTTCGCTTGGCAGGGTTGAGTGAAACTGAAAAAGAAAGATCATCATGAGAGATGTGGGCGAGGAGGTTGGGATAGCGGCGAAGCTGAGGCGGAGATGTATCGCTTCGCGGCAATGGTTTTGTCTCAGTGCAGCAGCCAGTGAGCGCGATTACTGCCAACAATAAAATTGCATTGGAGAGGCGGGGTTTCATCGCGGGTTGGTCAATCGGGATACAATTGGTGCATCTTGTTTGCTGCGCGATTTTGCCCGATGATTTCGGTTACCTCGTGCGCCCCGTTCAACTCTCCCCAATTGTAACGGCTGGACATCGCGAACACGTAGTTTTGATTGTGCCAGATTTCATCCATTGCACCGCCCGCGAAGAGTGAGGGCCAGAGATGGCCGTGGTTGAGGTCGTCCCACTGGGTGCGGGTAAATACCACGATGGGAATGTCCTGATAGAGGTCGTTGGTTTTCCATTGCGGAAGTCGAAGGGTAATCATCGGCCCGTGTCCCGTGATTATCGTTTTATCTTCGGCGGGAGAATAGGTTTCGCCCTCCCATTGCTGAACCGACACTGAATATCCCCGCCAACTGGCCGGCAGCGAAAAGGTGAAATTATATTGCGCGTTGTGATAGCGGATGGGCAGATCCGGCGGGCTGTCGCCGCCGGCGAAGTCCTTCAAATAAAACCAGTAAAAATCACCGGCCGGCATCGGCTGACCATTTGACTCCGCCATATTTCCAAAGGTGAACCTGGATTTCTCCAAATATTTTGATGAGACATCAAACTCATAAATGACACCGTTGTCGCGCTGCGCCTTTTGCAGAGAACAGGAGGCAATCTGATTCGTGCCATCGCATACTTGCAAACTTGCCGAGGGTATTGAGGTGAGGGTTGCCTGCCCTGATTGAACGAAAACTTTGAAATGCACGAGCGCTGCCAATCGGTTTGTCTCGATGGTGAAGTTGAGGCGTTGGTCGCCGAGATTGTGGGAGTCCAACTGCGTGAACATGCTTACTGCATTTGCAGGGAGCGCGGTGCAGGCCGCGAATAGGACGAGGAGGAAAGTTCGTGTGAAACGCATGACCCGCTTAAGGGACACGTTTCCGTAAAGGTATTGTCCGGCTCCTCTCATCGGAAATGTTCTAATCCGCTTTATCTGGCTTGTCCAGAAATTGATTAAAATGGATAACGTCGACTTGCCGGCGGGACGTCCGACTTCGCTAAAGCTTTCGCCGCTGCCAAAGCTATGGCGGACAGGAGGACGGATAAGCCGGGGCGTCTTCAACGGGCTGTCGATTCTTGCGACTTGCCGGCGGGACGCCGGCGCTCCCAGGTCAATTGACATCGCGGCGGTCTGCCTATACAAGTCGCGGCAGGATGAAAGACCTGACTGACCCGCGCTGGATTAAGTTGAAAGGAATTTTATTTCTGGTGGTCGGAATTCTCGCGGCGACGCTGCTGATCCTGGAGCAGCCGACGTTGAAGACAGGGGTGTTGCTGGTAATTTCAATCTGGTGCTTCTGCCGGTTTTATTACTTCGCGTTTTATGTGATCGAGAAGTATGTGGATCCAGGCTATCGGTTTTCGGGGCTGTGGTCGTTTGTGTGTTATCTTTTGAAACGGGGGAACAAATGACGAATGGGTAAATGGGTGAACGGGCCAAACCGATATACTCGCTTCGCTCGCCCGGCTTCGCCGGAAATGGAGGGGTATTCTTTTGAGCTAACCCCGGGTGGCGTCCGCTGCGCGGTCTTACCCGGGGCTGTCATCTTTCGCCCTTTCAGGGCTTTGGATCTTGGCGCTTTGCGCGAGGTTTTTATTTTTCAGCTTCGGTGAACTCGTAGATGGTTCCATCGAAGGAAAGGACGTAGAGTTCGCCGTCGCTGTCTTCGCCGAAACTTGGGATGGTCCGGCGCGGCGCGCCGGGGACGAGGACATCGTCGGCGGTGAGTTTTCCGTTTTCGTAGCGCAATCCCCAGATGGTGCAACGGACAAGAAATTTTTCTGCAAGATGAGATGAAATAGTTGCACAAAGCGTGTCATAAAATGATTTCCGGTGACGCTTAGTTATATAAGCTTGAACTGTCTTGTGAGCCGAAAACCCGATTCGTTGCATATTTTCGAAGTGTTGGCCAAACAACACGAAGCGATGCTGTTGGCTTACATTATGTCGGTGGTTTCCGACCACAAACTCGCCGAGGATGTGGCGCAGCAATCCTTTTTAATCGCCTACCGGAAGATCGATACCTTGAAGGACCCCGAAGCGTTTCCGGCGTGGCTGCGGGGGATTGCGCGGCTGGAGGCGCTCTCGGCGTTGCGGCGGCGTGAACGCGAATTTCCGGTCGAGCCGATTGTGCTGCAACAACTGGATGAGGCTTATCGGTGTTTGGAAGAACAGCGTCCGACGGAGTCGTGGGAGGAGCGTTTTCACCTCGTGGAAGAATGTTACGAGCGTCTGCCGGAGACGCTGCAGACCGTTTGCCGGCTTCATTATTTTGAAGGGCAGAAGGCGTGGCAGATTGCCGAGGGGCTCGCGCTCAACCTGACGGCTGTTCTGAAACGACTGGAGCGCGCGCGCCATGCGCTGCGCGATTGCGTCCGCTCCAAACTCATCAGCGACACTTACTGACATGGACGAAGCACCTCCAGATTCAGCAGCAGAGACGCCGCAGGAGCCCCGCGCGCCGGACGGTTGGGAATTGGTGTGCATCGGCATTGTGCGGAACCAGTTTGGCCGGCGGCGCTCGCGTGCGCTGGAAAAAGCCATGATGCAATTGTCCGCTGAGAAAGCGTGGCTGGAAGGGCGGGCGGAGAAGGCGCGAACAAGTTGGTGGGGAAGAATGAAAGGGGCATTCGATGTGCGGCCCGGACTTCGGCTGGCGTTTGGCGCGGCGGTGGTCCTGGGTGTGGTCGCGTTTTCCTGGATTTTCTTTTCGTCCGATGAAGCGCCGCGTCAGGCAATCCGGGTCATACCCGCCGGCTGCAAAATCGTGGATGCGCTCAACGCGCGTTGGGATGGGGGCAGGGCATTCAAATCGGGCGCCTCGGTTCCGACTAATGAGTTACGCCTGGATTCCGGTGTGGTGGAATTCGCGTTTGCCAGCGGAGCGAAGGCAGCGGTGGAAGGGCCGGCGGTATTTAAATTGATGGAGCGAAACGGAATCGAGCTGACCCAGGGAAAAATCTCCGCCGAGGTGCCCAAACCGGCCGCGGGTTTTACGGTGCGCACGCCAAACGCGACCGTGGTTGACCTGGGCACCCGTTTTGGCGTCAACGCGAACAGCCAGGATTCGAGCGAGGTGGATGTTTTTGAAGGGAAGGTGCATGTCACCGACGGGCGCGACGCGGCAGCGCCGAACAATGCGTGGGACCTGACGCGCAACATGGCGATGGTCCTGGACAATCGCGGAGGCGTGACGGCGACGGCGTCGGCAGAAACGGCTTTTCCGCAAATTGGCCATAGCGTTTTGATGCGCCCGGTCAATTGTGGATTCGATGCGTCGGGCTTTTCCAAAATCGGAGGGCTCCCTACAACCTTCGGCTTTTGGAGCGGCCCGGCGTTTGTTTTAACCGGTGCGACGAACGGCATCAGGCCGGTGCAGGGGCAGGGGATGCTTCGGTTTTTGTCCCCGGGGCGGCGAGGCGGCGAGGCGGCGGATTCGGTGGTCTGGCAAATAATTAATTTAAATCCCGGCAAGGAATTCATGACCACGTTCGGCGTGGTGGATTTGAAGGCGTGGGTTCAATTCAATCGCATCCCGGGCGATTCCCGCACGGCGAGCAAATTCAGTTTGAGCATCGCCGCGTTTCATGGCCGGCCCGAGGATGCCGCCGCGTTGTGGGCGGCGAGAAACCAAAAAGCGGTGGCCATCGCGGAAAAGGAACTGGTGGCGGACAGCGATCCGCGCACGTGGGAGCGCCTGGAGGTGGCCACGACGGTCACTCCAGCGGCGGATTTCGCCATCGTGGAGATACGCGCGATTGCGCCTCCGGGCACGCCTGCCGGGGTGGATCCGTTCCCCGGCCATTTCGCTGATTTGATCGATGCCAAGGTATGCCTGCCGTTGCGGGCGAGCAGTTGGGCAACCGCGAAGTAAACAGGATGAAAATCAACCTCTTCAGCCCGAGTCGTGCCTTTTGAGAATAACTTTCCCTACTTGAAATCATTAATTCGTGTTCAACCCCTAATCAGACAATGAAAAACAAACCCCTGACGTCTCCGGCCGCTGCGATTTGGTTTGCGGTCATCCTACTTGCCGCTGTGTTCAACCTTCAACCTGCATTTGCCGCCACCCGGACCTGGAACGGCGGCGCAACGCCTGACGGCAATTGGAGTAATCCGGGAAACTGGAATGGAGTGGCGCCGACGACGAACGACCTGCTGGTGTTCAACGGTGCGACGCAAATGGCGACGACGAATGATTTTCCAGCCGGCACGCCGTTCAACAATATCACTTTTAACAACGGCGCGGGGGCATTCACAATTTATGGCAATCCTTTCTCGCTGTCCGAGCCGACGGACGCCGGGAGCGGGCAGATTGCTAACGGCAATATCAACGACCTTTCCGCCAACGCCGAAACCGTCGCCGCGCCGCTTACCATATTGAATGGAAAACACGCCTTCACGAGCAGCGGCGGCGGCGTGCTGAGGTTGAACGGGTCCATCACCCGGAGCAATGGGTGCGTGGTCGTGATGTCGGGCAACATCAATGCCAGCGGCGGCCTCAGCACCAACGGGTCTGCCAATGGCATCCTGGGAGCGTGGGCGCTTTACAATAACCAGTGGGCGACGTTGGATGCGAACAGCAATGTCATCCAGTATGCCGGTTATATGAATGTCGCGGGGGGCGGCACGATTTTGAGCAATGGGGCCGCGAATGCCAGTATCACGAATGCGGGTGCGGCGGTTTTGACCACCGCGCCGAAGACCGGGATTAATTCGTTGTATTTTGGGGGCACCACAACCTATGCCAATCAGATAGTCACCATGGCGGGGAATACATTGGTGCTCGGACAGAATGGCGGAATTTTCAATAACGCCGTCGCAAACGGCGGGACTTATAAGTTGTTGACGATCGGCGCCAACGATACGACGCGGGGAACCCTGACTGCCGGCGACGGATCGCATGCGGCCACGATTACTTTTGGTTCGGCTCCGCTTCCCAGCACGGGAAATTATATGACGGTGAATTCCATCATTACCGACAACGGTCCCGGACCTGTCTCGGTTGTGTTGGCGGGCGCTTACATGGCGATGAACGGTGAGGGCGGCGGCCTGACCAGCCTGGCGGTGACGAACACCTATTCCGGCGGCACCTACATCCTTCAGGGCCGGGCATCGCAACCGGGTTCATATACTTTTGGCACGGGACCGATTTTTGTTTTTCCCGGAGGCCAGTTCAACACCGGCGCGCAAATTACCAACGACCTTTATCTCGAAGGCACGGGCACGACTGAAAATAACGGAATGGGAGCGGTGCGCATTTATTCCGCGGTTTTGGCCAGCGGCATTTTGGGCAATCTTTGCGGGACGGTTCACTTGCTGGGCACCGCGGCCATCGGCGCGAATAATAATGCCAACAACGGCGGCCAGCCATTCAATGGTGTTTCGGGCAAGATCACCGGTCCGGGCGGTTTGATGATCAATTCGCCAACGGCCACGGGAAACGGCGGCGGCACGGTCAATATCGGATCGACCAACGGCATCACGATTTACACGAACGATTACGCGGGCGACACGACCATCAATGGCACCGCGGGCGGCGCTGTGAATTCCATACTGCGCATTTGTCTGCCCGTGGATAACAACATCATGCCGCACGGCGTGACCGGGAGTTATGCCGGCGGCAAAACGGGCAACCTGGTTTTCAACGCGAACGCGGCCAACCGCCAGGCAATTTTAGATTTGAATGGGTCCACGCAGACGGTCAACGGCATCAGCTCCACTGCCATAAGTCCGCTCAACGATTTCCTGACGGACAACACCGGTGGCGGAGTGTTGATAATAGGCGATTCCGACGCCACTTCGACGTTTGCCGGCATTATTCAAAGTTCTTTGACGCTCACGAAAATCGGCAATGGGACAATTACGTTGAGCGGTCCCAATACTTACAACGGAGATACGATTGTCCAGGCGGGCCGCCTGGTAACGACCACGGCTTCATCGGGTGGCGGAAACTTCAGCGTCAGCAACAATGCGGCGTTAGGCGTCACTTTGGCCGGCGCCGGCTCGACCCTGGCGATCAATAATTTGACCTTGGCATCGGGAGCGGCGCTGCAAATGAATGCCGGGGCTTTCGGCAGCCCCGGAACGGCGATCGCAAACATCGGCGGCACGCTCAATATCAGCGGGACCGTCGATATCAGCTTATCCGGCGTGGGACTTACATCGGGCGGGCCATTCCCAATTCTGACCTACAACGCGGGCCTTCGCACCGGCGGCGGATCCTTTCACCTGGTGACTTCGCCTCGCATCGTTGCCTCGTTGACCGATGATGGCGCGGGGACTGTCTCCGTGACCATCACCAGCGCGGATACCGCCGTAAAATGGAACGGCGGCGCGAGCGGCAATTGGGACATCAACGACGCGGGCAACGCCATTTGGCAGACGGTTCCTTCGGGCAACACGGCATTTTATATTGAAAGCGGCAGCGGCAATGATTCGGTGATTTTTGATGACACTGCCTCCGGAACCTCGACGGTCAATTTGATGACCGCGCTCACGCCGCAAACGGTGGCGGTTACCAATACAGCCAAGCCTTATATTTTCAAGGGGCTGGGTAAAATCACTGGCGCAACCGGGCTGGTCAAAGATGGAGCAAATTCCTTGATCATCGCCAACGGCGGCAACAACGACTTCAGCGGCAACATCACGCTGAATGCGGGGACGCTTGTTGTGAGTAATGATTGGAACCTCGCCAATCCGATCACCGGCAGCGGCGCGCTGGTCAAAAACGGTTCCGGCACTTTGACCTTGAGTGGAGATAATTCCGCATTCACCGGACCGGTAACTGTCACTGGCGGAATTTTGTCGATTCTGAGCAGTGTTTCCCTAGCCACGGCTTCGGCGACGACGATCACCAATGGAGGCTCTTTGGATATTGGAAACAATAACGTCGGTCTTGGTAATGAGCCGATTACAGCGTCGGGTTCGGGCGTCAACGGAAACGGCGCGATCATCAACAGCAGCGGTTACAGCAACCCCAATCCTTTGTCGACCAGTTTTCAAAATCTCATAATGGCGGACGATACCACCATTGGCGGGCCGGGGCGTCTCGACTTTGCCGACGGCACGCTTAGCACCGGCGGACTGCCCCGGAAATTGACCAAGGTAAGCGTGAGCACCCTTAGATTGGCGAACCTGACCGTTGACAACGCGCTGGGCGATATCGAGGTGCAGGCCGGCACTTTGACGCTTCAAGGCTCGATGTCGTCAATGGGCAATCCGGCCAATAACTTCGTCGTCGCGAGCAGCGCCACACTGCAATTCAATTCCGTTGCCGGAGACATCAATAAAGGCCTCATTGTCCAGGACAACGGCGTGGTTAATAATTTTGCCGACGCAAACATTTTCGACGGCCCGGTCACGCTGCTGGGCAACGGCCTTTTCAACGTGGGCGGCAGCTCGCTTACATTTACCAATGTCCTCAGCGGACCCGGCGCGTTGTCGAAAGTCACCGGGGCCGGCGAGATGTTTTTGAGCGCTTCCAATACTTACACTGGCAATACATTTATTGGCGCCGGAATCCTGGCGCTGAACGAGCCGGGTTCGATCTACACGAGCCCGACCATCACCATTGGCTCGGGCGCCATATTGGACGTGACCGGCCGGCTGGATCAAACGCTCACACTGCTGACCGGCCAGATGCTTGCCGGCAGCGGTACGCTCAACGGGAATTTGCTCGTCACGAATGGAGCCACGCTTTCGCCAGGCCCGGGGATCAGCACGCTTGCGGTGAACTATAACGTGACACTCGTGGGAACGAACGTGATGGAAATCAACAAGGACGTGGGCAACGACGTGCTGAATTGTTTTGGCGTGCTGAGTTATGGCGGCACGCTGGTGATCTCGAATGCGGGTCCGGCGTTTGCCGATGGCGATAGTTTTACGTTGTTCCCGAACCAGAATTATGCCGGCACTTTTGCCGCGATTATTCCCGCCACACCCGGAAACGGCCTGGCGTGGGACACCAACAGCCTGGCAGTGGATGGTTCGCTAAAAGTAGTGCCCGGAACCTTCACCGGCCCCACCACAAACGCCAGCATCTCCAGCATTACCGTGTCCGGCACGAACGTGTTCGTCCACGGCACGAACAACAACGTGCCCAACACCAGCTACCATTTTGCCGTGTTGACATCGACGAACCTCAGCCTGCCCCTCAGCAATTGGACGATCATGAGCACGAACCCGTTCAACGATAATGGCACGTTCGACTACACCAACCCGATTGTGCCCGGCACGTCGCGCCAATTCATCGATGTGCTGGCGGTGCCCTGAGGCTGCGAGAAGAGAACCAGGAGACGATATGAAAATTAAGAGGGAAATCAAAATGCCGGCGCGCGGGTTCACGTTGATCGAACTGCTCGTGGTCATTGCGATCATCGCCATCCTGGCGGCGCTTATTTTGCCCGCATTGGATAACGCGAAGCAAAAGGCGTATCAAACCAGTTGCCTCAACAACATGCGGCAGGTGGGCATCAATATCTCCATGTTCACTTCCGACAACCTGGACACGATGCCCAGTTATAACGGCGGCGGCTGGGCGTGGGACGTGCAAACGGAAACGGCCAACGCTTTGTGCCGTGGCATTGCAGACTCGACCGTGCCCAGCATCGGGCAGCGGAAAATTATCTACGATCCGGGCAATCTCGCGGATGTCATCGCCGATAATGACATGCTGTGGCCGCCCAACCGCGCGACTCCCATCATTGGCTATGCGTATCTCGGCTGGCGGGCGAATTGGAATGCTGATTTAGTCAGCGATGGGGGCGGGAACGCGAAACTCGTGGGCCCGCCCACCATTCCCGGCGAGCCGCAGAGAAAATTCGTGAAGAAGATCAACGTGCCGACGCCGGGTTTTTCGACTTCGACGACGGAAGTGATGGCGGATGCGACCGAGGCCGTGGGTGCGCCCGGCAGCGGCAGGTATGATTTTATGGGCATGCCCAACAGCGGCATGATCGGCGCGGGAATGGCGGCCACAGATTCTTCGCATTCGGCCCATATGCGCAAAAAGGCTCCTCGCGGCGGGAATATACTTTTTGAAGATTCCCACGTCGAGTGGCGGCCGTACAAAAATCTGCATCCGTTCTTTAACTGTCAGGACGGGCGCGGGGCTTATTATTTTTGGTACTGACCCGGGAAGCCATCTCACAAAGGACGCGGCTGTGTCTGAAAGGTCGGCCGCAGCGAGCAGCGAAAAACCTGTAGGAAACGGGGTGCTGCGGCTGGTCCTTCGGACACAGCCGCGCTCCGTCTCTTGTTTGCGAGATGGTGCGAGACAAACAAGCGCGTGGACTGCCGAGCTTTCCGCAAGGGACGTTTAATGAACCAGCGTCTCTCCGCGGACGGCGTCGCGGGGCGCGATTTCGTTGATCTGTTTCAAAACTTCGGCGCTTAAGTGGACATTGGCCGCGCCCGCGTTTTCAGCAACGCGCTCTTTTTTGCGGGAGCCGGGTATCGGCACGATGTTGTCTCCCTGGTGCAGCAGCCACGCGAGTGCGAGTTGTGCGGGGGTAATGTGGAGATTTTTTGCGAGGTCCATCAGGGGAGCAAAGCGGTCCGTGTTCGCCTTTAGATTTTCGCCGGTGTATTTCGGGTTGTGGTTGCGGAAATCATCCTTGGCCAATTGATTCACGGTGCCGGTGAGGAAACCGCTGCCGAGCGGCGACCACGGGACCAGCCCGATTTCCAGCTCGAGCAATGCCGGCAGAAGCTCCTGCTCCGGCTCGCGCCGCCACAGGGAGTATTCATATTGGACGGCTGCGATGGGATGGACTGCATGCGCGCGGCGCAGTTGTTCGGGTGTGACATTACTCAAGCCGAGATGCCGCACCTTGCCCGCGCGAACGGCTTCGGCCATGGCAGCCACTGTCTCTTCGATGGGCGTGGCGGGATCGGGGAAATGGAGATACCACAAATCAATCGTATCAACGCCGAGCCGCCGCAGGCTGCCGTCCAATGCATGCCGCGCGTAAGCCGGTGTCCCGTTGAGCTTCAGTGAAAATCCCCAGCCGGTCGCGAAATCAGTCCCTTTTTGATCCGGTTCTTTGACGATTCCGAATTTGGTGGCGAGCACGCAATCGTGGCGCCGGCCTTTTAACGCGCGGGCTATCAGGGTTTCATTGTGGCCATCGCCGTACGAATCCGAGGTATCGATGAAATTGACGCCGATATCGAGGGCGTGACGAATGGTGTCCACGGCACTAGTTTCATCCGCGGCGCCGTAGTAACCTTCCGCTACCATCGCGCCGTAACCGATGGCGCTGACCTTGGGGCCGTTTTTTCCGAGAATGCGTTGTGGGATCATGGAGGGGAAACATACTTCGCCGGTCTTGAAGTGCAACTCGCGACGGGCTTTGTCACCCAATTTTCACTATAACTCAAGCGCTGCATCCGTCACTGCGCCGAGCGAGGCGCTGGTCACGTGCGCGGCGTATTTCGCGAGCACTCCGCGCGTGTAACGCGGCGCGGGCTTTTTCCAGGCGCGCTGGCGTTTTTTCAATTCGGTGGCGGAAATGTCCAGGCGGAGTTCGCGTTTCTCGGCGTCGATCGTGATGGAGTCACCGTTTTTCACGAGGGCAATCGGACCACCCAAGTACGCTTCGGGGGTGACGTGGCCAACCACAAAACCGTGGCTGCCGCCGCTGAAACGGCCGTCCGTGATGAGCGCGACTTCCTTGCCGAGGCCTTTGCCCATGATGGCGGAAGTGGGCGAAAGCATTTCGCGCATTCCGGGTCCGCCTTTCGGGCCTTCGCTGCGAATGACGATGACGTGGCCGCTTTTCACCGTGCCATTGAGAACGGCGGCGAGCGCTTTTTCTTCGCCTTCAAACACGATGGCTTTGCCGCTGAAGTGCAGGCCTTCCTTGCCGGAAATTTTTGCCACCGCTCCCTCCGGCGCGAGATTGCCACGCAGGATAACAAGGTGGCTATCCTTTTTGATGGGCTTGTCAAATGGCTGGATGATGGTTTGGCCCGGCGGATAGGGTTTTACGCCTTCCAGTGTCTGGGCCATGGTCTGGCCGGTGACGGTGAGCACGTCGCCGTGCAATAATCCGCGGTCGAGCAACATCATCATCAGCGGACGGATGCCACCAATGGCGACCACTTCGGACATAAGGTGTTTGCCGCTCGGCTTCAAATCCGCGAGCACGGGCACGCGTTTGCCGATGCGGGTGAAGTCGTCGATGGTCAGTTTGACCTTCGCGGCGTGCGCGATGGCGAGCAGGTGCAACACGGCGTTGGTCGAGCCGCCGAGTGCGATGACCACGGTGATGGCGTTCTCAAACGCCTTTTTCGTGAGAATGTCCAATGGCTTGATGCCTTGGCGCAGCATATCCACCACGCACGCGCCGGCACGGTGGCAATCATCCATCTTGGCGGGCGAAATGGCGTTTTGCGCGGAGCTGTTCGGCAGGCTCATGCCGAGCGCTTCGATGGCGCTGGCCATGGTGTTGGCAGTGTACATGCCGCCGCAGGAACCGGGGCCGGGAATGGCGCATTGTTCCACAGCCAGAAATTCCTGGTTGGAAATTTTTTTGTTCGCGTGCGCGCCGATGGCTTCGAAAACGGAAACGACGTCGAGCTTGCGGGTGTCGCCGGTGATGCAGCCGGGCAAAATCGTGCCGCCGTAAACGAACACCGATGCCCGGTTCATTCGTGCAATGGCCATCAGGGCGCCGGGCATGTTTTTATCACACCCGCCGATGGCCACGAAGCCGTCCATGCCGGCGCAGCCAACCACCGTTTCGATGGAATCGGCGATGACCTCGCGCGACACCAGTGAGTATTTCATTCCTTCGCTGCCCATCGAGATACCGTCCGAAATGGTGATGGTATTAAAGACAATGGCTTTGCCGCCGTTTTCGTTCGCGCCTTTTTCGGCTTCGAGGGCGAGCTTGTCGATGTGCATGTTGCACGGGGTGACGTTGCTCCAGGTGGAGGCGATGCCGATGATGGGCTTGGAGAAATCTTCGGTTTTGAAACCGACGGGATACAACATGGCGCGCGCGGCGGCGCGTTCCGGGCCGTCGACGAGAGGGCTGGAATGGGGACGCATGGGGTCGCGGGTTGCATTTACCGTAATGCGCGATTTAGCAGACGATTTCGTTTTCATCGGACGAATAGTTTTGTCAGAAAAAGTGGTGATGACAAGCTTCCGAGGCGCGGCTACGACTGATTATTTCCGAGGCCCTGGACGAATTTTTCGATTCGGTCGAGGCCTTTTTCGATATTGGCCATGCTGGTGGCGTAACTGATGCGCAGGTAGTCGTCAGCGCCGAAGGCGATGCCGGGGACGGCGGCGACTTTTTGCTGTTCGAGCAATTTCGCGCAGAAGTCGGAGGAGTTCAGGCCGGTTTTCGCGATGTTCGGGAAAAGGTAAAACGCGCCCTTGGCGTTCACGCAGGAAATGCCGGGAATGCTGTTCAATTTTTTGTGGGCGAATTGGCGGCGTTTGTCGAATTCCGCGAGCCATTTCGGCAAGTGATCCTGCGGCCCGGTCAAGGCCGCGACGCCGCCTTTTTGCGCGAACGAATTCGGGTTGCTGGTGCTGTGGCTTTGGATGGCGTCGATGGCCTTGGCAATCGGTTCGGGTGCGGCACACCAGCCCAAGCGCCAGCCGGTCATGCTCCACGCTTTGGCGAAGCCGTGCACGATGATAGTGTGGTCGTAATGCGCCGGCGAGAAACTCGCGACACTTTTGACCTTCGCGCCGTCGTACAGGAGATGCTCATAAATTTCGTCGCTCATGATGAGCACGCCTTTTTCGACGCAGATGTCGCCGAGCGCCTTGATTTCTTCCGGCGTGTAGACGGAGCCGGTCGGGTTGCTCGGGGAGTTCAGAATGAACAAACGCGTGCGCGGGGTGATGGCGGCGCGGAGTTGCTGCGGCGTAACTTTGAATTCGGTTTTGTCCGAGGTTTCGATGATGACGGGTGTGGCGCCGGCGAGCTTGACCATTTCCGGATAGCTCAACCAATAGGGCGCAGGAATGATGACCTCATCGCCTTCCTCGCAGGTGGCGAGGATGACGTTGTAGCAGGAATGTTTGCCGCCACAGGACACGATGATTTGCGAGGGCTTGTAGGTGAGGCCGTTTTCGCGTTTGTGTTTGTCGGCAATGGCCTGGCGCAATTCGGGAATGCCAGCAGCGGGGGTGTATTTCGTGAAACCGTCCGCGAGCGCCTTGGCGGCGGCGTCTTTGATGTGTTGCGGCGTGTCAAAATCCGGTTCGCCCGCGCCGAAACCGACGACGTCCTCGCCAGCGGCTTTCATCGCTTTGGCCTTGGAATCAATGGCCAGGGTAAGCGACGGGCTGAGCGAGGCGGCGCGTTTCGAAATTTTGTAATTCATATCGAGCGAGAAAAGATACGAGCGATGCGAGGGAGCGCAAGTGAAATGGGGTGCGTGGTGCGTGACGGTCGGCGCTTCACATTGTCCAATCTTCCACCATGCGTTCAGAAGAAAAATATAAGTCTCATGTGAACCTTTTCCTGGAACGAACCAAACTGGTCATGATTGTTGCCATTGTGGTGGGTTCATTCCCGCGTACAGGCAAAGCCGCCGAGGAATCGAAGACAAACGCCCTTTCCACCAAAACGGTTGTAGACGCCTCGGATCCGCTGGGAAGTTTGCGCCGGGAGGCTGATGCTGTCGATGCGGCTCATGCAGCTTATTCGAACGAGACTGATGAGGCCCAGAAAGACAAGTTTTGGAAGGCTTACGTTCAGACCAACGATTCTCTCATCCCAAAAATCCTCGATGGTGTCCGGCAATTCCCGACTTCGCCAACGGCATTTGGACTGCTTGAGTGGGTTTTGTCGAATGGCCGGATTTCCGCGGCGTCGCTCGTCTATACAATTTCCAGGCGATAGAAATACTCCGGGATCATTATACTTCACAGACGAACATCAGTCCGATTTGCAGGGAGTTGGGGTTATTTGGAGACCCATTAAACCGGCCTACGGTTGAATTCCTGCAAATCGCCGCGACGAACAATCCGGATCGCGCGGAGCGGGGTGCCGCCACTTTTGCCCGCGCGTGCCTGACGAAAAGGGAGGCTGACGATATGGCATTTTGGGTGAATATGCCGCCTTCAATTTATACGAACGCGGCGGCGCAGGCGACCAGGGCTACTTTCCTTGAGGAAGCGAAAACGCGGGGGCCGGAAGCAATTCTTCATGAAGCTGAGCAACTGTTTCAGACTGTTAAAACGGATTACTCCGACGTTCCCAATTTTCTGCCGGGGCCCGGTCTCCGCCAGCCGGAACTCACTTTGGGCGGACAAGCGAGCATAGAGTTATATGAGTGCGAGCATCTGACTGTTGGCAAAGTGGTTCCGGAGATCCAGGGTGAAAATATCGAAGGTCACAAGCTCAGGTTGAGTGACTATCGGGGCAAAGTGGTCCTGGTCAGTTTCTGGGCTTCGTGGTGCGGGCCGTGCATGCAAATGGTGCCGCATGAGCGAGCGATTGCCGAGCGCCTGGCGGGAAAGCCGTTCGTTTTAATCGGGGTAAATGGAGATTCAGAAAAGACAGCGGCGGAACGCGCGATGGCCGAACAGAAGATGACGTGGCAGTCTTTTTGGAATGGTGGAAATTCGGAGGGTGGAATTGCCGGAGCCTGGAACGTTCATGCATGGCCCACGGTCTACGTCCTCGATTCCAAAGGCACGATCCGGCTCAAGTTAAACGGGTATGGCGGGAAAAAGACCGACGCTCTCTTAGACGCGGTCGTGGATAAGTTACTGGAAGACTGACCGCGTTAATCCAAGCCGAGTCGGGCGCAGGCCTGTAAGCGATGAAGGTCGTCCAAATCGTCGGCTGAGTAAGCGGGAAATGGTCCCCGGAAAACCTTGCGCGCCCGCCATGTCCAATGGTCCACATGACCATCGAGAAACGAAAGATTCGCGCCGATGCTGTGCCTGTCCGCCGGCAAATCCAGCCAGAAATTTGAGAAATAGCTGTCCAGGGAGAAAATGCCAAATGTGCCGTCCCAAATATCCTGTTCCTGCGTATCGAGCAGGGCGAAGCATTGCGAGGGAGACAGGTCCGTAAGGGCGGTATATTTCAGGTAGCTTCGCCCTATGTTGGTGCAGCCGACTCCGATGCTCATGCAATAACTTCTGAGGCGTAATAAATTCGGAAAACCGTTCACGGTCGAATTATCCGTGGGACAACGATAAATGTTTGGCTGTTGATTGTATTGATAGAGAAGGCCGATCTTGACGTTGTCCGGGGTCGCATCCTGCGGAGCGATGCCGGGGCACCATGAAAAAACATTGGTCACGTTAGAAGGACCATTGGTTGAGGAAATCTGAATGAACCCACCTACCTGATTCGGCACCAGATAATCGTGAAAATCCACGGTGTAGAGGTGGGAACTATACTCGAGTTCTTTGAGGTTGTTGATGCAGACGATGTTCTGAGCGCGGGCTTTTCCCTGGCTCAAAACGGGCAATAAGAGGCTGGCGAGAATCGCAATGATGGCGATGACGACGAGCAATTCGACCAACGTGAAGCCGCGCTGTGCCGATGACGGGTCCAAATGCGGCGGTCGGGCGAAGCCCTCGTCGTGAGGCTTATGAGGTTGACGCGCGACCTGGTTCATGGCGGCGGTTTGGTTTGACAGAGTATAATCGTAGCATCGAACAGGGAATTGGTCACGATTAAAGCATGCCGGATGGTCCCGAATAGGATTTATTCTGGTTTTTTGTATCGGCCGATGGCGCAGATGCCACTGATTGGATGCACGATGGGCGGCGGGGGTTCCCGATGATCTGGGAGGCGGGCTTGAGGTTGGCGGCGGTCATAGACCACCGCTACAACTTATTCCGTCAATAAATCGAGTGCGTTGATGCCGTGGGGGCCGAGTTCCCAGCGCGTACCGCGTGGGACGACCAGCCGGCGGGCGGGATTTTTCTTTTCTTCAGGTTCGTTGACGGAGAGCAGTTGATATTTGGTTTTGCCTTGGATTTCTGAGGCGGCTCGCGGAATCAGCTCGAATGGTAATGCATTGAAATTCAATGCTATTTCATAACCGGCCACGCCTTCTTTTTGCGTCACGGGATTGGCGCGCACTAACATCGGGTATCGTTTGAGCCAGGGAAAATCTGTTTTGCGTACGAGCACGCGGCAGAGTTCTGTCTGGCCGCGGATGAAGTTGAGCAAGCTGAAGTTCGTGCCCTGCGCGTGTTCGCCCGTCAGAATCAGGCTCGGGTCGAGGCCGAGGAGGTTTTGTCCATTCCATTCGCCGTGATCGTTGCGTTCACCGGGAAATGCTTTGCGATACCAGGTCGAGAAGTGGTCGCTCGCCAGCAGGTTTAATTCGAAATGCACGTGAGCGCGATCCTTGGTGATGCGCTCGCCGGTGTTGGACGTGTGCCCCATGGTGGCGAAGACTTCACCAGTTTTCAGCGGTTGGCCGGCTTTTAATCCGTCCCGCACGGCGCTGAGATGCGCGTACAGCGAAAAAATATCGATGCCGTCAATCCGATGATGCACAACCACGTAATTGCCGTAATTGGAGAGCGACGGTTTTAAATTGATATAAACAACGGTGCCATCGGCTGTGGCCATGACAGGGTCGGTGGGTTCGCCGTGTTTATCGCGCTGAAGGCAGCGGATATCGAGCCCCTCATGCATTTGCCAGCCACCGGAACGGACGCAACCAAAGCCGCCGCTGGTCCAGGGCTTGCCGACCGTGCCGACGAGAAAGCGCTCGCCGCCGTCGGGTTCGAACAACGCCTGGTTGGCGGTAGGGAATTGAAAGGGTTGTTGGGCGAAGGAGGGAGAAGCTCCAAGCGTCCAACATCCAAGCACCAGAGAAGCTCCAAATTTCATGCGCCAATGCGGAGCGTTTTTTTGGGTTTGATTGTTGGAGCTTCTCTGGAGCCTCGAGCTTGGAAATTGGTGCTTCATTTCCGGTAAATGCTGGCGAAAATCAGGTGCAGTTCTTTTGCTTCTCGATAAAGTTTTCGGGCCTCGTCTGTGAGTGCGGGTTCGGAGGCGGCGATCATACGAAGAAAATTTTTTGTTTCTTTGGCTTCTTTTACGCAGCGTCCGATGGTGTTTTTAAAATCTTTTTTTGAAACGCCTTCGTTGGCTTCGCAATAGTTCGCGCCGACGCTAGTTCCACAGCCGACCAACTGGCCGATAAGTCGATTGTTTTCTGGCGACCGGGGGATTTTTTTGCAAAAACGAATCACCGCCTCACCGAACTGAGTCGTTCGTTCTTCAAGGTCGAATGGGTGGCCCTCGTCATGGTTTTCCTGTGGTGATTCTCGTAATTCCCAAAAGTTTGAATGACCGTTCGGATAGGATTCCGGAGCCGCGTTTTTCGAAGCTTGGTCCTTGGAACTTCTCTGGAGCTTGGAGGTTGGAATTTGGAATTTCATTGCGAAGCAATGCGCCAATGCACTTACCATTTGTCGTTCGATTCGTTTTTCTTCGCTATATTATTAAGGCCCTGGGCAATTTCGTCGGCCTCGTCACGGGTGGCGTCGGGGGTGAACTCGACCGTTCCCGCAGATATGACGCGTGAGAAAATCGGCGCGGCCAGCCAGCGTGATTGTTTTCCCTTTTCGCCAAACTGGGTGAAGATGGCATAATGTTTGCCGGGGTTGCTGGCGGAAAATTCCTGCAACAGCCAGGAGCCCTGGCGGTTCAATTGAATTTGTATGTCAAAACCGCCGAGGACATCGACGACTTTTGCGGAGGCCACGTGCGCCTCGGTTAGGAAGGGATCCAGGTCGACGGTCAGGTCGACGGGACTCGCGCGGTAGATGGGCACTTTCTTGGTGCGCGAGGTGTCATCGATGCCGGATTCAAGGTGGATGCGAAGGGTGGCGAGTTCCTTGCTTTTGTCGTTTTTGTGGGTGCGGCAGCCGGAGGCGATGATGGCCGCGAAGGCGACCAACAAATAGAGATTGAATCGGCGTCGGCCAGTAATCATAGTATCGTACACGAAATCGGAATACCGACCGAATGTAAAGAACTATGAGCAAGCAATACAATAAAGCGATCAAGAAGAAACGCCGTGAGAGTTATCTCAAGCGCAAAAAAGTTGCGGCGAAGACCAAGGTGAAAACCAAACCTGCGGCGGCGAAAGGCTGAGTTCTTCTTTAAAAAAATCGAAGCCACCTGCGAAGGTGGCTTTTTTGTTTCTGGCTTGGATTTTAAAATGGAGGAAGGTTTTACGTGAATTGCGCGAATTAACACGAATTCGTTTTAATTGCGGAGGGGACAGATTTGGACGGGAATTTTTCACGGACGGAAACCAAGAGGAGGAAGGGGTTTAAAAATTTTAAACCGCCCTGGGCTTGTGCTCGTTCATTTTCATCAAAAAAATATTGAAGGGCGGCAGCAAAACTTGTTCACAAAGGGCGGAGGCTTTGACGCGGAGCTGTGAATAAGCATTTTTTGGAAACAATAAATCCGCTTTGTTTATTGAATCAAAACGATTGTTCACAACCGATTCACAGCGCGATTTTGGTGAATAAGCTGTGCATATCAAATCGTTGTCGGAATCGCATTTTTAGTTATGATGTTCGCAGTTCATTGAAAGAACTGAGACGGACGGAAGCGGTCAACAGATCGAAGTCGAAAGTCTCAAGGATAATCCCAGGTAACTGGGGAAAGGCAGAGTCAGGCTGGTTGGCTCGGCCCCTCTAAAGGCGGATCGCAAGGTTCGGGAGCGGAGGCAGAATTCATCAGTTCCTCTGACGCGTTCGCGCGTGTCAGTAACGCGAAAAAGGAACTTGGCGGCAAGGAATGATTAGAAACCGTTCCGAGTCGAATCAAGTAGCTCGAGTAAGTTTCGAACTTGAGTGAATCGCAGTTACCCAGAGGGTAAACGGTTGCTACTGTGCATCAGCACGGGCGAATGACTCTGGCGGTTCCGCGAATAAAAGCGCGGGGTCAGCCAAATGAAAGAAGCCGAAAGGCATGACAAAGTGAGCATTC
>DATAZE010000052.1:0-34616 GCA_036272195.1 Verrucomicrobiia bacterium | reverse complement strand
ATCAGGGCGTCGTCTTCGGCTTTGTCCAATCGGATGCCAATGCGACCATCGATCAACGCTCTTTCTATGCAGATGAGGTCAATAATTTGTTAATGTCCGTTCCGGAAAAGGACCGCACATTCCAGATTACTTCACTGGATCAAAGCATCACCGGCCTGGTGTTGAAACCCTGGAGCGACAGAAAGCGGACGGTTTTTCAAATTCAACCGGAAATCCAGGCCAAAGTGAACAGCGTGCCGGGCGTCAAGGCATTCATGGGACTTCCGCCGGCCTTGCCCGGTGGCGGAACGTATCCTGTGGAGTTCGTAATTGCGTCGACCTTTGACCCTGAACGCATCCTGGAGTTTGCACAGCAGATCGAACAGAAGGCCCTGGCCAGCGGGAAATTCATGTTCATGGACATCGACACCAAGGTGGACCAACCGGAGACTGAACTGGTGCTCGACCGCGATAAAGTTGCCGCGCTGGGGTTGAACATGGCGGACGTGGGCGGTGACCTGTCCGCGCTGGTGGGCGGCAATTACGTCAACCGGTTCAACTTCGCCGGCCGCAGTTACAAAGTGATTCCGCAATTGAAGCGGGTGGAACGCTTGAACGCGAGCCAGTTGGAAAACACTTATGTCAAAGGGCCGAACGGCCAATTGGTGCCGCTAAGCACGTTTGCAAAACTGGTGACGAAGACGGAGCCGCGCTCGCTCAACCGGTTCCAGCAATTGAACGCCGTGAAAATCCAGGGCATGTCGTTCCTGCCGTTGGACCAGGCGCTGAAACTCCTGGAAGATGAGTCGGCGAAAATTTTGCCCAAAGGATATTCCATTGGTTACACGGGTGAGTCGCGCCAGTTGCGCGTGGAAGGCACCAAGTTTCTGCCGGCGCTCATGCTCGCGTTGGTGCTGATTTTCCTCGTGTTGGCAGCGCAGTTCAACAGCTTCCGCGATCCGTGGATCATTCTGCTCGGGTCGGTGCCGCTGGCGTTGTTTGGCGCGTTGGTATTTTGCTTCCTCAAAATGCCCGGCCAGGGTGTGCCCTTCTTTACGAACGGGTGGACGACCACGTTGAACATCTATTCCCAGGTCGGCCTGGTGACGCTGGTCGGGTTGGTTTCGAAAAACGGAATTCTTATCGTACAATTCGCGAATGAATTGCAGCGGCGGGGCATGACAAAATTGCAGGCGGTTCGCGAGGCTGCGCTGGTGCGATTGCGCCCAGTACTCATGACCAGCGTGGCGACGGTTTGCGGTCACTTCCCGCTGACGCTCGTCACCGGCGCGGGCGCGGCGGCGAGAAATTCCATCGGTATCGTAGTGGTGGCGGGTATGGCGCTGGGAACTATTTTCACGCTGCTCGTGATTCCGGCGATTTACGTGCTGATCGCCAAGCAACATACCGGCGAGGAAACGGGCGCTATTGGACAGGGAATTGCGGTGAACGAAACCGCGCTCGAACCGGCCGAGGCAAAGTGAAGCAACGGCTGCAAGCGTCGAGCAATCTTTAACGCAAAGACGCTAAGGTGCGAAGGCGCAAAGTGGGAACGGCAAAACCCAAAACGCGCGAGTCAAAAATCTCGTCTGATGAACAGTGGCCTCAAAAATGCCACTGACAAATACTTCAAAATCTTTGCGCCCCGACCCCTTTGCGCCTTTGCGTTGAATTCCTACTCGCGGAAAAAACTTTCCCGTAACTCTTGCCGCTTTGCCCCGTCTGAATTGATGGCGAGGCATTGGGGCGCTGTGCAACATTTGCGCACTTAGTTTACCGAACGCGCGCGGTTTGCCGGGGCGGCATTGGCATCGAGGGTGAAATCGCATTCGGCTTTGCTGGGGCCGGCCTGCACAAAAAGCCGGTAAGTCTCGCCCGGGACAAGCGTATCGGGGCGGGCATTGCTGACGGGGGGTTGCATACCGCGAATGCGCTCACCGTAGGAAAAGATCTTTATCGGCGCGGAATTGGAGTCCGATTTCAGTTCCCAGGCAGGAAGGGCATATTTATTGCTCGCTAACGCGCTGACGGAGACGACTTTCAAGCCGGTTAATTTATAAGGGTTGCCGAGATTGAAATTGATCCGTCCGAAACGTTCGTTGTGGGAAATAAGAATGACCTTTGGCTTGAACCAGGTAGTGAAATGAATAATATAAATCGCGCCAAGAACAATCGCGCAAGTGACAAGGATCCAGGTTTTTTTATTCATAAACAGATTGAATTGACCGCCTGCTTCTGCCGTCGAACCACCTATTCAGACGCGCTGAAGAGATAAAATGTTCTAAAAAGTTATGAAAATAAAGCGCAGACGCAATTGGGCCGCGGTGGAGCGGGCATTCACTTTGATTGAATTGCTGGTGGTGATCGCCATCATCGCAATACTCGCGGCGATGCTGTTGCCCTCCATCAGCCGCGCGAAGGGATCCGCCCAGCGGATTTCCTGCCTCAATAATCTTCGCCAGATGGGAATCGCGACCGCGATGTATGTCACGGACAGCCAGGATTTTTATCCGCCGCGCGATTTCACGAGCCGCTGGCCCGACCGGCTTTACGACAACTACGGCAAGAACCTGAAGCTGCTGCTTTGCCCGAACGATAAGCTGGACCTCACCGCAGCGCCGCCCACGCCGCAGACCATCGGTTACGGGACTTCCAACAACATCGCCGACGCGTCGGTGCGAAGTTTCTTCATCAACGGCTGGAACGATTATTTTTCAGACAAGTCAGGCATTCCGGTTTCGGATTGGAGCGGGCTTTCAACTTACATGACCACCAACGGTCTGGGCATCCGCCAGACCGACATCATCCATCAGAGCGACACCATCGTTCTCGGTGAAAAAGAATTTGATCACGGCGATTTTTACATGGACCTCGGCGAAAACGGCGGCAATGACTTCACCGGCATCCTGGAGCAAACACGGCACGACAGTCGCGGGCCGGGAACGACATCGGGCGGTTCCAACTCCTCTTTTGCGGACGGAAGCGCGCGGTACATCAAGTACGGCCAATCATTGTGGCCGCTGACCATGTGGTGCGTGAGCGATGCGAACCGCACGGCCTATGCATTTAAATCGGCCGGAATGTAATAGAGGCTGTTGCGACAACGTGCCGCCAGCATCTTGCTGGCGGTTTGAGTTTGTCGGCGAGACGCCGACGGCACGTTAGCCAGGGACTGCCGCCCCTTCCCCATCTGGAAAGCCTGCGTCATTCAGTGGTCCCAGAATCGGTATTCGTGAAGACCGGTGTAGCCGAGGTAGGGACTCACTCCAAAAAAACCGGAGATAAAATAGACAGCCTTCCAAAATATGGCGTTCGCCGGTTGAAAATACCACAACACGAGAAACAAAATCCAGGGACCGTAATTAGAGTAGGAAAAAAGACGCTCACGCAGGTCCGCGGGCAGCCAGGGCGCAATCGCTTGAAAACCATCCAAAGGCGGGATGGGCAGAAGGCACAATAAAATTGAACTGATTTCGAGTTGCAGGAGAAAACCGAGCGAGACGGAGGCGAGATTGGTTGGGTCGTTTTTGAGCAAACCGAATTTGAAAAATATGCTGATCACCCAAACCAGCGCAAGGTTCATGGCGATGCCCGCCAGAGCCACCCACGTTTCCCACGCGCGCGATCGGAGCAATCGATGATCGATATACACCGCGCCGCCGGGCAGGCCGATGCCGCCTAGCATCATGAAGACGACGGGCATCACTAGGCTGTAGACCGGGTGCGTGTAGTGAATCGGATTGAGGGTCAGGTAGCCCTTGTCCTTCACGGTGTAATCGCCGCCGCAATAAGCGGCCCACGCGTGGCCGAATTCGTGCAGGCACACGGAGAACACCCACAGCACAGTGACGACGATAAAGCATTCCATATAATCACTTCACGCTAATGGCGGCGTAGTTTTTCTTACCCTTACGGAGGAGCAGGTATTTGCCAAAGAGCAAATCGCCTGCGATAACCGCCCGCTGAAAATCTGTTTCGCGGACGTTGTTGATATTCACGCCGCCGCCTTCAATGTCCTTTCGTGCCTGGCCTTTGGAGGCGCACAGGCCGCTATGGACAAGCAGTTCAACGAGTGGCAATCCCGCCCCGCCGAGTTTGGCGACTTCAATTTCTTTCGTCGGCACTTCGCCAAGGATTTCGTTGAACGTGCCTTCGGAAATCCCTTTCAAGTCGCCGCCAAAAAGAATTTCACTGGCGCGAATGGCTTCCTGCGCGGCTTGTTCGCCGTGGATCAACTCCGTCACAGCGCGGGCCAGGGCTTTATGAGCTTCGCGCGCGCCGGGGTTTTGCGTGTGCTTGTTTTCCAGCGATGCGATTTCCTCCCGTGACAAAAATGTGAAGAACTTCAAATAGCGGAGCACGTCGCGGTCGTCGGTATTGATCCAGAACTGGTAGAAGCGATAAACGCTGGTTCTTTTGGGATCAAGCCAGACGGCGCCGGCTTCGGTTTTTCCGAATTTGGTCCCGTCGGCATTGGTGATGAGCGGAACGGTGAGGCCGTAAACAGTTTTGCTCGATTTTTTGCGGGTCAATTCAATGCCGGCGGTGATGTTGCCCCATTGATCGCTGCCGCCGATTTGGAGATCGCAATTGTGTTCGCGATTGAGAACGTAGAAATCAAATGCCTGCAGCAGCATGTAGCTGAATTCCGTGTAACTGATGCCGACCTCGCGGTCTTCCATTCGGGCGCGGACGCTTTCCTTGGCGACCATTTGATTGACGGAAAAATGTTTGCCAATGTCGCGCAAAAAAGCGAGAAAACTCACCGGAGCGGTCCAGGTGGCATTATCGACGAGGCGGGCAGGATTCGCCTTGGTCTCGAAATCGAGGAGGCGTTTCAGCTGCTCCTTCACGTGCGCGATATTGTGGTCGAGAACTTCTTTGGTGAGCAGTTGGCGCTCCTGGGTTTTGCCGCTCGGGTCGCCAATGGAACCGGTCGCGCCGCCGGCGACGGCAATCGGGTGGTGGCCAAGCAACTGGAAACGGCGGAGCCCCAGCAGCGGGACGAGGTTGCCCACGTGCAGGCTGTCGGCGGTGGGATCGAAGCCGCAATAGAGCGTGAGCGGCGAGGCGGAGCGTTTGGCCAGTTCGACCTTGTCTGTGCAGTCGGCGATCAAGCCACGCCACTCGAGTTCTTCTAAAATGCTCATCGGGCCAGAGACTAAATTGGCGGCAGGCGATTGCCAATAGCTGATTGCCCCGAGGCCGCATAAAGGCGGAACTACAAACGGCGCGGTATCGAGTTTTGCCCGTAGGGGTAACTGCTGATTGTGATGTGGCTATAATGCGTGGATTTTCTAGCGGATATGCGCGCTACCGTTCTCACCGCTGACGCCGATGCCTCCGGCTCATCCCAATCAAAATGGGTCTCCAACAAATGGCGGCTGGTGTGCGTGGCCCTGACGGTTGCGGCGTTGTTCCTCGTCTTTCGGCGAATCCCGGCGGGCACATTGCTTGAGACGATCCGGGGAATGCGGGTGGGCTGGTTCATCGGCGCGGTGGTTCTCTATGGGCTCATGTTTCTGCCGGCGGCGCTACGCTGGCATCTCGCGTTGCGAATGAATGACAGCGTCGTCGATGCCGGCGCCACGGTCCGGTTTTCCATCATCGGCCATTTCTTTTATCTGCTGCTGTTCGGTGGGGCGGGCGGTGACACGGCGAAGGCGGCTGTCTACGCGCGGCGATATGGCTTAGCGCTGCCGAAAACGCTGGCGTCAGTCTCGCTCGACCGGCTGATGGGATCGGGCGCGTTGGTTGTGGTCTCGGCGATCGCGTTCGCAATCGCGGCAGCACACGGCGGTTTCGAGGGAACGAAATCGTTTTCCATCCGCGGGTCAGTGTGGTGGCTGCTGCTGTTGTTACCGGTAATCGTCGTGGCGCTTGTTTTCCTGAAACGTTCGCGTCACGAATCCATTTTGCGCAAATTTGCAGTCGCATTTTTGGAAAGCGGACGGCGCCTGGTGCGATCGCCTAAAACCGTTTTGACCGGCTTCGGCTGCAGTCTGTTGATGCAGGTGGCGGTCAACGGCGTGCTGGCGATGAATTTGCAAGCGGTGAGCCATGCTCCGATACCGTGGCTGCGGCTGGTATGGACGTTCCCTTTAATCACGGCGATCAGCGGATTGCCGATTACGTTTGCGGGAATCGGCGCACGCGACGGCGCGGCCATTGCCCTGCTCGGCTGGTGCGGTGTGGCGGCGGCGGATGCTGAAGCGACCTCAATGCTTACATTGTGCGTGAGCGTGCTGTGGGGGCTGGTGGGAGGAATTGTTTTGTGGCGCGAAACCAGCCGGCCCGTGAAATTTGAAACTCCGGATTGGAAAGCTCGGTAAATCCCGCCACAACGGAACTGGAAAGCCTGCTATTTAATTTACACCGAAGCGACTTTGCTTCCCGAGTTCAGAGTCTTCCCAATGACATCGATCAATTCTTTGGTATCAATCGGCTTTTGGAAAAATGCGATCGCGCCCTTGGAGAGTGACTGGCTCTTGTATTTCTCCGGTTCGCCCGCCGTAATCACAATCACCGGAACATTTTTCGCTTCTTCGAGCCGGCGAAACCAATCAATTATTTTGAAACCGTCCCACTGAACCCCGCCACCAACGCCCGGCTCTGGGAAGCTGATATCGAGTAAAATCAGGTCCGGTTTTTCTTTTCGCGCGGCGGTGGCGGCCTCGGATCCGTCCGTCGCGGCTATGACTTGATAGCCCGCGGACTCGAGTTTCATCGACAGCGTCTTGGTAATTACCAGGTTGTCGTCGACAACAAGGATTTTCTTTCGATTCATATTTTTGCAATAACGGACCCCGATTGCGTAAATCCAAGTTTCAACCAGCAGAATTCAGGCCAGTAGTGTCGTTTTTTTATCACCGCCGAAATTCGAGGTCAAACACGATGCTTGTGTATCAAATTTAGTCGCTTCGCTGCGCCTTTTTCGTCCATTTTGAGGTACGCAGGGTGCGAGATGACCAATAAATTCTATACATCGGGCGAGCAGCGCGCGGCGAAGGTCGGCGAGCTTTTTGCCTCCATTGCCAGCCGTTATGATCTGATTAATGACATTCAGAGTTTCGGACTGCATCGTATCTGGAAACGCCGACTGCTTCGGCTCGCGCGCGTGCAACCTGGCGAACGCGCGCTGGACTTGTGCTGCGGAACGGGCGATTTAGCCCTGGCGCTGGCAAAAAATGGCGCGGACGTGAAGGGGCTGGATTTCAGCGAAGCGATGTTACGAGTGGCGCGCGAAAAATCCAAAGCCCAAAATCCGACGTCTAAAATCGAATTTGTTTGCGGTGACGCCCAACGGATTCCATTTCCAGACGCGACTTTCGATGTGCTGACCATCGGCTACGGCTTGCGAAACCTGGCAGACCTTGATGCCGGACTGAAAGACATGTGGCGCGTGACGAAACCGGGCGGGCGATTGCTGGCTCTGGAATTCGGCAAGCCGGACAATGCGGTATGGCGGGGAATTTATTTCGGTTATTTGAAATTTCTCCTGCCGATTTTCGGAAGGATTTTTTGCGGCAACGCCGCGGCCTATGGTTACATCCTGGAATCGCTCAAACATTACCCCGCTCAACAAGAGGTCGCTGCGATGATGCGCAAGCTTGGCTGGCAGAATGTGCGGGTCGTCAATTTGATGGGCGGCATCATGAGCATCCATTGCGCGGAAAAGCCGTCAATGAACCCGGCGCGTTAGGTGACATCACACTTTATGAACATCAAAATCGTCGGTGCTATTCTGGTGAGCGCGATTGGCATTCTGGGAATCAGCGCAGTCTGCGCGCAGGACATTTCCCAAAAAACAGCGGAGGACAAGGAACCGGGTGGAGGATTTGTGATTCCGACTGCCTGGACGCGGCAAGGCTTGGTGATCGAACGGCACTCGGCTGATGTGGGGGTCAGCGGCGACCCATGCATTGTTTGGGATGAAGCGATTCAAGGTTGGCGAATGGTTCTGTTCTATGATCCCTGGGGAAGCGCCCAGGCCATCTGCACGAATCGCGAGAATCTCGGGCCCCGACAATGGAAAATTGAAGGGCCCTTGAAGGTTGCAAACCCGGAGACGGTGGGCGGATTCCACAAGCCGTTCATCGTGATGGACCCATATCATCCGAACCAGGCAGCAAGGATTGACGGCCGCTATTGCCTGCTCGTGGTGAACTTCAAGAGCGGCCACAAGCAAATCCAGCGCGGGTGGGCTGAGAAACTCGCCGGTCCGTGGACCTTCGAACCGGATGCGATCATACCGACCGGGGGCCCGGATGATTTCGACGCCAAGCACACGGACGCGGTCACCGGCTACTATTTCCCGGAGCGGAAGGAGTTTCTCTATTTTTACATGGGCTATCCGAGCAAAGCGCAACCGCGACAGATCAGTCCGTTTGGTTCGGCGCAGGCAGCGGCCACCCAAAAGCTGGATGAAAAAATGGCGACCAAGCGCGGCGTAGTCTTGGAGCCTTGCCAGCAGCCCGGGCATTGGGCTTCGGGCTGGGTCGGCGGCCTGCAACTGCTGCGAGGCGCAAAGCACCGCTGGGTGGCCGTGGTAAATGCCTCTCCCACCGCGCCGGACCCAGGCAAGAAAACCGTATGGACTGAAGAGCCGGCCCCGAGCCTCGGGGGCTTTGCTTGGTGCGATGAGGAATGGCCCGTGAGCGGCTGGCATTTCGCTCCAGAGCCGATTGAATGGGTGAAGGATATTCCGAAGTCGGCACTGGATGCGGGCGAAGGCTACAACCTGTGGCGACAGTTCATCCACCTTTTGCCCGATGGCCGGGCCGCCCTTTTCTACAACAGTGGCTACTACGGTCGCGAGCAATTGTATATGAAGCTGAGCGAAAAACCTTGAAGGGGCATGCACAACAACCCAGCGAGTTTCAAATCCTCCCGTCCTCGCCGATCTTGGTGCCTGAACACGCAGTTCCGACAATTTTTAATTTGAGTCAACTCGGGGTCAAAGCGGCAATTCACTCAAGGATTGCCAAGCCGGAAAGACTTCCGCCACTATCCTTGACGTGAATTTTCGCGAAAAGCTTATCTCCTGGGCGGACCTGCCCGCATGGCGGGCCAGTGTTCGCGCCCGGGGCCAACGCCTGGTGGTCACCAATGGTTGCTTCGACATACTGCATCTCGGCCACGTGACTTATTTGGAAGCGGCGCGCAATCTTGGCGATCTACTGCTCATCGGCGCGAGCGGCGATCAATCGGTGCAGCAATTGAAGGGCGCGAATCGCCCGGTGAACAATGAACAGGATCGGGCCGCGGTGCTGGCGGCTCTCGAGAGCGTCAATGGCGTGTGCATTTTTACCGAAAAAACTGCGACGCGATTTCTTTCGGTCGCGCAACCGGACATTTACGTCAAAGGCGGCGATTACACTTTGGAAACGTTGAACCAGGAAGAGCGCCGCACGGTGGAAGCCGGCGGTGGGAAGATCCTACTGATTCCGTTTGTTCCAGGCAAATCCACGACGGCGTTGTTGGAAAAAATTTCGCGGCTCTGATTTTGCTCATGCGTTTCCTGATGCTCAATTGGCGCGACCCGAAAAATCCCATTTCGGGCGGGGCGGAGCGGGTCACCCTCGCTCATTTGTTGGCACTCGTCGAACGCGGCCATGAAGTGGTCTGGTTCACGTATGATTTTCCCGGCGGTGCGCGCGAAGAAATGTTCCAGGGAATCAAAATCGTGCGCGGCGGCGGCAAGGGCAGTTCCATTTTCAAAGCGATTTCGTGGTATCGCCGGCAGGAGAAATTCGACCTGGTCATCGATCAACACCACGGGTTGCCGTGGTTCGCGCCCTGGTGGTGCGGGACGAATTGCGTGGCGTACATCCACGAAGTCCTCGGGCCGATCTGGACGGCGTTTTACCGATGGCCGTTGAGCACCATTGGCGAATGGCAGGAACGATGGACGCATTGGCTTTATCGCAACGTACCGTTCTGGACACCGTCCGAATCCACGAAAAAGGATTTGTTCGCGAACGGCGTGCGCAATGTAACGGTGATTCCGAATGGAAGCGACACAGCACCCCTGCCCCATCTGGAAGACAAAACGCTGGAAACACCACTGCGGCTGATTTGCGTTTCGCGCATCGCGCCGAATAAGCGGGTGGATCACGCCATCCGCACGATGAAATTGCTGGCGGACCGCACTGTGCCTGCGCAGTTGACCGTTGTGGGAGGCGGCGAATCGAAGCCCGAGTTGGAGCAATTGGCGAAGACGTTACGACTGGAAGACCGGATTCGTTTCACCGGGCAATTATCCGAGGAGCAAAAAAACCAGGAGCTACGCCGGGCGCATTTTTTGATTCACACGTCGTTGCGCGAAGGCTGGGGATTGAATGTGATCGAGGCGAACGCGATGGGCACGCCCGCAGCGGTGTATCCGGTGGGCGGACTGGTGGATTCGACCGTGCCGGGAGAGACCGGACTGGTTACGGCCGCGGAAACTCCTGAGTCGCTCGCGGAGACCCTGGCGGGCATTGTGAAAACGCCCGAACTTTACACTCGCTACCGAATGAACGCCTGGGAACGTTCGAAGACGTTCGCCTGGCCGATTGTTCTGCCGCAAATGGTCGCATGGCTCGAAGCGCAAGCGAAACCATAATAACGCCAACCTGACGGCGGCGCGAAAGGGTTGCGCGATCAGGGATGCTGCAAACGGAAATATCCTCCGGGATTCAGCGCCGGGATGGTGATCGATATATTACTGCTGTTCGTTTGCGACGGGCTGGAAACATTCGTCCACGCCGGCGCAGAAAGAATGCCGGCGGCCTGCAAGTTGAATCCTGTTGCCCAATTCGGCCAGGACACGAGCGCGTTGGTATTGGCGAGGCTGATGCTCAACACCGGCAACGGATTGATCACCACGATTGCGTTGGAATAATTGGCGGGCAATTCATTTGCGAGCGGATCCGAGATGGCGCGCAACACTGGCGCGTCGGAAAATGCCATGATGCCGTTAGTCGTGGAGGTGAGCGTCTTGAAAGTTATCCTGACAACTTCCTGTACGCCATTCGTGAAATTATTTCCGCTCGGCAATGCCAGGATCACCCCCAGAACCCCCGCTGCGACTTGATTGGTGTTCACGTTCATCGTGGCCGAAGCTGTGGCGCTGCCTTTGATCGTGCTGGAATATTTCAGGAGCCCGGGATCGAAATTCAGGCTGAAGCCGATGGCATTTTCATTGCCTTGTGATTGGAGTGTCACTGGCAGCGTGAGGACAGTCCCCTGTGCGGCAGCGCCGGCGGTGACGCTGACGGTGCGAGGGCCGCCCGTGAGGATGGTCGGAGTCACCGGCGCGGTCGGGCCGCCAACCGGGACCAGAGCGTCGGCAGTGCCATTATAACGACCCGCCTGCACCCAGTCCGTGACTTTCAATTGGCCATCGCCCGATGTGGATTTGGGCGCGCAATCGGCGCGCTGGAATTCGGAAGCGTTAGTGACGGCATCCACGCCGGCCACAAACCCGCCAACCTGTGACCAGTCAAAAATATCGAGACTTTGGTCACCGGTCGGTCTTGGAGCGACGTCCGCTTCAAAAACCGTGGGCGAGATAGTGACGGTGCCGTTAATGAAATTTGTTGCCAGCTTGATATTTTGCGTATCAAAAAGGAGTTTATTGACCGGTTGATTGGTAAAGTTCACGGGGGTGATGACGAATGAAGATCCGGTCAGGATCGCAGAAGTGAATGTCACCCGCACGACTTCTTGTGTTCCCAGAGCGAAAGTTTCGTTGCTGGGAAGTTGCAAACTAACACCGAGGCGCCCGTTGGGCGTCTGCCCGGTGGAAGGCAATAAGGCCGCGTCTCCCGCGCCGCTACCAAGAGTGATGCCGGCATAGGCGAGTTGTTGCGTGTTGAAATTCATACTGAAGGTCAACGTGTTTTCATTTCCATTCGCCACCAGCACAACCGGCACATCGACTGAATTCCCGCCCATCACGTTGGTGCTAATGACGACGATCGGCGCCGGAGTAAAATTCACCGTCAAAAAAGCAAAGGTGCTATTGGTCCAACCGTAAGCGTTAGTGACAAAAACCGAGTACGCCCCCGCCTGACTCTTCTGAATATTAGTCAAAGTCAGAGACGCATTAGTGGCGCCGTCGATTGGGTTGTTGGTGTTGAAATACCATTGATAGGTCAGTGGCAATGCCCCTGTTGCTGAAACAGAAAAGGTGAAATTGGTTCCGATAAATCCAGTTCGTGAAACAGGCTGTGTCACAATAATCGGAGGGTCGGTTGTGACTGTTAGGACAGCGTTCGCGCTATACGTCGATCCATAAGCGCCAGTAACTTGAACAAAATAAGGTCCCGCCTCACCAGTTTGAACGTTGGTAAGCGTCAATAAACTGTTGGTCGCCTCGTCGATTGGTTGACCAATATCGTGGTAGAACCATTGATAGGAAAGCGGAACAGGACCGGCTATAACACTGAAGGTTGCCGCACCACCGACAGTAACAGTTTGATTGGTTGGCTGAAAGGCAATGGTGGGCGGGAGCGGAGCAGGACCGTAACCGATTGCAATTATCCCTCCCCCGCTATCGCTTCCTGAGGCGGAAGTCGCGTTAGGATTACTCGTGTTATAGATTCGTGAAACAGCATCGACAATATTAGCTACGCTATTGTTGTAGAGAGCTGGGCTACAACCGGTGAAATTGCGCCAATCAATCAACAGATTTCCCTTTGAAGGGTCATAAAAGAATACAGTCTGCAAAGGCAAATCGATATCAAAAGCCTTTGTCCCATTGCTTAATGTAGTAAACGAACTGGCCACTCCCATCGCGCCGCTGAACACCAGCGTATCATCCGAACCCATATTTTGCGCGAACGTTAAATTTAAATGATCGGGGCCATTCGTCGTCGTTGAAAGGCTAACCTGAAGGTTTGAAATGATAGTTGTAATTGGGCCGCCCACTATCGCGTCTGGTCGCCAACTAATTTCATTGATAATAATTGGGTAGGCGGGAAATTCAGACGCTTTGTAGACGATTTGTTCTCGCAAAACGTCGGTAAATATTGCTTCGGAATCATCGAAGATTTGATTCGTCACCCCATAGTTTGGAACCACAAAACCAAGATTCAGATCGGCGTTTGAACTTCTGGTCGAATTGAAAACGTTGCTGACGAGAACCGAATATTTACCCAACTGGTTTATCTGAATATTGGTTATAGTCAGAGAAGGGTTTGTGGCGCTATTAATCAAAATGTTCGTGTTGAAGTACCAGTAGTAGTATAGCGGTGATGACCCAGTGGCTGACACCGAAAAAATGGCATCTGACCCAATAATTCCGACCTGCGAAACTGGCTGCGCTGTAATAAATGGAGCGCCGGAGATGACTGTCAATACAGCATTTTCGCTGTAGATTGAATCATTAGTGTTACTGATTTGAACAAAATAAATTCCCGCTTGGTCGGCTTGAACATTCGTGAGCGTCAGGAAACTATTTGTCGCGTCGTTAATCGGATGGCCGATGTCATGATAGAACCACTGATATGATAACGGTGGGGGTTCGGCACCGACCCTGAATGTTGCGGTACCACTGATTGTAACGATTTGGTTTGTGGGTTCAGCGGTGATGACCAGCGCCCCCGAAGCAGGACTGTATATGAGTTCAATTACACCTCCACCGCTATCGGTGAAGGAGGCTGATGTCCCATTGGGATCGCTGGTGTTCACGATTCGAGACACGGCATCCACAATGTTGGCCACGCTGTTGTCGTAGAGGTTTCCGCTACAACCGGTGAAATTGTGCAAATCAATCAGCAGGTTCCCTTTGGAGGAATCGAAAAGGAATGGTGTTTGCAACGGGAAATCAATATCAAAATCTTTCGTGCCATTGCTAAGTGTTGTAGAGGAACTCGCAACGTGCATTGCTCCGCTAAACACCACTGTATTATCGGAGCCAATGTTCTGAGCGAAAGTCGGACTTAATTGATCCGGCTGTACCGGCGTCGTGGAAAAATTGATTTGAATATTTGTAATGGTGGCCGTAATTGGACCGACGACACTTGTGTCCGGCCGCCAGCGAATTTCATTGACGATAATTGGATAAGCGGGAAACTCAGACGCGCTGTAAATGATCTGCTCTCTCACGACTACCGGAAATATGATTTCCGAATCATTACTAATTTGGTTGGTCACTGCATAGTTTGGCAATACCACTGTATCTGCAGGAGCTTTCGCGGCTACGAGGCAAAAGGTGCATACTAGACATGCGAAAATTGATGGAGACAACCATAGACTTGATGTGATTTTCATACCAATAAATGAATCCTTCTGAGCCAACGGTCGAAAGTAACTTATATTTTCACCGATAAGTCAATCTAAAAGGCTCGTACCAGCCTGTTTATGGAAGATGCTATCGGCTCAAAGAACATTTGAGCCGAGCTTCGTTTTCTGGCAAGCTACGGGGCCTTATGGCTGAGGCCGAATTGCCAAAAATAAGTTTCGTAACCCCCACGCTGAACGCGGGGGGCATCCTCGGCAATTGCCTTCAGGCTATTCGCCGCCAGGATTATCCGCAGGACAGAATAGAAATCCTCTTGGGCGATGGCGGGTCGAAAGATAATACGCGCGACTTGGCAAAACAATTCGGCGCTAGAGTGATCGAGGATCATGGGCGGCATATGGAAGGCGGCAAACGCGTGGCGCTCATGCACGCAACCGGCGATTACGTCGTATTCGTCGATGCGGATAACGAAATCGCGCATCCGGATTTCCTCCGGCGCGCGGTGGAGGCGCTCTCCAAAAATTCCGAGGCTTGCGGTGTGGAGAGTCATTACCTTTATTCGCCGCGCATGAGTTCATTCTGCGCTTATGTGACTTGCACACTGCACATCAGCGATCCGGTGGCGTGGATGATGAGCGTCAAGCCGGTATTTCTACGAGCGGATGGAGATATTGAACATTGGACTTTTCCGAAGAACAGCCTGGCGTATCCGATCGGTGCGAACGGGTTCGTTTTCCGCAAGGCTGAATTGGATCTCGCTGGCGCGGGGGAAAAATATTCGGATACTCACACTTCGTTGAACTTGATCCGGGCGACCGGGAAACGTGAATGGCTGCGCATTCGCGGGCGCGGGGTGTATCATTACTACATTGCCTCGCGCGGTTTTTGGGCGACGGTTCGCGATTTTGTGAAGAAACGTCAGCGCGCCACCTGCCACTTTTTTGACATGCGGCAGCAGCACGGATTTTCTTGGACGGAAAGCAAGCCGCGCATGCCGGGCTGGCTGGCGGTTCTTTTGTGCCTGACCGTGGTAGTGCCTGTTGTGCAAACCATTGCAGCTCTTGTGCGCACGCGAGATGCCCGCTGGCTGTGGCATCCGTTGGCTTCCTTTCTCTCCGCGTGGGGAGTAATTTCAGGGACGTGGATTTTTATTCGCCGGGGAAAGCATGAAAATCTCGTTCAACGCTTGCAACCCAAGCAGAAACTGGATGACGAGGGCGGGAAAGAGGGCGATAGTGAGAAGTAGGCGTATCTGTGATCTGAAGGCATTTGCGGCTTGCATCGGCTCTAAAAACTGGAAAAATGGAACAGTTCAGGAATCACTTTTGAGCATCTTGGCGTTATGATTGAATGGCTTTTGCGATGGGCGACGCGGTTTATTTCCGTGCCGATCCTTCAGGACTTCGCTTATGGCCCAATCGGGCGTTTCGTGAAGGGGACTTTCTCGAAAATACGAATGAGCTTGGCCCACTTTCGGAAAGTGCCGATCGAGCAGTTCAATGGTTCTTATTTCTATCCAGAAACCAAACGTCTTCAGGTTTCGGTGACCAATGTTTGCAACGCACGTTGTTCTTTTTGCGCGTATCGGATTGTGGCGGATTCCGGGCGGCCCGCGGGCATCATGAAGATGGACGTGTTCAAAAAAGCGCTCGATGAGTATTCCGCGCTGGGCGGCAAATCGGTTGACCTGACTCCGACGGTTGGCGACCCGCTGTTGGATCCGACCTTGATTGAAAAAATCCGCTACTGCCACGAACACGCGAACATTCACGACATCTGCCTGACCACGAACGCGATTGCGATGTGCAAGCGCGACATATTCAAAGAATTGGTCGACGCCGGGGGAGTTACAATTTGCATTAGCCTTCCAGGACTGGATACCGAAACTTACAAACAAGTCTACGGGATCGATCGTTATCCCGAGGTCATCAAGGGAATTGCCGCGGTCCTCAGCTACAATAAATCGCGCGGGGAACCGTCCCGAGTTATCCTGCGTTTTCGCAATCCCCAGAAGCCATCCGTTCTTATTCACTCGAAGGATTTTGTCGAACACATCAAGCCGTATTTGTCAGACAAGGTGACGTGCAATTTCACCGTGGATTTCGACAATTGGGGCGGTTCCATCAAGGAATCGGACATGTATGGAATCATGAAATTGCGCAAGATTCCTACGCGCCACAATATTCCGTGCGCCAATCTTTTCAATTTCATGGTCCGCTACGACGGCTCAGTCCGTTTGTGCGGCTGCCGGTTGAAAGACAATGAGGATGACGGCCTGGTCGTCGGCAATATTTTCCAAAATTCACTCGCGGAAATCGGCAAGAGCGAGAAGGTCCACGAAATCATCAACGGCTTCTACAACGGCAAACGGCCTTCGACTTGTGAGGAATGCTCCTTCTATTTGCCCCTGACAAAAGGCCGAGCGAACGAACTCGCCCCCGCGGCTGGCAAATAAAATTCTGTGTCCGATAAAGCCGGAACTATTCAAAAGACTTAACGCAAAGACGCAAGGGTGCGAAGTCGCAAAGGTTAAAGTGTTTTTGAAGTGGATTTACTGAAGCGGTGCGTGGTTTCCCTGGGTTACTTTGCGTCTCCGCTTCTTTGCGCCTTTGCGTTAAAACCCCTATGCGGGATAGATATTGCTAAAGCGTAAAGCCCGCTCCAGCCGCGTCTGCCGCAAACATTTTCACGGTATCCAGCGAGAGCGCCTTCAAGTCCATGCCCGCCATTTTCAACGCTTTATTGAGAATGTCATGCGGCACAGTCACGATATCGCAACCGCAATCATCGGACTGAAAAATGTTCAGCACTTCGCGCACGCTCGCCCACAGCAATTCAGCCTGGGGTAAACCGGCGAGCTTCTTTTTGCTCTCGCGCAGGTGCGGCATCGGGTCCACGCCGGTATCGGCGATGCGTCCTGCAAATACCGAAACAATCGAAGGCACTTTGGGATTAAGCGCCTGGGCGACCCCGGCAACCTGGTCCAACGTAAGGATGGCCGTAACATTCAACTTCACGCCTTCCGACGCGAGTTCGCGAATGAGCGGCAGAGCGGATTCATCGCGGGTGTTCGTGATCGGGATCTTGACGTAGACGTTCTTTGCCCAGCCATTGATCTTCATGGCCTGGCGGCGCATTTCAGAAAATTCGTCGGAAAATACCTCGAATGAAATCGGCTTTTCAGTGATGCCCTGCAAAATGTCGCGGGCGAAAGCCTCAAAATCCTTCAGCCCCGCTTTGCGCATCAGGGTCGGGTTCGTAGTCATGCCTTTGATGACGGGATTGGCGTTCATCTGCAACATGCCCTGTTTGTCCGCGCCGTCGGCGTAAATTTTTACTCGGAGAGAGGCTAGATTTTTCATTCAGTCATAGATTAAGGGTTCGCAATATCTGACTTCAAACTTATTCTTTCGTCTCCGCCAGAATTATATCCGCAGCTTGCAACAGGTCTTTGGCCCGGAAATGCGGCGCCTGTTTCAAGTTTTCCGCGTAGCCACGATCGATGAAAACTGTGCGGCAACCCGCGGCGTGACCGCAATCGATATCGCGCCAGCGGTCGCCGACCATCCAGCTTTGGGCAAGATTAATCCCCAGTTCCCGCGCGGCGTTGACCAATAATCCCGGCTTGGGCTTGCGGCAATCGCAATTGGACTGGCCGCGGCCGGCGTGGTAACAAACTTCGACGCGGTCGATCGGCAATTCGCGGCACATTTTAGCGTGCATGGCCTCGACGGTTTCTTTTTTCATAGTCCCGCGCCCGACATCGGGTTGATTGGTGGCCACGATCAGCAGAAAGCCAGCCTGTTTCAGCCGGCGGCAGGCTTCGGGTGATTCGGGAAGGATTTCAAAATCTTTCAGGTCCGTCGGCGCGAAGGGAAGCCCGTCTCGCACCACCGAGCGGCTGACGACGCCATCGCGATCGAGGAAAACGGCGCGCTTTAGATGTGTAGCAACCGACGTGAGGAGGCTCTGATTATCTGCCATGTTTACGGACGGATTTTGATTGGAGCCTCCTTACGTCGGCGGCTACGGATTTTCTTGAGACTATTTCGTTGATTCCCATTTTGTCTGGGTGACCTTTAGCCGGGGATGGGAAACAAACAAGTGCCACAGCACGGCCTGAAAGGCTTCGCTGTGCGGCGTCACGTGAGCCGCGTTTACGGTGGGGACAATCACGCAAGCGGTCGCTTCCTTCGCGGTATAACCGCCGTCGCGGCCTACAAGGCCGATGACAGACGCGCCGACTTTTTTGGCAAGTTGAATGGCGTTGACGAGGTTCGGGCTGACGTTTTTTTCCAGGTTGCCGCCACCCACCGAGAAAATCAGCAGGCCGTCCTTGGCGTCCAAACGGGAGCCTTTCAGCCATTCCGCGAAAATACTGGCCCAACCGTCATCGTTGGTGCGTGCGGTGAGTTCGGAAACATTGTCGGTGGGCGCGTAAGCTTCAAAGCCGCAGATTTTGCGAAAATCATTCACCGCATGGCCCGCGTTGCCGGCGCTGCCGCCGACTCCCAGGATGAACAATCGCCCGCCGCGTTCGCGCACGCGCGCCAGTTCCTCCGCGCACTTTTCGATTGCCGTCACGTCCAGTTGCGCCGTGATCTGTTGGACTTCCGATAAAAATTCTTTTGCAAAGCTCATTGGTTCAGGAATGAAACAGGATTGATTACCAAAGGAAAGTTAAATTGTGGAGGCCAGGAAGCTTGCCGCCGGGACGGCGGCGCTCCCAGGTAGTCACGATTCCATTTCACCCTTTCGCCGAGTGGTTGTGCGTGAACGCTGGAAGGTCCGCAAGGTCTCAGGATGCTTTTCAAAAAACTGCGTCAAGTCCGCCAACACATCCACGGTGGCTGGACTGAGATGATGTTCGATGCCCTCGATGTCTTGACGCTGCGTTTCGGCATCGAGGCCGAACAAGGAAAAGAATCGGGAGAGAGTGGCGTGACGGTTCTGGATCTTTTGGGCGACGTCGCGGCCTTTATCGGTCAATACGAGGCCACGGTATTTTTCGTATTCAAGATAACCGGACTCGGCGAGTTTCTGCACCATGCTCGTGACAGATGCCTGTTTCACCTTGAGAGAAGAGGCGATGTCCACCACGCGGGCGTAGCCTTTTTTCTCAATCAATTCATGAATGCGCTCCAGATAATCTTCGGCGCTTTGGCTGGGCGAAAGCTTGGGCATGTTGCAAGCGGATTAAACACGGTTTTAGGAACTTCGCAAGAAATGTGAACGCGCGGTTTGCCACAGAGGCACAGAGAACACAGAGATTCAGTAAAATGGCTTTCAATTCGCATAGGTAATCAAGCGGCCATTTTTCGTCTGCGCCCTTATGGCGCAATATTAAAATAGAGCAATTATGTCACAATTGGCATTCTCAATATGCGCCATATTAGCGCCATAAAGATATTCCGTCATCCCTCCCGTTTTTGCATAAGTTTTTAACTTTGAACAACATATAGTTTTCCACGCTTGCATGGCATGATCGAAGCTAAATTTCCGTCAGAGATTAAATCTAATTAAACCAAAAGATACAAACATGAACATATTACGCTGGCAGACACCTGGGTTAACTGCGTGGCCGAGTTTTGACGGACTATCGACCTTGCGGAATGAAATCGATCGCCTGTTCCAGGCGCCGCTTGGTGAGTTGGCGCCCACTTCTCATTTGTTAAGAGGCTCGGGTCCGGCACTCGACATTTTCGAGGACAAGGACAGCTTCGTCGTTAAGGCGGAACTTCCCGGCATGAAGAAGGAAGACATTAACGTCTCGCTGCATGACGGCAGCTTGAGCATTTCCGGTGAGCGCAAAAACGAAACCAAATCCGAAGGCACGGAAGTTTATCGTGCTGAACGGTTCTTCGGGCGGTTCCAGCGCACGGTGAATTTGCCATCGCAGGTGGCCGCGGACAAAATCTCGGCGGAATATAAGAATGGTGTTCTCACGGTGACCCTGGCAAAAGCCGAGGAGGCGAAACCCAAACAAATCGACGTTCAGGTCAACTAAGCTCCGAATTCAAAATTAAAAACTAAAAAAGGAAACACATGCAAACGACTCTTGAAAATCAAACGGCAAACAATCACGCGGCGCGCGAAGACTACGTGGCGCCGAACGTGAATATCTTCGAAACCCAGGAAGGCTACGTGCTCGAAGCCGAAATGCCGGGCGTCGGCAAGGAGGGCCTGGATGTCACGCTGGAGGGGACGGAAATCACCATTACTGGCCGGCGCAGTCCGGAAACCGTGACAGGCCAACCGCTCTTCCGCGAACGGAACACGGCGGATTACCGCCGCGTGTTCGAACTCGATCCGGCGATCGATACCGCCAAAGTTTCGGCGAAGGTTACGCAGGGGATTTTGACGGTGACCCTGCCGAAGTCCGAACGGGTAAAACCCCGGAAAATTGCGGTGAACTAAAGTTGGTTGGTTCCACTCATCCCGCGCCTTGGTTTGGGGCGCGGGATTTTTTTACCCATTCAACTAATGACGTAGCCTCCGACGTCAGTCGGCGCCATCTTTTTCAGGCAGTAAGCGAAAGAATGAATCAGCGCAACCTCACGGCTGCGGCAGCATCTTTAGAAACGCACTAAAAGTATCGCCGCGAAAAAACAAAACCCGCGAAACCGAAGTTTCGCGGGTGATTTGGAAAATGATTCCGGATTATTGTCCGGACAAGATCTTCGCCCGTTGTTCGTGATATTGCTCGGGCGTCAATTGATCGGCCCGATAGAGTTGGAGCAAGTCATTGAGCTTTTGCTGCTTCGCGGCTGTGAGCGACGAGGGCGGGCCGCTCAATTGCGGCAGGCCCATGACCGGCGCTTCCTGCATCGGAGTGGGTTTCATCGCCGGCCCTGCCAACTCGGGCTGGGTGGGTTGGCTCTGCATCTTCCGGTTCAAGGCCTCGTTCAATTTTTGATTGTCGGGCGATTGGGTGGGAATTGCCGGAGTCGAGCTATACACAGGAGCTGATTCTGAAGGTGTCGCCGGAGTTGTTCCCGGAACAGGGCTGTAAACCGGAGTTGCCGCGGCGGCGGGAGCAACGGGAGCAGCCGGCATCGTTACAACCGGAGCGGCGGGCGCGGGGGCGACCGGAGTGGCGGCAGTCTCACCCATTTTTTCGTGCAAAGCGTTGCGGAGCTTGTCGTTGGCCGGCGCAGTCGCAATCGGTGTGGCCGGTTGGGAAATTTCAGGTGCGTACGCCGGAGCAGGTTGAGCGGGCGGATTTTCGTAGGCTGGCGCGCTCTTCACGATGGGCGGGGCAGGCGTCGCGGCGGGAGACGCAGGCGCCGGTTTTGGTTTTTTCGCCGACGCCGGTTTCTTCACAACAGCCGGAGGAGATGACGTGGTCGGGGAGGATTGCGCCTCGATTTGTTTCATCTTGTCTTCCAACGCCTGGCGCGCACGGATTTGCGCTTCGTTGTCATATGCACGAATCCAGGTAGGAGTGAGGCATGTGGCCACTGCGCAGGCCAACAGGAGCTGTCGTGAAATCTGCATGGAATGCTTAATTACGCGAAAAACTCGCCCATGGCAACACTTTCCCCGTGGCTGCGTTCCTTATTTTTTGCTAATGAGCCCCGGGGGCGGCCAGCCGCCGCCACGCGCCCACAAACGGGTAGCAAATGACGGACCGCCGAACGATTTGCCAGACTTCGCTGCGGCTGATTTTAATGCGGTTTTGCGGGTCGAGCACGTTGCCGGAGCGCAACCGGCCAATCGTTTTCAAGCCGATCAAAATGGGCCAGGCACACGCGAGGCGCACGCGCATCTGGCCGAACGGAACGAGGTTTGTGTATTGCCAACCGGCCGCCAGGTGCGATTCCGCCAGGTCGAGATAATGATTATAGAGTGGGCGGAATTTCGGCTCATTTTCAGGGCGCAACAGGTCGGCCGGCGTAAGGCCGATCTCAGCGAGCTTTTCTGAGGGAAGATAGCATCGGCCCTTGGCCAAATCGGCGGGGATATCGCGGAGGATGTTAACGAGTTGCAGCCCTTTCCCGAAACGTACGGCCAAAGCTCCAAAGGATTCCGCAGAGGTCGCCGTCAGCGAAAATTGATGTGCCAGGCAAATCCTGGTCCAAAATTGCCCCACGCAACCAGCCACCCGATACGTGTAATCGTCCAGTTCCGCGTCTGTTTGAAGGCCAATAATGTGGCTGGTGGGGCGAGGCTCCGTCGAGCCTTGATTCTTTGTATCCGCCCTCGCGCCTCCAAACCGTTTCAAATCCAACTCCTGCCCGCTGGTAATGACTTCCAGCACGTCACGAATGAATTTTTGGTCGACTGCCGATTGTTGCCGCAACAGCGCGAGGCCGGGCTCGCATTTTTCCAGGAGAATTCTTTCAGCAGGCAAACCTTGCTGCTGCGCCAGCGCGCCGAAATCCAGCGGGGCGGAATTCATCCCGAGTATTCGCTCGCGCAATGCCTGCAATGATTGTAATCGCTGCTCAACGGAAACAATTTCCGTGTCCGCGATAGTATCCGTGGTGCGCGCGAGGAGATAGGCGAGTCCGATTTGCGGGCGGATGGCTTTCGGCAGCACGCGGAGCGTGAGATAAAAGGAGCGCGAAACTTCCTTCAATAAATCGGTCAGCAATTCATGGTTCGCGCGCGCCATCCGGGGAATGAAACACGGATTGACCGCGGATGTCAGCACTCAAGATGAAACCGCAGATGAACTCAGATTCACGCAGATAAAGCCAAATCTGTGCGGTAAAAATTTAACGCAAAGTCGCAAAGAGGCTAAGGCGCAAGGATTTTGATTTTGCCAGTGACGTTTTGAGGGCCATGGTTAGCGATCGAGGGGGTCAAATCGGCATGCTTTGATTTTGTCATTCCGACTTGCGTCTTAGCCTCTTTGCGCTTGTGCGTTAGCTCTCGATTCATCAGCCGCGCCTTTCGTTGCCAGAATTTTCCGCCATATTCTTAAAATTAAAGCCGCAAGGACCAGAATAGGAACCACGATTACCACGCCTAGATATATCAGGACATAGGCCACGCCCAGCAATGCCGCGGAGTTCCAATCCATATTCGTGGAACCGATCGTCCCGTTTAGCACACTGGTGAAGCTCCTCAACCCAGCCACCTGCGCGATAATAAATAGCACCACCAACAAGCCCGCCCATTCCAGCAAATAAATCGCCGATGGCAGGCCGCTGCGCGAAGAGGACCGGAATGGACGTGAGAAAAATTTGCTCATCGTTTCGCTCCTTCTATTTTTTGCCAAAGCGGCCCGAGGGTCGCGGCGTAAAGCAACGCGGCGTCGCCCACCTGATTGCTGGCGCAGTATTTTAAGCGCCCGCTTTTCCGCGAGGGAAAGGCGGCGAAATCCAGGGTGGCATTGAGGGACTTGAGAAACGGTTCATCATCGAAAGCGCTGGCGCCGATAAGCGCCATGCCGCTGGAACCAGCGCTAATGTTAAACACCGGAACCACCGGACCGGAATCTATGTTCGCGGGTCCCACCCAAGTTTTCGGCCATTCGTGAGCATAGCCGAAGCCGAGTGTGATTTCGCCCAATTGCCTGCGCGCGCGCTGATATTGGTCGTGGGCGAATTCAGGATCCAGTATTTGCAGCGAATGCGCGACCATCCAGAGACTGGAACCCTCCGGGCCGCCGAGGGGCACGTCGTCGGTGGTGAAACTGGAAAGCAGCAGGCCTGATTCGCGGTCCACGAGTTTCAGTTTTGCCATCGCGATCCAATCGTGGATCAACTTCGAATGGTCCGTGCCGTCGAGGTAGTCCGCCATTTTCAAGGCATCCAGCGCGAGGCAATGATCGAACATCCAACATTCGTCGGGGTAACTTTCGAGCAGGAGATGCGGGCTGCGGTGGAACCCTTCGGTCATGAGGTCCACGCGCTCGGTCAGCAGCTTTTTGTATTCCTCCTTTTCCTCCAGCATCCGCCGCGAAGCCAGCATTACCGCGATTTCGCCGTCGAGAAAAAGGCTCCGCTCGGGTTTCATCACATAACGTCCCGGCTGAGCGTAGGACATGAGGAAGAAATACATGCCGTTCTCTTTTTCCAGGCGCAGGGTTTCATCAATGATCTGGTCCATCGTGCGGAGATAAACCGGTTTTGACCCGGGATCGCGGAGGCCCATATTCGCGAGCGACCAAACCAGGAAAGTGCGTCCCATGAAATCCCATTCCGCATTGCTCGCGCGCATTCTTTCCAGTTCCTTTTGCCGTTGATCGGGGTCAACCCACAATTGCAAATGCCGTGCGGCCAATTGCCGGGCCTTCGGCGATAAGCCTTCAGCCTGGCGAAAGTTCGAAACCGGCCGCGCAAACACCAAGTGCAGGCACGGCACCCAAATGGCCGTGGCGATTGTCAGAACGAGAAGCGCCGCCAGGATTCTTTTTATTCTGAGCATGTAATCCTTTCCCGGCGCGCTTCAACGTGCCGAATCAGGGTACGATTTCTCCACGCCGAGACATTCGGCCCAGTAACTCAGGAAAAACTTTTTGTCCCGCGGGAAAAATGTATCGCCGTGGCCAACAATCGGGCGCAAGGCCGTGGTCATCTGCACGACGACCAGCATGAAAATCACGACCCACGTGTTGAATCCGGCACTGGATTTTGCCTGCGAATGCGAAAAAGCCGTGTTCAGAAAACGCAGGCCAAAAAATGCCGCGATAAACCAGAAGAACATATGCAGGGCGCCCATCCAGTTGACGGATTCGGTCGATTGCGAGAACAGCCACGCCACGGGCGCGAAACCGATCAGCAGGGTCGTCGTCAGCATCAACATGCCCATGACCAGACCGAAAATTTCCGCCAGCCGCGCCTGCGAGCCGCTGAGGCAGGTGAAAATATACAGGCTCGGCAGACAAATTAGCGCGGAGACCATCATGCCGCCGGCGATCTTTACGGGCGCAATCCAATATTGATCCTTGCCGGTGAATGTTCCCACCACGAGTCCGTAGATGACTGCGCACAAAATCGCGATGAGCATCAAATAAAACATCAGCCCGCCGGAACCGGGTTGGCGCAGTTGATACATTACGCGCCGTGGTTGGCGCAAGATGGCTTCGATGGCCGCAATTGGGCCAGAGATGGGTGTGCGGTCTTCGGGAGCATCGCCGGGCGCGCGGGAACTCTGCGGCGGCGGCATGACCGGCGGAATCGGCGGTTGGAACGGCGGAGGAGTTGGATTCGTTTCGTTCATAATATGGTGAGTTGATGTTTCGCTTCAGTCCAAAGTGAATAGCCGCACGGCGGTATGGAAAATGGTTTCGTAAAAACTTCCCTTGTAGGCGGTCGCGCGCAGGAATTGCACCGGCAGAGCCGGCGAACCAATAAACGGCCGCAACACCCATGAAAGTTGGCTGCCGAAAAAAAGGTTCCCGGCCAGCCACGCGAACAGGACGCGAAGAGCCACGCTCTTTCCGCCGGCGAATTGCCGCAGCAATTGCAGCAATCGTAGATTGGCGGTGATTCCCGCGAAGGCGATCACGATCACGAAGGTGAGCAGAATGAAGCCGTACGGGCCCGCGGATTCCCATACGTTCGACGTCAGCGGCGGGGAATTCCAAACGATAAATGCCATCAAGGGAGCGAAGGAGCCGAGAATCGCGCCGGCAATCGTGAAGCTCATCAGTATCGCGAGGAATGATTGACGAAAAGGAATGTTGAGGCCCAGGAGAGGCGCGAGCATGGCGTTGAGCATCGCGTTTCCGAAGGCAGTGAGCAGGATGATGAGCGGAAATTTAATCGCGGTGTAAAGGGCCTGGAGCGGATCGCGCCACCAGCCCACCGCCGCCCCGAAAAGCCCCGCGCCGGCGACGATCACGGCAATCTGCCAGACGAGCCGTTGCGCGTCCGATTGCGCGCTCCATGATTGAAGCGCCTGGACTTCGCCGCGCAACAGCACGGACAGTTCGCTCCGCTTTAATTCTGCGGGCTGCGCTTGCATGAAAACCTCTCTTCGATAGCGACGGTAACGTTTCCTTCAAACCCTGACGACCAGATTCTCCAACCGAGATGCAGGACTGGCGCCGCCATTAATCCCAGCGCCACGCAAAACAGTGCGGAACTGAAATGTGAGGGCAGCACGTTGCGAATGGCATCCACCCCGCCGTGACGGGCGTGAAGACAATCCGCCATGAAAACATAAAGCGCGATGGCGATGCCCAAAAAGTTCATTAGCCACAGCCGGCGGAGCGGGCGGATGGAATTCGCCTCTTCAAATTGGCTCGCCAAGGTTCCCCAGGCAATCATCAGCAGCGCAATCGCCACCGGCGCCCAAACCGGTCCCCACCACGGCAGCGGTAGCAGGAATAAAATATCCCAATCACCAACCGAATGCGGCCAGCCGCACATCATTTTCAGGAACACGTAATAAAAAATATCCCACACTCCAAAAGCGATGGCCGAGTAACCGAGCCGCGCGCGCCAGTTGCGTCCCGCGAGGGCACCGACGGCAAACAGCATGATCATCGTGGCCAGTTCGCGCACCAATTCCACCGGGCCGAAGCCGCCGATGATCGGAAGTGGATTCGGCTGATACGGCTCGATGCGGTCAATCATCGAGCGCAGGTAAAAGACGACGGCGGATTCGACCCAGGCCATGGCCGTGGCATAAAGGACCACGACGAACCAGCGTCGCGCATCATTGCTTTGCGAAAAGAATTTCATAACGGTGATTTGCACAATGTGTTCAGAATTCGCGCGCAGAGTTCAAACGGCTTGATGGTCAAATAACAAATGTCCGCCATCCACGGCCGGTTGATGCGGCGTGCAACCAGGGGGCCGAGCACATTGTAAGCGCGCCGAAATGCTGCATGAACGCGGGGCACGCGGCGGCGCCAGAGCGCTTCGAATTGCCACAGCGTGATAAGTTGCTGATTGACGATTCGCGTGTGGCCCCGGCGTTGCACGGAATGAAATGGCCCCACGAAACCAAGATGCCCGCGAGATGCCGCCGTCACCACAAAACAGTCCGGGGGATGTTGCGGCAGCGTGGCGTATTTGAAATAGGACGCAAAAACACCGACCGCCCAAAACGGGACCGAACTGGCCGCGGTAATTAGAAGAGAGAAAAATGACGTATTTGCCGCGCGAACAAGTTGAACCGTCCTAACGACGTACCAAATCGCTGTGTATATGGGCACGCCGAGCAGAATCAACCCGTCGATGGACGTTAAAAATCCATAGATCGCACATAAAGTGCTGACGATAGCGCCGCCAAAAAATCCCAAAACAATCCATGGACGCGTTCGATCTTTAACTTGATAAACTTCCACCGCGTACAAGGCCGCGCTTGCCCAAATCACAAATGGGGTCATAGCCAATTTCCCAAGGTGGAAGCAATCCAGCCATCCGTGAAAACAATTATCCCTGGAATCGGGGACCAGCAAGGCACTCAGGAAAAAGAAACCCACTGGCAGCAAAATTCCGAGGAAAGAGAAAAGCGCACCCAATAAAAAATCTTTGATCGATTTTTCTTTCAACGAGCGCGGCAACGCCATCCCGCACAATGTTAAAATGAGAAAGGCCGTCAATATGAGGACCGGATCCATATAAATTTTCAGCTAGTAATTGCTCGTCCGCGCACCAATCCAATCCCATAGCAGGAAAGCGCACGTGAAAAAGGGAAACACGCCGGAGAGTGTGTCGCTGGCTGAATGAGAATGCCGGGCAGCCGCGATAAACACCTGGATGGAGAACGCCAGCAACCCCAGGAAAATGATCATGCCCGGCACCGACGCCGGCAAATACAACCAACCCCATTGCTTGAACCATTTCAGACTCATAATTCTCCCTGGTTATTTTATTTCGATTCGCATCTCAAATCGGGCAGCCGCTTCCTGGATGCGTTGCTCGACGCGCCGGAGAACGTCGTCCGGCGTGGAAGTTCCCGCCGTTATGCCGACCGTGGTCGCGCCTTCGATCCAGTCCGCCCGCAAATCCTCGGCCATCTGCACGTGATGGACCTTCGCGCAATATCGGCTGCACGTTTCCACCAACTCACGCGTGTTGTTGCTCTGCGCGCCGCCGATGACTACTACCACGTCGCACTGCTGGGCCAGTTCCACGGCGGCGTGCTGACGTTGCTTGGTCGGCTGGCAGACAGTGTCGATGAAGCGAACTTCGGAATTGGGAAAGCGCTGGCGCAGAAAATTCACCAGCAGCCGGACTTTCTCAATCGGTTGCGTCGTCTGCGCAGCCACGCCGAAGCGCGGACGCTCTTTCAATTCCATTATGTCGTTCTCAGAAAGCACGACATCGAACTCGTCGAGATCTTCCGTCAAACCGCGCACTTCGACGTGCTCGCGTTTGCCAATGACAACCGGATGAAAGCCTTCCCGCGCAAGTTTACGCACTGCGTGATGCGCCACGCGCACGAGCGGACAGGTCGCTTCGATGACATTCAATCCGAGCGCGCGCGTTCGCATCAGCGCGCGCTCGGATGCCCCATGTGCCGTCACCATCACCGTTTGCGTGTTCACCCTCTCGGCGTGTTGCCCGGTGATCACCCCCTTGGCTTTAAGTGCGGCTAAAACGGTATCGTTATGCACCAGGTCGCCCAGGACGGTAAGCGGCTCGTGGCGCGCGGTTTCCAAAGCGAGCGCGATGGCGTCCTTGACTCCAAAACACATTCCTAAATGTTCGGCACGAATGATTCTCATAACGACCTCCTGAGTATTAACTTTGTATTACAAAGTAAGAGACGTCGCGTTTTCATTTTTGTTCAAAGTTTTTCATAAAACTATTTTAGGGCTGCTTTAACTTCCTTGTTTGCTGAAGGATTTGCTCCAGCAGGTCGACGTAACCGGCAAAGGCTTTGCGGCCGGCGGTCGTGAGCGAAACAGTCGTCAATGGGCGCTTGTTTTGATAGGACTTGGACACCGACACATAGCCGGACTCCTGCAAGGTGCGAATGTGCGTGGTCACGTTGCCATCGGTCATGTTGAGCGAGTCGCGGAGTTCGGTGAAGGACAGCTCCGGCGAAGCGGCGAGCATGGACATGATTGCCAGCCGCCCTTTCTCGTGAATCACGCGATCGAGCTGGAGAAATGGGTCTGGATTCACGCCGCATTCTTTCGTTTCTCCGTGATAAATAAATATGCTCCGCACGACAGATGCAGCACGCCGAAGAAAAAGCCCATGAGGCAGTGGGGATTAAAGCTTACGCGACAGTGGAAATGGCAAAAAGCCAGGATCACCGCGCAGATAATGTAAACCCAGCCGAATAACCGCATTCCCCGGGAAACAAAGAATCCCGCGGCATGGACCGCGCAGCCGTAAAAAAATGCCCACAGGAAAATGAGCGCAAAAAAAAGTTCATGCGCGGCCTCCAACGCAAAAATCAGACCGAGCAGCAGTCCGGCAGTAAGCGGCGGAGCAAGCGCCTGGGCGATCCGGCGCGTCGGTGGAGACCAAAACGGCTCGCTCTCCCGAAACGCCTGACGGCGGGCAATCAGGAACGAGCCTCCAACGGTCATCAAGGCCGTGACGAGCCACATCGTGGCGAATTGGCGCATGGTATCGAAATGGCAGCAGATGCCGATGGCAGCGCCAGCGATTCCGAGAACTCCGGCAAACAACATGATTGGCGCGAGTGCCCGGCGATACACGGCTGAACGCTCCATGAGCGTGCGAATGGTTTGCAGATGCTCCTCGGCCCAGTTGGTTGCCATGCGACCACTTTGCAATGCAAAGTTGATTTTGGCAACCAGAAAGTAGGACAGGCATCCTACGTTAATCGGATTCTGATTCGGGTTCGAAGGGCTCGACCAGGATTTTGCCCAGAAAATTGCGGGAGCGGAGTTTGGCGAAGGCGGCGGCGGTCTGGTCGAGCGGAAAAATGGAATCGATCACGGGTTTCAACTTTCCTTCAGCGGCCCATTGAAGGGTCATTTCAACGTCGGTCCGATTGCGTCCGTAACTGCCGATGAGCCGTTGCTGCTTTACAAAGATTGGCCAAAGATTAATCGACACCTCACGGCCGGCGGTCGCGCCGCAAGTCACGATCGTGCCATTGCGGGCGAGGCAATCGAAACATTTTAAAAGCACGTCGCCGCCGACGTGTTCCACCACGATATCCACGCCGTGCTTGTTAGTGACTTTGCGGATTTCAGCGGGCCAATTGGCATCGTTGGAATCCACCACAAATTCCGCGCCAAGATGCTGCGCGAGCGCGCGCTTGGCTTCGGTGGAGCCGGTGCTGATGACGCGTGCGCCGAGGTGTTTGGCGATTTGAATCGCCGCTGAACCCACGCCGCTCGCTCCGCCAATCGCCAGCACCCAATCGCCCTGCCGCACCTGTGTGCGGTTCGTGAGCATATGCATGGCGGTGCTGCCGGCGAGCGTCAGCGCAGCGGACGTATCAAAATCGACGCCCTCGGGCAAACGTGTCAGCGCACGCGCGGGCACAACGACTTTTTCGGCAAAACCTCCATCGCGTTGCACACCCAAAATTTCGCCCCGCAAACAAATCGATTCCTCGCCGCGAAGGCAAAATTCGCATTCGCCGCAAAAAATATTGGATTGCACGGCTACGGCATCACCGATTTTCCACCTGGGAGCGCTCCCGACGTGTCGGGACTGGCCTGGTTCGGAACTTGCCGCCGGGACGGCGGCGCTCCCAGGTGGGCCAATCTCCACAATTTTTCCAGCGACTTCGCCGCCGGGCGTGCGCGGAAGTGGCACTGAAATCGGCAGGCCGGCTTCTTCCAGCCACAGATCGAGATGATTCAAGCCGCAGGATTGCACCTGCACCACGACTTCGCCGGCCTTGGGCTGCGGCTCGGGCACATCGCGAAGTTCAAATTTACCAGGCCTGCCGTGCGCAACGAGTTGGATGGCTTTCACGGAGGGACTTTAACGCAAAGGCGCGAAGACGCAAAGGCGGGAAGATTTTTGAACAGGAGGAAACTGAGGTAACAGAGAAAAAGGGAAAAGGGTCGTTCCTCTGTTATCTCAGTTTCCTCCTGTTCAATTATTTTGCCGAGTAACTCCAAACCCAATCGCCATTTTCCGGATTTTTGATGTCCTGAATTCCGCCGTCGTCCGTTTCATTCCAACCGACGGAATAAAGAACAAAGCTATTTTCGGTCTTCCGATATTTGAGCGGGCCGCCGTTGATGATGTCGTGGGGAAGTTTTTCGATGAACTGCGGCGCGAGCGCGTCTAACGAATCCGGATAGGAGCCGTTCGCGATGCGGTAGCGCTCCAGCGCGCAGGCGATGAAAGCCTCGTTGATGGTATTTTGATTGCGCGTGGTGGTTTGCGCGGCTTTGCTGATGTTCGGAATCAGTAACGCCGCGTAAATTTTGAAAGGCGTCCTACGTTCGAGAAATTTTTCGAGGCGCTTCCGGGAGTCGTTGAGGCTGCTCGGGCTGACGCGTTCTTGCTCAACATTGAAGGCTTCTGTTCCGGCGTAAAAGAACGGCACTGCATGCGCGATATTTTGCAAGATCCAACCACGAGGAAAAGGCAACAGGTTCCCCTGCGCTCCAAGAGCATGAATGACTTCATGGATGGGAAGTATTTGGAGCGAGCGAGTGGTGGCGGCTGGTTCGGTTTCCAACGCGGCAGCGACGGGGATCATGAGGTGAACTTCCGAAAGTTCCTTTTGTAATTCAACCAACTGCGCCTCCTGCCACGCGTGCGTGCGAAAACCATCCCCGATGACATCCGCATATAGACCAGCCACCGCGACATTAATCATGGCGGCGACCAGCGTCATGGGTTTTCCGGTCGGCCGGCAATCCATGAAATGTCTGAGGTCATGTATGAACGTCAGTTCGGCGAGGGCTTTGTCGGGATCGTGCAGAAGCAGATAACAGTGTGTGCGCTGCGCCAGCGTGCGCGCCAGGTCCCGGATCGCAACGAAGTTGGGGATCGGGACGGTCAACATGTTTGAATAATCGCCGTCCATACGCGAGCAGGGGCGTTTCAGGGCGTCGCGAATCATGGTGAACTGGGGCTGGAGCTGGTCGCTCCAGGCGAGATACGCGCGGGCGTCGGCTTCACTGTCGATCGTCCTGGCCGAGCCCCAGATCGGAAAGTTTTTAGGATTCTGCAATAGTTCGGTCAGTTTATCGGGACCCCGTCCCACAAACCACTCCTGCATTTGGGGCGCTTTGAAAACGTTTTGATTATCCGGCACAGCCGGAGGGATGAATTTATCCCAATCCAGAACAATGCCCCTGGCTTCCAACTCCCGATTGACGCGGTCCAGGGCGCGCCAGCCGCGCCAGTTCTCTTCGACATAAAAAAGGGCAACCAGCGTAAGGAACACGGCGAGGCAAAAAAACCAGCGCCGCAAAATCCAACCCGCCCACAGACGCGTGCGCGGAATCAAAGACAAAACCAATCCCATCATCAAAAAAATAAAAACGACAAAAAATGCGGCAATGGCCAACCCGCTGCCGAGATCATTCCAATCCGCTCCGCGATGAGCGCGATTGATAAATACACTCGATCCGATCCAGCCAAGCAGTGAAAGAATTGTCAGCCACGCGAATGTCCTGCGTGGCCGGCCCCAAATTTTCCACCAAAAAGTTTCAGGTTGTTCATCCATAAATCATGCCATTGCGGTCGTCCCAGGCCGCTCGCTGCGCGGTTGCGGATCAAGGCGTCGCGGTTTGTCCGCGTCCTTTGCGGGGCTGTTGTTCCCCATCAATTCCACCAGTGTTTGCTCCCGGTCTTTCAAGGTAATCATCATGTTCGCGGATTCGGGCGCTGATACCTGTGCCAACATCGGTGAGTTCCCGCGCGAAGCGATATGCAGCGCGAAAATCAAAATCCAGACGCAGCCAAGACCAGCCCAGGCTTTGGCGTTTGGCCACAGGATGGTTGAAAGCAAAGAGGGACGAGCCGCCTTCGCTCCGCTTCGACGCGCCAAGGGGTCAAGGCTCGAGGGTCGAGCGGAGGTGGCGGCTTGCAAAATTTCCGCGCGCCATTCACTCGGAACCTGGCGAAGAGGCTGGCGTTGCAGGTGTTTTTCAAATTCGTCCGGGTTCATTTGATTTCTTCGTATAAAGGACGCAGGTGCTCGCGTAATTTGTCTAGGCCATAGCGATAACGGCTGGCCGCGGTGTTGGGCGAGATGTCCAGGGTTTCGGCGATTTGCTCAAAGGTGAGGTTTTCCCAAAGCTTCAGATGCACCACGGCGCGCTGGTCCGCAGGCAATCCAGCCAGAGCCCGGGACAAGGATTCGCGAAACGCAGCTTCGTCAGCGTCCTTCGCGACGGCAAAAATGTACGATTCTTCTTCGGCGAGTTGGTCGTGATATTTTTGCCGGGTTCCCCGCCGGCGAATGAGGTCAATGGCAGCGTTGTGGGCCAGACGGATCAGGAACGCGCGCGCTTCCCGCGCTCCGCGCAGCAGGCCCGGCTCGCGCGCGAGACGGCTGAAGATTTCCTGGAGCAAATCGCGGGTGTCATTTTCATCGCGGGTGAAATTAAGCAGGAACGCGAACAACGCCTGGGCGTGTTCGTCATAAAGTCGTTGAAGGTCGGACTTGTCCGGCATCGCTTGTGCATCAATGACGCGCCGCGCAGGAAAATTTGTCTAGAAACATTTTGAGCGGGAGGTAGTGGAGGATGAGCACCCGCAACCCTTCTCTATTATCTAATCCCGCTCAATCATTTCGCCGGATACGTCCAGACCCAATCGCCACTGTTTGGATCCTGGGTAGGCGTGCTGCCTTTCCTGAGAACGGTGACCCCGCCGTCATCTCGCAAGTTCCAGCCGATGGAATAAAGAATATAAGTGCCATCGGTATTCTTTTGGTAATGCAGGGGCCTCCCGCCGAACAGGTCGTTGGGAATTTTGGAAATGTATTCCGGAGCCAGCGCCTCAAGCGTGTCGGGAAAATTGTTGTGCGCCATTCGATAGCGCTCCAGGGCGCAGGCAATGCGTGTTTCATCCACCAAAGCTTGTGAGCGTGCCGAACGTTGAGAGGCTTTGCTGAGACTGGGCAACAGCATTTTCGCGAAGACGTTGTAGGGACTCATCCGGCGTTTGTCCAATTCCCTCACCATAATGTCGTTGTATTTGGGTGACACGAGACGGTTCGATTCATCGACCGCAGGCAGGATATAGTTGCGATAAGTTTCTCCGATGAGGCGCATGTTCTGATAAAACCATCCGCTAGGCATCCAATTAAATCCGAACCCGCTGCTTTCGGAGCTAGCCGACACATAAGCAAGCGGGTTGCCTTTCCAATCCCGGCGAAGATAATCGAGGCCTCCGAGATTGAAGGCTCGTTCACCCCGCATCGTATATTTGTAATCAGCCAGCAAATCCAGGCTCGCCAGATATTTTTCGAACGCAATCAGGTCGGCATCCGTCCAGGCGTGCCCAGCCAATCCTTCGCGAACCCCTTGCAATGCCGCGTTCAAAGCGGCCAATCGCACAAGGTGATCAATCAGAAATGGCTCGCCGCGGAC
>DATAZE010000051.1:0-20473 GCA_036272195.1 Verrucomicrobiia bacterium | reverse complement strand
GGTACCGCACGCAGAAGGCCCACTCCTCATCACTCACGTCGCTCGGATAACTCTTCCGTTGCTCTTTCATCCCAAGCTTATTGCCGGGACGTAAATGCTTTGTACAGACTATTCTTGCAAAAAGTTAAGTACAGGCTCTAGCGAGAAATCTCTAAAAATCGGCCACGCGACCGCTAAAAATTATTTCTTCGCTCTCCATCTGGCCATTTTCCCGGAAAATTTCGCTCTATAGGGTATCGGTATCATCTCAACCAATCGCTGCACCAAAAGAAAATAAGGCAATGAAAACTGGAAAAACGAAAGACACAAAAATCATTCATCGTCCGCCCGCGAATTCGCATCTGCATGCTGATGAAAGGTCAATCTCGGCCAGACCGGTAAAACTATTCATCCGCGGCGTTCGTGAAGAAGAATTCCCTATCGCAGTGGTACAAAGACCCTTCACTGATTTTCCGATGCATCAACGCCACCGCGGCTGGGGAATTAACGAATGAATTTCGGCGCAATTATCAATTGATTATTCGAGCCTTCGGCATTTCATTATCCGGGGCAGGCAAAATCTGACCCCCGTTTCTCGAAATTAGGAAGACACTATGAACACGCTGGACTTGAACGAACAACAACTGCAGAAAATGAAGAGTCAACCCGGCTTCGTCGCCGCGCTTGACCAAAGCGGCGGAAGCACGCCCAAGGCTTTGGAGGCCTACGGAATCGAGGAGGGAGCGTGGTCCAACGAGGATGAAATGTTCGCGCTGGTGCATCAGATGCGCGCACGCATTATTACCAGCCCCAGTTTCACCGGCGAACGTATCCTTGGTGCAATCCTTTTTGAGAAAACCATGGATAGTGACATTCTGGGGCAGCCCGCCGCCGACTATCTCTGGAACGTGAAACGTGTCGTTCCCATTCTGAAAGTCGACAAAGGTCTGGCTGACGAGAAAAACGGGGTGCATTTAATGAAACCAATGCCCCAACTCGCCGCGCTGCTTGCCAAAGCGAAGTCCAAACGCATTTTTGGCACCAAGATGCGCTCGGTCATCAATCAGGCCGACCCTTCCGGCATCAGAGAAATCGTAAATCAGCAGTTCGAAGTGGCGGCGCAGATCCTCGCGGCAGGCCTCGTACCGATAGTCGAACCGGAAGTGGATATCCATTGTCCTGAAAAGGCAAAAGCCGAAGAGTTGCTCAAGACCGCCATTCTCGAGAAGCTCAACAGCCCGTCGACCGGGCCTCTCTTTTTCCTCAAACTCACGCTGCCAGAGAAAAATGACCTTTACGCCGAGTGCGTCCGCCATCCAAAGGTGGTTCGAGTGTTCGCACTCTCGGGTGGCTATTCGCGGAAAGAGGGCGACGACCGCCTGCGCCGGAATCACGGCATGGTCGCGAGCTTTTCACGGGCCTTGGTGGAAGGGTTGTCGGCCCAACAATCCGATGCCGAGTTTAATGCCGCCCTGGATGAAGCCATTCAAAGCATCTTCGAGGCCTCCACAGTTAAGCAGTAATACAGGCCCGAACCTCAGCGTCGATTGGTTTCGCTTTCTTGAGCGAACGCGCCCGGGCGCATCTGGACGCTGCTCCCGTTTGCAGTTCCGCCTTTAGGCGGTTTGGCGCAAACCTCCACACAGTATAAATGCAGGACTGCAACTCCGGGCCGAATTTATTGAGAACGGTATTCAGATGCATACCCAGCGCGCTCCCAACTCGGAAAATCTACTGTCTCATAGGCGCGCAACTGGTTACGCTTCGCCAACCCTCATACTCCCACAATGAAACGAAGCTGGACACCATTGCTCGTCTTCACCATGGCCGCTTTGAGCCGTGGCGTTCTCGCGGTCGAGCCACCCATATCCTACGGCCCGCTACCCACGGCAGCACAATTGTTCCGGCAGACCAACGAGTTCTACGGGTTCCTGCATTTCACCGTCAACACCTTCACGGACCGCGAGTGGGGCGAAGGTGATGAAAGCGAGAAAGTTTTTGCCCCGACGAATTTTGATGCCGATCAAATCGTCGGTGTCGCAAAAGACGCTGGCATCAAATGCCTCGTGTTAACTTGCAAGCATCACGATGGTTTCTGTCTCTGGCCGTCAGCTTACACGGAACATTCCGTAAAAAATTCTGATTGGCAGAATGGCAAGGGAGACGTGGTCAAAGCCATCTCGGAAGCCTGCCGCCGCCATAACCTGAAATTCGGCGTCTATCTTTCACCCTGGGACCGCAACAACGGGGCTTACGGCACGCCGGCATACATCACTTATTACCGCAATCAATTGCGCGAGTTACTCACGCATTATGGACCCATTTACGAAGTTTGGTTTGATGGCGCGAACGGCGGCAGCGGTTATTACGGTGGCGCGCGCGAAACCCGCCACATCGACAACCGCCTCTATTACGATTGGAGCCACACCTGGCAAATGGTCCGCGAGCTTCAACCCCACGTGGTGATGTTCAGTGACGGCGGCCCTGATATTCGTTGGGTTGGCAATGAAAACGGAACCGCCGGCAATCCCTGCTGGCACACTTTGAATGCCGGAGAATTTGGCCCCGGTTACGGCCCGAACGGCGGCGATTACGGCAAACTCCTGACTTCCGGCGACCGCCACGGCACGAACTGGTTGCCGGCGGAATGCGATGTCTCCCTCCGTCCCGGCTGGTTTTATCATTCAAGCGAGGACAACCGCGTGAAGACGCCAGCTGAATTGGTGGATCTATATTACAAATCCATCGGACACGGCGCGTCATTGCTGCTGAATATTCCGCCGGATCGCAATGGGCAAATTCATTCCAATGACATCGCCTCGCTTCGCGGATTTCGGCGCATCCTGGACGAAACATTCGTGCACGATTTGGCCCGCGGCGCAAAAATCACCACCTCGAACTTGCGCGGCGATGACTGGCAATATTCACCAAAAAATGTGCTCGATGGAAACCGCGACACGTATTGGTCAACCGATGATTCAGTGACCAACGCGGAACTGGTGCTGGATTTTGGACAACCGCAGACGTTCAACGTGGTTCGCTTGCGGGAATATCTGCCGCTCGGCCAGCGTGTGGATACTTACGGACTGGATGATTGGCAGGACGGCCGATGGATTGAATTCGCCAAAGGCGAAGCGATTGGAAATTGCCGCCTGGTGCGCGGACCGTCCATCACTGCCAGCAAAGTCCGCCTGCGGTTCAGCGGTCCCGTTTGCCCGGCAATCTCGGAAGTGGGATTGTTCGCCGAACCGCGTTGAACTTAGCGGATCTCCGTTTTGTCCTGCTGCTCGGTAAGCGCGAGGTCTTCCAGACAGAAGCGGACCTGGCGTCCCAGCGCCCATTTCCGGGTCAACGCATGGGCCAGTTGAAGCACCTCCGCGGACTCAAATGGCTTTTTGAGAATCAGCAAATTGTCCGTGTAACCGAAACGCGAGGTGATTTCGTCCCACGAGTAATCGGAATAGGCGGTACAAATCACACACTGCATCTCCGGACAAATTCGCCAGATGCGTTCGATCGTTTCCACGCCATCCCAACCGGGGGGCATCCGCACGTCCACAAACGCGACCGTGTAGGGATCTTCGTCCCGCACCGCCTTCTCAACATAATGCAACGCTTCCTGGCCCTGCGACGCTGAATCCACACGGAATGGAATACGTTCGGCGACCTTCGGGGCCGAGTCGAACAGCTCGTTTTCAAGGCCGCCCAGCGGCGAGTTTCCGACACACAGGATTTTTCGAAAGTCTTCGTGAATGGCGATATTGTCATCAATGACGAGAATGCGGGGAGCGATGATTTCGGTTGGCTTCATGATTTCGATGGGTTTGAAACTACTTTGAGCGGGATCTCAAGGGTGAAGGTGGCGCCGGTTCCCGGACCGTCGCTGTGCGCGAGCAGGGAGCCGCCCATTTCTTTTGCCGTCAGCGCGCCGCTGTGCAGGCCGAATCCGTGCCCGCCGTTCTTGCGCGTGGTAAAACCGTGGTTGAATATCTTCTTCAAATTCTCAGTCGGAATTCCGACGCCATTATCCGTCATCGCCACGCGAATGCGCTCTTCCCCATTGGTGATGCGCACGGTCACGCGTTTCGATTCCTGGCGGGATTCCACACAGGCGTGTTTGGCGTTGGTGATCAGGTTCAGCAGGATTTGCAAGGCCTTGTGTTTGTCCGTGATGACTTCCGGAAGACCGGTCGCGTAATCGCGCTGAATCTGCACGCCGTGCTGCAATAACTCGCTGGCGTGGATGCGCAAAACATCTTCGACCAACTCTTCGACCCGGACTTTTTCCGCCACTCCAAGCGCCTTGCCGTAATTTTGCTGCGCCGCCACGATTTCCTTGATGTGCTCAATCTTCGACCGCACAAATCCGATTTCCTTCAGCAGCAACGTTCGTTCATCCCACAAATGCGATGCCAGCTGCGACAAGTAATCCGGCAATCGCTTTCCTTTGTGGTCGTTGGTGAGGAAATGGCCGATATCCCCCGCATGTTCGCGCATCATGCTGGCCGCGCGCGCGAGGTTCTCAACATTGAGCGCGGTCAGGTGGTCCGCGACCAGCGCGGCGGAGACGTTCACACTGTTCAGCACGTTGCCGACATTGTGCAATACTCCGGTGGCCACTTCAGACATGCCAGCCTGGCGAGAAGCGGCCAGGAGTTCTCTATGGGTCTGCTCCATTTGGTCCTGCATCTGTCTCCGGTGCGCCACCTCTGTCCGAAGCGTGGCAGCCTTTTCTTCCAATTCCTCATTTGCCCTCATCAATTGCGACGTCTGCTGCTTGACCCGCGCTTCCATTTCCGCATTTGCGCGTTCCTCGGCCCCCTCAGCGTGGTCAAATTGCTTGAGCGTGGATTCCAGATGCGCCATCCCCACCAGAATCAACGCGGAAATGACCGCATAAATGATCTGTTCCCCGCCCCCGGCCAAATTCAGCCACGGCCCCATGAACTGGGAGATGTGGAGCAAGGCCAACAGGGCAAATGCTACAAACAAAGACCAGCCGACGCGTTTGCTGCCATACAGCCGCGTCAAGCGCATGGCATAAAACGCCACTCCGGCCTCCAGAAGACCGGATCCAATGCTTGCAATGTTCAAATTGTTCATGCGGCAGCGAAAATCCAGCGAATTTAAGCACAAAATGGGCCATTTTGTCCGCGAGAACCGAAATAGGATCGGTAAATTATCGCGGGAATGTCTAGCAGAACCATCGACCCAAACCTGAAAAAATGCAAACCCGCAGCCAATTGAGAATCAATGGCTTGACGGTCACATACTTAGCCGATTCCGCCTGCTCCCCGCGCTGAGTTCCATCAATAAATCAAAGAGCAAAATCCAATTCACACTCAAATCCAGGCCGTACGCCTAAATGTTGGGCAGGAACTGCCTGCCACGGCAATAATCATCAGGGTTTGACGAAAATTTCCAAGGTCTGCTGCAACTTTTTCAAGTCCGGCAAATTGACATACATCATGTGGCCCGCGTCAAATTCGACATAACTGATGTTCGTCCGATATGACGGATCCAGGTGCATGTGTTCCAGGCTGTAGCGCATGGTGTCCGGCGGGCAAACCAGATCGCAATGGCCACCCAGCACCAGCACGCGCAGATAGGGATTTTGGCTCATGGCCGATCCCAACTGCTCGGCCGCGCGGGGATAGGAATTTTTCGCGCCATAGTTCCAGGGCTGTACACCGGCGATGATTTCATAGGGCAAATCGTCCTCAAATTTCAATTCCTGCCGCGCGTAATTATTCATCGCCGCCGAAAACGGCCCGTAAGTTGCCGAATAAGACGGGTCAAATCCCGGATACGGATCGGCCGGCTCGTCATCCCGACCGGTGATGCGGCCATCGTAAGCGCCGACAATTTGACCCTCGTCATGCAACAACTGTTTGCGGAACGTTGCGCTGTCCACTCGCAGATGGTTGTCTTCGATGACTTGCGGCTTGAGACCCGTAAGCCGCGCCAGTTCGGTGACGATCTTTTGCCGCTCATCCGCCGGCAACGCGCTGCCCTGCTGAAGCGCGCTCGAATATTCGCCATGGGCAAATTCATGCGCTTCCGCCAGCGCCTTGGACAAGTCCGCCTGCAAGTCCGCCGGCAGTTTTTTGTGAAAATGCGCGACCGCCGTGAAATTCGCGAGTGAGAGCAAATACGGCAGATCATTTCCCGGCCCGTCATCGATGGTCGCGAAATCCAACACGCCGGAAACCAGGATCAATCCATTGAGATACAATCCGTAACGCGACCGCAGATGCTCCGCCAATCCCGCCGCGCGAAAGACGCCATAACTTTCTCCACAAAGAAATTTCGCCGAGAGCCAGCGGCTATGCCGCGTGGTCCAGAGCCGGATGAATTCACCAATGGAATCCAGGTCCGCCGCCTGCCCAAAAAAAGTTTCGGGCTTTTCATCTTTCACCGCGCGGCTGAAACCGGTGGCGACCGGGTCGATGAATACCAGGTCGCTGCTGTCCAAAATCGAATAAGGATTGTCCATCAATGCGAAAGGCGGCCTCGGCAAAGTGCCGTCGTCATTCATCTTCACCCGCCGCGGCCCCAACGCTCCGAGATGCAACCAGACCGACGACGACCCGGGTCCGCCGTTGAAACAAAACGTCACTGGCCTCGCCGTCTCGTGAGTGTCCGTGAGACGCGTATAGGCGACGTAAAAAACCGAAGCGCGCGAAGATCCGTCCGGTTTCAGCAGCGGCAACATGCCCGTCTCCGTTGCATATTTCACGGTCTGGCCGGCAATCGTGATGCTGTTCGTCGTGAACACTGGTTTATGGGTGGAGTCAGGAAGCGCTCCCATCGGCGCTTTGGGCGCGGCGTCCTTTTCCCCGGCGGGCGAATTGGTCGAAGGCGCATCCGCAGCCCGAAGACCCACGACAGAAACCAGCAGCAACATCAGAATGTTCTTGGTCATAAAAGAATGTTTGGCGATGGCGTCAATCATACCGATTTACCGAATATTGCAAACGTCTTTCGACAGCACGACGGTTTCGGGAGCGCGACTGTGTGCGAAGCACGAGGCGCAGCATTTCGCCACACAGCTGCGGCTGGGCTTCGCCACAGCCGCGGTCCAATGCATGGTGCCCATTTGAAATACCTTGATCTATTTTGGCCGGGATGCGGCCGGCCACCGGGACGGTGGCGCTCCCAGGTGGGGAAATTGATATTTTTATTTTTTAACCCTGATTTACCCTGATTTACTCGGATAACCCCGGAGGCGAAACGTTTTTGGCCAGAGTGAGCGGAGTTTTTAGCCACAGACAAACACAGACAAACACGGATGGGAAGGTTCAGGGAATCTCGAAATAAAAAGATGGATACAGGCTTGAGTCCTGCCCCGGTGGAATAGACCGGAATAGGTTGAAGGCCGCTGGAAATCAGGTGCTTAGCGGGACGAAAATGGCATTGAAAAGGCCTATGGAGGAGGCTGGCGTTGCCACCAATCTCAACTTGCTTCACTGCCGTTTCCATTCGTCCTTTCTCTCCTCCTTTTGTCGGTTCCGTTATAGCACGGGTGTCAAATAGCACGGAGAAAGGTGGTGTCCCAACTGGATTTCAATTCTCTATAACCGAATGTAATCTCCAATCTGAAACGACCCCAGCAATAGCAAAAATGAGAGCCAGCCAGAACAACGGTTTGCACACCTTAAAATCATTGGGATTCATAATCTTTTCTATGAAGCCACCAACCAAAATGCATAATGCGGATGCATATTGAAGGTGCGCATAATCGGCCCAAATCGTGATTTTCTCATTTCGTTGCTCCACCCAGCCATCCTTGATATTCTTAATGGAATTTCTACTAATCAACGGAATGCATAACCGGCGGCAATTTCTCGCCCAATTAGTATTTATGACCCATTCAATCCACGGATAAATCAAGGAACGGTGCAACGTATAAATAATGACGCCTGAAAGAAGGGCAAACGGCATTCCAACCTTTAAAATATCGTCGGAGTTAAAATAGGGATTTGCCCGTGAATATGAATAAGAGATAACAAAAAAAGTTCCTGCGAATAAACTGCGAAGCAGAAAACCAACCGAAAATGATTCCCAAAATTTATCCATCTTTACCTCCTTGGATGTTTAACATTTTTGACGTTTTCAACTTGAACCGCCTTCTTTGCTGAGTCCACTGGCGGTATTTCCAGCACCACAACGAATCTTTCCCCCTCGTCGTTTTCCCCCTGCGATGGCTCGAGGCATAAGCCCGCTTGGCTTTCGGGGGTGTCCGGTGAGACCGCAAACCTCCAATTCCCCCTTCCAGATAGTTTCCCCCCGAAATACTTCATGCACCGGCACAGTCTCGCGGTGAACCGCCGCACAATTGTGCAAGTGCTGAACTGCGGTCTGTAATCGCGCTAGATAGTCCTGCTTATTCTCCACAGCGTTCAACCAGTTCAACAACTGTCCACGCGCTATTCTCAACGCCAGCGGCCTGCGCGGGTGTCATACGAATATCCGAACATTGAATTCATACGCCGCGATCTTGCACCAATCAAGCGATTAGCTGAGAGCCTGTCTGAAAATCAAAGGGGTGATAATATGCGATTATGCGGGATGCGTTTAGGCAAGCCGTTAAAACGGCTGAAAACGCTTCGGGCACGGCTCTTTCCACCGGGCTGAAGCCGCGGTGTTAATGTATTTATCGCCGCACGGGCGGGACGCCCGTGCCACTCTCTGTGGCCATTTCATGCCTCACAGCCGGTTTCAAATAAATTTGAAATCGGTCGAAACAACTGATAAGCAAACCCCATGCATAAATTCCCGCTTCGCACCCTGGCATTAGCACTGACAACTCTTTCCATCGGACTCTCGGGCTGTTCCACGTCCGCGCCTTCCAAAGGCGCTGGCATCAGCGAAAAGCCCTTTGGCACGGCCAATGGCGTACCGATCACTTTATACACGCTGCGCAACGGCAATGGAGCCTCGGTTTCCATTTGCAATTACGGCGGACTGGTCATTTCCGTAAAAGTGCCGGACCGCAACGGCAAATTCGGCGACGTCGTGCTCGGCTACGATCATCTCGCGGATTATATCAAAGAGACTCCCTACTTTGGCGCGCTCGTTGGCCGGTACGGCAACCGCATCGCGAAAGGCAAATTTACTCTCGACGGGCAGGAATACACCCTCGCGACGAATAACGGCCCGAACGCGCTGCATGGCGGCTTGAAAGGTTTCGACAAAGTCCTCTGGCAGGCGCACCCGGTTGAAAGTGCGTCCGGCCCGTCATTGGAGCTGACCTATTTCAGCAAGGACGGCGAAGAAGGTTACCCCGGCAATCTGGCCGTCAAGGCGGTTTACACCTTGACCGAGGATAACGCCCTGAAGCTTGAATACACCGCGACCACGGACAAGGACACGGTCGTCAATCTGACTCATCATTCCTATTTCAACCTCGCGGGCAAGGGCACGATCCTGAACCACGTCCTCATGATCAATGCCGACAAATTCACCCCGGTCGACAGCACATTGATCCCGACGGGCGAACTCCGGCCGGTGGACGGAACTCCGTTTGATTTCCGCACGCCCACCCCGATTGGCGCGCGCATCCAGCAGAACGATGAACAACTCAAGTTCGGCAACGGCTACGACCACAATTGGGTGATCAATGATTACACCGGCGCTGTGCGTCTGATGGCGCGTGTTTATGAGCCCACCACGGGGCGCGTACTGGAAGTGCTCTCTTCGGAGCCCGGCCTGCAATTCTACACCGGAAATTTTCTCGACGGCACGTTGAAAGGAAAAGGCGGCTGGGTTTACCAGTTCCGCGACGCCTTCTGCATGGAACCGCAGCATTTTCCTGATTCACCGAACCATCCCGATTTCCCGTCCGTGGTGCTCAAACCCGGCGCGGTTTATCACAATACCATTGTCTATCGCTTCTCCGTCAGCCAATAGGGCGCGGAGAAAGAGTTCCAAATTCCAAGCTCCAAGTTCCAGAGAAATTCCAAATTTCAAACTCCAGAAGCGCTGGAGGATGTGATTTGGAATTGGGACTTGGAGCTTGTGACTTCTCGGGAGCTTGAAACTTGGAATTTGGCGCTTCCCACAGCACAAGAAACGCACCATCCAGGTATAATTTCTCGTTTCTCAGCGGGCGATTCGGAATATACTGTATTGGTGACTGTGGCTCGAACGACTTTGCTGCGCGAAATTTTTCTCGCCGTCTCGATCTTTCTTTCGGGATTAGCCCAGGCCAGTCCCCCGGTGCCGTCCGTCCCGCAGGACCTCACCATGCGCACGTGGAACAAGCAGGAGGGCCTGCCGGGCGATTCGGTGACGGCAGTCTTGCAAAGCCACGATGGCTATCTCTGGGTCGGCACTTCCAGCGGATTGGCACGCTTCGACGGGATGAATTTCATGCTCATGTCGCCGCAAAATTGGAAAACAAACACGCCCATTTGCGTGACCGCGCTTTGCGAAGATTCGAAAGGAAAGCTTTGGATTGGCACGCAGGACAACGGGCTGCTCTGTTACGAGGACGGCGTGGTGAAATGGTTCGTGCTCCGCGTTTTCGACGCTCAAACGATTAATAGCATCGCGGCGGATACCGATGGGTCTCTCTGGATCGGCACGCCATCCGGACTCGCGCGGCTGGAGGGCGGGAAATTCGTCTCGCTCTTCACCACGAAAGACGGCCTGCCGAACGATTTCGTTTCCAATGTTCACATCGCGCGATCGGGTGTGGTTTGGATTACCACGCGGGGCGGCATGTGCCAGTTCTGGAAGGGCCACGTGGAACCGGTCACGTTTCAAACGGACAGCCCGGGGCGCAATCCGGAATCGCTCGGCGTTTATGAAGATCGCAACGGAACCTTGTGGGCCTTTGGCGACACTTACCTGGTCAACCTCACCGACCACAAATACCTCAATCATTTCGGCAGCGGCGGCGCAGCCTCCACGCGCATCTGGAGCTTGTGCGAAGGGCAGCATGGGGAGTTGTGGATCGGCACCAGCGGCAAAGGATTGTATTGCTTCGCCGAGGGCAAATTCGTTCCGGTGACACTGCTCAACGGCGAATTAACCAGCGACGTGCGCGCGATTTGCGAGGACCGCCAAGGAGACCTCTGGCTCGGCACCTACGGTGATGGATTGGTGCGCTTGCAACGCCGAAACTCCCGCGTGCTCGACACAAATGTCGGCCTGCCGAATCGCCCGCCGGTTTGCCTGGCCATCAGCCCGCAGGGCCACGCGTGGATCGGCTTCGACCGCGCCGGTTTGTACGAAGATTCCAGCGGCAGTTTCGAACCGTTCCTCAACGGCGCCGACTCCGGTCTCCAAAACACGGTGTCCACCGTCTGCCTCACCCCCGATTCAAGTTTGTGGGTGGGCACTCCGGGCGCGGGCCTGTTTTGCGTTGCGAAACAAAGGATCATGCGACTCACCACCGCGGACGGGCTTTCGGACAACGACATTTTTTCGCTCGCAACGGATTCCCAAGGCGCGCTTTGGATCGGCACCGGCGCGCGTTTGCACCGGATGACCAATGGCGTGATCGCCAGCTTCGGCGCGGCTGAAGGATTGCCGAACGAACCCGTCACCGCCATCGCACCGCGCCATGCGGGGGGCGTCTGGCTTGGTTTCAATAACGGCGCGGTCTTCCGCGAAAATCTCGGCGAGTTCCGCCGCGTTTCACCGCCCAGCGCCGTCCGCAGCCGGCCCATCGGCGCCTTGTGCGAGGATGCCATCGGGCGCCTCTGGATCGGCGCGGACAACGGGCGCCTGGGTTGTGTCATTGCCAGCCGCTTCTTCGCGGTGGACCTGCTGCCGGGAGAAGACGATAAATCCATTCGCGGCATTCTCACAACCGGGGACGGAGATTTGTGGTTCGGGACCGATCGTTCGGTTTATTCCCTGACGCAAAAGGATCTCAACGCCTGGGTCCCGGGCCAATCGCCACTCAGCCCGCAACGGATTTTTCGGGCGGAGTCCGCGCCGACCGTCGCCGCGGCCTACGGCTGGCCGCGTGCGCTTCAGTCGCCCAACGGCATACTGTGGTTCGCGCTGGACAGCGGAGTGGTCACGATTGATTTGTCCGCGCCGATGGTCGATCACTCTCCCCCGCCCGTTTTAATCGAGGGAATCTCGGTCAACGGAAGCCCGCTCCCCGGCAAACTGTCCACCGCACCTCTGCGGATATCGGAAGACACGCTGGACATTCACTTCACCGCCATTGATTTGTCCACGCCGGAAAAAATGAAATTCCGCCACCGCCTCGATGGCTACGACCTCGACTGGGTTGTGGACAATGAACCCAAAGCGCACTACGGACCGTTGCCGTATGGTTCTTATACTTTTCGCGTGCAGGCCGGCAACGGGGACCAAACGTGGTTTGATAACGGCGCGGCTTTTAGTTTCACCATTCCCACACCCATTTGGCGCACGCAAATCGCGCTGGCCGGTTACGTAATCGGTGGTTTACTGCTCGCCGGAGGTATCGTCCGGCTGATTCTGGCCCGCCGTTATCGCCGCCGTCTGGCCGCGCTCGCCGCGCAACGCGCCATGGAACGTGAGCGCATGCGCATCGCGCGCGATATGCACGACGAGATTGGTTCCAAGTTGACCAAAATTTCCTTCATGACCGAACGGGCTAAACGCGAGCTCGAAGGACAGGAACCGGTCGCGCGCAAACTTGAGGCCATCGCGGGAACCTCGCGCGATTTGTTGCAGACGCTCGATGAAATCGTCTGGGCGGTCAATCCGCACAATGACACGCTCGAACATCTCGCCGCTTACCTCGGCCAATACGCCACCGAGTATTTGCAGAACACCGCCGTCGAATGCGAGCTACGCATCCCGCGCGGGCTGCCGCATCATCCCCTTTCCGCCGAGGCGCGCCACAATTTATTCCTCGCCTTCGAGGAGGCGCTCAATAACGCGCTGAAACATGGCCGCCCCACGCGCATCCGCGTGGACATGCAGATCACGCCCGGGAATTTTGAAATTATTATTGAGGACAACGGCGGCGGTTTTGAACTTCCGCCGGAGCCAGCCGGTTCCGGCGCAACTTCCGGCCGCACCGGCAACGGATTGCAAAATATGCGCCAGAGGCTTACCATCCTCGACGGACAATGCACCATCAGAAGCCGTCCGGGACATGGAACCACCGTCCGCCTGACTGTCCCGCTCACGTCGGAAATCGCAGCCAACTAATGAACAAGCCAATCCGAGTTTCCATTGTCGATGACGAAGTCGACCTGCGCGAGAACATCGCGGGCTTCGTGGATGCCGCCAAAGGATTCAAGTGCGTCAGCGTTCACAGCAGCGCCGAGGAGGCCCTCGCGCATTTGCCGAAAGAAAAACCGGACGTGGTCCTGATGGATATTAATCTCGGCGGCATGAGCGGCATCGACTGTGTCCTCCGTTTAAAGCCGTTGATGCGCGACACCCAGGTCGTGATGCTCACGGTATTCGAAGACACGGAAAAAATTTTCAGCGCCCTCGCCGCCGGGGCCAGCGGTTATTTGTTGAAACGCATGCCGCCGGAAAAATTGCTCGAGGCCATCCGCGAAGTCCATGAGGGCGGTTCCCCGATGTCCGCGCCCATTGCGCGAAAAGTTGTCCAATCGCTCCAGACCCACCGACCGCCGGGCGTGGACGAAACCGCCGAATTATCCCCGCGCGAACGCGAAGTGCTGGATTGCCTGGCCGAAGGCCAGGCCTACAAACAAATCGCTGACAAACTCACTGTCAGCATCCACACGGTGCGCAATTACATTCGCCGCATTTACGAAAAGCTTCACGTGCGCACTTCCGCCGAAGCCGTCGCGAAATATCTTCGACATTGAAACTGCCCGCCATTTTTATCGCTGCATTGCTGCTCGGTTGCAGCCTCGCGCTGGCTGAAGAGGCACCCGCGCCGTGGCATCCAGTGGCTGGCAAATTGATGACCCGTTGGGCGGTCGACGTCAGCCCCACCAACGCCCTTCCGGAATACCCGCGCCCGCAACTCGTCCGTCCGGATTGGCTGAACCTGAACGGCCTTTGGAAATACGCCATTGCGCCGGTTGGAATCGACACCAAAACCACGAATTACGACGGCGATATTTTGGTGCCGTTTCCCATCGAGTCCGCTCTCTCCGGCGTGGGCCGGCCGCTCGATGAAAAAAGCGTCCTCTGGTATCATCGCAAGTTCACGGTACCGGAAAGCTGGCGCGGCGAGCGGGTGCGCCTGCATTTCGGCGCGGTGGATTGGCAGGCGCGCGTCATTGTCAACGGCCACGAAATCGGGCGGCATCGCGGCGGCTACGATGCGTTCAGTTTTGATATCACCGACCAACTGAGATGGACCGGGAACGAGGAAATTTCAGTCGCCGTTTTCGACCCGACAGAAGGCGACCAACCGCACGGCAAACAATCCCGCAAACCGGAAGGCATTTTCTACACTCCCACCTCCGGGATTTGGGAAACGGTCTGGCTCGAACCCGTCCCGAAGGTTTGCATCGACGGCCTAAGGTTGATCCCCGACGTGGACGCCGAAACTCTCCGCCTGAATGCCGCCGCCAACAGCCTTTCACCGTTGTTGAAAATTGAAGCCGTCGCTTACACCAACGGACAGGAGGTGGCGCGTGTCTCAGCGCCGGCGAATACGGAAATTATTTTGCCGGTGCGCTCGCCGCATTTATGGTCGCCGGAGGATCCGTTTCTTTACGATTTGCGGGTGAGCCTGCTGGACGACGGGAAGGAAGTGGATTCCGTTTCGAGCTATTTTGGAATGCGAAAAATTGCGCTGCACAAGGACGCAAACGGCGTCACCCGCATGGCGCTGAACAACAAGTTCGTTTTTCAAATCGGCGCGCTCGACCAGGGTTTTTGGCCGGATGGGATTTATACCGCCGCCACGGACGAAGCGCTGCGTTACGATATCGAGTTCCTCAAACGCGCAGGTTTTAACCTGGCGCGGAAACATGTCAAGGTTGAGCCGGATCGCTGGTATTATTGGTGCGACAAACTGGGATTGCTCGTCTGGCAGGACATGCCGAGCGGCAACAACACCACGCCCGAGGGCCGCACCCAATTCGAAGTTGAACTGCAACGGATGGTTGAAGGCCGGCGCAATCATCCCTCCATCATCATGTGGGTGCTCTTCAACGAAGGCTGGGGCCAATACGATACCGAACGCCTGGCGGCCTGGCTGAAGTCGCTGGACAACTCACGCCTGGTCGACAGTGCCAGCGGCTGGACCGATAAACGCGTGGGCAATGTCATCGATATCCATAATTATCCCGGGCCGGATGCTCCCCCGCGCGAAGCGGACCGCGCCGCGGTGCTCGGAGAATTTGGCGGCCTGGGTTTGGGGCTTCCCGGCCACATGTGGTCGACGAATTTCTGGGGCTACATTCGAATGACCAATACGGACGCGCTGACTGAGCGCGGCTGCAAATTGATGGACCGCCTCCGCGTTCTGCGCGAATCCTTCGGCTTGAGCGCGGCAGTTTATACTCAAACCGCCGATGTCGAGACTGAGTGCAACGGCCTGCTTACCTACGATCGCGCCATTGCCAAGCTGGACCCGTCCGCGTTGGAAGCCGCCATTCGCAACGAGCGCGAGAAACGGGTCCGGGCCCTCGTGCCCAGCGCCCTGCAAGCGCGCGTTGCCTGGAAATATACCACGGATAAACCGCCCGAAGGATGGACCAAACCCGACTTTGACGATTCAAAATGGAATGAAGGCATCGGCGGCTTTGGAACCGAAGGAACACCGGGAACGGTCGTGAATACCACCTGGAGCACCAGCGACATTTGGCTTCGCCGCCAGTTCACGCTGAACAAAGCCGATCTTGGCGACGCCAAAATCGAGATTCATCACGATGAAGACGCAGAGGTCTATTTCAACGGTGTCATGGCCGCGCAACTACCGGGATACATCACGACGTACGAAGAAATCCAGCCCTCGGCGGAGGCTCTGGCGGCATTGCAAAACGGCACCAACGTGATGGCCGTTCATTGCTACCAGACCACGGGTGGCCAATACATCGATGCCGGCATCGTGACGCCCATCCCGCCCGCCAAAAACGAACCAGAGAAGTAGAGCGCGTCGCTTATTTTCTCGATGCGCAAAAGAGCCTCCAAGCGGCTTCAAATAATCTCGTAGCCGCCGACGTTAGTCGGCGCCATATCCTCGACGCATGACATCTCAAATAAGTCAGCGCGGACTGACGTCCGCAAATTACGCTATTTTGGCTCTCTTCTAAAATTGAATCGACAATACCCGCGGCCGCGCCTCATTCGCGAAACGAATCCAGAGCAGTTTGTCTTTCCCGGAATAATCAACACCCTTGATCGCTTCTCCATCCAAAGTCATTGAACGCGGCATCGCCTTCACTCCGCCCAACAAAATCACCGCCGGCGTCTCCCCCACTCCTTCCACCGCCAGCGACATCGATTTGCCATCGCGTTGCGTGATCATCGCCTTGCATGCCGACTCCAGCACACCCGGTTGGGAGGCGGGCATCCACTCGAGATCGCGCAACAAATAACGGCCGCCGGGTTCGATGCGCACTTCCGTCTGCACTCGCAATTGCGCGTCAAACAAATTGACGAACCGGCCCCGAAGAATGTTGGTGGCTCCCGGAATCGATTCATCCAATCCCGCTGCGATGACGTAAGGACCGCGGCGCAGTAGCAGATAATTCGTCTCGCGCCATTTCATTTCCGCCCGGTCCGCGGCATGGTGAACCAATGATTCAACACGCTCCGGGCCGTTCGACTCGCGCGACAGATTCACCGGATTTTCCCGCGACCAAATCACATCGCCTTTTCCAAAACGCCATTCGGTCTCACCCTTGGTTTTGTCGGGGTCATTTTTAAAGCCGAGTTGTTCGAACAAATGCTCGCGCGGAGTTCCGTATTTCATGCCGTCGCTATTCCACCATTCGCGAACGGAATTGAAAGGATCGGAATCGTCATCACAGACCACGAGCACGCCACCGTTCTTCACCCATGCCGCCAATTGCGTGTGGACCTCCGGGCTGAGCGGCTTCATTCCCTGGTAAGTCAGGAGCAGGATCTTAAAGCCATCGAGATAGTGTGGGACCGTGACGTTTTCCAGTTGCACCGGCGTGACCGGAATTCCCCGCTTGAGCAGCGGCATCGCGAGTCCGTAAAAATGGCCCATGTCCGGGTCGCTGGGTGACGGGTCGCCGCGCTCGAACATCAGTGAATCGCTGACCAGCACGCCGACATCGCGGGTGCCGCAATCCCACTCTACGCGGCTCTGCTTCATGTCGTTGAGCGCGCTCATCACGGTTTGCAATTCCGTCGCGTAAGCGGGCGGGATTCCTTTTCGGTCCTCCGGCGCTGCCGACCGGGGATAATGCCCGTTGAAAATGCGCTCCGGCCAGGGCGCCACTTCAAACTGAGAAACCTCCGGCTGAAATAATGACGCCACCAGTGTGCATTCCCAATTGCGCTGGTAATCCGCCCAATCGTGGTTCGGATTATCCTCGATCGGATCGTTCAAATACCAAACGCCGCGGCCCGTGGCACGCACCAGATTTTGCATGGCGCCGTATTCCAGAAAAGCGGTTTCAAAAGTCCGCTCCTTCAGCTTTCCGCCGTACCTGTTCGGCGTGCGCGAAGTGCCGGTCCAAACCTGCGCGATGTATCCATCGCAACCCTTCAGCCGCGCAAGGCTCGATTCCGGGCTCACAATGCTCCAATGGGCGTAGTTCAGCAGGCTGTGCGTCGGCACATAGCAGCGGACGTGGCGGCCGCTGCGCGCGTTGTAGTCCTGCACGTAATCAAAAACCTGTTGCAACGCGCGGCGATACAAAAAATATTTCAACTTGGACGCGCGCCATTGCGCATCAATGGAACTGTGCGGCGCCTGCCACGCTTCACCGTAATAATTTTGCCATTCGCGCTTGAACCCCTCCGAGTAACCGCTGCTCACCCAAAATTCAGGTTCCTCGAGGTGAATGGCTTCCGCGCCGGCGTCCAGCGCGCGCTGCACCCCGACGCACAGGAACTTTCCGTAATTCGTGCCGGGACACATGTAATAAACGTCCCCGCCGTGACTGCGCTTCTCGCCGTTGCGGGACACTTGCGCCTCATCCTCGTGATTGATGCCGTCGAACCGGCCATAGAGATAATCCTGGTAATGCCCCCAGGAAACGCCGGTCATGACGTGGATGCGATAACCCCGTTGCCGCCACGACTCGATACGCGTCGGCAGGTTCGTATCGATGCCGTACGTGATGGCGACATCGGAACGCAGATTGCCGTGCTCGCTCCACGGCGCGCCGGTTTGGAAACAGGTGCGTTCGAGCGCCTGATCGGGATCCGCCGGAAACGGCGGCGGGTTTTCCGCCGCGCGCAAAGTAGCTACCGAGGTGAGAGCGAACGCGAGAAGCCCGCGGATAAAACCGCAGATGAACGCAGATGGACGCAGATGAGAATTCATAAAGATAGTGCAATTATATTTTGCCATCCGGCTGACGCCAGACGCATTCGACACATTTCGTGACCGGGAACTGGAAAGTCCCCGGTCGAAATTTACTCACTCCCCATTCACACGCCACTCCAAAATCCCCGCGGAGAAATTGGCTCGCAACTGCGCCTGGATGCGAATGGCGGCGGTGTGCACCCGCGCAAACTGCATGTCATTCCATTTATCACGCGCCATGCCCGGGGTATCGTGCGTATCCACCGGCTTCCACGCGTCGCCGTCCTGATAAAGAACCCTCCAGACGGCCGGCAACCGGCATTCACCTTTGCCGGTGTCATCGAACCAATACACGGAAACTTCGGAAACGTCGCGAGCGGCAGGAAAATCGTACTGCACCCATTCCACACTGCCACGATGCGGCCACCAGGTGAATCGCGGAATGGTGTGATCGCTTGAATCCGTCGGGACCATGCCATCACACAACGCATCGACCGAATCCGTATCGTTCACATGGGAAGCGCTCGCGTGATAGAGCGGCGGTTTCGGAAACTGGGTTGCCGCCCAGCGATGCGCTCCATCGCCGTTTCCGATGACCGGGAACGCGGAAATCCGCAGCCGCGCGGCGCCCATGGGCACCAGTGCCACGGTCTCAATCGGTTGATCACTCGCCACAGGACTGTCCTGCAACGGAGCGCAAAGACCGTATTTGTCGAGCGTCCACTGGGGGATGCGCCGCGCTGTCGCCAGCATTTCAATGGGAACACTGTCCGGGGTGAACGGAAAATCGTCGTGCGGCCACGGCAATTTTTTCACCACAAAAGAATCCTCCGGCGCGCCATTGCCCAGAACCAGGCCGTAGTTCCAGGGCGTGGTCGGAAAAATTTCAAAGGACGGCCACTGCGAGGCGTCCGCATTTTTTTGCCAATGAGAATCGCCAATCGCCGTGCGCGTGCTGTCCTCGCGCTGGTAGCGTTCACCGATTTTCAACGAGAACGTCAGCGGCCCATAATTCACGCTCACACTGTCGTGATTCGCGGTCCAGCGCTGAAGCGAAACGCGCATGGGAAGCGTCAGTGTGACGGTGTCGCCGTCCTTCCATTCCCGTTCGATGCGCGCGTACTGCCCGCCGGCCGGCGTGACATCCAGCGATTTGCCATTGATGAAAATTGTCGCTGTCCGGCACCAGCCGGGAATGCGCAGGTAAAGCGGGAAACTCACCGCATGTTCCACGTGAACGCCGAACCGGAGTTCTTCCTCAAACGGATAATGCGTGTCCTCGGTGATGCGCACCGTGGTTCCATCTCCCGCCTGCGCGCGAACTTCACTGCCGCTGTAAAGGGCGGCGCAGAGGCCGTTGTCCGGCGTCGCAAGCCAGAGTTGCGCGGCAAAATACGGCCAGCCCATGGAATGATTGTGCTGACAGCAACGCGCGCTAAACGGATTCATCATCAGGAAGGGACCGGCATTCTCGATGCCGGGCGAGTGATTTTTGGAATCGCTGACCGCCATGTTCGGCGCGGTGAGATACCGCAGCCCGCGCATGTCCGGCGTCAACGCGGCGGGATAGGAGTTGAAGGCCACGTCTTCGCAATTGTCAGCCCATGAAGGATCGCCGCTGATTTGTGCGAGCAGTTCGTCCGAGAACATCTGCTCGACCATGCCGCAGGTCTCCACCGCCTGCCGCGGGTCGGAATAGCCGGGCCGGCAATTCTCATCGCCGCCGAACATTCCGCCGGGCACCTGCCCGTAACGATGGCGCACTTCCTCGAAATCCGCGTAAGTGTCGCGCAATTCCGCAGGGTCGTCGGTTTGCAGGTAATGCGTCGCGGGCTCGCGAAAGGCTTCGGCGATATTCACATTGTGCCAATTGGGCAAATTGCCCTTCATTTCCCAATCCGCGGTGCAACGATGAATTTTGGACGCGAGCTCGAGGAGAAAAGGTTCGCCCGTGCGATTAAAGAGCCAGTAAACGCTGTAAAGATTGTCGCCGCCGCGCATCTTCTGCCAGTAATGCGTCAGGAATTTTGAATCCGGAACCGACAATTGATATTTAAAATATTTTGTCATCAGCCCGATCACGCGCTCGTCGTG
>DATAZE010000050.1:0-2523 GCA_036272195.1 Verrucomicrobiia bacterium | reverse complement strand
ATGCCAGCGGTTGCAAAAAGAAGGCGCCGCCTTGCGGGTGCATGACCCGAAAGCAATGGACAAGGCCAAAGGATTGCTCAAAGACGTGACCTACGTGGAAGACATGAACGAAGTGGCCGAGGGCTGCGACGCGCTGGTGATCGCGACGGAATGGGAGGAATTTAAGAAGCTGGACTTGGAACGCGCGCGCAAAGCGTTATCACACCCGATCCTGTTCGACGGGCGGAATCTGTTCGACCCGGCGGAGATGGAGCGGTTGGGATTTATCTATAAGAGTATTGGACGGTGAAACGTGGTGCGTTTTACGTATTGCGTGAATTCACGCGATGACAAACGGGCTTTTGAGTCTAACGCACCACGGAACACGTTTTCCCATGAAATCCATCGAAGTCAGCGCGGGCCTGATCTTTCGCGGCGGCAAACTCCTCATCACTCAACGGCACGCAGACGCGCATCTGGGTGGGTTGTGGGAATTTCCGGGCGGCAAACGCGAGGGGAACGAAACGTTTGAGCAATGTCTCGTCCGTGAATTGCGTGAGGAACTGGGTGTTGAAGTCGAAGTGGGTGAGTTGATTGAAAGTCTGACGCACGCGTATCCGGAAAAAACGGTGGTGCTGAAATTCTTTCGCTGTCGCTGGAAACAAAATGAGCCGCGCGCGCTGGATTGTTTGGACTTGAAATGGGTGAGCGCCGCTGAATTGCGGAATTATGAATTTCCGGCGGCGGATGCCCGGTTGTTGCAGATGCTGCAGGACTCGCCGGAGTTGTGGAAGTGAAACGTGAATTCACGTTTCACGCGGCACATGTAATTATACCTTCCCGTAGAATTCCTCGACCACCTCGCGGAAATTGTTTTCGGCAACGTTCACGATGCCCATCTCGCGCTTCGCGTTATCTTCGGAATCGCTGGCGTGGGCGGCGTTGACCATGATGGTCTGGCCGAATTCGCGGCGGATGGAGCCGGGCGGCGCCTTGGAGGGATCGGTCGGCCCGAGGACGTCGCGGATTTTACGCACGGCCTCGACGCCTTCGTAGACCAGAGCCACGCAACGCTCCGTGCCCGGTTGTGTCCATTCTCCCTGGGGAATTTCCGAGGGGGCGTAGCCGGACATAAATCGCACGATGTTGTCGAATTGGTTATCGCCAAAGACCGGCCCGAGGACGTCTCCGAGCTGATGTTCCTGATCGCTCCCGATCTTGAAGCCAAATTCCTTCTCGATCGCGTTTTTTGCCTTGGTTGCCACCATGTCCTTCAATTTCGTGCGCAACACGTCGCGGACCGGGCCGTAAAATTCCACTGCCTGCGCCACGCTCATGCGATGCAGTTTGATGCCAACGATGAACAAGCCGGTGCGCGAAAAGAAATCAATCACGTTGCCCGGACGGCCTGAGGGGAACCGGAAATTCTCGGGCTTGATGAGCACCAGCGTCCGCTGCGGCTTTTCACCGGGCTGATAGCCAATCACGTTGTCGACCACGCCGCCGTCGGCTTCCGAATATTTCGTCCAGAGCTTCAGTTTGGTTTCCGCTTCGTCGATCGTGGGCGGCGCGAGCACGGCTGGCTCGAAATATCGTACCTGGTTGTTTTCGTCGATGATCAGGTCGCCATAGGTGTCGCGAATGGTCTCGCCTCCGCGGCGGTCGGGGCTGATGTGGCCGATCACTGAGCGTGTCTTGCGCACGGCGTCCTCACCTTTGAAGAGCAGCATCATGACGCGGCGGCGGCGGCCGGTTTTGGGGTCGGGCGAAAGATTTTGGAGAATATAATTATGAATCAACTCCTGCACCCGGCGATCCTGGGGATCGTTTTGCGAAATGATGGCCTGGGAGTATTGCTTCACGAGCTCTTCGCTGGGCGCGAACATGCGCGCGGCGGCGAGTTCCAGGCCTGTGCGCGTGATGAGACGGCTCAGGATGCCGCCGGTGCGCGACTTGAAAAGCGAATACGGAGTGATGATGACGTATGCAAGCTGCTGAGACATATTCTATTTAAATGACGAATGACGAATTGCGGCTGTGTCGAGGCAATGAATTGATTTCAATTCCAAGTTATTCATTCCCCCTGATCTCCCATCAACTGGTTTTGGGAACAGTCGGTTCCGAGGCGGGCGCGGCCGGCGCCGGGGCCGCAGGAGATGCCTTGCCGCCCAGGATTTTGAACATCACGGTGCCGCAGGTGGGGCATTTGCCTTTGATGGCTTTGCGCCCGTTCTTCATCGTTTCTTCCACTGCATCCACGATTTCCTTCTTGGCCTTGCATTTGACGCAATATCCTTCGGGCATAAAATTTTTCCGCGCTGGCGCTACATGCGACGGCGCAGTCATGAAGGGAGCTTAGGGGGCGTTTGTTCCCAGCGTCAACTGCGAAAAGGCCGACTGGGATTAACGTGTTAATGCAAGTCATTAGAATAAAGCGTGTTGCGTATATTATGTTCGCCTTGTTGTGCTTCGGGCTGCGTACTAGGGCTTGGGGCGACCGAGGGAAAGGGGCGGTGGTGGAATAGGGTGGAATGGATAGGAACG